>NZ_CP009961.1:0-600000 GCF_000993805.1 Thermofilum uzonense
GCAAATCACAATAGGAAAGGGCTTTATGTTTTTTTCGCTCCGCGATCGATTATAACGCGGCCCCGCACTTAGCATTACACCTTTTAACAGTATGAAAAGGCTTTAAGGGGATAGAGATGCGTAAGCAATATATTTATCCTAATCTTTGTTCTAATGCCGCGCGGAGGGCCGGTGGCTCAGCCAGGTAGAGCATCCGAGCGCTTCCTATAGCGCGGTGAAGCTGATAAACGAGCGCGCCCCTCTGGCGCCTCTTCCAGAGACCGGGGGGTCCCGGGTTCAAATCCCGGCCGGCCCACTCTTTATAATCTTGGGGGGTCTAGTATGTCTTCTCAGCTTCCCATTCCTCTGAGAGTCCTTCGATCCTGCTTTGATGTTCTTCTAGCTCCCTGAGCATTGCATCTATGTCGTCGAGTATTTTCCTTGGGTCTGGCAGAATGTCGGCGTAGGCCCTGAGAGGGGCGATGTGTGTGCAGGACTTGGGGGTCCTCGAAGTAAACGCGGACATCAACGCATGCTTGAACATCACTCACAAGACACGATACAGCCCGCCCACACCAAACGAGGTCAAAGCCTTCGTGTCGACACATAGCGGAGTCATACCACTCAACGAGAAAAAGAGAAAAATACACCAAGAGCAATACACTAATCCCTAGAAGGGTAACCCTGGAGCCACCCCCAGTGACGCAGGGCAGCAGTCGGCGCTAGGCCGCTTCTGATCTTATTTTAGAGACTTACAACGACAATGACTGGAAAATAAGAAGCAGTGTCCCGGGTGTGGGTTGCCGCTTTTCATTGCTGGCGCGAAGGCGCCTCGAGCGGCGACCAATAGTCACCCGGGTCATGAATAAATTGAGGCAAAGGGTTAAATTAGCATTGTGTATTTTTTCAAACACGGTGTTGTGTAATGGGTGAGGGAAGCGACCTTGAAATAATAAAGAAGAGAATGCTGCTTGAAATGCAAAGAAAAATGCTCGAAAAAGAACTTAAAAAGGCTGAACCAGACTACTACAGTATTTTTCTCAAATACTTAACTGATGATGGCAGGATCATGTTTGAGAAGGCTGTCGAGCAATATAGTGATACTGCCAAGAAGATAGGAGAAAAGCTTGGTAAATTATTTTATTCAGGCAGGCTACGGGAAAAGCTAAATGCAGAGGCTGTATATTGGATTTTTTATGAGATTGGGCTTCCAATTCGTCTTGAGACGAAAATCGTCTATAAGAAGGGCAGAGAATACAAATCGATAAGTGATGTCTTAAAAGAGGAATAGGATTTGATGAAACTTGATTCAACATGTGTTTCTCTGAGGATACATATTCGAGGCACATATAAAAATAAATAAAGGGGATGAAATTGTCTCATGCCTGGGGATTCGGATGCCTAAGCCCGTAAAGATAATTTTCGTCGGGGCATCGTGGGCCGACTTTAACAAGGAGCTAAAAAGCATAAGCCAGGAGGTGGCTAAAAGCAAAGGTTTAGAGTTTGAGGAAAAGCAAGAGGACTACGTTTTTCTAACAAAGTATGGCGAGAAGGACGAGTTCGGAGGGGCTGACATTCCGCAAGTATTCGTGGTATACGACAACGGAAAGATAAAACACGTCCTCACGAAAGTACCTATCGTCGGGACAAAACCCGACTTCGAGGCTGCGAGGCGTAAGATAGAGGAAGCTTTGAGTTAGGTTCCGGGTTATTTCTTTGACTTAATTTGCAGAAAATCATCAATGGATTGTATTCCAAGGAGCTCGTCAAAACTTATTCCAAGAGCATCGAGAACCTGTTCCAATGTGGTCTTCATTATGTCTAGATACTTCTCAGTGTCTATTTCATCTATTCGTGCAAGTTGTACATGCTTTACACCTTCCCTATCCCTTGTCTTCACATAGCTAACGACACTACCCTTCATAATGTTTACTGGAGTACTGCCATAGAGCTTCTTGTATTCTCGCAATAACTGTTGTGCAGCCTTCTTGTGTTGAGGGGTTGTTTCGACATATTCTTGTAGGTCCTTCGTTAATACCACGTTAAATGCCAGTTGATCCAATGAAATCTGATTATT
This sequence comes from Thermofilum uzonense, assembly GCF_000993805.1. NCBI lineage: Archaea > Thermoproteati > Thermoproteota > Thermoprotei > Thermofilales > Thermofilaceae > Infirmifilum > Infirmifilum uzonense. The sequence goes on from NZ_CP009961.1 coordinate 2,057, forward strand.
TTTCAAGCGCATAATTGATTCTCTGATATCATCCTTTACTTGTTCGATAGCTTCTTCAAACGAGGTAATGGTGTCCGCTTTTGAAAGTGTTGTTACAACATCTGTGAACAGCTTCTTTATGAATTCGGGGGTGTTTCTTTTCTTTCCGACAAGACCCTTTACGTCTATTTTTCCATCCTTTAACGCTCCGAGGTAGTTCTTTTTCCTTTCACTGAAAACAACCCACTTGTACTCTTTGTCAACACTGAGGTCTATTTTTAAATCATCGAGAACTGACTGTAGCAGTTTTTCTAATTTATCGCGGCTTGGATTCCAGAGGAAGAGGCTGTCAGTGTCTCCGTAAAGAACAGGAATGCCTAGATCTACAGCCTTCCTCATGGTCTTCAAGATAGCGTATCTTCCAAGGGCTGTTGTGCTTTCCGCTACCGGGGGACAGTATAGTGGGAATGCTTCGGAACCGAAGACACCGTAACTTGCGTTTAGAAAAACTTTGAGTGCAGACTGGATCACATCGTAGTGTTGCTTCTCGTCTTCAGACTTTACCTCTTTTGCCGCCTTCTTGTAAACGTATACGCGGAGATCCCTTAGGATCCCGATAATGGAAGCCATCATTCCTCTTCGACGTGTGCAAACCCAGTGGGGTGTTCCTGGGACTATGTTCCTTTTACATTCCTCGTGGGGGCATCGAACTGTTTCGTAGCTCAGGTTGCCAGTTTTGATTACGCTCGGATATAGGCTAGCGAAGTCAACTACAAGCACGTTGAAGTACATTCCGGGTAAGGGGTCGATAACTATTGCTCCAAGATATTTCTTCCCCTTAATTATTGCGCGGGTTGAAGTATCACCTTTAATTCTCTTGATATCCTCAGGGTTGGGTATGAGCCAGCCCCTCTGCCTATGCTCGTAGTAGAACATATTTCGGATCCATGCCGAGATGTTGTGACGTGTTAGGTCTTCCATTGGTAGTTTAGATATTCTCATCATAAGTATGATGAGTTTGATAACAAGGTCGTCGTTGAAAGCTGTTAACTCGTAGGTGAGCTCGGCATCACGAAAGCTGTACTCTGCTAGACGCTGATAGGTCATCTCTGAAATCAACTCCTCGTGTCTTACCTTGCCTTTTCCGAGGAGGGCTGAAGCTATTTCGTCCAAAGTGTTTCCTTCCCTGTATTTGTTTCCAAAAGCATAGACACGCATGGACTTATTTGTGAAGAACTTGTAGAGGTCAATGTGAATAGAGTTTCGTAGTTCGGGGTACTCGTCTCTTTCTTTCCATGAGATTGGTATCTCTTCTTTCTTGAATCCTAGCTTTAAGGCTCTATTGTAGAGGTAAGGTAGGTCAAAACTATCACCGTTAAAGGTGACTAAGAGAGGATACTCTTCGATCAACTTGAAAGTTGCAAGTAGAAGCTCTTTTTCATCCTTAAAGAAAGTTATCCTAGCGTCTCCCAGCGAGATTTGTGTGTTCCCATGTTTTTCCTCTCTCTCTAAAAGGTATACTCCTTTTCTGCCATCGGATGAGTAATACGAAACGGCTATTACCTTGTCCTCTGCGAGCTTCGGACTGGGTACTCTAAGAGCCTCAGACTCCACTTCTATGTCTATCGCAACTCTTTTAATCTTGGGAATAGGGGCGCTTAGGAGTTTCGCCCACTCTATCATTTCTGCAGCTTGGATTTTATCCTCTACAAGGCCTTCTACAAGTTTACGTATGCCTTCAGGGACACTAGTCTCCACTATTTTGGGTTCCCCGTCCTCATACTTATAGGGCATTCCTGGAATGATTTGTCTATCGTATATGTAGCAGTGATGATATTTTATTTTAGCTTCCCATGAGTGATCCTTTAAGAGTTCACGAATACTTTTCCCAGAACCACCTATAGATAGTGGATCGTTGGCTTCCACTTTGGTCATCCTAATCCAACGATCGTTAAGTGCATCGTATTTCTCGACAATATCAAGCTTGTTGAACCCCGGATGCTTTATAACTTCAGGGAATTTCTCAATGATCTCGTCGGGTGTAAGGTCAGTTAGAAGGTAAGGCTTGTGTCCGCTGTAGTCCGGAATCTTTACTATTTTATGTTCTTCGTCGTCATAAAAGTAGAGGACTGCTCGGCCATCGCTCCCCGAGTACCTTACTGAGAACAAGTAAAGCAATAAGACTCACCGCGTAAACCTCTCTACTCTCCAAACGTTTCTCCTATAGTTTTTCTTATACTCTTTATAATGCTCACGGCATAGGTATACCCGTTTCGTCCCCTCTTTAAGCTTAAGATTGACCCCACTCCGTTTATAGTTTTCAAGCGATATTGATCTCACTGCATCGTTGTCACAACCCTCAACGGAACATTTCACTCCCTTGTCAACACGTCCCATGGAATACCCACAATACTAAAAAACAAACCACAGATAAATAGAAAGCGTATAAAGTTAGATATTACTTCTTGTATCGCTTAGGTCTCAAATCACGGCTATGGCAACGCCTGCACCTCTCCGCGTCCCATGGGTTCCTCGCATTACACCTCCTACAAATCTTAACTTTAAAGTGGTAGTCCAAGGCTAACTGTAGTTTCTCGGGATCTCTTATAGGCATAACTTACCCCTTGGCTATCGAATAGACGATCGCTTTAAAACTTTTTGTCAACGCCTCAGAATCTGCTAAAATATAAAGATAACTATGAAAGACAAATATACATGTACTGATAAGTCTTCGCTTAGAGATTCAATAGGATCACCATCTTTAAAAACACTATTCTAGTTAGCCCTCCCTGTGATCATGGAAAAAACCTCTAGTTTAAAATCCATAGCAAGGACAAACGTGTTCATCCTAGCAGTTGGCGCTCTCCTAATAGGCTTAATCCTAGGAGCATTAATGAGCTCTCTACTATGGAATAGATCTACCCAAAACACTCAGCAGACAATAACGGTTCCCATAGGCGCGCTCCTAGAGCTTACCGGCGACTTAGAGTCTTATGGTAAGAGAGACCAAGTAGCCCTCGAGCTCGCTGTTCAGGACATTAATGCTTTTGCTGAGAGTGTTGGGTCTCCTTTCCGTTTCAAGCTTTTAGTCGAGGATACTGCTACTAGCCCTGAGCAGGCTAGGGCCAAGATACAGGTTCTAGCTGCTCAAGGCGTCCAGGCTATTATAGGTCTTGAGGCGAGTAGCGAGGTGAGCAGCGTTAAACAGTTCGCAGACGCCAACAAGATAGTCGTGATCAGTGTGGGATCCACCGCTGCATCTCTAGCTATTCCGGGTGACTATATCTTCAGGGTGGTTCCCAATGATAACTATCAGGGTAGGGCCCTGGCCAGGCTTGTGTGGAGTAGTGGCTTCAGGTCTGCGGTCGTCATATACAGGAACGACGCCTGGGGCAAGGGGCTTTACGACTCCTTCACTGCTAGGTTCCAGGAGCTCGGCGGGAGGGTTGCAGGCATACCCTACGACCCCAACGCCCAGGACCTCTCAGGGGAGGCTGCGAGGCTCGCGCAGCAGGCCGCGGCCCTAGGCCCTGACACGGCAGTTGTGCTCGTGAGCTTCGAGGACGACGGGATAAGGGTGATACAGGCTGCAGCACAAAACCCCACGCTAGCCCACCTCAAATGGTTCGGAACAGATGGAGTAGCGCTCTCTACCAAGCTCACAGATCAGGTAGGTGCACAACTGGTCGCATTGGGAGGACTTCCATGTACAATCTTCCAGCCGGCTGGGAACCCTCAGCAAAGCAGGTTTGTCGAAGCATTCTTGAAGAAGATGAATGAGTATCCACACTCATATGCTATGAATGCTTATGATGCTGCCTGGCTAATAGCCCTAGCAGTAATGACGACAGGACAATACAACGGCGAAACAATAGCAAAAGCACTACCAACAATAGCACAACACTACTACGGAGTAACAGGAAACACAGCACTAGACCAAAACGGAGACAGATCAGCGGGAGACTACGCTATTTGGACAGTAGTGCAAACACCGAATGGGTATAACTGGACTCAAATTGCGGTGTACAATTCAATTACAGACCAAGTGACAAGAGTCTAAGCAGGACGAGCCATCAAGTATGCGTCTTCGCCATCAAGATAGTACCCTGGCAAGACCTTTACAACGTTAAAGCCCAGTTTTTTGTAAAGTCTTATAGCTATTTCATTACTAACTCTAACCTCTAGATAGTATTCCTCTGCACCATAGTATTTCTTCATGTTCTCCAAGGCTCTGATCATAAGCTCAGTTCCTATACCACGTCCTTGAGCAAAGGGGAGTACAGCAATAGAAATTATGTGTCCTCGTTTCCCTATTTTGTTAGGGTTAGTGTAGAGCGTGTCATACTCTACTCTGCACATAATATAGCCCACTATGCGCCCATCTAGCTCCGCGACTAAGAAGGCTTTCCCGAAATTTCTGTAATGCATTTCGAAGTAAAATACAGGATAGTTTTCAGGCAATACTTCCTTATTTATCCTTATGACTTCACCTAACTCTTCGTGTCTAACCTCTCTAATGATGAAATCTTTTCTAGACGTGGTAGACACCTCTCGAACGAGGAGAGAAAACAATTTCAGCTTTTATTTTTTGTCTAGTCTTCTATTAAAACTCCTTGCTCTTTGAGTATAGCATAGATTTTGTTTACGGCGTTTTTTACCTCTTCTTCTTTTTTAGCCCCTGTGCACACAACTTTGCCACTGCTGAAGATCAGTAAGACGACCTTCGGCTCGTTCATACGATAGATTAGTCCAGGAAATTGTTCAGGCTCATACATAGCGTTTTCTAGTAGGAAGGCAGCCCGTTCAAGGTCAACAGCCGCCTTGAGGTTAGCGCTCGCCACTATGTTCTGTATCTCAACTATGGGCTCATTTCTAATGTCTATTCCGTGCTGCTTTAAGAGTTTGATAATGCTTCCAACAGCCTTCTTGACCTCCGTCTCTGACTTTGCTCCTGTACATACCATTTTCCCGCTGGAGAATATTAGCGTTGCTGTTTTCGGTCTGTTTAGTCTAAGCACTAGACCCGGAAACTCTCGGATCCCAGGTCCGGAGACCTGGGATGTTCCGGACTATACTCGGCGTGAGGTATTCGTTCAGCTATACGCTCTAGATCTAAACGTTGGTTGAGGGTTACAGAGGCAACAACGTTTTGAATCTCATAGGTTGGTTCAGGTATGTTGACCACCCCTTACGGGTTTATAAATATCTTGAAGAGATATATAAATACTTACCCATAGGAGGAGTAAGGAATAAAGTATGTTGAAGATTTAATGTGAAATTAATCTTTCGAAGATTAATTTAAGGTTACCTATATACGGAATCACGAAAATTACTCTGCCCTTTATCGTAAACTTATCAGGATGGATGCTGTCGGGGTAAGGGTTCGCATCTCCTTTAGTAATGAATTTATCACCGTTAACGCCGACAATCCTGTGAACAATTAGACCAGAAGGAGACTCGTAAACCACAATATCTCCTATAGAGTACTGGCTGGCGCCATAAACAACCACTATGTCTCCAACGTGAAGGGTGGGCTCCATTGACCAGCTCGATACCACGGCTAGGGGGACTTGCGTGTGTAACAGGTACCCGAGGGAAAAAATAAGAGCGACGGCTACTAGAAGAGTAGAAATTAACATCGCGTGTTCGATAATTTTGTTTCTTTTTTGTTTAACCTCATCCACGCATCTTCACGCATTTGACGGAGATATATAATTCTTTCTTGAGGGATGGAAAAATAAAGAAAAGTTTTTATAGAAGTGATGTTTTTCTGGAAATGCTAAGGGTGAATTCCATGGCTCAGCCTTCAGGCCAGATTCCTGTTTTGATATTGAAAGAAGGTACTCAGCGAACGACCGGGCGTGATGCTAGAAAAGCCAACATTTATGCTGCCAGGGTTATAGCTGAAGCCCTAGCAAGCTCTCTAGGTCCACGCGGAATGGACAAGCTACTGGTAGGCTCCTTTGGAAACGCCACAATTACCGGTGATGGAGCTACAATTCTTAAGGAAATGGAGGTTCAGCATCCCGCGGCCAAGATGCTTGTCGAGGTGGCAAAGGCTCAAGACGACGAGGTTGGTGACGGCACAACTAGCGTTGTTGTACTTGCCGGACAACTACTCACAGCGGCTGAAGAATTGATAGATCAAGACATCCACCCAACTATTATCACCGAGGGCTTCGAGAAGGCTCTCGTAGAAGCGACGAAGAAAATTGACGAGATGGCGGTAAAAGTAGACCCGTTGGACAGAAATATCCTCGAGAAGATTTCGCAAACAGCTCTTTCAAGCAAAGTTGTAGCCGAGTATAAAGAGTTTCTATCAAAGATAGTAGTTGAAGCAGCCCTCCAAGTAGCAGAAAAAAGGGACGGTGGATACAAGCTCAGTCTGGATGACATAAAGGTTGAGAAGAAGAAGGGTGAAAGTATAACAGAGACTACGCTTGTGAAGGGTATTGTTCTAGACAAGGAGGTTGTACATCCAGCCATGCCTAAGAGGGTTGAGAACGCGAAAATAGCGCTTCTAGACGCTCCACTAGAGATCGAGAAGCCTGAGTGGACCGCAAAAATTAACGTAACCACGCCTGAGCAGCTGAAAATGTTCCTCGACCAGGAGGCCGAAATACTACGCAGGAAAGTAGAGAAGATTAAGGAGAGTGGTGCTAATGTTGTTTTCTGTCAGAAGGGTATTGATGATGTTGCTCAGTATTATCTTGCCAGGGCTGGTATTCTTGCTGTGAGGCGTGTTAAGAAGAGTGATATGGAGAAGCTTGCCCGTGCTACTGGTGCTAAGATACTTACAAGGGTTGAGGATATTTCTCCAGAGGCTCTCGGCAATGCAAGGCTCGTGGAGGAGAGGAAGGTCGCGGACGAGAAGATGGTCTTCGTTGAAGGCTGCCCCAACCCCAAGAGCGTGACAATACTCGTCCGAGGCGGTGCTGAACATATTGTCGACGAGGCTGAGCGAGCGATTCATGATGCTCTCAGTGTTGTCCGAAATGTCATAGAGGATCCGAAGATAGTAGCGGGTGGAGGCGCAGTTGAGATAGAGTTGGCTATGAAATTAAGGGAATTTGCTAACACTCTGCCAAGCAAGGAGAAATTAGCGGTTGAAAAGTATGCCGAAGCTCTCGAGAACATAGTCGCAATACTTGCGCAGAACGCGGGAGCTGAGCCCATAGACGTGTTAACAGAGCTCAAGCGTCTACACGCAAGGGGCGAAAAATGGGCTGGTATTAATGCTTACACAGGCAAGGTTGAGGATGCTTACAAGGCTGGAATACTTGAGCCAGCAATTGTCAAGAAACAAGTCTTAAAGTCGGCTACAGAGGCAGCAATAATGATAATGAGAATTGACGATATCATCGCAGCTCAGCCTCCGAAAGGGAAAGAGAAGGAGAAGGAGAAAACACCTTCCGGAGAATTCGAAACCGATTAAACAAAGATTAGACTTTAAAAAGATTTAAATATTGTTTTTCTTGTCTAACTCGTTTATGTTCGAGGGTAATATTTCAAAAGGTAATACCTCATCGTCTAAATTTCAAGTCAAGATTGGTCCACCCTGGCTGACAAGGTTTGAGAAAGCCCGGATTCTTGGTATAAGAGCCCTTCAGATCTCCTTTGGGGCGCCCGTCTTGATCCCAGTTGAGGAGTCTGAGAATATAGACGCTATAAAAATAGCCGAGAGAGAGCTTGAGATGGGCGTTTTACCAATAGTCATAGTACGTTGGACACCAGAGGGAAGAGTCCAGGACATACCATTAAAGTTCTTAAAGCTTAGTCCACCCTAACCCTCTCGCTTCAATTCTATTTTTTCATTTGAGATCGTAATCTCAAAGAAGTCTCCAATGCTAGGCTTCGTAACGAACTTTTCCCATTCATCTTCGGTTAATACCAATGTAACTCTTGGAACACGCATAACTCCGGGCGAAGCTCCGGGAAACATTCTCATGATTTGCGATATTATTGGGGCTATTTCACGACTTATCTCGCTATCCGGAGATCTCACAAACATGGGCTCGGGCATTTCTCTTTCCTCTGTTAGTTCCAATTTCACCATTCTCTCTCCAAAGGGAGCGTCAAAAAGAGAGATATTAGAGACCTTTGCTTTAAACCTAACAGATATTTCAGACATGTGTAATCCCATTATCCGAGCTCTAATTATGTTTTTTGCAGTGGAATGTGAAATCAAAATTTCTCATGTGATATGGTTAAAATACGTCATGTGGTTAACATGAGAACAGAATCCAAGAAGCCCCGGCCGGGATTTGAACCCGGGACCTTCGGCTCCCTCGAACCCCCCTCTCTAGGGCCTTACAAGGCCGACGCTCCACCAGTCTGAGCTACCGGGGCTTACCAAGTCTCAAGGCATTTAGGGGTAAATTTATTGTTTTCGCACTTGTTTTCATCGACGTCTCGGATACAATCCTGAAGTATATTAGATATTTAACACCATCCAGCCGCCCTGCGCCACTGGGGGGTGGCTCCCGGTTACCCCTCTTAGGGGTTATTGTTTCTGGCCTGGTACTTTTTTCCTTCTCGTTTAGTGGTGTGACTCCTTGGTGTGTGGGGGTGTAGGTCTCGATTCTGGTCGGTGTTGGCGGGGTGTATCCTGCCTTCCTGGCGATGTTTAAGCATGCGTTGATGTCCGCGTTGGCCTCGAGGCCGCACCGGGGGCACGGGGAGGCGTTGGACGCTTACAGCCGGGCGTTTCCCCCTCGCCGGTGCCCTCAACATTAACCCGGGGGAGTCCAGGGCTATGCAGGCCTGGCAGGTTGACCACGCGGGGAGGGCGTACCACGCCCTAAGCGAGGCGGTCGAGGAGGTAAACCTTCGACGCACACGCATAGCCTCTCTAAGGATTTACGCGGACATCCCCCCAGAATACAGGAAGACACTCAACAGCATGGACGCGATGCTCAGAGAGCTAGAAGAGCACAGAGACACTCTTGAAAGCATCCTCGAGGAATAAGAAGCGGGGAAGACACACTAGAACCCCCAAGATTATAGCCTGGTGGGCCCGCCGGGATTTGAACCCGGGACCTCCGCCGATCTCCGGCGAACCCCATATACGAATTCCTTGTGCTCGCCGCGCGACTCGCTGCGCAAGGGCGACATCCTACCGCTAGACTACGGGCCCCTGACAAAAATAATTCACAAAAGTCCAGGTTAAAAGTTTTTTCAGCCTTCGTGTGCCGTTCCTCATTCCTATTCAGACGGCAAGTCACTCATCATCATTTTTACACCTCTGACAAAAATATAAAACCATTAGCTTTCCTAGAGGGTGATCGTTCTTTCAAGTAAATGATTGATGTACTGGCTTTTCCGAGAGATAGCGTTTTAAACTGTAAGATTACGGGCCGGCCGGGATTTGAACCCGGGTCCTACGGGTTAAAAGCCTCAACCTGCCTAGGAGGACTAGGCAAACCGTCGCTCTTCCTAGCTGAGCTACCGGCCCTGCCCGTATTTGTAGCAATATGATATAGGATATTAATTTTTCTCTTAAGGTCGCGTTTTCAGAGATAAAAATTCGAGTAGTTTCTCCCTATGCACCCTTTCTTGTTGTCTGGTGTCTCTGTATCTGACTGTGACTGTACCATCTTCCAGGCTCTGACCGTCAACTGTGATGCAGTAGGGGACTCCGACCTCATCAGCTTTTGCATAACGTTTCCCAATGCTTCCATCCTCGTCATAATAAACTCTGATGTGTTCGCGAAGTTCCTCATAGATCTCTCTTGCCAGGACATCAATATTGTCTCGCTTGACAAGAGGAAATATAGCAGCCTTGAACGGTGCTATTGAAGGTTTTATTTTTAAATATACTCGTTTTTCCTCCTTAACATAGGCTTCGGTCAACAGGGCTAGAATTACTCTTTCCAAGCCGAAAGACGGCTCTATCACATAAGGAATAACTTTTTCATCTCCGTCGACTATGTGGAGAGATTCCCCACTAAATTCCTGGTGCCTTCTCAGGTCGTAGTCCCCTCTATTTGAAATACCCTCAATCTCCTTCCAGCCCATGAAGGGGAAGTAATACTCAATGTCAAATGTCTGGACTGCATAGTGTGCGAGCTCTGTTTTCACGTGTTCTCGTACACGCAGGTTGTCAGGTGAAAGGCCTATACGCCAAAGCCATTTGAGGGACTCTGCTATCCAATACGCGTGCCACTTAGAGCCTATAAGACCGTTCTGGACTGCATCACCTATCGTGATCTTTTTAGCTGAATCTGTACCTTTCTCTTGATCCTCAGCGGTTAAGAGGTTAATCTTGAGATGTCGTATCGAGTCAAAATATGGGCATTCATCGAGTTTCCTTGGATTTACAAAGTATTCAATCTCCATCTGAATGAATTCTCGTAGCCTGAAAAGAAAGTTTCTCGGAGAGATCTCGTTCCTGAAAGCCTTTCCATATTGCGCTATTCCGAATGGAAGCGTAGCCCCCATTGTGAAAACTATATTCTTGAAATTAACGAAGATAAGCTGGGCTGTCTCTGGCCTTAGATAAACCGTGAAAGGGGGGTCCTTTTTCGGACCGAGTGCTGTTGCAAACATCAGGTTGAAAGTTCGAGGATCTGTGAGTTCGCCTCCGCATAAGGGGCATCTGATATTGTTCTCATGAATCAATTTCTTTAGGCTCTCAATTGAATAATCAACTACCTTAATTCCCAGATCCTCTAACAAATGATCGGCTCGGTACTCGGCTCCACACCTCTTACAAGTAACGATGTAGTCTATGAAGCTCTCAACGTGACCGCTAGCCTCCCACGTCCTTGGATGAGTTATTATGCTGCCATATATGCCATAGATGTCTTCTCTTTTTTCGACAAAAAACCACCACCAATCGTTTAGGATATTTCTCATTAGGTCTACTCCTAACGGTCCATAATCGTAAAAGCCGCTTAGCCCTCCATATATCTTCCCTGTAGGATAAAAGAAGCCACGTCTTACACATAGCTCAGTGAGCTCATCTAATGAAACTGCTCTGGGATTCCTGTCTCCCTCAGCGTTCATCCCCGATCCGGAATAGCTTCAAAGAGACATGTATTTAAGCTTCTGGTTTCACTGTTGGTAAGTTCTCTAATTTAAGAACAGCCTCTTTTCAGGGTAAGAGTCTCAAGGGCAGTCCTAACGAAATGTTTAAAAACAGGACTCTTAACGCTATCAACTAGTCTAAAAGTGAGGTTGATTATGCCTCGTAAACTTAATGTTCTTGAGCATGAGCTTGTACCGAAGTCTGTTTTACTTTCACGTGACGAAGCGAAGCGTATACTCAAAATAATGGGTTTAAAAAAGACAGAGTTGCCCTGGATTTTCTCAACGGATCCTGTGGCAAAGGCCTTGGGCGCTAAGCCCGGCGACGTTATTATGTTTATAAGGCAAAGCCCAACCGCTGGAGAGTCGGTGGCATTTCGTCTTGTAGTGCCAGGGTGATGTCTATGGAGAGCAAGGTATTAACTAGAGAGGATCGCTGGGAGGTTGTCAAAGCATATGTCAAGGAATTAGGTCTTGTGAGACAACACCTGGACTCTTTCAACATACTCCTAGAAAAAGGATTACAGGAAATCGTGGATGAGATTGGTGGTATAAAACTGGAGGCTCATGGTGTTGAGATAAAGTTTGGTAGGATAGAGGTGGGGGAACCAATATTCAAGGAGGCTGACGGCTCTGAGATCACTCTAACCCCGATGATAGCACGTCTGCGAAATATCACTTATGCTGCTCCCGTCTACCTAAACATGACACTATATGTGGACGGTGAAGAAAGAAAAACCGAGAGAGTCTTCATAGGAATGCTGCCTATAATGGTTAGAAGCAACAAGTGTATTCTATCCCGCATAAGCTCAGAAGAGGATCTAATAAAACTAGGAGAGGATCCCTACGACCCTGGCGGCTATTTCATAGTTAACGGCTCTGAAAGAGTAGTAGTAATGCAGGAGGATCTATCGGTAAACAGGGTTCTGGTCGACTACGGCGGTACAGGGACGTCTGTAACTCACACAGCGAAGGTTTTCTCGGTGGCGGCGGGATACAAGGTACCCATTACCGTGGAGAGAATGAAGGACGGAATGATTTACATAAGTTTTCCACATGTACCTCAGAGAATTCCCGTTGTTGTTGTTCTAAGAGCATTAGGGCTCCAGAAGGATAGAGACATTGTCTATGCGATTAGCAATAATCCTGAAATACAGCAAGAGTTCTTTCCAATCCTTCTTGAACAATCAAAGATTGCATCAACAGTAGAGGACGCGCTAGACTATATTGGTTCAAGAGTAGCCACAGGACAACCACGGAACGTTAGAATCGAGAGAGCTGAACAGATTTTAGACGAAAACTTTCTACCTCACGTTGGTCGAACAAAGTCTGCAAGATTGGCAAAAGCTTATTTCGTAGGACAGATGGTAGCCCGGCTACTAGAGCTAAAGATAGGGCTTCGCGGACCCGATGACAAGGATCACCTTGCGAACAAGAGATTAAGACATGCCGGGGAGCTTATAGGGCAGGTATTCAGGGTAGCCTTTAAGCAGCTAGTTCGAGAGATGACATACACGCTGGAGCGTCACATGACAAAAGGACGGGATATCAACATAATCAGTATAGTTAGACCTGACATTATAACCGATAAACTGCGTCATGCTCTTGCCACTGGAAACTGGGTGGGTGGAAGAACAGGAGTAAGCCAGATACTCGATAGGACAAACTACCTCTCTACACTATCTCATCTTAGAAGGGTTGTTTCTCCTCTCTCAAGAACTCAGCCTCACTTTGAAGCGCGAGAATTACACGCTACACAATGGGGGAGGCTTTGCCCAGTTGAAAGCCCTGAAGGACAGAACTGTGGCCTAGTTAAGAACCTGGCTTTGCTCGCAACCCTTTCCAACGGGTATAATGAGAGGGAAATCTATGAGTTACTCGTAACTCGCCTCAACGTTATACCCCTAGAGAGGAGTGTTGGTTTAAACGTGTCGGGAGCCCGGGTTTATCTCAACGGTAGGCTTATAGGATTTGTAGAGGACGGTGACGTTCTAGTCTCAACCATAAGAAGTTTGCGGAGACAGGGTAGGATTAGCCATGAGGTTAACGTAGCGATATACAAACAAGGACGCATCGAGGAAGTTTACGTGAATTGTGATGCTGGGAGATTGCGAAGACCCTTGATAATTGTCGAGAATGCCCAACCGAAGCTAAAGCCATCGCATATCAAGATGATACGCGAGGGGGCATGGACATGGAGCGACTTAATTCAGAACGGTATTATAGAGTACTTGGATGCTGAGGAAGAGGAAAACGCGCTTATAGCTGACTCCCCAGAAAAACTGACTCCGAAGCACACACACCTCGAAATAGTTCCTTCTGCTATCCTAGGCGTAATAGCGATGACCATACCCTTCATCGAGTACAATCAATCTCCCCGAAACTCTTACCAAGCAGCTATGGCTAAGCAGTCACTAGGAATACCGACTCTCAACTTCAAGCTTAGAATGGATCCCCGAATGCATATTATGTATTATCCACAGAAGCCATTAGTTAAGACTAGGATTTTTGACCTTCTCCCTATAGACTCTCTGCCCTATGGAACAAACATGGTTGTGGCTGTATTGACAGGCGGCGGTTATAACATACAGGACGCGGTCATAATCAATAAAGCCTCCATTGAGCGGGGAATGACGAGATCAGTCTTCTTACGAACCTACGAGGCCGAGGAGCGCAGGTATCCAGGCGGCATGGAAGACAAATTCGAAAAGCCGAGGCCTGAGGAGGAGCTCCTGGATCTTAAACCAATAGAAGCTTATGAAGCACTCGACGAGGTCGATGGAATAGCACACGTAGAGAGCGAATTAAAAGGAGGACAAGTAGTAATAGGGCGTACCAGTCCCCCCAGGTTCTATACTGGGACCTACGAACCTAGAACGATTTCTAGGAGAAAGGATACTTCGATAATTCTCAGGCACGGCGAGCGCGGCATAGTGGACAAAGTAGTACTTGTGGAGAGCCCAGAAGGTGTAAAGCTCGTAAAGGTTAGAGTCAGGGATCTGAGACCCACAGAGGTTGGGGACAAGTTTGCGTCGAGACATGGTCAGAAAGGCGTTGTCGGGCTTCTAGTCCCTCAGGAAGACATGCCATTCACGGAAGAGGGAATAACACCTGACCTAATCATCAACCCTCACGCGATACCTTCCAGAATGACTGTTGGACAACTCCTCGAGGCTATAACAGGCAAGGTCGCAGCTCTCTCAGGAAAACGCATAGATGCTACGGCTTTCGAGGCTCCTAGCGTAGACGACATTAGGGAATTGCTTAGAAGCTATGGATTTAGGAGCGATGGCAGAGAGGTTCTTTATAATGGGATAACAGGCGAAAAGCTTGAAGCCGAGATATTTATAGGAGTTGTCTTTTACGAAAAGCTACACCACCTTGTTGCGGACAAGATGCACGCTAGGGCGCGTGGCAGAGTGCAGATACTCACCAGGCAGCCAACAGAGGGAAGAGCTAGAGAAGGAGGACTAAGGTTTGGTGAGATGGAGAAAGATTGTCTCGTAGGGCACGGTGCAGCTCTCCTACTGCGCGAGAGGCTCCTAGAAAGCTCCGATAAAACCACAATCTGGGTTTGCGAGAACTGCGGCTACACCGGATGGTTTGATGCCAAGAAAAATATTCCCGTATGCCCTGTATGTGGCGAAGAGAAGGGAAAGCTTCATCCAGTCGAAGTCTCCTACGCCTTCAAATTGCTTTTACAGGAACTTACTGGCCTAGGAATATCTGTCAAGCTACTGTTAAAAGACAAGATTTCGATATGAGGTGGTTCACATGAGTAATTCGCATAAAATTGTTGCTGGTGTTAAGTTCGGAATTCTATCACCTGACCTTATCAGGAAAATCTCGGTAATGCGTGTTGAGACCTCCGAGCTTTATGACGAGGAGGGACTACCGATACCTGGAGGCTTAATGGATCGTAGGCTTGGATCGATCGAACCAGGCACTACGTGTCAGACATGCGGTAATAGAGCTGTAAACTGCCCAGGCCACTTCGGATACATCGAACTGGCCAGACCTGTTATTCACCCCGAGTTCTCACCATATATCGCTAACCTCCTTAAGGCTACTTGTAGATACTGTGGAAGAGTAAAGCTACCGCAGGATAGGATCGAGACATGGAAGAAAAGAATAAACGCGGTGGCGAAACACTGGCCTCCGCTTAAATACAAATATGCACAAGCGATTATTAAGGAAGCTTCAAAGGTTCAAAAATGCCCCCATTGCGGTAGTCCTCAATACAAGATTAAGCTTGAGAAACCTTATACTTTTTATGAGGAGCGAGAAGGCGGGCTTATAAAACTTACACCTCTAGAGATCCGCGAAAGACTCGAGAGAATCCCAGACCAAGACCTTGAACTTCTAGGGTTGGATCCTAAAGAGGCCCGGCCTGAATGGATGGTTCTAAGAGTGCTTCCCGTTGTGCCTCCAAGCGTGAGGCCGTCTATCACGCTGGAGTCAGGTGACAGGAGCGAGGATGACCTCACCCATAAGTTAGTGGATATTGTACGAGTGAATCAGAGACTAAAAGAGAGTATAGAGGCTGGATCGCCGCCGCTAATAATAGAGGACCTATGGGGATTGCTTCAATATCATGTAGCCACATATTTCAATAATGAGCTCCCAGGGGTTCCTGCAGCGAAGCATAGATCAGGCAGACCCTTAAGGACACTTGCGCAACGTCTAAAGGGTAAAGAGGGTAGATTTAGAGGTAGCTTAGCTGGAAAAAGAGTGGATTTCTCGGCACGAACGGTTGTGTCCCCGGACCCCAACCTGAGTATAAATGAGGTGGGCGTACCCGAGGACGTAGCTAAAGTATTAACAGTACCAGAAAAAGTGACCAGTTGGAACATAGAGAAACTACGAAGGCTCGTAATTAACGGGCCTGAAAAATGGCCTGGCGCAAATTATATCATAAGGCCTGATGGCTCGCGCATAGATCTTAGATACGTAAAGCATCGTGAAGAAGTCGCTCAAACCTTGAAGCCCGGGTTTATAGTTGAGAGACATCTCCAGGATGGGGATGTAGTTCTCTTCAATAGGCAACCTTCACTTCATCGTATGTCTATAATGGCTCACATAGTCAAAGTATTGCCTTACAAGTCATTCAGGCTGAACCTCCTAGTCACGATACCCTATAATGCTGACTTTGACGGAGACGAGATGAACCTCCATGTGCCTCAAAACGAGGAAGCACGGGCCGAGGCAAGAACATTGATGCTGGTCCAGGAGCATATAATGACTCCCAGGTATGGGGCACCCATCATTGGAGCAATCCACGATTATATAACGGGTGCGTACCTGTTAACCAGAAAGGATTCACTTTTTGACAAGCATAAAGCCACAACTCTGCTGTATAATGCAAATTACAAAGGATCACTACCCGAACCTGCCATTCTAAAACCAGGCCCCTACTGGACTGGGAAACAGCTAGTCAGCGTTTTCTTGCCCCCAGACATGGACTACGTGGGCAGGGCTGCCGTAGCGCCATCTTCCGGGAAATGTGACCAGGAGTTTTGTGAAAATGACGGCTATATCCTCATAAAGAACGGAAAACTCTTACTGGGCGTCTTCGATAAGCAGGCTATAGGTGCAGAAAAACACGGCACCGTACTCCATGAGATAATAAGGGAGTATGGCGTCGGGAAGGCTAAGGAAATCATGGACGGGTTATACAAGATGTTTATCATTTACCTCGATATGCATGGCTTCACGATGGGTGTTGACAGTATCGAGATCCCGGATGAGGCGCAGAGGGACATTGAGAAGGTTTTACGTGAAGCGGAACAAAGGGTCATGGAGCTTATAGAGCAATATAAGCGGGGCGAGCTACAGCCAATGCCAGGAAAAACGAGGAAAGAAACGTTGGAAGATCTAATAATGAACGTTCTAGCGGAGGCACGTAGCCGGGCGGGAGAAATAGCTGGAGCGTATCTCGGTCTAATGAATCACGCGGTCATAATGGCCAGGACGGGGGCTAGAGGTAGCATGCTGAACCTGACGCAAATGGCTGCCACCGTGGGACAACAGTCTGTTAGAGGGAAGAGGATCGAGCGTGGCTTCACCGAGCGAACACTGTCACATTTCGATAAAGGAGAGCTTTCCCCTGCCTCGAAAGGATTTGTTTACAGCAGCTTCCGTCGAGGCCTATCTCCCGTGGAGTTCTTCTTCCATGCTATATCCGGAAGAGAGGGACTTGTAGACACTGCTGTACGCACTGCTCAGAGCGGTTACATGTATAGGCGTTTACAAAGCGCCATTCAAGACTTTTACGTGGCATATGACGGGACGGTTCGCAACAGTGAAGGGATGATAATACAATTCCGCTACGGTGAAGACGGTGTTGATCCCGCGAGAAGTGATCACGGTAAACCCGTTGATGTCGAAAAATTGGTTAAGAAGATTATCGCTTTGAGAGGTGAAGCATGATGAGAGAACCCATAAGTCCAGAAGAGTTATGGAGCGAGATTGAGAAATACCACGACATGTTGCCGCTTTCACTAAGGAGGGAATTATACGAAAAGATACTCGAGTACAAGCTTACTCGAGGTGAAGCTCTTCAAGTATTGGAGGAGGCCGTACGCAGATATCTGTCAAGCCTTGTAGCTCCAGGAGAAGCAGTCGGAATGGTTGCAGCTCAGTCTCTTGGCGAGCCTGCAACCCAGATGACGCTCAGAACTTTCCACTTTGCTGGTGTACGCGAGTTAAACGTAACTCTGGGTCTACCAAGACTGATCGAGATAGTGGATCTTAGAAGAGAGCCTTCAACACCTATGATGGAGATTTACCTGGAACCAGAAATAGCTACGAACGAGCAGGAGGCACTCAGAATAGCCAGGGAGATAGAACTAACAACAGTCGAGACCTTGAGCAAGAGTATTGTAATGGACTTTTATGAAAAAAGCATCATCCTCGAGTTGGACCCTGAAATGATGGAGAACCGCGGCGTTACTGTTGATGATATAGTTAAGGCCTTAAACCGGGTTAAGGGTAAGAAAGGAAAAATAGAGGTGTCGGAAGATAACTCCACGATAATATTCTACACGGAGCTCGAGGATCTTATCAAGTTTAGGAGAATGTATGACAGGATTCTCGACTTGCGCGTAAAAGGAATTAAAGGCATCAGACATGCAATTGTGAAACCAATTAGGGACGATAACGGCAATCTAAAGGAATATGTTATTCTAACCGAGGGTAGTAACCTCCAGGCTGTTTTGAATATAGAGGGAGTCGATCCTCGAAGGACTGTAACCAATAACATCATAGAAATATACGAAGTTTTAGGAATAGAGGCCGCAAGGGCTGCAATTATAAAAGAGATAAAGAAGGTTCTCGACGAACACGGATTAGACGTAGATTACAGGCACATCCTCATGGTTGCTGACGCAATGACCTATACAGGGAAAGTTAGGCAGGTGGGTAGGCATGGAGTTGCCGGCGAGAAAGGAAGTATACTTGCCCGTGCAAGCTTCGAGGTTACGGTTAAGAATTTGATTGAGGCTGCCATGCGAGGCGAGATTGATGAACTCAAAGGGGTTATAGAAAACGTTATAATAGAGAGTAAACCTATCCCTGTAGGAACAGGCGCTGTAAAGCTTAAAATGAAGTATCAGCGCAGTGTTGGTGAAGGTGAGGGTAAATGAGTAGTAGTGATCTAATTAGAGAATTACAGACGGTGTTAAAGACAGGAAAAGCTTTCCTAGGATATAGGAGGACAATTAAGGCGATAATCAACGCTCAGGCAAAACTCGTTATTCTCGCCCGGAACGCGCCCAGTCACATAAGTGAGGAGATAAAGTATTACGCTTCTCTATCGCAAATACCAGTATACGTCTTCAACGGGAGTAGCAGAGAACTAGGAGCTGCATGCAACAAGCCCTATTTGGTATCAGCTATTGCCATACTTGATCCGGGCGAGAGTAACATCTTAATGTTAACACAGGGAGTTACATGAGCCTGGCTTCGAGTGGACGCCGACTCGGCAATGAAGAGCTTCAAATGATGGGTCTATTTGAAAACATAACCAAGGTTCCGCCCAAGGATTGTGTTGTAGACACTCAATACAACCGCTTAATTTTCGTCGTCGATAAGGGTCTTGCGGGTCTCGCTGTAGGAAAAAACGGGTCGAAGATTCGAATGCTGAGAGATGTCTTTAAACGTGATGTGGAGGTAGTCGAGGATGGAGAAACTATCGAGGAGCTTGCAAAGAGCACTCTTTACCCTGCAAAAATAGTTCAGGTTGAGGTTAAGGAGGAGGGTGGCCGAAAAATAGTAGTAGCTCGTGCTGCCCCGGGTCAATTGGGAATAGCGATAGGAAGGCAAGGTAGGAATGCTTATAGAGCGAAGCTATTACTCTCAAGATACTTTGGAATAAGCGACCTTCGGGTGGTCGAGTTTAATCCTGGCTTAGCGGAGCCGCGTAATCAACCATAACTCAAGTTGGCGTAGCTTTAGACATAAAACTTTTTAAACCTTGAAAAGTGAGAACAAGCTGAAGTTTATGCCTGGCAGTAAGTCTCCAATGGGCATGTTTGCAGCACGCAAGCTAGAGCTTAAAAGGAAGAAGCTCCGCTGGAGCGATCTGGAGTACAAGCGTAGAATGTTACAGCTTAAGAAGAAGGTCGACCCTCTTGAAGGTGCGCCAATGGCCCGAGGAATAGTCATCGAGAAGGTTGGCATTGAAAGCCGTCAACCTAACAGCGCTGTACGCAAATGTGTAAGGGTTCAACTCATAAAGAACGGGAAAGTAGTCACAGCGTTTTTGCCCGGAGACGGCGCCCTCCTATTTATTAACGAACATGACGAGGTAGTAATTGAGGGAATAGGTGGACCGGAAGGCAGGGCTTATGGTGACCTACCGGGAGTCAGATGGAAGGTTATAAAGGTAAATGGGGTTTCTCTCAAAGAGATTCTACGCGGGCGTAAACAAAAACCAACGAGGTAATTTTATGTCGTCAAAACCCACTCTCCACGTTTTGGAAGGGAAGGATAAATTACTTGTTGTTTCCCTTGAGAACGTCACGCCTGCTTTTGCTAATAGTATCAGACGAGCTTTAATATCCGAGGTTCCGACGCTTGCTATAGATGAGGTTATTTTTACCGAGAACACGAGTGGGTTTTGGGACGAGTACATAGCTCATAGGCTAGGTTTAATCCCCTTTAAAATGAGCGAGGATTTGTACGATGCTCTAAGAGATTGCTACCAGAATCATGGAAATGATTGTCAAGTAGTTTTCTCTCTTAATGAAGAGGCACTGGAAAGACCAAAAACCGTTTTTAGCGGACATCTTAGGTTTGAGGGAATCGAAGGGATAATCTTCGAGAAAGAGAGAAATGAGGTAATAGTTGAACCAGTCTCCAAGTATATTCCGATAGTGAAACTCAACAAGGGACAAAAAATAGCTTTAACCGCCATTGCAAGGATGGGTGTCGGCAAGAATCATGCTAAATGGCAGCCTGTCACGGCTGTGGGGTACAAGTACAAGCCTATTGTTAAGGTCTTAAACCCTGAGGTGCCCGAGGAGAAGGCTAACAATTTGATAAATATCTGTCCTAGAAGGGTCTTCGGGTATACTCAGGGGCGTATAGTTGTCATAAATGAGAATGCTTGTTCCCTCTGCCGCGAATGTGTTGAAAAATATCCCGATATAGTGCGCGTCGAGGGAGATCCATCTAAAATTATACTAACCATAGAGACGCTGGGGGGCCTGCCACCACGTAAACTCCTTGAAGTCGCGCTTGAAGTGTTAGACGAAAGGCTAAGCGCGCTCCACGACAAGATATCTGACGCCTTAAACGCCTTCCTAGCCCCTGCCCCTCCAGAAGCGCCCTCTGGTGGCGGGCAAAGTTTTTAACCCGTAAAGACATAGAGAGAGGGGTCTAAATATGCGTCGTACAATGTCTACAAACATTCATCTCAGGAGGCTAATACACTTCTTAAAGAAACAAAGTAGACAAAACGAGGCGTCGATATGGAGGGACGTTGCAGCATATCTATCAAACCCTCGCCGTAAACGCGTAGAGGTGAATCTAAGTAGGATAAACAGGAATGCAGATGACGGAGATATCATCGTAGTTCCAGGGAAGGTCTTGGGTAGTGGAGTATTAGAGAAAAAAGTTACCGTTGCAGCATGGAGGTTCTCTGAGCAAGCCTATCAAAAGATAAAAAGTGTTGGCGAAGCTATTTCTATAGAAGAGCTCTTAGAGCGAAGGCCAGAGGGTAAGAATATTAAGATTATCACCTGAGTCTAGGGGGGATACGTATGGATAACATAATAGTAATAGATGGTTCCAATCACATTGCTGGAAGGCTTGCCAGTGTTATCGCTAAAAAACTTCTCGAGGGCAAAAATATCGTTGTTGTAAACGCGGATAAGATCATCATAACAGGCAAGCCTGAATCTATAACTGCGACATACTTGAAAAGATGGCTGGAATGGAAGACCTACTACAACCCCGAGAAGCGGGGCCCAAAGTATCATAGGACGCCAGATAGGCTCTTCAAACGAATGGTGCGGGGCATGCTTCCTCACGATAAACCGAAGGGGCGTGAAGCCCTCAAAAGACTAAAGGTTTATGTAGGAGTCCCCGAGGAGTTCAAGGAGGCAAAGATGGTTAAAGTGGAAGAGGCCTTATTTAAAAACCCCCTTGTTCCATCTATAACACTTGGGGAACTATACGCTAGGCTCTCTAATAAAGTGCTTATGGGTGGTGCCGAGTGAGAGTTGTTCTAGCTTCCGCTCGACGTAAAACAGCTAGGGCTAGAGTTATAGTGAGAGATGGCAAGGGAAGGATTTTTATCAACGGAACTCCTCTCGAGGTTCTCGAACCTGAAGTTGTAAGGCTAAAGATCATGGAACCAATTGTCCTTGCAGGCGACCTGGTTAAGACGATAGACATTTTTGCTGAGGCTAAGGGCGGTGGCATAATAGGTCAGGCTTCAGCTATACGTACAGCTATTGCTAGGGCTATCCTAGAATGGAGCGGAAATGAGGAGTTGAAGAAAATCTACCTACAATACGATAGGCGTCTTCTCGTCGAGGATCCAAGACAGACCGAGCCCAAGAAACCGCATGGGCGCTCTGCACGGGCTAAGAGGCAGAAGAGTTATAGGTAAACTTAGATCATCTAGTATAAGTCAGGTATATCTCTTCAATTCTTTCATATTCTAGGATTCGGTCGACCAGGTCTACGTGGGATAGAAACATTCTACGGCAGCAATACCTCTTTACTCCTAGGTCGTTTAAAACTTTCTCGGGATCTTCCCCATTTTTGACACGTGAAGCAAATTCGTACCATTTATCACCAATCAAGCTGCCACATGTAAAGCATCGTACCGGAAACAACACTAAGTTTCCACCAAAACTTCACATGGAGGAGTAGTTAAAAAGTTTACTCACTACAGATGTTACTCCTTCTCTATTCAAAAATTACACTGTTTTTTATACTTCTTTTTATTTTATTAAAATAAAGAGATATATGAGGCATAGAAGTAAGCTCTTGTCCACACTTTATGAAGCCACCCAAAGGCCTACTATTCTTGTTATCACGTCCCATGAAGACAGGGCCAAGTTACGCGCAGAGATCTTTGGATTTGCCTACAAAAGAGGACTAGCCTTATTAGTTTTTTCAGATGAGCTAGAATCAAATACCTCTCTCCAACTTTCAGAAGAAGCTATTGCTAAGGCTTTTAGGGGGATTCTTACGGAAATTGATCCGCTTCTCGAAAAAATAATTAGCCATGTCAAACAAGAGAACAAAGCTACAGGCTTATCGGAAATGTATTATACTCTAACTATGGAGATTCCCGACAAGCAAAGAGCGACAGTATACAAGGCTGTTGATTATGTTTTGAGAAACTACCGAGGCTTGAGTAAATCTGGGGAGAGTATGGTCAATGTTATTTCTTGTCCCCCAGACGATATAACGGCCGCTCTATTACTTCAAGCGATTCATATAGAATACTATACGAGAAGACCTGTTCTAGTATTATTCGATTGTCCAAGTCAACGGTTCAACGCAAACATGATAAGTAAAGTTTTGGGTTTCCCTAGATCCGTGCTTTCAATAATATTTCTGGAGTGAAATTTTATTCCTCCTTATTCTCTTTGTATTATCTCGGTGCTCAGCGTATACTCGCTAAAACTCCGAGTGGGCCCGCCGGGATTTGAACCCGGGACCACCACCGCTCTGAAGGATCTCCCCCATGTCAGGGTGGCATCGAAGCTACAGGTTAACCCTGTACTAGCCACTAGACGACGGGCCCTGCACCCATAAGAGTTACTGGTGAATATTTATTTTTTACCTTATCTGGGAACATAAATCATCCAGCTGTTTGCTAACTACCTTCCCGAATGGTCAAAGTCCTTCATTTTTGATCGCTGAAAGCTCCCGTCAAACCGTACGATAAGTGCAAAACCTTTAAAAATTAACAGTACGTTAAGATTTAGCTTTCGGAGTGGGAGGTGTAGACTTTGAGCCTAGACGAGTTGAAAATATCCGAGGGGGAACTACTAATCCCTCTTGAGATGTACTTAACGGCAGGCGTGCGTATAGGTACTAGGATGAAGAGCAAGTTCATGGAGCCGTATATATACGCAGCTAGACCCGATGGCTTATATCTCCTAGACGTCAAAAAGACCGATGAAAGGATAAGAATTGCAGCGCGTTTTATTGCACGATATGAACCCAGCAGGGTTGTGGCCGTATCCGGGAGACAATACGGTTTTAGACCTGTACGCAAGTTCTGTGGAGTCACTGGCTGTAAACCTATCGTGGGGAGAGTTTTACCCGGAACCTTTACGAATCCAGCATTGGATCACTACACTGAAGCCGACTTAATGATCGTGACAGACCCAAGGGTAGATGAGCAGGCCATAATTGAAGCCGGTATGGTGGGCATTCCCGTCATTGCTCTATGTGATAGCGACTCACCTATAACTAACGTTGACCTCGTTATACCAACAAACAATAGAGGGAGGAAAGCTCTCGCCCTCATTTATTGGCTACTTGCGCGAGAGGTTCTAAGGGCACGCGGAGACATTCCTCCCACTGGCGAGCTAGCAGTTCCTCTGTCTGATTTCGAGGCTAGGATTCTTACAACCGGCGAAGTAGTGTAGCCGGAGGCTGCGTCACGGGGGCCGGCTCATTAACATTTTTATATTCTCATCCACTCCTCATATCAGATACAAATGGCTTCCAGGAGATATCCGGCGCACTCGGGCTATTTTTATCCTAAGGATCCTGAAGAATTAAAGGAGGCAATAAGGCAATCTTTTCTGCATCATCTTGGCCCCCAGAGGCTCCCCTCGAAGCCATCCGGGTTTTCCGGGAATATTATAGGAGTCATATCGCCACACGCGGGCTATGTGTATTCAGGCCACGTAGCAGCGCATTCATACCTAGCTCTAGCCGAGGGCGGGGCTCCTGACGTTATCGTTGTGATTGGTCCAAATCATCATGCTCTCGGTGCACCTGTTGCTTTTGATGAAAACGAGTATTGGCTAACGCCGCTCGGAGAAATTGCGCTGGACATGGAGCTGATGAAAGAGTTGACAAGCATAGAGCCGCTCTTCCGGTTTGATCTTGCAGCGCACATGTATGAACATTCAATTGAAGTACAGATACCTTTTCTACAGTTTGTATTCGGGAACGAGTTTAAGCTAGTGCCGATCTCTATGATGCTTCAAACCCCAGAGGCTGCGCGCAGGATTGCAAACGCCATAGTGAAAGTAAAGCGTGACCATGGGCTTAGACTCTACCTGGTAGCAAGCTCTGACATGAGCCACTATGTAGACTCAAAAGTAGCCTCTAAGAAAGACGCGTTAGCCATAGAGAAGATAAAGACGCTGGACTCAGAGGGACTCTATTCAGTCATTATCGAAGAAGATATATCGATGTGCGGTTATGGCCCAGTTATGACCCTTATGGAAACGGCTAAGCTTACAGGGCACAGAAGAGTAGATGTTTTGAAGTATGCCGACAGTGGAGACATAACAGGAGACAAAAGCGAAGTCGTAGCCTATCTTTCAGTGGCTTTCAGATCATAGGTGGTATGCTTGGATTTCAAGATCACTTCTAGGAAGGATAGCCATATAATACTCTCTGTTCTCGAAGACGTCTCAGCACGGGAAACGACATGGTTTGAACATGTAAAGCTCATCCATCAAACAATACTCGATTCTTCCCTAAGCGACGTATCCCTTGAGACAAAGTTTTTCGGGGTAATCGTCGACGCGCCTATTATTATAAGCGGTATGACCGGAGGCACTGAGCTTGCAAAAAAGGTCAACTCAGCCCTCGCCCAGATTGCCCATAAGTTTAACATACCTATTGGCGTCGGTAGTCAGCGCGCAGCTCTTGAAGACCGCTCATTGGCCCACACCTATACTGTCGTAAGAGAAAACGCCCCGGAAGTCCCGGTGATTGCAAACATAGGTATGAGTCAGATAACTACAGGCCTTAATCAGGAGGACATACTCTACCTGGTAGAGATGATAGATGCAAACGCAATCGCGGTGCATTTAAATCCGCTCCAGGAGTCCCTTCAGCCCGAAGGAGAGCCTGACTTCAAGGGTTTCCTTGAAAAGCTAAGGTATTTTGTGCGTGAGGCTCCTGTACCAGTAATAGTGAAACAGACTGGTGAAGGGGTTTCACGCGAATCAGCATCTAAACTAAAGGATACAGGCGTGAAAGGAATAGATGTCGGTGGACTTGGAGGAACGTCCTTTGCGGTGATAGAGGGTTTACGTGCAAGGTCGGCCGGCCTCGCTGAGCTATTCGAGGCAGCCGGCACATTCTCGAACTGGGGGATCCCAACAGCAGCCAGCATACTAGAGGTTAGAGAGGTCTTGCCCGACATCTTATTGATAGCAACAGGGGGGATTAGAACGGGCGTTGACGTTGCCAAATCCCTCAGGTTAGGCGCAGACTTCGCGGGTATTGCTAGATTAGTTCTCAAGGAGCTATACAACGGAGGGGTTGAGAAAGCTGAGAGGTTTATAAGCAGAATCTTGAGGGAGCTTAGAACAGCCATATTTCTAACAGGTGGAGTTACGTTAGAAGACCTCAAAAACTCTCCGATTTTTATAGATGGGAGGCTCCTGGAATGGATTCGTCAGAGAAAGTTGAAGGTTCCAGGGTGGCAGGATGGGAGAGTTTGAAATCCTGCCTCACACTGCTGACGTTTTGATAAAAGCCAGCGGTTACACCTTCGAAGATGCCCTTGCAGCGGCCATAATGGGCTTCTACGAGGTGATGACGGATACCTCGAAAGTACAGCCTCTCCAGAACCAGACCGTAACGGCGTCGGGTTTCGACCTTGAAAGCCTTCTCTACAACCTGATCGAAGCACTCATAATACTATTCGATGAAACATCCTTTCTAGCCTCGAGGGTTGACAAGATTGTTTTGAGTGAAACCGGTGATTCAAAGCAGGTTCTTGTATCACTGCTAGGCGAGACTTATAATCCTGAGAAACATGAATCAAGGGTTCTCATAAAGGCGGCTACATATCACCTTATGAGAATATGGACGGAAAATGGCAAGTGGTTTATTCAATACGTCGTAGATATCTAATTCACGGCTATAGGTTACTTGTTCTTCTCCATATGAAACTCGACTATAATTTTACGGGCAAGGAAGACTGGGATTTTCTTCCTTCCCTTATCTAAGTAGGTTATAAGCCCGTAGCGTTCTAAGAAAGAAAGGTCTCGATAAACGTTTGGGACAGATCTATGTAGGTTTTTTGCTAACTCTGAAATGCTATACTCTTTTCTTTCGAGAAGGACATACAAGAGCTCCATCATCTTATTACTTAAAATTCTTCTAGCAGCCGTAATCGGAATCTCGACTCTGGTCCAGGCCTCGATCTCGTCTCCCTCCTCCTCATAGGCTAGGTATGCTTTTTTCAGCTGTCCATTTGTCTCCTTCATCCTGATAAGTTCCTCTGTTGTAAGGTATTTCTCTGCGATTATTTTTATCATCAAAAGATAAATTTATCATGAATGGATAAAAAGGTTTATTACAAACTTTTGATTTTTTCTCACACGGATCTCTATGGTTCCTCCATTAAGGAAGATAACAGAATATCTCTGGGAAATACCCCCCACTTACAAGCATGGGATGCGTGTCCCAGGGCTTGTCATCGCGGATGAAGTTCTGATTGCAAAAATGAAGGAGGATTTAACCCTAGAACAGGTAGCAAATGTTGCGTTTCTCCCTGGCATCTACAAATATTCTATTGTACTGCCTGACGGCCATCAGGGATATGGATTTCCCATCGGTGGTGTTGCCGCTTTTGACTCTGAAGAAGGAGTGTTAAGTCCGGGAGGCGTTGGCTACGACATAAACTGTGGTGTTCGCGTACTTAGAACAGATTTAAGTGAGCAAGAAGTCAGGCCTAGACTTAGAGAGTTAGCTGAGACTCTCTTCAGAAAGGTTCCATCAGGTCTCGGAAGCACAAGTGGTCTAGAATTAAGCTTCTCCGAGTTAGATAAAGTCCTGGAGGAAGGAGTATCGTGGGCTATCTCACACGGCTATGGCTGGAAAGACGATCCATTACATATAGAAGAGCGGGGCCATATGGAAGGAGCCGATGCAAATGCTGTTTCACGGGAAGCCAAACAAAGAGGCAGGAACCAACTTGGAACTCTAGGAAGCGGTAATCATTTCCTAGAGGTACAAAAGGTCGATAAGATCTACGACCCTGATATCGCCAAGGTTTTAGGGATAGAGCGAGAGGGCCAAATAACAGTCATGATACACACCGGTAGCAGGGGATTAGGACACCAAGTTGCCAGCGATTACCTCAAGATTATGGAGAGGCTTATCCCCAAGTATAAGCTTCCTCTCCCAGACCGGGAGTTAGTGTCCGTTCCTGCCACCAGCGATGAAGCCCAAAGATATTTCTCTGCGATGAAGGCAGCTGCCAATTTTGCATGGACGAATAGACAAATAATTACTCACCAGGTTCGCGAGAGTTTTCGCTCAGTGTTTAAGAGAGACCCTGATGCACTAGGTCTAAGAATAATTTATGACGTAGCTCATAACATTGCGAAGTTGGAAGAACACGTAGTGGATGGAAAGAGAGTGAAGGTCTACGTGCATAGAAAAGGGGCGACCAGGGCTTTTCCGCCGGGGCACCCTGAGATACCTGCAGACTATAAATCGATCGGTCAGCCCGTGCTTATACCTGGATCGATGGGGACCGCCAGCTACATTCTGGTGGGTACAACCAAGGCTATGGAGATGACTTTCGGGTCTTCACCGCATGGGGCAGGCCGTATGCAGAGCAGGGCTGAGGCGCGCCGAAGCGTGCGCGGGCAGGAAATAAAAAACGAGCTCGAAAACAGGGGGATAGTGGTAAGAGCTGCCAGTCTTGCGGTTGTGGCTGAGGAGGCTCCAGACGCATACAAAGATGTGGATCGAGTCGTGCTCGTGGCAGATGCTGTGGGAATAGCAAAGAAAGTTGTACGAATGGTTCCAATAGCAGTTGTTAAGGGCTAGGTGTTGCTGTAAAAAGAAATATTTATTAAGAGTTTCTGCAAGGTGATCGAAGTATGTCAGAGGGAAGTGGTGAAGCTACTCTAAAGACACTCAGCGGTGAGGAGATCAAAGTCTTTGGGAAGTGGAGTTTACAGGAAGTCGAGATAAGGGATCAAAGTCTTCGAAGGTATATCTCATTGAAGCCTGTTCTTATTCCTCACTCCGAGGGGCGTCACGCCAAGAAAAGGTTTGGCAAGGCTAATGTGTCGATCGTAGAGCGTTTGATAAACGAGATGATGCGGCCCGGCCGTAACGCTGGGAAAAAAATGCTGGCAATTAATATCGTGAAAAGGGCATTTCAGATCGTTGAGCTAAAGACTGGAAAGAATCCTATACAGGTTCTCGTCTGGGCTATCGAAAATGCTTCCCCCCGCGAAGAGACTACAAGAGTTATCTATGGTGGTATCTTATACCATGTTTCAGTAGATGTTTCTCCTCAAAGACGTGTGGATTTGGCGTTAAGGTTTATAACAGAAGGGGCTCGCCAATGCTCAATGAACAATCCCAAAACAATCGAGGAATGTCTTGCCGACGAGATTGTAGCAGCCGCTTATGGAGATGCGAACAGTTATGCGCTTAGAAAGAAGGAAGAGATCGAGAGAATAGCGTTGGCTTCCAGATAGACGCTAGAATATTCTTGTCCGCTACGCTTAATTGCGTGTTTATCCTCAAATAAAGGGTATTAAGATGTCTTCCACTGAGTTATGGGTTGAAAAGTATAGACCCCGCTCCTTGGATGAGATAGTAGATCAAGAAGAGATCGTTAAGCGTTTAAAGGAATTCGTCAAGACTAAAAGCCTACCGCATCTCTTATTCGGTGGTCCACCTGGTACAGGTAAGACTACCGCGGCATTGGCATTAGCGCATGACCTTTATGGGGAGAATTGGCGGGAGAACACGCTAGAGTTGAACGCATCAGACGAGAGGGGAATCGATGTAATAAGAAGTCGAATAAAGGATTATGCGAGAACGCTTCCAATAGGAGAAATACCGTTTAAATTGGTTATTCTGGACGAGGCAGACAATATGACTAGTGATGCCCAACAGGCTTTGAGGAGAACTATGGAGCTGTTCAGCCGTAATACAAGATTCATTCTAATAGCGAATTATGTTTCAAAGATAATAGAACCGATCCAATCACGCTGTGCAGTTTTCCGTTTTCAGCCACTGCCTAAAGGGTCTGCCATCGATAGGTTGAAATTTATCGCGTCCAAGGAAGGGATTAAGGTCGATGAGGAAGCTTTAGATGTAATATGGGAGGAAAGTCAGGGAGACCTCCGAAAGGCTATAAACACCCTCCAGGCTGCTAGCGCAATAGCAAAGAATGTCACTGCCGAGGTCGTTTATGAAGCACTTGGAAAGGTTAGGCCTAAGGAGGTTGAAGAGATGATTCAAAGTGCACTCAAAGGAGACCTTCTAACGTCTCGTGAAAAGCTAAGGGTTCTACTGTACAATTATGGGCTTTCAGGCTTAGATATAGTGAGATACATACATCGTGATATTTTCTCACTTGGAAAAACCATCAAGCCGGACAACGCCACGATGGCTGAACTCATAGCACTTGTCGCCGAGGCCAATTATCGCATCGTGGAGGGGGCTGATGACGAGATACAGCTAATGGCGTTGCTCTCGAAGCTTGCACTTTACTCTCAAGGTAAGGGATCGGGAGGAAAGTAATGTCTTCTTCTCGACAACTACCCTGGGTTGAAAAATACAGGCCTAAGAGGATAGTTGACGTAGTGGGCAATGAGGAGGCGAAAAAAGAGTATATAGCCTGGATTAACTCGTGGGTTAGGGGATCTCCTTCTCGAAAGGCTGCGCTTCTCTATGGTCCTCCTGGGAGTGGGAAAACCAGCATTGTTCATGCTACAGCATCTGAGTTCAACTGGGAACTTATCGAGATAAATGCCAGCGACGTTAGGTCTCGTGAAGCTATCTTTAGCAGGGTCTATCCAGCACTACAAACCCGCTCCGTATACGGTCATACCGGTAAAATAATATTGATTGACGAGGTAGACGGCGTTTGGACTAAAGAGGACGTTGGAGGGCTAGATGCACTTATAGAGCTCATTAACACGACTACATATCCTCTGGTTCTAACAGCTAATGACCCCTGGGATCCAAAGCTTAGGGATCTTCGGGATCTATGCAAGTTGATCGAGTTTAAAAAAATAGGCAAGAGAGATATCATGCGGGTCTTAGGGGATATATGTTCAAAGGAAGGGATAACATGTGATAGAGATGTTTTATCTGCTATAGCTGAAAACGCTAAAGGGGATCTACGGGCAGCCATAAACGATTTGCAATCCGTAGCGATGGGAAAAGACACTATAACTCTTGCAGATCTCCAGGTTTTAGGCGAGAGAGCAGCCCAAGAAAACATGTTCGAGGTAGTTAGGATTGTCTTAACATCTAAGACTCCTGAGGGAGCTTTGTCAGTCACAAGATTGCCCTCTCTTGATTATGAGATGCTTATAGAGTGGCTCAACGAGAACATTATAGCACAGTATTCACCTAGTCTTAGAGCAATTGCAGATGCATATGATGCTTTATCGCTAGCTGATGTCAACCTCTCCAGGATGAAGCGGAAACAGATGTGGGCTCTTCTGCCCTACGTAATGGAACTAATAACTGCCGGTGTTTCTGGTGTTCGGGAGAAACCTCCGTTTAAATTTGTTAAATATAGTTTCCCCGAGAAACTTAGGCTTCTATCCCGTTTAAAAACAAAGCGTGAGAAGTTTATCCAGGCTAGTAAGAGAGCAGCAACTCTTTTGCATGTCTCAACCTCCATGTTCAGGTCGGAGATACTTCCATACATCCGTCTGATATACACATACGATAAAGACTACGCAATGAAGATACTCTCATCGCTGGGTATAGAGGACGAAAACGCGAAATATGTTCTCGAATATTAAAGGGATTTAGAGGCTTCAATATCCCTCTTGATAGCCTCTCGTAAAACCTTTTGCAGTATTTCAAGGGGGATTCTATTAATTCCTATGTACCTGGTTTCTGGTACTTGAGGCATAGCTATCTGGGTTGTTCTACCTTTCCCGCTTTTAGTGCTGACACGAGTGTCTATGAGTCCCTTGCTTTCCAGTATCTGGATTTTTTCCCAGATACTCGTATGCTTTAAAGGCTTAACGTCATACTCGTTGCATAAATCTTCGTACTCGAACTCTACATCGCCCGTGCTCACGTATGCCTTGTCACGTTCAAGCATTAAGATGTTCGTGATTGCAAGCAGCAGAAGCTTTTCATGTAATTGTAAACGTGTGATCTCTTCCTCATCAAAAGGTGTCGGCAGGATACCCTGGTTTAATACTTCGCGAACATCCTCAGGAATTATATGGTCGCGGTCATTACTTTCGGCACGTAGAGCTGCATAATATAGAGTCTTTAGAGCCATCCTTGCATCACCCCAACCCCGTCCATCCTCATAACCGAAAATATCGGATATCATTCCAATCACTTCCTCGCTAACAGCTTCCTCTCTTATGGCACCCTCCTTTTCAACACGGTACCAGAGTATATCCCTAAGCTGTTTAGATGAATATGGGTTAAACCTCACAACCTTTGAAGATAGAGAGCTCCTAACACCGGCGTTAGCAATATTTTCCACGCTTACACGGAAGTTTTTGAAGATCGCTATAATTCCAATGCTGATGTTGGATTCTGGAAGCACTTCCTGGAGACGAGTGAGCGTATATAGAACATCTTCACCTTCCTCCTGTCGTATAAGAACATCCGTTTCGTCTACCACTAGTAATAAATTAGCATCAACTCTCTGAAGCGATTGAATAGTATACTGTATTATTTCATGGGTTGAAAAACCTTTTCTTGGAAATTTTAAGCCAGCATCCTCTCCTATCTTTCTGAAAATCATGAACTTGGTTCTAAGCTCATAAGCGTTCACGTAACTGGTGATTATCGGAGGTATCTTTCCAACTGAGGCCTGTTCTTTAAGAACCAGCGAAATCCT
This sequence comes from Thermofilum uzonense, assembly GCF_000993805.1. Taxonomy (NCBI): domain Archaea; kingdom Thermoproteati; phylum Thermoproteota; class Thermoprotei; order Thermofilales; family Thermofilaceae; genus Infirmifilum; species Infirmifilum uzonense. The sequence continues at coordinate 34,590 of NZ_CP009961.1, forward strand.
CCTTGCAAGTGCTGTCTTTCCGGTTCCTGTTGGCCCATCGAAAATCAAGATTCTCGTTAAGCCCTTCTCCCCCCTTATTATCGTCTGAAAATAACTCAGTGTTTCCCTCAACTCTTCCTCGCGATGAGGTAGAAATAATGGTACATACTCGCTGCTCATCTTACGGTGATCTAGCACTATCCTGCGCAGAGGAAACTTAGAGCCCTCTAACTCCATGAAGATACCTCTAAATCGAGAGTACTAGTATGATCGCTTATCTATAAGATAAGTGTTACTTTTCAGGGTAATAGGCTACATTTCCTCACTTTAAAGGGATTTTTATCTCTAAAAGTAGAAGGGAACCTTCTTTCTCGATAACCCCCTCAAAATACCCTCCGTAACACTCTCTTAAGGTTTCAGCAATACGGGCAAAGTACTCCTGTCTCCACCCCTCGCTGGCTCTGATTTTTATCGTAATTCTGCGAAACCTTACTGCATCCTTGCACGTCTGCTTTAGAAGTTCCCTTATACCAGTTATTATGTCGCCTGGAAACTCTATGCTTCTTATAACTGCACGAATAGATAATAAGTTTCTGATAGGATACTGGCGAAAGAGCTTCCCGAGACTCTTTAAGTCTAGTGTTGTCTCAACGCAAAGCTTCCCGCTTGATAGAATACTTCCCCTAACCTTTGGATCACTTGGAAATAATAGGTCCATCACATCCCTCAATACTGCTTTCTCATGTCCTTTTCTACATGCTATAATCAAGTTGCAATTTATTTCACTGTGCTCCATCTCTCCCGGCTGTATCTCTCAATCTTATCAAATAAAACTTCTACTCCTATTCCTTTCTTATCAGGGACATACATTGTCCCCTTGGACGTTATTGTCCAGGGGGGCTCAACAATATCTTCTAACCAGTATCTGTTGCTGGCCGAGATATCGTTAGGATATTTCACGGACTCGTGTGAGGCCAGAGCCACCAGGAAGGATCTACCTATACCGGTTTCCAGCATCCCCCCTATCCATGCACCGATTCCAAGCTTTTCTGAAAGCTCGAGCATCTCCTTAGCATTCCAGACACCTCCCACTCTAGCAGGCTTCACGTTTACTACTTCTAGTGAGCCCAGTCTCCAGCCTAAAACTAGATCTTGCATGTTCGTGATGCTCTCATCTAAACATATGGGGGTTGAGATCTTCCTAGAGAGTATACTATGTTCTATTAGGTCGTCCCAATGCAAGGGCTGCTCTATCATCAAGAGCTGAAATTTGTCGAGTTCCTGAAACGTCCTTAGGGAGCTCAGATCATATGCTCCATTCGCGTCTACCTGTAAAGGTATATCTCCAAGCTCATTCCTAATTCTTTCGACGGGCCTAACATCGAATCCTGGCTCGACTTTTATCTTTATACGAGCATATCCTTCCTCTAGTCTCAAGTGAATCTCTCTCAAGAGCTCATCTATAGTAGGCTTGATTCCTATGCTAACACCCGAAACAATTTCTCTTTTAGCCCCTCCTAGTAGTTTATAAACTGAGACGCCGTTTAAACGAGCATATAAGTCGGTTAATGCCTCCTCTAACGCTGTTTTCGCCATCGGGTAACCTCTAACCCGTGCAACTATTTTCCTGAAATCATGTGGTTTCTCTAGCTTGGACTCTAAGAGCATCGGTATGAGAAACTTTTTCAACATCAGAAGTGATACCTCGTATGTTTCATAACTATACCAGGGACCCCATTCTGCGACAAGTTCACCCCATCCCTCCTCGCCTCCTTTTTCTTCAACGCGAACGAGCACCACGGGTCTAGCCTGTAATGAGCCGAAACTTGTTCTGAACTCTTCAGAAAGCCTCAATTCTAAGAAGAAAAGATCAATTTTCCTTATTTCCAAGGATACTCGCCCTCCAGCAAGTCATCAATGTTACTCTTTACCACGAGGTAGAAATTTCTTCTTTCTTCTTCTATCAAGGGAATATGTTCAACAATAATGTACCCCTTCGCCAGTAGGTCTTTAATTACGTCTCTGAACATGAGCTTCCAGGTCAAAGCGCTTTCTGGACACGACGCGCGTAGTACGTTTATATCTCCTGGGAACTCGACAAGTACGAGTTCATTAGAATTTTCTAGAGAGTGTCTTATGGGGATCCTGCATCCCCTTTCAGCCTTTGACTCCAGGGCCAATGTTGCCTCATCCTTTATATCATCAAAACTTGGAGGTTTATCACGACCATTGAGACGGTCCTCAACTCGCTTGCTTAGAACCCACCATTCAACCTTGAATCTGTCAGTTGGAAGCCCAGTATTCAACTCATCCCGAATCTCCCCATAATAGTTTTCGTGGAATTGTCTAGAGATAACCCCTAGCTTACCGAAATTAAACCTTGCATTTAAGCCTTGATGCGGGTCGTACGTCCAAACAACGAGTCTATAACCTCTTCTAATACTCCAGTCTCGCTGGCTTAGTTTAATCATGAGAGCAACATCTTTACCCCTGTACTCTCTCCTGACTCCAAGCATATGGGAGTATAAATAGTAGCCATAATCAAGGGAATAACCAATAAACCCTACCGCGAATCCTATTACTCTCCCGTTCAGAATTGCAACCTCTAGGAAGCCACCGTTATCCATTATCGCTTTCATGACATGTACAGGTAGCGTTTCACCGTAGTCTTGCATACCCCAGGCTTCCCGCATAACTTCTCGGATCTCTGATAATTGTTCAAAATTCTCAGGAGCAGTAAAGAGAACATCTTTCAGCTTCATGAATTTTTCCGTTATGTACTCTCTAATTCCTCTATTAATAGTTACTCGGCTCCTTTACAGGCGAAGCTTTTATATTCACATGAGCTTTTTAGCATCATGAGCCGGGGTGGCCGAGTGGACCAAGGCGGCGGACACAATCGTGCCGCAATTGAGCCTTTGCAGGAAATCCGTTGCCCGCAAGGGCGCCCGGGTTCAAATCCCGGCCCCGGCGCCAACATATCTCTGCGAAAAAGATATTTATTGGGTTTTTCTTTAGGCTTCAGGCAATATGTCTAGCGAGTTTCAATATATAGTGAGAATAGCGGGAGTAGACTTACCAGGCGACAAAGCCTTAGCGTATGCTTTGGCTGAGATAAAGGGAATCGGCGTCAATACAGCTTACGTTATTCTAAGGAAGCTAGGCTACGATCCGCATAGACTGTTGGGGACGTTGACGGAGGAAGATGTGGAAAAAATATCTACGGCTTTGAGGAACATTGAGTCTCTTGGCTTGCCATCCTGGATTCTCAATAGACGCAAAGAGCCTGCAACGGGGGCTGACAAGCACCTAATAACCTCTGACCTCTTATTAGCTGTGCGTGGAGACATTGAAAATGAGAAAAAGATCAAAAGCTACAGGGGTGTCAGACACATGTACGGACTTAAAGTTAGAGGGCAGAGAACCAGGACAACAGGCCGTACAGGCCTCACCTTAGGCGTTAAGAGGGGTGCCGCAAAACAACAGGAAGCTAAAAAAGGTGGTTAAATGGGAGATCCCAAGAAATCTCGTAGAAAATGGCAAGGTCCGGGTCATCCCTGGAGGAAAGATGTTCTAGAAGAGGAAATGAGACTTCTAGGAGAGTATGGCCTAAGGAATAAACGCGAATTATGGATTGCGGAGTCCCTCCTTAGGGATATAAGAGCCAGGGCTAGAAGGCTTTTAGCCTTACCAGAAGAAGAAAGGTTACCTCTGGAGAAGCCTCTTGTTTCCAGGCTATACAAGCTCGGTATCCTCCCGAGTGAACAATCCACTCTGGACGAGATTTTAAGCCTTACAGTTCGTCAAATTCTTGAACGAAGGCTACAAACCATTGTTTATAGGAAAGGACTTGCTTCAAGCATGTATCACGCCAGACAACTCATCACTCATGGACATATCGCAATAGGAGGCAGACGTGTTAATAGCCCTGGCTATCTCGTCCAAAGGCACGAGGAGGATCTCGTAGGATATTACCCGTTGTCTCCTCTTGTAAAGGCTTCTCAAGTTGCAGAAAAGGGTGAGTGAATATGGCAGAGGAAGCTAAACCGAAAGAACAGCAACAAAAGGAGGCAAAGGCTAAGAGCGACGTAGGGATAGCATGGATATATGCAAGCTACAATAACACTATTATCCATATAACGGACATCTCTGGCGCCGAGACTATTGCCATAGCATCAGGTGGACAAATAGCAAAAGCGGATCGCGACAAACCTTCTCCCTGGGCGGCCATGCAAGCCGCCGTTAAAGCTGCAAAAATAGCTCTTGACAAGGGAATTAGGGTGGTACACGTTAAGGTCAAAGCCCCAGGAGGCTACGGTGCAAAGACTCCTGGTCCGGGAGCTGGACCTGCTATAAGAGCTCTCGTTAGAGCTGGACTCATGGTTGATCGCATCGAGGATGTCACTCCACTACCCACGGACTCTATAAGAAAGCCTGGAGGCCGCAGAGGTCGAAGAGTATAAGCCGGATCAGACCGGAAACCTTCTCTTCATTTTTCCGAGCTGCAATGGGTCATCATTTCAATTTCTTTATTGAGTCAACCCTTTAGAATTTTTTGTAAGATTTTATAAATCACATACTAATATTGCTTCAACTGATAAGCAATAAGCACACGCTATATTTTTTATCTGGGATTAACCCTAATTTCATAGAATAAACTAGGTGGGTATATATTGCCTTGGATTGGACTAGAATCCTCATGTTCCTCAGAGGGGGTCGAAAGTCTACTAAAAGAGTATGGATACACTGTTGCAAGAAAGTTTGCTATTGAATTATTCGTAAAGGAGTCATGGATGAAGTTTATTATATATGAAGTCATCGGATTTGCAGAAGGAGTAGCAGAGCTTCTCTCCGAGACCTTTAATTGCCCCGCCCTTGAAGCTGGCCCTCACCTAGTTCTCGGTGAAGTGTCTGCAAAACTATGGGACGAAGCCGCTAAAGTGGTCATGCCCACGGGGGAATCATATATTGTTCCCATCTATACCTATGATGGTTTTCTTGATGTGAAGATGCCAACATCAAAAGTTAGGGGTTTGAAGGGACAGATTATTATAGGTGGGCGTGCGTTCGACTTGCCGTTAAAAGAAGAAGATATTCTCAACCTTATGATTATCGATAAAAGAGTAAAGGAAAAAATAGAGAAAGCCATAGCCGTGTATGGAGAAAAAAGAATTCTGAGCGAGGAGCTTCGAGAAAGACTAGGGAAGAAAACACGAGATGAAGGCAGAAAAAGCACTCGGATAGAGTATGAGATTGACCCTGAAACCAAGATAGTTTTTTGTCTTTACGACGGAAAATTAACGTCTATGAGCCTGTCAAGGTTTACGGTCTTTCTTGCAGAGAATCAGATGTTTGATGAGTTGAAGGAATTCTTGAACAAACTACCTCCTTCCCAGTTAAGAGAGATATACAACACTCTTAAAGAATATTTGGAGGTCTATAAGAGCACTGCAGGTTCTCGAACTGAGCTAAAGAATATTCTTGAGGATCTTGAGAAAAAACTAAAATAATAATCAACTTGCATAATTGATAATTATTAAAAAACATTAGGATAAGAATAAATATATGAAAGGGAGGAATATTTCTCGATGCCTAGACTATCTTCAAGAACTCAAGCGATTGTTGGCTCTCCTATTCGAAGAATTGCAACCTTACTCGATGAGGCTCGACGAAAAGGAGATATTATTAGCTTCGGAGGAGGGGCTCCCAGTCTTCCACCACCTCAAGAAGTAGTAGATTACCTAGCAGATTTTCTCAGGAAAGCCCCCCAGAAAACAGTTGCTTACGGTGCCACGAGAGGAATGATAGAGCTAAGAGAATTAATTGCCGAGGATCTTAAGAAATATTGGAACGTGTCATATGATCCTAAAGAAGAGATAATGATTGTCAACGGAGGTACTGAGGGCATTTACCTCGCCCTGGGTGCCATACTTGAGCCGGGAGACGAGGTCGTCTTAATTGATCCCACTTATGTCGGATACGCTGAACCCGTTCGGCTTCTTGGAGGCAGGGTTCGTTATGTGCCTGTTAAAGTCGAGGAAGACTATCAGCCTAATATAGAGGATGTTAAGAAGGTTGTATCTCCTTTGACTAAAGCCTTCGTACTTTTGTCTCCAGACAACCCTACGGGACGGATTGTTACAGAGGAGTTTGTCCGTGATCTCGTCAAATTGGCCCGAGAATATGATTTCTGGATAATCTTTGATGCCGTCTACAAACACATTAGTTATGGACGTCCGACTCCCTGGGTGGACGCCTTTCCAGGAGCTAGGGAGAGGACAATAACAATCAACAGTTTCAGCAAAGAGGCCTCTATACCGGGTTTCCGGCTAGGATACGTGACGGGACCAGCGGAGGTTATAGAAAGTATGGAGAAAATTAAACAATATGTCTCGCTTGCTCCGGACACGCCTGGACAAATAGCTATGATCAAATTCTATGAGAGCGGAATAAAGGAACGATACCTGAACGAGATAGTCATCCCCACTTACCGGAAAAGGAGAGATCTAATGTATAAGCTTATAAAGGAATACCTACCAGAAGCAAGAACCACTCTCCCCGAGGGTGCATTTTACTTCTTCGTGGACATGCGTAGATATCTCGAAGCGATGGGAAGAGACGACGAGGAGTTCTCGAACAGACTCCTTTACCGGAAAAGTGTCGTTGTTATACCGGGTAAATATTTCGGCGAAATGGGTTTGGGACACGTAAGAATGACTTTTGTAAGCGAACCCGAAGAAAGAATAGAGGAGGGTATGAAGAGGATAAGTGCTTATATTTCCAGCTATCTCTAAGGCGTTATCCTAGACTCTAATATTTTCTTTTTTATGTCTCTCAAGGTATAAAGCAGTACACCAAGCCTTGTATCCTTACTGAACAGTACAGCCATATAGCCTATATCGCCTAGCTTAATGTAAATTATTCCAGACCCGTCAGGAGCGTTTACAGTAATCCAGTCAGCCTCGCCTTTACCCAATTCTGTGCTAGCCCTATTTCCAACCTCTGAAAGTACGGCTGTTAAAGCAGCAACCTTTTCTTCTAAATCCTTGTCAGTGATACTGCTAACAAGTGGAAGTCCGTCACTAGTTGCGACTACGAAGCCTTCAAAGCCAGCTACCTTTGTTACGGGCTCTATGAGACGTCTCAAAGCCTCTAGATTCAGACTCATCCTAACACCAGTTTTAATTGAGGTATCTAAAATATATTTTTAACATTTTTAATTATACCATTAACTAGTTATTAAGATTGAAAAATCTACAAGACAGCCAATGTAAGGGTCGAAGATGGTAGTGTAAAATAGCACGCCGGTTAGTATAAGTGGTACAAGCCTATTCTGCTCTATATTTAGGCTTTTGAGCTCGAATAAGTTCAACGGCGCGTTGTAGGACGCTAATTGCAGACTCTTTCTTTAACGCTACTAAAGGGACAACGATGTCGTTATTCACTCCAAAAACCTGAGCCACGGTAGATGGCTTAATACTATTTGGGAGGTCCTGTTTGTTCACAGCTATCACGTGAGGATAATCCCCAAGATTTTTCATGTACTCATACACCGTCCGAGAACGCATGACGTTAAGCATCGATGAACCATCCACGATAAAGATATAACCATGCATGCCAACCGCGAGTACACGCCACATAAACTGTAGCCTTGTCTGACCAGGAGTACCAAAAACGTACACGTCTGTTCCATCCAGGTTGACTCTACAGTAATCAAAAGCTACAGTGGTATATTGTTTTATCTGGGATTCATACAGTGTCGACACTGGAACTTCTGTAGTCAAAACTTTACCAGAAGAAATTGTTTTCACAAACGTCGTTTTACCACTAGCGTAGGGGCCACTAACCAGTATTTTTAGGTAGTCTCTTTGCATCTACCTGTCCCACCCCTGCGATCTTTATTACTTCGTCTTCGTATTTTCTCAACACGAGGTGGATCAACCCAAGGTTGGGACGTGGAGTTGAAGACAAAGCGATGAACGAGCCGTCGATCGTCGAGATAATAACATGCTCACCGTTCTCGAATTCTACATCAACTCTCTTTACGCGGCTACCAAATATATCTCCCAAAGCATCAAGCGAGCCGAGTGCTGCAGCTGAAGCTACAGCAAGAAACTCTGCTTGTGGTTGTTCTGAGGAAATATAGGATACTGGGATTCCGTCTCGCCAGGCGAAGACGATAGAGGATACCATATCGTGCGTTTCTTTTATTATCTTCGCAAGGACCCCTCTAAGCTCGACTTCCTTCTCGGAACTCAACTTTAACACCTCAAATACTTACATTGTTTTAGCTATCACGTCTCTATAATATTTGCTTATCGTTTCCCTAATTTCTCCGATGCGATTCTCGTCCACTTCAAGAAGATTATCGACTTCTATAATACCAAAAACAGTCAAATCTTTCACCTCCCCTAGCCTAAAGAGATCGATACGCCTGTTACCTTTAATAAGCGATGTTTTATCCATGTTTGACAGTCTCAGGATCTCTAGAAGCTTTGGTGGCTCCTCACTGCACTGGCCGTATTGTTTCACTATATACCCTTGTGATGTTATTATTCCTGCATAACGTACCTCAGGAAAGTAGAGAGCGATTTCTCCAATGTCTTTAAGGGCCGCTACCTCTTTGAGAGTTTCACGAGTAGGCTTCGGATAAACGCCTGTGCGAACAGCCTCGGCAGGCCTCCTCCTCTCCAGGGTTAGCATTCTACCCTCTAAGCTTGTAATCTTGGCTTCTAAACGCAGGGTGTTATCTTGAATCATCTTCAAAGAGTTTCTTAACTCCTCGATACTGGCTGACAGGCTCTGCTGGGCAGATTCAATGGTATTAATTTTTTCCCTAGTAGTACTAAGACTCTCTGTCTGAGGAGGCTTTAGCAAATCTCTCCTAAACACATGTAGAAAATACATGAAGGCTATCAGCACTCCAAGGGATATTCCAAGCGCTAAAAACGCCAGGAAGACAAGGGGGGTTATAATATCAACAGCTGATAACTGTGCTAATGTGTTTGTCAAAGTATAATAAAACATGTCTGCTCTAATTCAAGTCTCCATTGCACACCAATATAAAAATATTCGATACTATCCGTCGCTCATTGCTGACCTGAGTATTCTAGCCACCTCCTCCGGAGCTATACGGGCAACCCTTACTGAATCGAGCACCTCTATGCCTCCTATTTTTTCAAAGGGCACGAAATCTATAAACAGGTGAAAGAATGAGTTATAGCCAAATGGGTTACTATAAATTAAAACATACCTATCATGTGCTACCCCAGCCTTGTCCATGCCCCTAGATATCCTAATTAGTGTTTCAGCAAGACCCGTAATTTCAATTCTATCTAGCTCTGTGATGCGCTCTACGTGTCTCTTAGGAGCAATTCTCACGTGAAAGTTTCTCCGAGGAGCAGATGTAGCCCACGAAATCCAAGTATTATTTTCGAAGATTATTCTGTTATCGTGTCTCGAAGTGCATATGTGGCACTTCCCCTTCATCGTATCAAAAGCCTGTAATACGTTCTCCATGTATGCTCCATGACCATCTTGGTTCAGGTCGATGTATGTTTGCGCGTGGAGACGTGGCTGTGTACCACCTGCCAGGGATCCAATGTTGAAGAACACGTATGTGGGTATTAAAGAAAAACCCCTTTTTCGAGCATCGTCCACACCAGTTTTGATAGCTTCAATTAGAGAGAGGAACAACCATGTTAGTGATTCAACGCTGGCCTCACTGAATGTCTCATAGTACTTAGATACAGGGAAAGTGACAAGATTTATACCATGGGCGATTCGGGTATACTCGTCTTCAATTCGCATCCTAAGAGTTCTCTCTAGTTCGCTATCAATAACTCTAACCATAGCAGGGTATCTGTTAACAATTGTAGCGGCATATGCATCTTTAATCTCGTTCATAACTGGTTCAGTACTGAATACTCCATCAAATCGATTAGCATCAACAGTTACAAATATTGCGTAGTCTCTCCCTTCGATGATTTCTCTAAAGACATCACTGGTGCTACCTTCTCTTCTTTCTTCTCCACCCGGTCTAGATCCCCTTATTGGACTAATATACGAGAAATGACCCTTCCATTTACCTATAGGTACAAGTCTCCCAGAAGCATCTTGAAGCATTATTGGCGCGGCAGATAACGGGTCCCATTTTTTTCGAGGGATGAGGTGGATCTTGTCCTCTGAGAAGTTGTACCGAGAAATCACTCCCCAATGCATGAAAGGTATTTCCTCCAACCTCATGTAGGCTTTGACACCTTGCGACAACTTTTTCACCGCGTAAAGCCTATAACCTCAAAATCCATAAAAACTTGCTCAAGAGTCTTGATATGATCTTCGTTTAATTCTGGGACTGCACGTCTAAATGTTGAGTCAAAGGCCTTCCGAGCCGAAGCTCCTTGTCTAATTTTCTCATCAATCGTTCTGCCTAATCGAAGGAGAGTTGTCCTGCTGAGACGTGTTAGAATTTTACGGTAAGGTAATGATAGCTTCTCAAGTGTTTCTATATCGAAACCTGTTATCTTTGATAGTATCGCTAGTGCTGATGCTATATCTATAACCCTTATGTACACTATTAGAGTATCGCTTGGATTAAGGGATCGGAGTCCATCCAAACCTAACCTGTGGTATAAGAGAATCTTTGCTTTACACTTTCTTCCTAGCATTAAATATCGGAGGAACGACTCTTCCTCGTCATATGTTAAACCCAGTATTACTATCTTCTTATTTGGATTCGACTCATTGCATAAGAGGATAATCTGAGAAATTATTTCGTTCAAATCAGAGAATATTATCTGTAAGTCATCTAGTTCGCGCCTACTTCTGTTTTCTCTGAGAAAGCCTCTTTTTAGTTTAAAAAATAAAGAAGGAATTTTAAAGCTTATCCTGTCAAGATAGTATGCCGAGGTCGTTGTACTGAGGGAGGCTAGAATAGCGAGAAGATCACGCTGGGTAATACTTACATTTGCGAGGATGGGTATTAGTATCAGTAAAAGTTGTGGCATCACAATTTTTATGAGTCTAGGCTCCTCCGACAAAGAGGACACTATCATACTCAGAACAAATACAAAGAACTCCACCAAGAATACTATGTTGGACCAGAAGAGGTTAACAAGGCTAGAATAAAATGAAACCGCGTCTACGATTTCCCCCCTGCTGCTCCTAGGGAACCCGCCGGGGAAAACCAAAGGCGGGCTCCAAAAAATGGATGATCTAACGAAAAGTAAAGACATAACAGTCAGGTTGATGAGAAAAATAGCAGCCGAGAAAAACGACTCATGAACCTTTTCCTTAGATGACAAGTAATACAAGAGCCCTAATACAACTCCCATACTCCAAGGAAATAGAATAACAATGGGTGGAAACATTAGGAGGGCAAGCGCACTCCTCCAATCGTGCACGTTTTTTACGAGGTACAGGAGCATAAAGGGGAGCACAGCCAAGAGAAGAAAGAGTTTACTGGATCTGTAGAGTTCGAGAAAAAACACTAAGAGGAATGCCGGAAGCGCTGAGGCCGGATTAACGACACTAGCTAGCAACGGAATAATCCACAAATAGCTTTCACCCATTATCGATGGAAAAAGGTTCGCGTAAGCAAAAATAGTGACCGCAACACTAGAGAGGGCCAGGAGTCGTTGTTTTATTGCAGCCACTATAGACGCCTATCCACCACCATCACTGTCGTAATAAAAAAGTGTTTCACAAGCATCCTGCCACCCGGCCTGTCCCCCTCAACACCGCTGCGCGTCGTGAAGCCCGCAGTAAAGCTTTTTTCGCCGCTTTGAGTGTTCCAGTTGATGGGCTGGAGGCTGGCAGCCCTCGTGGCGGCTGTCCTGGCAGTGCTAGCCGTGTTGCTCGTCTTCCCGCCGTCGAGGCAGAGCGGTGGGCAACACGGCCTGCAGGGCGGTGGAGTGGAGGCGCCCAGGCAGGTCCTCGTCTCGGCCACCGTGCTGGGGCAGGGTAGCCTTGCCCTCAACGGCACGCCAGTCTCGAACAGCACCCTGCTCCTGAGGCCCGGCGTCGTCAGCTTGGAGGCCAGGCCTGCAAGCGGGTGGAGGCTCAAGCAGCTCCTCGTCAACGGCTCGCCCGGGGTGGCTGACTGGCTAAGGATCAGGGGCAACACGAGCATCGCTGTTGTCTTCGAGCACGTGCCGGTAAAGGTCGTGGTCTACTCGGATTTAGAGGGTGCTAGAGCGGTGGTCAACGGGTCCAGCGTAGCGTTGCCCGCTGAGCTTGAGGTCCCGTGGGGAAGCGTGCTGGTGGTGGAGCAGGCCCCCGTGGAGGGCTACGAGGCGCTCAACGGCACGGTGACGCTCAGGGCTCTGGGAGACGTGGAGGTTAGGCTCGCCTACAGGAAGGTCAGGTTCGTGGCCCGCTTCCTCAACGTCCTCGTCCCCGTCAAGGTGAACGCCACGGGCAGGGTCTACGCGGGCAACTTCACCCTAGCCTTCAACCGGTCCCACACCGTCGCCGTGGAGCCCTACGGCGTCGACGACGCGGGCTGCGCGCCGTTCAACCAGACGCATAAGGTGTGCCTCCACGGCTGGCTGAGGAGGTCCACCAACGAGACGCTGAGGGTGAGGTACCTCTACGTGAACTTGACGGGCGACGAGGTCTTCGATCAGCTCCAAGTCTACACGAAGGCAAGCTACGACGCCGCCGTGATAGAGGTCCTCGTCGGCAACACCACGGTGAAGACGATTGCTTGGCCGGCCGCCTCGCTGATGGTCGTGCCCTTCAGGGCGGAGTACGAGTACGTGGGCAACGGCTGGTTCCACGTGAAGGGGGACGACTGGGGCTTCTACATCAAGATGCCGCCTTGGAGGAGGATAAGGGTCTACGTGAACTACACCGCGGTGCAGAGGGGGGGAGGAGAGATAGTAGGCCGCATCGCGGTGGTGGTCTGCAACGGCCCTGTCTACCTGGACATCGGCACGGCTTACGGCTCGATCCCGCTCACCGCCTTCACGATCGACAGGAGGATAGTGGAGGTGTACGACGCCGCGCTGAAGCAGTACAACTATGACAGGAGGGCCATGGACGTGTTCTTCGGGTACGAGCGGGAGTTCCAAAAGTACTTCCTCTGCTACAACCTCGTCGAGAACTACCAGTGCAGCCCCGGCAAGACGATGGCCGGCCCGAGCACGAAAATCAGGCCCAGCTGGGTCTCCCAGGGAGACCTGGAATTCGATGGTAGCGGGGAGGCCTGGATAAAGATCGAGATACTGGAGTAGCACGGTATATTAACCCCTTTTTTCCACAATTATTACCGTGAAGCCTAGGGCCTTGCTAGCGCTAGCAGTGCTAGTACTCGCGTTGGCCGCGGCGCAGGCGCCGGCGCTCAGCGCTGAAGACACCAGGAAAAGCGAGAAGGCCGCCGTGGACAAGTACGGCGATGGGACGGGATACACCTTCAGCGCGGAGGTGAAGAACGACCCCTACCACATCACGCGTCTCCTCGAGGATTGGAAGCAGAGAAGACATGCTAGAACCCCCTCTGAGACTATAGAGAGTGGGCTGGGGGATTTGAACCCCTGACTTACGCGTCTGGAGCCTCAGCCTCTCACTAGAGACCGCCGCTTTATCTGGTTGAGCTACCAGTGGACGTAAAGGAAAACAATTTATTATAGTCTAAATTTAGCTCTCCCATGGAAACTTATAAGAGGCACGTTGAAAAACTCCTGAAAATTCTCACCGATAAAAACCTCAAAGCTGCTTTGGTATTTAATCCAGCGAATATCTTTTACTTCACTGGGACAGATGCTCCCTCCGCAACTTTGATATTCGAGGATTCGCGTGTTGTTTCTATTTCAAGCAGGCTGGAATATCTCAGAGCTGTCGAGGAACACTTGATAGGAGAGGTGTATGCCTTTTCCCGAGCTACTGAGGTTGCCGAATACGAAAAGATTATACAGGGTGATCTCTACGAATCCATCAAGAAATTATTGGAAGGAATGACGCCTGAGCGAATAGGCGTTGTGGGGGGTAGCGCTGATCTCAGGCAAAAGCTCACCGAGAAGATAGGCCCAGGCTTTCAAGATCTTTCAAGAGAAGTTTCCCTCCTACGCAGACAAAAAGACTTAGACGAGCTTGAGCGGATCAAGTCGGCTATAAGAATCGGCGAATATGCGATGTCTAAGGCTCTTAATGCGCTCGAGAAAGGCGTAACGGAATATGAGGTTGTAGCAGAGGTGCTGTATGCCATTCATAGAAATAATGCAACCCCCTCCTTTGACCCTATAGTCGCCTTTGGTGAGCATGCATCTCATCCTCACGCAAAGCCAAGTAGGAGAGAACTCCAGGAGGGTGATGTCGTTAAAATCGATCTGGGGGCACGTGTGCAAGGATACTGTAGCGATATGACAAGAACCGTGATCTTTGGAAGAGTATCTACTAAACAGGAAAGGATAATAAAAGCTGTTCATAGAGCTCAGGAGAGGGCAATTGAAGCTTTGCGAGCCGGTGTGAGGGCTAGAGAAGTGCACATGGAAGCCTATAGGATCTTGAAAGAGGAGGGGCTTCACAACTATTTTAATCATGGCTTAGGGCATGGTGTGGGCATTGAGATACATGAAGAGCCTTATCTAAATGCTGAGACTGAGGCTGAGTTGCTTGTAGGAGACATCGTAACCGTAGAGCCTGGAGTCTACATGGCTGGTTATCTCGGTGTGCGTATAGAAGACATGATTTTAGTTAAAGAAGAGGGCACCGAACTCTTAACTTATTTCCCGAAAGATTACATTATTTAGGGCTATATGATTCATCTGACCAAACCAGCTTTTCGGGTTCTCGGTGTTGCCGAGTGCTTCAATAAAAGGCAGAAGAAGTCTGTTCAGGCTGCCGTATCGTACAGGCGTGACGGAATAATCGACGGGTTCTATCTAACATGGACTAGGGTAGGTGGTCTTGATGCAACCGAGAAGATAATTCAACTTGTTAAAAGCACAGGAAGAAGGGACTTTAACCTTATAATGCTTAATGGTTGCATTATAAGTTGGTTCAACATCGTTGACATATATCGCGTTTACGAGGAACTGAGCTTACCCGTTCTATGCCTCAGTTATGAAGAATCTGAGGGTTTAGAACGGTATCTGAGAGATTATTTCCCAGGAGACGAAGAAAGGCTACAGATGTATTATAAACTTGGTGAAAGAAAACTAGTCTATATTCGAAGGACTAGAAGCTACGTGTATGTCCGGTCAGTAGGCCTAGATGAGAGCGAGACAAGAGAAGTACTAAACCTGGTTACTCTGCACGGCAAAATACCTGAACCTTTGCGATTAGCTCAGAGTCTAGCACGTACTGTTCACGAGTTTTTGAATTCCAACGACCCCTCGTTTTTAAACGAATAAATCTTTACGTAAACTGAAGGAATATATTTTGGTGCCTCATAAAATTTCTCAATGCTAAGACTCCCAAGAACTATTGAGTGGAAAGACGGTATAGTGAGACTAATAAACCAAAAGGAATTACCGGATAGGCTCATCTATATCGAGACCTCTGACTGGAGAAGGGTTGCCAAAGCTATAAAGGACATGGAAATACGAGGTGCACCAGCAATAGGTGTTGCTGCAGGCTACGCACTGGCTCTTTTTGCATACCACTGGCGGGGAGAGTCCCTCGAATCTTTCAAACGTGAGCTATTCCAGGCGGCTGAGGAAGTTAAGAAAACCCGTCCTACAGCTGTTAATCTCTTCTGGGCTGTGGAGCGAATATTAAGTAAGGCAAGCCAGGTCTCGAGCATTGACGAGGCTAGAAGATCAATCATCGAGGAGGCGATAAACATCCATAAAGAGGATGAGCGGGCCAACCGACGTATAGGCGAGATAGGAGCGGAGCTAATAGAGGATGGAGACACCATTATTACGGTTTGCAATGCTGGATCGCTTGCTACCAGTTACTGGGGTACCGCTACAGCTCCGATGTACGTTGCTAGAGAGCAAGGTAAAAATATAAGGGTAATTGCGCTTGAGACGCGTCCCTATCTCCAGGGAGCTAGATTAACCGCATGGGAACTTAGCCAGGCAGGAATCGACGTTGTCATAGCTACGGATAATAGCATTGGGATTCTTGCCATGAGGGAAAAGATTTCCCTAGCCATCGTTGGAGCAGACAGGGTGACACGCATAGGATGGGTCGCCAACAAGCTGGGAACATATCCTCTAGCACTAGTATCCCGTGTTCACAATATTCCGTTCTACGTAGCAGCGCCTACAAGTACCCTGGACTTAAAGTCAAAGGATCCTACGGACTTCGAGATCGAAAAACGCGACCCGTCTGAGGTATTATACTGGAAGGGGACCAGAATAGCGCCCGAGGGCGTAAATGCTATATACTATGCCTTTGATCTAACGCCACCACAGCTTATAACCGGGATAATAACGGAAGCCGGTATAATCTATCCTCCTTACGAGAAAAATATACCAAGGACTCTCCAACGCGTTTAACCTTTGTTTTGTGATCTAGATTTAAGTATAAGAGGGTTATCTTTTCTATTTTTCTGAAAACCGTGGGTCTTTTTAACCACAGCTTATTCTTAACAATGAAAGTCGATGTCTGCAAAGCTCATACGACTCAAGCGCCTGATAGATCTGGTGCACGTCCTAAACGTGAGCCCGTTACCCTTAATTCACCACTACACGCTAGAGTCGATGCACATATACTTTGTCCCGGTTAATCTCGGAGGAGAACCTAGCGTAATTTATTACTATGAGTCCCCCCAGCCATTGCAAGGAGTCTATATACTCTTCAATAATTTTTCAGGCGAGATAATCCTTTCCAATAAGTGGGTCTCGGATAGCAAATTCCTCATCATCCCCATAGTGGAAGTCGAGGCTCAAAGCTTCTTCTCTCCCAAAGAATTTCTCCAGGAAGTCAGGAAAAATAACCTCAAGAACAGAGAAAAGGATAAACATGCTAAAGTAGCCACAACCGAGGAATTACTAGTTACACAACCCTAAGGCTATTCATTTGGGCAGTCCCCCAAAAGCCAGGAATAATTCTCGCTATCAACTTCTAGCCATGCATTCCCCCTTAACACTCCATCTTATATATAGTGATTAGTACTTACTCCCCGCATCGAACTGGTCTGCTAACGCAGAGTTTATAAACAAATTAAACAAAGGCTAGCAGGGTTGATATGCAACGTGCAGTCTCGTCAAAACCAACTAAGGTGCGGAAGAGAGAAGTCTATACTGCTCCACTGCATGTACGGTCTAAACGTATTATAGCACCTCTCTCTAAGGAGTTACGTGAGAAACTAGGTGTTCGAAGAGTACGTGTTAGAAAGGGAGACAGGGTTTTGATAGTTCGTGGGTCTTTTAAAGGACATGAAGGGAAGGTTGTACGGGTTAACATAAAAAAAGAACGTATTTACGTCGAAGGCGCGGTTCTGCGGAAAGCCGACGGCACAGAGGTTCCGTTTCCTATTCATCCCTCCAAGGTCATTATAATCGAGCTTGACCTGTCCGACAAACGTAGAAAGGAGCTTTTCGGCAAAGGTGCCTCTGGTGGTGGCTCATGACGAGGAAGATAAAGAGTAGCTTGAGACATTTGAGAAGGTCGGTTGCACCGCCTTTTTGGCCAATTAAGAGAAAAGAGTATGTCTGGACTGTGAAGCCTAAGCCGGGCCCTCATGCTATTAATAAGAGCATTCCTCTGGGAATCGTATTGAGGGATTTCCTTGGCTATGTAACTACAATGAAAGAGGCTAGGAGGGTTCTGGGGGAAAGGAAAATATCTGTCGATGGGAGGATTGTTACGGATTATAAGTTCCCTATAGGATTAATGGATTTGATACATATTATCCCGGAGGACAAATACTATAGGGTTGTTCCCGATAAGACAAACATGTTCAAGCTCGTTGAGGTTTCCAAGGATGAGGCTGGGCACAAGTTGGCCCGGATTATTAGAAAGCAAACAGTAAAAGGTGGGGGGATACAGATCACACTTCACGATGGCAGGAACCTCTTGCTGGCAAACAACGATCAATCTAGAAGCCTGAGGGTCCTAGATTCCGTCCTGATTACCGTTCCTAACCAATCTCTAGTTAGTCATATCCCATTAAAAGAGGGTGTGATGGCAGTTGTAACGGAGGGAAGACATACCGGCTTTATCGGCAGGGTTCAGACAATTCAGCAGGTGTTCAAAAGGAGGAAGTCCATAGTGGTTCTGAAAGGCGAGAATGGGGAAGAAATTAGGACTATTCTTGAATACATCCTACCTGTAGGTCAAGACAAGCCTTTGATCACGATAAGGTGAATGGAGGATGAAAGGAGTCCCAGTTATGGAAACGGGTCACCCAATGCGCAGGATTTTCATAGCTAAAGTAGTTGTCAACATAGGAGTTGGAGAAGGTGGAGAGAGGCTTGCTAAGGCAGCTAAGCTCCTAGAAGAGCTCACGGGACAAAAGCCCTCGCTACGTCGGGCCAGAAAAAGCATAAAGGATTTCGGTGTCAGGAAAGGCGAGAATATAGCCGCGATGGTTACGCTAAGAGGTGAAAAAGCGATAAGTTTCTTGAAGAAGGCTTTTGCGGCTGTTGAGAACAGGATAAGCGAGTCAAGCATTGATCGTCACGGTAATTTCGCCTTTGGTGTTCGAGAGCACATACTTGTCCCTGGCGTGAAGTATGATCCTGAAGTAGGAATATTCGGATTCGACGTCATTGTTGGAATGGAGCGCCCCGGTTATCGTGTAAAGCGGAGAAGAAGAAAGAAATCCAAAATTGGAAGAAACCATTACGTCACAAAGGAAGAGACGATAGCCTTTTTAGAAAAAGTTTTAGGCGTTCAGGTTATACGAACAAAGAGGTGATGCAATTGGCGAAACTACATCCACCTAAGAAGCGCAAATATGGAAAGGGTAGCAGGATGTGCGTGCGCTGCGGAACACACGAAGCAGTGATACGCATGTACGGTCTTAACCTGTGTCGACGTTGTTTCCGGGAAGTAGCAGAAGAAATCGGCTTTAAGAAGTACTCTTAGGGGTGATTACACATGATAATGGATACGCTGGCTAATGCTCTTGCAACAATACAAAACAATGAAGCTAGAGGTCATAAGGAATGCGTTATATATCCTTCATCCAAACTTATTGCACGAGTTTTAAATGTTTTGAAGCAGAACGGCTATATCGAGGACTTCGAATACATTAATGATGGTCGCGGAGGAAAGTTCATTGTTAAACTCAATGGTCGTATAAACAAGTGTGGAGCAATCAAACCCAGGTTCTCTGTTAAAAAGGACGAGTACACGAAATGGGAGCAGGAGTATTTACCCTCGAGAGACATTGGAATTCTCGTCGTGTCCACACCCTACGGCGTCATGAGTCATCGAGAAGCACAAGCTAAGAATCTTGGAGGGATCTTATTAGCTTTCGTCTATTAGGTGGTGGGTTCAAAATGAGCAGTGAAAATGTCGAAGGGAAAGAGAAGAAAAAAGAGAAAACCAGGATTAAACCAAGGCTAGATAAAGAAACAATAAAGAGCTTAAAGCTTAGGTCGATACTATCGGCCAAAAGACCTCGTTTCATCAGGATGAACTCTTGGATAATTAAAAGGCTAGACGACTCATGGAGAAGCCCCCGCAGGAGTCTAGACAACAAAATAAGACTTCAAAGGAAGGGCTTCCCTCCACTTGTTAAAATCGGATATAGGGGGCCCTTCTCTGTACGGAACCTTCATCCTTCGGGCTTCAAGGAGATCATAGTCCATAATCCTCAGGAACTCGAAGGGATAGATCCTAGTACCCAAGCTGTAAGAATCGCATCCACAGTAGGTAGACGTAAACGAATCGAAATAATTAAAAAGGCTGAAGAGAAGGGAATCCGTATACTCAACGCAGGAGGTGTTGAATAATGGATGTAAGTGTGGCTCGAAGGTTAGCCGCTTCAGTTCTCAAAGTAGGGGAAAGCAGGGTATGGATTGACCCAGAGAGGTTAGAGGAAGTTTCAGCGGCTATAACTCGAGAAGATGTTCGTCGGCTAATAAAAGACGGAGTTATAAAGGCTCTACCGCCATCAACTCCTTCTAGAGGACGCTTGAGAATCCGCAAATCAAAGAAAAGAGGAAAGGGTCCTGGAAGCAAAAAGGGTCCACGCATAGATGAAAAGGCTGTTTGGATAGCGCGTGTACGATCGCAGAGAAGGTATCTCAAGGCGTTAAAAGCTAAAGGACTAATAGATAGGAAGAGTTTTTGGAGGGTTTACAAGCTAGTAAAGGGTGGAACTTTCAGGAGTCTATCCCATCTTAAGCTCTACCTTTCTGAGCATAAATTGGTAAAGGTGAAAGAAAGTGCCTAAAACCTCAACATACAGGTTACCATTGAAAAGACGTAGGCTGGGAATTACAAATTACTATAAACGTAGAAAGTTAATACTTTCCAAGAAGCCACGGTTGGTTGTAAGAGTTTTGTCGAGGACTATAATCGTCCAACTGGTAAAGGTGCATCCGAAAGGTGATATAACGCTTGTATCATCTCACTCGAAAGAACTGTTAAGGTACGGGTGGAAGGGAGGCTCAAAGAACACTCCTGCAGCTTATCTTTTAGGTTTCCTTGCGGCCCTAAAGGCCCAGCAAAAAGGCATCAAAGAGGCAGTCCTCGACATAGGACTACATAGACCTGTTAAAGGTGCGCGTGTTTTCGCCGTCGCGAAGGGAGCGATCGATGGCGGGCTGAAGATCCCCGCAGACAACGAAATTTTCCCTGACGAGAGTCGTATAAAAGGAGAGCACATAGCAAGCTATGCCAAAGATCTCAAAGAAAAGAATCCAGAGCTCTACAAGGCACGCTTTTCGGAATACCTCTCCCAAGGCCTCGAACCTGAGAACATTCCAGAGCACTTCGAGGAAATCAAAAACAGCATCTTGAAGACGTTCAAAGAGGGTAAAAGTATTTAATGCACATATGGTAGCATGGAAGGGTGGATGCTATGTCGCTAGGGAGTTGGGTTCCTCGAACCTATGTTGGAAGACTCGTAGCGGAGGGTAAAATAAAATCCATAGATGAGATTTTTTCAAGGAATCTACCTATAAGGGAAGTTGAAATAATTGACGCTCTACTACCTGATCTAAAGTTTGAAGTACTAAATGTCAACTTCGTCCAACGCCAGACAGACTCGGGTGAGGTTAGCCAGTACCAGGTTACAGTAGCGGTGGGAAACGAGAATGGTTATGTTGGTATTGGAATGGGCAAATCTAAGCATATAGGCACTGCCATAGACAAGGCGGTAAAAAGGGCCAAGCTCAACCTAATTCCAGTAAGAAGGGGCTGTGGGAGCTGGGAGTGTCTTTGCGGTCAGCCCCATAGCGTGCCCTTCAAGGTTGAGGGTAAGAGTGGGAGTGTCAGAGTTGTGCTATTACCTGCACCTAAGGGTGTAGGTATAGTTGCCTCTGACGTGGCGAAGACGGTTTTAAGGCTAGCCGGTATAAACGATGTATGGTCAAGGTCCTTCGGCGAGACGCGAACAACTCACAACATGGCAAAGGCGGTATATGAGGCTCTCAAGGCAACCTATAAGGTTCACACCCCTGATATGTGGTGAATACAATGACCCTGCTGTTCGTCTTGAGAATTAGGGGCAAACCTGATAGAACTCCGGACGAGGAGAAGGCACTGGAACTATTAAGGCTTCACAAAACATGGCATGCAACACTTGTCCAGGATACTCCTTCAATTAGAGGCATGCTTGAAAAAAGTCTCAACAGCGTGGTTACGTATGGAGAGATCCGCCACGAGGTTCTAGCTCAGTTACTGAAGAAATACGGAAGACTCGAAGGCAATAAAAGGCTTACAGAGGAATACCTCAAATCAATAGGCTACGACAGCTTTGAGACGCTTGCCAGTGCACTAATAGAGGGTAAGGTTAAGTTCGAGGAAATACCAGGTCTTAAACCCGTCTTCAGGCTACATCCACCCTCAGGTGGCTTCCGAGGAACTATTAAAAAGAATTTCAAAGCTAGGGGAGTAACGGGCTACATGGGGGAAGAGATAAACAACCTTCTCCTGAAAATTTTATAAACAATTTTGTTCTCCTCTCCTTTAAAATCCCTTGCTCTCTCCAGGTGAAAATCCAAGGAGCATTCATTATTTCAATAATGAAGAGTATATACGTTTTATTCCTTACGTGGACAGACAGGTGTAACACTAAAGTGCTTTTCTTGAATATATTTTAGCTTATTCTTTGAAAAGGATAATTCAGGGTACTGTAGTGAACAATACAAGGCTGTTAAACTTTACACCATGGTATTGGTTCCTAGCTTTATTGCCTTATTAGTGTAAAGGCCGTCTCTTCCTACTCCTAACCCGGCAAAATTTTAAAAGCTCTTAGACTTTTGCTATGAGGTGCGTTAAATTGGTCAGACGAAAAGAGAGGAAAAGCAAGTATTTCCGTGGAAGCCGAACTCACGGATGGGGTAGGGTGGCCCAGCACCGTCGTAGTGGAAGAAAGGGTGGGCGTGGCTTCGTCGGGTATCACAAACATAAGTGGAGTTGGACTGTGAAGTATGCTCCAGACCTTTACGGGTCTTATGGCTTCAAGCGCCACCCTTCGATCGTTGTCCAATACGCTACGATTAACGTTGGCGTTTTGGATGAGCGGCTAGAAAAGTTGGTTGAAGCAGGTTTAGCCTCAAAAAGTGGAGATAAATACTTTGTTGATCTGTCAAAGCTGGGGATAAACAAGCTAACAGGCTCCGGGAGGATCAGCAAAAAAGTTGTCGTAACTGTCGCGAAGGCTACTGATAAGGCTTTACAGAAGATAAAAGAAGCCGGTGGAGATGTTTTAATTCCAGGTGACGAAAATTGAGCGTATACGACAGGCTTTCAACGATCTTCAGAATACTTCCCGAGGTTGAACGTCCGCCTAGGCGTCCCGGGCTAAGTGAAAGGCTTTTTTGGACCGCCCTGATACTCATAGCTTATTTTCTGATGGGTCAAATACCGCTATACGGGATACCTAGACAGACAGGTGGAACAATTGGCGCACTAGAGTTCCTCCGTATAGTGATGGCTTCTAAGCGTGGAACCTTGATCGAGTTAGGAATAGGCCCAATAGTGACCGCCGGCATTATATGGGAGCTTCTTGTAGGAAGTAAAATCGTTAATCTTGACCTTACGTCTGCTGAGGGTAGAAAAACCTTTGCAGGGCTACAAAAGCTTACATCTATACTGTTCGCTGCCCTTGAGGCATTCGCCTACATCTACGGTGGCGTTTACGGTCCTTTAAGCGTACAGCAGCAATACCTAGTTTTTATACAGCTTTTCATTGCAAGCATATTTGTCATCCTAATGAACGATATGCTTGAGAAGGGCTGGGGTATCGGGAGCGCAGTCAGTCTCTTCATTGCTGCAGGGGTGGCCCAGCAGATATTCTGGGAGATGTTTGCACCCATAGGTCCCCTAGCTGATGGTTTGTACTATGGCTTTATCCCCTCCCTAGCCATTGGCATATCAACATTTGTAACA
The DNA here is from genome assembly GCF_000993805.1 of Thermofilum uzonense. Taxonomy (NCBI): domain Archaea; kingdom Thermoproteati; phylum Thermoproteota; class Thermoprotei; order Thermofilales; family Thermofilaceae; genus Infirmifilum; species Infirmifilum uzonense. The sequence continues at coordinate 58,032 of NZ_CP009961.1, forward strand.
ACCGGTAACTCAACGCTACTCAGATACTCAATTCTAAGGCCGACTGGTTACCCTGATCTTGTTAGCTTTATTTCAATGTTATTCCTTTTACTAATCCTTGCCTACATGGAGAGTACAAAAGTTACAATTCCAGTTTCAAGCGCCAGGTTTAGTGGTATGCGGACGAGAATACCCTTAAAACTACTCTATGTGTCCGTTATGCCTGTTATCCTTGTGGGAGCTTTATATGCTAACTTCTACATGATTACACAGGCCTTATGGCCTCGAGTAAACCCTGGGAACACTAACCCGTATCTGAACGTTATTGCTAAATTTAACTATACGCCTAATGGGCCTGTTCCAATGCCGGGCAGTCTTATTTACTATATAACGCCGCCCCGATCATTGTACTCAATATTGATTGATCCCGTACACGTGGCTGTGTATGCTTTGCTCTACATAGTATTAGCTGTGCTCTTCGGTGTTGCCTGGATAATAACCTCGGGAATGGATCCTGAAAGCCAGGCGGAGCAACTGGTAAAGGCACAGCTACAAATACCGGGTTTCAGGAAAAGCGAAAAGATAATCGCTAATATGCTTAGAAGATATATATGGAGCCTCACAATACTGAGCAGTATCCTAATAGGTATTATCGCGGTTATAAGCGACTTACTAAGAGCCATGGGAGGAGGCACGGGTATACTTTTACTTGTAGGAATAACAATACAATACTACTCTATACTTGCCAGTGAGCGTGCACTTGAAATGTATCCATCTCTATCAAAGCTCCTCGGCGAGTAGCTTTCTTTTCTCTCAAGTCTTGTTCCTTGTGAAAAATCTCCAAATGGTTATTAGAAAATAAAAAAATTTATAAATTGTATGTTAAAATAAAATTTTAATACTTAAACAAAAATTAAAGTTGGTGAGGCTGAATGCCGCGAAAGATAACCGACAAAATAATAGAACGTAAAAAGCTTATTCATGAGTATCTTAAAAAGCATGGACCAATACCTACTGTTGAGATCGTCAAGGATTTAGGCCTCTCCCACAGCCAAGTGTTTTACATTCTTCGCCTGCTTCTCCGCGAGGGCAAGGTTCGCGAGGAGAGAAGAGGTAAAATGGCTTACTGGGTTGCCGTTGAATAATATTCCTTGAGTCGAGCACAGCGGCTCAACATGCGTAGCCTTTAAATACTCACAGTTACATTTCCATTCGGGTGCGCAACGGATGGGTGGAAGACAGAGAACCTCTCTTTTCATTGAAAGAAAGAGAGAGTTAACAAAAGAGAAGTCACAAGCAGCAAAATCAAAGGAGAAATCCAGTGGGAAGTAAAGAGATAACGGAATTTTAAATGAGTGAATGTACATTTCCGCCGCCTAAACCTTTTATTAAGCGTGTTGTTGCCCTCCCCTCTTCAAACTTTTCGAATTTATCGGAGCCTGCTCGTACCTTTCATATAGCATTCCTGGCAAGGACTCTAGGGATATTTCGCGTGGAGGAAGTCGCGATTTTCAGACATGAAGGCCATCCGTGTGGAAAGGTAGCCGAAGTTTTAAAGGCTCTTGAAACTCCTCAGTACCTTAGGAGGAGGTTAATACCGATTAAAAAAGAGTTAAAGTACATAGGGTTAGTCCCTCCGCTCGCAATCCCACCCCATCAGCTTAGAAGGGATGACTATGATTTAAGAGAGGGAGTAGTCATAGCAAGACATGGAAAGTCACTTCTTATTGATGCGGGTCTTGAGAAGCCTCTTTTGGTAGAGGGAAATGCCGCAGTAGGTAAACGAGTAACAATTAGAAGAGAATTAAACGGATGGTCTCTTGTTCAGCCGAGTGATTTAAACATCTACTGGAATTTTCGAATTAGTTGTTTCAAGGATCTATTGTCCGTGGTCGAGACGTATAGGAAAAAAGATTTCTTGATTGTAGCGACTTCTAGGAGGGGGGAGGGATTAACCTATGAAAAGCTTAACTCGATAAAGGGGGAATTGATAAAGAGAGGGTCGAAGGGAGTTCTTTTCCTTTTTGGGAGTTGGAGGAAAGGCCTCTTCGAGATAGCGAGTGAGCATAACCAGTCGCTTCAAGAGTTATCCGACTATATTCTGAATACGCTTCCCTGTCAGGGTACACGGAGCGTCAGAACCGAGGAAGCCGTTCTTGCCACTCTCTCGGTCTTCAACATTTTCTTGGATTAACGATTATTCCTGTATGCCTTTGATCATGCCGTAAATTTAATAAGCTCTATCATTGTTGAATCGAACCGGTGCATCCTAGAAGTAGTGGTGGCGTTGAATGGCTAAAGGTCACAAACCTCGTAGAGGGTCTAGAGCCTATTATCCCAGAAAGCGTGCTCGAAGCATCGTAGCTAGGATTCGACGGTGGCCCAAAGTAGACAAGGTTGTCCCTTTAGGCTTTGCCGGCTACAAGGTTGGAATGTTGCATATTGTGGGCATCGAGATGAATAAAAACAGTCCATTCTATGGTCAGGAAAGGATATACGCGGCTACGGTTCTTGAGGTGCCACCTTTACTAGTTGTTGGAGTCCGACTGTACTCCTCGGGTGTTTATGGTCTGAAAACCTTAAGCGAGATATGGAGTCCTCAGCTGCCGGAAGACCTTAAAAGGGTCTTCACGATACCAAAGAAGGAAAACTATTCTGAAGAGCAGAAGAAAATCCTCGAGAAAATTGAAAAAGTTAAAGAAGTTAGGCTCATAGTTGCTACACAGCCCCGGAAGAGCGGTCTAGGGAAGAAAAAGCCTGAAGTATTCGAGATCGCAATTGGTGGTTCTCCAAAAGAAGCTCTAGAGTATGCCCTTGGGAAGCTTGGTAAAGAGATCGATATAAGCGAGGTCTTCAAAGAAGGAGACTATGTCGACGTCATCTCTGTGACTAAAGGAAAGGGATTCCAGGGCGTAGTAAAGAGATATGGTGTAAAGGAGATGCCGCGATGGCACAAGCATCGTAAGGGTCACCGTAGAATAGGAAGCGTCGGACCTCAAGGCCCCTCCATAATGTTTTACACTCCCTTCGCTGGACAAACGGGATTCCATCAGAGAACAGAATACAATAAAAGAATTATAAAGATTGGAGAAGTGGCAAAGGAGAACATTAACCCTGCGGGCGGCTGGCCTCACTATGGTCTAGTCCGTACGAAATTTATACTTATAGAAGGCAGTGTACCTGGAGCCATTAAGAGGCTTGTGAAGCTCAGATACCCGATAAGGTTGCTAAAACCCTTAGAAGCCCCCAAAGTAGTTTATATTAGCACACAACAATTCTCTCAAGTTAGTGGGTGAGCTTGATGAGCAGCATCGAGACAGTTGTTAAGGAAATAACCGTTTACGACATGGATGGAAACGAACAGAAGAAGATACCCCTACCAGTGTTCTTCAAGGCCCCTATAAGAACAGACCTCATACGTAGAGCCTACCTGGCAGCATTCACAGCCAGACTACAACCAAAGGGGACAGACGTTCTGGCAGGCCTGAGGACAACGGCTGAGAGCCTGGGTGTAGGACTCGGTATTGCCCGAGTTGCAAGGATCAAAGGAGGAATGCGTGCAGCTAGAGTGCCTCAAGCCGTTAAAGGTAGGCGCGCTCATCCTCCTAAAGTTGAGAAGATACTGGTTGAGAGAATAAACAAGAAGGAGAGATTACTTGCCCTTGCCTCCGCTATCAGCGCTACGGCTATTCTCGATCTTGTAAAACGTAGAGGCCACAAGGTTCCTGAGAAGCCGTTGCCTCTCGTTACCTTGGATGATATCGAGAAGGTGAACACAGCTTCAAAGCTTCGCGAGATACTTAAGAAGCTAGGAGTATGGCCTGACGTGGAGCGGGCTGCAGAAGGGATTAGGGTCAGGGCAGGCAGGGGAAAGACTAGAGGTAGGAAGTATAAAAAGCCTAAGAGTGTTCTAATAGTAGTCAATGATCACAGGGAAATTTCCAAGGCTGCTAGAAACATCCCAGGAGTCGAAGTTGTCAATGCGATGCAACTTTCAGTGCTTCATCTAGCCCCGGGAGGAGTTCCTGGCCGGCTCACAATATATACGGAAGGTGCACTTAAAACACTAGAGACTAGACTTTCTAAGCTAAAGGTGATGCGTGGATGAGCGGAAAAAATAGTAGTGTCATCATAAGGCCCCATCTAACAGAAAAGACGTTAAGGCTTATCGAGGAGGCAAATACATTGACATTCATAGTTGATCGTCGGGCAACGAAGAAACAAATCAAGGAAGAAGTGGAGAAAACGTTCAACGTGAAAGTGGAAAAGGTTAATACTCTTAACACAATGGACGGCAACAAAAAAGCTTATGTAAGACTATCTAAGGAGTATTCCGCTTCAGATGTGGCTACCAGGATGGGTCTTGTATAAGGGTGAGCTAGATGGGAAAAAGATTACTGGTTCAGAGAAGAGGTCGTGGAGGATCAGTATTTAGGAACCCAAAGTGGAAGAAGATAGGCCCGGCACGCTACATAGAATATAACGCCGAGGAATTCAAAAACAAGGTACTTGAAGGGTATGTCAAGGAGCTTGTACATGAACCTGGCCGCGGTACCCCCCTCGCTATCGTGCGATTTGAAGATGGCCGGGAAATGATAATGATACCGCCTGAAGGTCTCGCAGTCGGCCAGAAAATCTACTACGGCGCTAAGGCGCCTATTGCTCTTGGAAGCATCATTGAACTAGGTAGTGCTCCTGAGGGAACAATTGTATCCAACATCGAATTACGGCCCGGAGACGGTGGCAAGCTTGCAAGGAGTAGTGGAGCCTACGCTATAATACTGGCACACTCGAGGAACAAGACTCTCATACAGCTTCCCTCAAAAAAGGTAAAGGAAATAGATGGCAATGCTCGGGCGACTGTCGGAATAGTAGCGGCAGGAGGTAGAACTGAGAAACCTTTTCTCAAGGCTGGGAAAAAGTATTACTGGTCTAGAGCCAAGTCATTCAAGTATCCAACGGTTCGTGGCAAAGCAATGTCGCCATATGCACATCCAGCCGGTGGAGGACAACACCCCAAAGGGCTTACTCCAGCTCCCCGTAACGCACCCCCCGGGAGGAAAGTTGGACACATAGCGGCTAGGAGAACAGGAAGAAAGAAAGGCGCGTCTAAGACTCAAAGGTAGTACTAGTTTACTCTAAAGAATTCTCTCCTCAAATATTGAACTTTAACATCATCATATAGTGATAAACTTCTTGTTTGTTCCTATTCCGCTGGTACTCCTACATAAATAACAACAATGTTTACTTACAAAATTATAAGTTATCAAAGTTATTATATATTCTGATGGCTAAGAAAATTGTTGTAGCAGGAGGAGGCTTCGGAGGTTTTTACGCACTCAAAACTCTGAGTGGAGCCGAGCTAGGATCACAACATGAGATAGTACTACTCGACAGTAGCGATAAATTCGTTTACCTGCCTTCGCTCCCATACTTACTTTCTGGAAAGAAGACTGTGGAAGACATAACAGAGCCCTTCGACAAAATATCTAAGAGACTAGGGATAGAATTCAGGAAGGGTGAAGTCACAGGAATTTCCTTTAAAGATAAACAGATTTTCCTAAGGGATAATGATGTTATAGAATACGACTATCTCATCATTGCTATAGGGGCCCAAATAGAGTATTTCGGGATTCCGGGTGCCGAGAACACGATACCTTCATGGAGGCTTGAACATTATCTTGAGATGCAAAAAATAATAGCATCAAAAAACGACATCAAAATAGGCATCGTTGGAGGTGGACTAACAGGGGTTGAGATCGCCGGTGAGCTAGCTGAGAGACTAGGCGGTGAAAAAATCACCATTATAGAAAAGATGCCGTATCTTCTACCGACACTCAACCACCAAAAAGCCTCTTTAGCGGTAGAGAATTTCCTCAAATCTATCGGAGTTAACATTGTCAAAGGGGATGGCGTCAAGAAGGTGGAAGGAAGCACTGTTACGCTTGAAAGCGGGCAAAGTCTAGAATTTGACGCCGTCATATGGTCTGTAGGCATTCGAGCTCCGAGGTTAAAGTTCGATTTGCCCGTTGAGACTTCGGGTAGAGGTTGGATAGCTGTGAATCCAAATCTAACCGTGAAGGGGGTAGACAACGTGTATGCAGTGGGAGACATTACGTATTTCGCATGGAACTCTGACTGCGCAATGAAAATGGCTGAGGAAGCAATACTCCAAGGCAAGACAGCTGCGAAAAATATTATGAGACAGCTTCAGGGGCTCGAGCCCTCTTATGTACACAGGCCTATTTTCTTAAACTCGAGACCTAAATCACTCTGCTCCGTAGGGTTCAACAAGGCCGTGATGGTTTGGGAAAGCAAGATCCTATTCGGTAGGACAGCATATATAAGTAAAATGCTCATAGAAAATATTGTTATGCGTGACATTAAAGGTAAAGTTGGAGGAGGGATAGCCACAAGTCTCGAGAGTACTATTCTGAAGACGATAAGCAGAGTATAGTTTAATATCCTTTCAGATTCTTTACTATGATTAGGTTTTACCCCTAACTATAATTCTCGACTAACATTTTTCCAGACCATTCAGTTAAGTCCTAATGTAGAAAAGGGCCAAAAAGAATAAAAACGCTGATAGGTGAGTGAAAAAGCTTAAATCTATGGGAGAGTATGGAAGCCAGGTGTACTAGATGGAGTCAGCGAGTAAGTTCACCTACAGGGGGTATACTCTAGAGGAACTTGAAAAAATGCCTCTAGAGAAGTTCATCGAACTACTGCCCTCTCGCCAGCGTAGATCCTTGTATAGAGTTCTAAAGAGAGGGACTAGTGAAGAGCACTTAAAGCTATTGGAGAAGATCCGCCGCGCCAAGAGGCTTGTTGTCCAGGGAAAGAAACAACCCGTCATACGTACCCATCTTAGAGACTTCATAATCCTCCCTGAGATGATAGGTTTAACTATCCACGTGCATAACGGCAAAGAATTCGTTCCAGTCGAAATAACACCGGACCGAATAGGACATTACCTTGGGGAATTCGTCCCAACAACCAAGAAGGTTGAACATGGAGAGCCTGGCTTAAAGGCTACGAGATCCTCCATGTTTGTAGCTCTCAAGTAGGTGGGATGTCTTGTCTCAAAACATTAAGACTCTTAGTTTTCTTGTTGAAGGAGGTAAAGCAACGGCAGGCCCCCCGATAGGTCCAGCCCTCGGACCATTAGGTTTAAACGTGATGCAAGTTGTCAAGAAAATAAACGAGCTTACCCAAGAGTATGCCGGAATGCGCGTTCCGGTTAAGGTGATAGTTAATACTGAGAACAAGACCTTCGAAGTAGAGGTTGGGACGCCTACCACTGCCGCACTCATAGTGAAGGAACTAAAATTGGAGAAGGGGGCTCACCAAAGTACCAAAGAATGGGTTGGGAACCTTACTGTTGAACAGGTGGTTAAGATTGCTAAAATCAAGATAAAGGAGATGGGGGCAAAGAGTCTGAAGGCAGCCGTGAAAACTGTGGCTGGGACCTGTCAGAGCATGGGTATAACAATTGATGGTAAGCAACCCAAACAGTTTATTGAAGATGTTAATAGAGGGGTTTACGACGAGATTATCAGAAAATATGAGGGTGAAGCTGCATGAGCCAAGTAGCCACAAGTGCCTTTGGGAACATTACGGAAGCCATTGAAAAAGCTCTTAAGGCTTCTAACAAGAAACGCCGCTTTGTTCAAAGTGTAGAAATGATAATAACCTTAAAGGATGTTGACTTGAAAAAGCCCGAAAACAGGATAAACACTGTGGTGGCTCTACCGAACCCTCCACCCAAAAAACTTTCAAAGATAGTTGTCATAGCCTCGGGAGACACTCTTCTCAAGGCCAGGGAGGCGGGCGTAGACCTGGTAATTGATAGGGACGAGCTACAGAAGATGGCTAACGAGAAGAAAACACTAAAGAAACTTGCTAAGAGATATGATTTCTTCCTAGCCCAGACAGATCTAATGGTACAAGTAGGACGTGTTCTTGGAAAGTATTTGGGTCCAAGGGGTAAGATGCCTCAACCCCTACCGCCCAATGCCCCTATAGCTCCCATAGTGGAAAGGTTGAGAAGATCGATAAGGATACGTATTAGGGAAGACCCCGTTGTTATGTGCAGGATAGGCACAGAAGATCAGCCTGTTGAGCAGCTTGCTGCAAATGCTAAGGCAGTTCTAGACGAGATTCTCAAGAAGTTCACTATCAATAATATTAAGAACATATACATTAAGCTAACAATGGGTAGTCCTGTCAAGGTTGAAAAGGCAGGTGTTGAGAAGTGAGCAGTCTAGCTGTTGTTTCCACTGGGAGAATGAATCCGGCGCGAATGCGTAAAGCCAAAGCTGTTGAAGAGCTGGTAGAATACCTGAAAAGGTATAAATACTTCATGGTTGCCGGGATTACCGGACTCCCCTCTTCCGTCGTAAAGGGTAGTCGAGATCTGCTAAGGCAAAAAGACTCTGTACTAAAAGTAGTGAAGAACACCCTCTTCCTGATTGCTTTAAGACAGGCTGGAAGATATTCCGATGAATTTAAACAGGCTTTAAGAGGACAAAACGCTGTAGTGTTCACCAACTCTAATCCTTTCGAAGTGCTAATCTTCCTGGACAAGCAGAAGATCATGAGGCCAGCACGCCCGGGTGACGTGGCAACAAGTGAAATAGTTGTTCCTGCTGGTAATACAGGAATACCTCCGGGTCCCGCTATAAGTCTGTTTAACAAACTTAACATCCCCATGCGAGTTCAGGAGGGAAGTATATGGATCGCCAAGGATACAGTAGTGGCAAAGCCCGGAGATACAATATCCCCCGAGCTAGCAGACCTTTTAAGCAAGCTTGGAATGAAGCCCATTGAGAGCAAGCTAAACGTTAAGCTAATCTTCATTGACGGACGAATGGTGAAGCCTGAAGACGTTGAGCTGAGCCCGCAATTATACATTGATAGAATCAAGAGTGCGCACTCCCAGGCCTTCAACTTGTCTGTTAACGCGGCCTTACCGCTCCCAGAAGTGATGAGTATACTTGTAGCTAAGGCTTACAGGGAGGCTTTGTCGGTAGCGGTAGAGGCAGGTATTCCAGACAAAGAAGTCCTACCCTACGCTATATCCAAGGCGGTTGCTGAGGCACAAGCACTTTATAACTTACTAAAATCTAAGAACCCAAACATCTAAAACTTACAGTATAAGCATGGTCCATTTTTTGATTATTACCGAGCAGCCTAGTTTATTTCACCATTAAAGCATCGCTGTTAAAGCCCTCTGATGCTCAAACTCACCTGTTTTTGAACAGCGAAGACTAAATATTATCCCAAGCCTGCTTATTATGAGGCGTCATGGAGGACTTTGAGAATCTTCCATTCTTCCTCGAGAATGGATGGATTAAAAAGAAGTGTCCCTACTGCGGCAGAGTTTTCTGGACCTTAAACCCAAATCGAGAAACATGCGGGGATCAACCTTGTGAACCCTACTCTTTCATAGGCGAGAAGGTAGGAAAACATGTGGAAAGCATCACCGAGGTACGAAGCAGTTTTATAAGATTTTTCGAAGAAAGGGGTCACACGCCGGTCAAAAGATATCCTGTGGTAGCTAGGTGGCGCGAGGACGTCTACCTTGTAGGAGCCTCGATCTATGATTTTCAGCCATGGGTCACCGAGGGGTTAGTCTCTCCCCCAGCTAACCCACTCGTAATCTCTCAGCCGAGCATCAGGCTGACAGACGTGGATAACGTAGGAAAGACTAGCAGACACCTAACCGGCTTCGAAATGATGGCGCATCACGCGTTCAACTTTCCCGGGAAAAGTGTTTATTGGGCTAACGAGACCGTAGAATATGCCTTTAATCTTTTCACCAGGGTATACGGTATAAGGCCAGATGAGATAACATTTGTATATGATATGTGGAGTGGGGGAGGGAACGCTGGAGAAGACTACGAGGTTCTTGTTCGAGGCTTGGAGGTGGCAACCCTAGTATTTATGCATTACAAGACACGAGAAAACGGAGAGCTCGTCCCGATACAGAATAGAATTGTAGACACGGGCTATGGTTTGGAAAGAATATATTGGCTCTTGACAGGCAAATACAACGTTTATGAGGCTGTTTTCCCTGAAATAATAGAATACCTTAGAAACCAGTCAGGGGTAGGCCTCCCTGACCCCCATATCATGGCTCAAATCGCCAGATTAAGCGGCAGGCTCGACTACAAAAAACCAATAGAGGCCTATGAGACCCTCACAGCAATTTCAAAATCACTAGGCATGAGCTTAGAAGAGCTCAGAAAACACGTCGAGCCACACGAATCCATCTATGCTATAGCAGACCACACCCGTTCGCTTCTATGGATGATTGGTGACGGTATAGTACCAAGCAACACTGGTGCAGGCTACCTTGCAAGACTCCTGATCCGCCGCAGCCTCAGATATATGTGGAGGCTTGGGCTTCAAGTGAGGCTCGCCGAGGTCATCTCGAAACAGATAGAGAAGTGGAAGTCGGATTTCCCAGAATACTTCGAGATACAAGACGAGATACTAGACATTATAGACGAGGAGGAAAACAGATTCCGAGAAACCCTCCAGAGAGGTGATAAGATAATATCTGAAGTGATAAGTAATGTTTTAAGCAGTGGAGCAAGCGAGATTCCCAGCGATACGCTTGTAACATTGTACGAATCCCATGGAATACCGCCAGAAGTTCTAGAGGAAAAAGCTGCTAAATATAACCTCAAAGTAAACACTGTTGGATTTTATTCTCGCTTAGCAGAACTCAGAAGCAGATCGCAACAAGGCCAGAAAGAAGCCCTAAGTATAGCGATAGATCCAAACCAAGTCAAGGACTTCCCGCCAACTCGAAAATTATATTACGAGGACGAAAAACTAGCGAATTTCACAGCAACGGTTCTGGGCGTCCTAGACGGGAAATACGTTATACTCGACAAAACAGCGTTTTATCCAGAGGGGGGTGGACAGCTAACAGACGTAGGTAGATTGGAATTCAACGGCCAGACTTGTGAGGTTGAAAGAGTTATAAAGGTGGGCGACGTGATTCTCCACCAATGCCGCGGGAAAATACCCGAGAAAGGATTGACCGTCAACGGATACATCGATATCAAAAGACGACTCAACCTTATGAGGCATCACACAGCCACTCACGTCGTCCTGGGAGCCCTTAGGCGAGTTCTTGGAAGACACGTATGGCAGGCGGGGGCTCTTAAAACGGAGGAATATGTACGGTTTGATTTCACGCACCACAAGTCCATCACTCCGGAACAGGCGCGTATGATTGAATACTTAGCGAACAGTGTAGTGTGGTCAAACAGGCCCGTCCGCAAATATCTACTAGAGAGAACCCAGGCTGAGCAGAAGTATGGCTTTACACTCTATCAGGGTGGCGCTGTCCCCGAGAAAATCCTTAGAATAGTGGAGATAGAGGGTTGGGACGCCGAAGCCTGCGGGGGAACCCATGTAGACAACACTGGAGAAATAGGAATAATTAAGATATTAGGCTTTGAGAAGATACAAGACGGCGTTGTAAGGGTCGTCTTTAAAGCAGGTGAACCCGCTCTAAAGCACATTCAGGAACAAGAAGCAAAAATACAATCTCTAAAGGAAATCCTGCAAGCTACAGATGAGTTGGTTGTCGAGAAGGCTCGAGAACTGGTAAGGAATGTGGAAGTCCTTGAGAAAGAGGTCAAACGCCTACGAGAACAGATCCTAACAGGTTCATACCAACAAACAATCTCACCCGTCTACAGGAAGGGTGATGTCGAGGTATATCTCGTCGAGTCATCAGATATGGATCCAAGAGAGGTTGCGACCACCCTAGGAAAGTCAAAAAGCAACGCCATAGTTTTAGCCTATAGCTCAGACGGGCGGGTTGCACTGAAAGTAAACGACAAATTACTCGACAAGTACGATGCGCGTGAAATAGGTCGAAGGCTTTGTGACAAGCTAGGCGGGCGTGGTGGAGGCGTGAAAGATCTTTTCCAGGGACGAATATCGAACACCAAGGATCTCAAGGAGGCCTTGATTCACGCTTTGGAGGCTTAATGAATAGATGGCTAGAAGCCAGTCGACCCACCCCCGGACTAAGCGTATTACACATATACCTGTTCTCCCTTGAGAGATAGTTTTAAAGCAATATATGGCAAAGGGTATAACATATGAAAAGGCTAAGCCCACGCGAGCAGCGAAGACTACTCGAAAGAATGGGTTTGAGCTTAAAGGATATAGAAGGAGTAGAGGAAGTTCAGATAAAACTAAGGGACAAGATCATCACGATTAAAAACCCGGTTGTACAAGTGCTTGAGGTTAAAGGAAGCGGCAAAATCTATCAGATCAGCGGTGTTGAGGAGGAAAGCCCACTAACAGTGGCACCCAGCTCCCAACAGCTCGAGGTCTCAGAGGAGGACATTGATCTTATAGTCGCTCAGACAGGAGCAACACGCGAGGAGGCTAAGAAGGCTCTAATTGAGAGCGGAGGCGACATAGCCAAGGCGATACTCTCGTTACGCTCCAGCAAGGTATAATGCCCGGGGGCTCACTTAACTCCAGGCGTGTCCTACCGCGGGAAATTTGGTTGGGTTTATACCGATTTAATTGGTAGAGGAAATCTGAACCAATGATAGGTTTCTTAAACTTATAATCTCTATATGAAAGGGGATGAGGAGTCAATGCTTAACAGGATTCGCGCAAAGCTACAAGTATATTTAAGGTATATAGCTGCCCCCCTCGTCTACTTACGCATTGATCCAAACCTGATAACCCTTACAGGGCTGCTCTTCGGGTTTCTATCAGTGCTAGCCTACGCTCATTATCCATTAATGATTCTGTTTTTTATTTTAATGATACTAAGCGACGCTATCGACGGCCAAGTTGCCCGTGCCATTGGGAAGGTTACAAAATTTGGGGCTTTTCTTGACTCGACAATAGACCGTGTTGAAGATGCCTTATCATACTACCTGCTCTATTTACTCCGCATCGTAGGTGTCGAGGAGTTACTTATAGCTATGATTGGAGCTTTCCTGGTGAGTTATACTCGCTCGCGAGCCGAGTCTCTTGGTGTTGAAATGATGGGCATCGGTGTTGCTGAGCGAGCCGAAAGGCTAATTCTCACCTTTCTGGCGCTAATTACAGCGCCCCTTAGTTTGACTGTAGCAAGGATAATCTTCGCTGGACTGCTGGTTCTCACATATCTAACTGTCCTCCAACGAGCACTACATGTCTACAAGATGTTAGGTGATGCATGATGATAGAGATAGATGGCTCTTTCGGCGAGGGTGGAGGTCAACTTTTAAGGTACAGTGTAGCGCTCGCGGCTCTAACGGGGGAGCCTCTCCGTATATATAACATTAGGGCAAAAAGGGATAACCCTGGACTAAGACCACAACACCTCGCAGCGGTGAAGTTCATTGCGGATCTTGTTCGCGCGGAGGTGGAGGGTCTAAGAGTGGGGTCGACCGAAATTATTTTCAAGCCAACGCTCAAGCAACTACCTAGTGGGACCTACAGTGTAGATATAGGGACAGCTGGATCAGTAACCCTCTTTCTACAGGCAACTCTTCCTGTGCTTATAGCGGCGAGCGGTAGCCTAAGTATGCAGGTAAAGGGCGGTACGAGTGTTCGCTGGAGCCCCCCTTACCACTACTTCGAGAATATCCTACTACGATTGTTTAGTAAAATAGGTGTAAAAGCATCATCAAGACTCATAAGGCACGGCTTCTACCCCGAGGGAGGAGGTATTGTAGCTGTAAAGACGGAACCGTCCTACCCTCTTAAAAGTATAAAACTCACCGGGGGGCCTAGAGCTACACCTGTAGAAGGCATATCTTACTCTGCGAATCTCCCATGCAATATCGCCAAGCGACAAGCAGTATCCGCTACTCAGCTCCTGTCTCAGAGAGGCTACCAAGTTTCGCAAATACGACTGGACTGTGAAACGCCAGCGATTGGCAAGGGAACAGGTATCGTCCTATGGTCGTTTGTTGGAGATGGGATAGTGGGAGGGGATTCCATTGGTGAAAAGGGCAAGCCTGCCGAGGTCGTTGGTAGGGAGGCAGCGGAGAATATTCTAAAAAGCCTGGAGGCCCAGGTTCCTGTGGATCCCCATGCAGCCGATAACCTTGTAATCTATTTGTCGTTAGCGGAGGGAGAATCAATGTTCTATACTTCACAGCTAACCTTGCATCTTGAAACAGCGCTTGAGCTGTGTAAGAATATACTAGGCGCTCATTATAAGATTGATGAGGAAGAAAACAAATTTAAGATAACCGTGAGGGGTATAGGTTTCACTCCAAAGAGATAGAGACTTCTACAATCGTTTTACTCTCAGAGTGTCGCCAACTCTCACTGATAGCTTATCGGATGCTCTTCCCTTATTAACAGCAAACTCAAGTTTCTCACAACTATTGATCAAAGCGAAAAGCTCGCCTTCACCTGCCTCTCCGAATGTCCTTAACACACTCAGCTCGAAGTAACGGTTTCCAACCCAAACCCCAACCATCGAGCCGGCCTCTATACCAGCGTCCTCAAGGAGTCCCTTATCTATGCTCGTAGCAACGTTTCCAAACCTGTCAATATGGGCGACATACCCGGTAAGTATATCACCTTCTAATCTAGTTGGAGGTTTATTGAGACGCACATAGTCAGTTACTCGCTCACCAACATCTTCTACTCTACCCCCGCAGGAGATATGCGCTGCGACAGGTGCGAAAACATCCCGTCCGTGAAACGTCGTAGAGCTTTTATGTTTATGGGGGACACTACGGATACTCCACAATTCTAGGTTTGAACTCTTTTCCAAAACCCCTGAAAAGACGCCATTATCTGGCCCAATAAACCAATAATCCCTGGTCTTAGCTATCAGGGCTCTGCGAGACGTACCCACTCCAGGATCAACAACGACGAGGAAAATTGTGCCAGAAGGAAAATCATCGTAGCAGCATGACAATAAGTAATCCGCTTCGAGAAGCGACCACGGGGCTACCGCGTGAGTAATATCAATCACTTCACTTGAGGGGCAGACCCTCTTAATCACAGCTTTAACAGCCCCAACATAGTAATCCTCTAAGCCGAAATCCGACATGAAGGCGATAATACCCATCACGTTCACCCTTAACGAAGGTTAGTAATCCCATCAACTGCCATGCGTTACTGGGGCATGGCCCCCGAGTTACCCTTCATAATGTTATGTTTTTATTTTCAATTCATTCTTTTCTGATACATGGTTACCCGGGAGCCATGCCCCGGCGCCCCCGTTTCGCCTCGGGCTACTCCGGGTGGGCGCCCCTCGGGCCAGGCGGCCCACGGGGCCGGCGAGGCCCTCACAGGACCCTCCACCCCCTCACAAGGGGGCGCCACCACTAAAGGTGGAGGCGGAGGATTAAAAAAGGCTTATGTTTTGAGGGGGTCTGGTTTCGGCCCATGGTATTTGCTGTGCTTTGTGCGTGCTGTGCTTTGCCCCTCTCCCGCCCTGCCTGCTTTCTTTTCCCCGAGAGTGCAGGGGCGTGTGTGCCCCAGTTTTCTCGGGGAAGCACTGTGTAGCCGTCGAGGCCGTGTGCCCGCTCATCCCCCCTTGTCGGGGGTTGAGGGCCATTGTTGAGGGCCTTGCGGCGGCCGGTATGATTAATATTATTATTCAGGTATAAAAAGACTAATTGTTTACCTTTTTAATGTTCCTGTTTAATGCTTTTTAGCGTATGCTTGCCTGCACAGCTCTAGTAATGCTTCTCCAAGCCTTGTGAGCCTGCCCCCCTCCCTTGCCTTGAGCTGTGCTAGGAGTGCCCTGTCCTCAGGCGTGCTTTTCCCCGCCGTGAAGCGTGCCAGTGCTAGGCAATTCGTCCTGCTTAGCAGGCAACACGGGCTGGAGGGGGGCAGTATGGGGATCTGCGTGTAGTCCTTGACAGGCTTGCAAGGGGTGATTGGAGGGCTGTCAGGGACGCGGAGGACCTGCTACGAGTCCTTCAACGGGTCGGCGACGGGAGGCTCGCCAGGATACTCGAGGGCGGGCCGCACCGGGGGGGGGCGTTGGACGCTTACAGCCGGGCGTTGTCCCTCGCCGGTGGCCTCAACATTAACCCGGGGGAGTCCAGGGCTATGCAGGCTTTTCAGGTTGACCATGCAGGGAGGGCGTATCACGCCCTGACGGAGGCGGTCGAGGAGGTAAACATTCGACGCACACGCATCGCCTCCCACAGGATCTACGCTGACATCCTCCAGACTGCAGGGTAGTGCTTGACAGCATCGATGCGACACTTGGGGAGCAGGGGGAGCATAGGAACATGCTTGAAAGTCTCCTCGATGAATAGGAGGTCTCTTTCTTTAGGATCTTGGAAAAACCCTTTATAAAAGAGCGTCTTTGAAGCCATATAAACATGATAAGAGAGCAGCTACAGGTCTCAGGCTCTAAAGCTGAAATAATCCTAGCGTGCCTAGAACGGAGTCAGGGGTCTGGCCTCCAAGAACTAATTAGATGGGTTAAGGAAAATACAAGTGAAGGCTTATGGCTCATATTAACCAATGATTGCTGTAAGCTCCCGTCATGGAAAGTCCTAAAAACAGGTCTGCTATACTCCATTAAAAACTACCTGGAGAATAAAATGATTTCAAGAACCCTTGTGCTTGAACTGTTACTTTACCTGATAGGGGATAGAAACATAAAAAATCTTCAAGGCTTCTTCTTCGAAGGAAACAGTAAACAAATAGGACTAATAGGAATCTCGTTGAAAGGTGAAACAGTGCTCTATGATACCTTCAAGAGATTTAGAGAAGCTCACCAGCTCGAGGAGGCATCATACGACGAGGACTGCTGGGTTCCAGTATATTCCGATTTTCTCAAGGCACCCGCTGATAAGGATGTCTTAACCAAGATCTTGAGGGCCAGAGCCGCTCTTCTCGAGCTCTCCGCCTGAGGAAGGCCTTCTCCTCATCGCTCTAGCCTCTCGCCTAAGTTTTTCGACAGATATTATACTCGAGGGCTTCAGGATGCTGATACCAGCTTTATCACCTATAATTTCGACCACGATCACCTTGTCAGGGGTCTCAAGGTTTACCTTATTCTTTATGTTCCCTGCAATAGCCTCAATTATGTCCTCGCGTTTTAGATCGGATAAGCGTACGCGTACTTCAACCTTGAAACTCTCATTGGGCTCCAGACCAGCATTAGCTAGCTTTAGTGCCGTGTCTCTTATGTCCTGTAAGGAGGCAGGGACAACAACCTGAATGGGGACAACTTTTAGAATGTATCGGAAATAGTAGGGATTCTCTAATATTTTTTCACGCATCTTACTTACAAACTCTTCAGGATCTTTCTGTGTCTTTGCTACAATCAGGGATGGTAGTCCCGTCTTACTAGCATCCAAGCCCCTATCGCCTAGCTCGCTAGCGAAAAACCACAGCTCAGAGATACAATCGTTTTCACGTGCTCGGTAGGTTGAAACTATAAGATTGAAGTCATCGAGCATTTTCAGCTACCTCTAACCAAAGCGTGTAATCCGAAAAGGGGACAATCTATATATACATGTTGTGGGGGGTTAGCGTTTAGCTTGAATCGGTGAATATAATGGAGTTTTGCCCTAAATGCGGTACCCTCATGGTTCCAAAGAAGAAAAAAGATGGTGTCTACCTAGTTTGCCCTAATTGCGGTTACGAAGTGAAAGCAAAGGACACAAAGGGCTATTCTACGCGTGAAAGTGTCTCGGAGGAAAAGAAGACAAAGGTTTCAGTCTTCGATGTGAAGGGGGCCAGAGCGGATGAGGAGGAGCGTAGCCAGCTTCGAGAGATATATGAGGTATTTCTCGAGACGCTAGCAGAGGAAGAAGAGACTGGTGAAGAGTAGACTGTTCAAGGCTGGCTTGGATGAGGGTAGCCGTCGTAGACAAGGCTCTTTGCAGGCCAAGCAAGTGCAGCCTCGAGTGCGTCCGGTTCTGCCCGGTAAACAGGTCGGGATCGAAGTGTGTATGGATAGATGAAACGGAGAAGAAGGCTAGAATATCGGAGGAGCTCTGTGTCGGCTGCGGCATATGTATTAAAAAGTGTCCCTACTCTGCGATATCGATCATTAATCTTCCAGAAAAACTGTCTAAAAGCCTGGTACACAGGTATGGTCCAAACGCCTTCGAACTCTTCCGCCTCCCAACCCCCAAGGAGGGGCGCTCGCTAGGCATACTTGGAAGCAACGGTGTAGGCAAGTCAACATCTTTAAAAATCCTTGCTGGGGTTCTCAAGCCCAACCTGGGAAGATTTGAGAGTCCACCCGACTGGGACGAAATAATAGACTTCTTCAAGGGTTCAGAGCTACAACCATATTTCGAAAAAATGGCTAATGGAAGGCTCAGGGTTTCCTATAAGCCTCAAGCCGTCGACTCTCTTCGAAAATACGATCTAAGGGTTGGGGAAGCACTGCAAAGAGCTGACGAGAGAAATGTTTCAAGAGAGCTTGCTGATTACCTTAATTTATCAAGCCTCAAAGATAGACTGCTCAAACAATTAAGCGGGGGCGAGCTTCAGAAAGTAGCTATTGCGGCTGCTCTCTCCAAGGACGCCGACGTCTATCTCCTCGACGAGCCTTCAAGCTACCTGGACATAAGGGAAAGGCTTCGCGTTGCAAACCTAATAAAAGAACAGGTAAGGCCGGGAAAATACGTAATAATAGTTGAGCACGACCTTGCGGTTCTAGACTACGTAAGCGACCTGGTCTCCATTATCTACGGCGAGCCAGGCGTGTATGGAATTGTAGGCATAGTTAAGGGTGTAAGGGCAGGCATAAACTCCTACATCCAAGGGTACATCAGGGAGGAAAACATACGATTCCGAGAGTACCCGATAGAGTTTCACGAGAGGCCCCCACCTGTAGAGTGGCCTAGCGAAAGCGTTCTGGTCAAATGGGGCACAATTCATAAAAGCCTTGGTGAATTCACTCTGCGAGTTGAAGAGGGAAGGGTTCACCGCGGGGAAGTCGTAGGGGTTCTCGGTCCGAATGGAATAGGTAAGACAACCTTTGTTAGGATTCTAGCGGGGGAGATCGAGCCCGACGAGGGCTGGGTTGAGAGGGTACAGAATGTCCGGTTAAGCTACAAGCCCCAGTTTCTCGGCGAGGTCAAGTTTGAGGGAACGGTAAGAGAGTTTTTACGGTCATCCGAGGTCGATACATCTTCTCCTACGATTCAGGCCGAGCTCATGAAGCCTCTCCGGGTTCACTCTCTGCTAGACCATTACATGCAAGACCTGAGTGGTGGTGAACTACAAAGAGTCCTTATCGTGGCTGCCCTGGGAAGGGAGGCTGACATCTATCTCCTCGACGAGCCTATGGCTTACCTGGACGTGGAGCAGAGATACGCTGTAGCGAAAGTTATCAAGAGGCTCACTGCAGAGAAGGGTGTTTCAACCATAGTTGTCGAGCACGACATCGTAGCGATAGATTTCCTTGCAATGACGCTTATGGTGTTCCGAGGCATTCCAGGCAAACAAGGAGAGGCGTCGTCTCCAATGGATATGAGGAAAGGCATGAACCTATTCCTTAAAGATATGTCATTAACATTCAGGCGTGATCCTGACACGAAGAGGCCCAGGATAAATAAGCCGGGCTCTTGGATGGATAGATACCAAAAAGAAGTTCTCAAAGAGTACTATTACGTTGTAATGCAGGAGAAGGAATCTGAGAACTCCCAAGAAAAATGAAACATCAACGAAGAGTATCACTTTTTTTTGTAATCAAGAAAGCAGTAGAAAAGAAAGAAAAGATTTATAAACTATCCAGTAATTGTTCATTCTGCGTAAAAACCCTAAGGCGATGAGTATGGCTGAGGCAGGAGTTATCTTTGTAGGCAACAAGCCAGTAAGCAGCTACGTCCTAGCAGCAGTTACACAGTTCAGCAGTGGAAGCAAGCGCGTAGTCCTAAAGGCGAGAGGCCGAGCAATCTCCAGGGCTGTAGACGCTGCCGAGCTTGTAAAGCGCTTTCTAGGCGGCAACGTCAGCTATGGAAACATAAAGATTGGCAGCGAGAAAGTCGGAGAGCCCGGCAAGGAGCGCACCGTGTCAACTATAGAGATTGAGATTGTGAAAACCGCTTAAAACGCTGGGCATCCAAGTTTTTCTTTCTCTAACTCTATATTTAAAAAGTGTTTGACATGATTCGAATAAAAGCGAACATAGACAAAGTTGTCATTCTTGAAGGTGAAAATCTTCAAATAACTTTTAATTTAACAAATGAGGCTTCAAGTGAAATTACAGGTAAGCCGTACATTCTACTCAGAGTGAAGGGAAAGGAGGAGATATACATTGTCTTCGACAGCTTAAAGCTCCAACCAGGACAGACGAACGAGTTTAAAGCGGAAATAAAAGTCCCCACGTCCTGGGGAGAGGGAATTTTAGGTGTATATTTCGAAGTAGAGGGAAAAGTAATCTCATCCCTGGAGTACCCCATCTACGTTGCTAGAAAGGGAGACGCTATATACGTTGCCTTCGTGTGGCATCATCATCAAGCCCCACAGTTTTACCCTGACGGAACATTCAAGGATCTCTGGGCCTACAAACACGTACTGGAAGGCAGCTTCTATTCTTTCAAGGGAGGTCCTTATGCGATTCACATGAACATTCACGAACGACACCCCACCTTTAAAGACGTGGATCATTTCTCCCCTTCACTCCTCGAGCAATGGGAGTACGCAATTACCCGAGGGGAAAACCTCCCAGGCGAGGTGAACACAAGAAAAAATGAGTTCGAGAACCTGCTTGCGCAAATTCGGTCTCTAGCCCAGAAGGGTGTGATTGAGATCCTTGGAAGCGTATACGCGCATACAATCCTAGGTTTTATACTGCGAAAGGCATACGAGAAGGGACTCGTAGAGGAGGCCAAGACTCTAATAAAATGGGAGATCGCTCGGGGCCTGGAAATAGTTGAGCGTGTCACGGGCATTCGTCCTATAGGCTTCTGGACCCCCGAGATGTTCTGGAGCATGGAGCTCGTAAACATATACAGCCAGATGGGCATCAAGTACACCGTCCTTTGCGAGCAACACTTCTCAAGGTCCGGTGGGGATAAAAACTCCATATACGACCCTTACCTCGTAGTAGATCCAGTCTCATCCAGCCAACTCATTGTCTTTTTCCGAGACCTCACACTTAGCAACTGGATAAGCTTTAATGTGGACTTTAAGGACGAGCAGGATGCAGACCAGGCAGCCAGGAGATTTGTCGTTGAACTAGCAAAGAGGCGGGAAAATGCTCCCGGAGGAGTAGTAGTTATTGCACTCGACGGTGAAAACTGGATGATTATGCCCTCTTATCGAACCTATGCACCCTATTTCCTCTCCCAGATAGTAAAATACATCGAGAACAGTACCGTGATAAAAATGACTACATTGAAGGACTATCTAGAGTCACATACCCCCACGAGAATCCTCACATATATTCCATACGGCTCCTGGATAAACCTTAGTGATCGCCAATGGACGGGTCCTGTTAAGGACAAGTTGTGGGAAAAGGCTTTCACAGCTCTCGCAAAAGTTCTATCATTATACTTTTCGATCGGGGAGGACGCCTGGAAAATATCCCACGACCCCAGCTCCGAACTCTACAAGGCCATGAGAGCAGTTTCAATAGCCTTCGACAGTGATTTCTACTGGTACGGCGAGATCGAAAGAGAAGCTAGGTTCGTGGAGACATGGGCCGACGAGGCCATGAGGATAGTCGACACGTTCCTGAGTAACAACCTCAAGGTTGTGGTTGTTGAGCGTGGGAAGAGTCACGTCATAATACAGTTGGAGAATCACGGATCCCTCCCTCTGAACATTACCTTGACTTTGGAAGCAAGGAACTACAGGAACGAGTCGAGAATCACTCTTAAGCCTAAAACACTCAGAAAGATACCTGTATACACTCCGCACGGAGATTCTACTCGATTAGAAGTGAAGATCGGATCAATAACTATAGCAACCCTTACCTAGGCCTTATTACAGGAATAGATTTAATCCTATCCAATTTCATACTACATGAGATTATGGAAAACGAGAACGAAAAACCTAGAATAGATGCACTGACGATAGCACTAGAGGGAATCAATGCCGCTGACCCTGAAAAAGCTGTAAAGCAATGGATTTCCCTCGAAGGGGACACCCTCCTTCTAAAGGATGGGCATGCCATTAATGTAGCAGGAAATGTGTATGTCGTCGGTGCTGGGAAAGCCTCTGGTGGAATGGCGCTAGGATTAGAGTCCGTTCTAGGTGAGAAAATAAAGGAGGGAGTAGTCTCGGTTCCCGAAGAGATAGTTGACCGTTACAAGCTTAAAAGAATAAAACTGGTGGGTGCTACTCATCCTAAAGCCTCTGAGAAGAGCGTTAACGCTGGCCGTCTAGTGCTTGAGACTATATCTAATCTTAAACCCGAAGATCTTGTCGTGGCTTTGTTTTCTGGGGGAGGCTCCGCATTACTCGAATATCCTGTCCAGGGAGTCAGTATCGAGGAGATAAGCGATATCAGCTTAAAGCTTATGAGGCGCGGAGCAGACATCTTCGAGCTTAATACTGTTAGAAAACATCTTTCCATGATCAAGGGCGGCTGGCTTGCACGCCACGCCCAGCCTGCGCGTCTAGTAGCTCTAATGATATCAGACGTTATTGGTGACCGAATGGACACTATAGCCTCTGGTCCAACAGTACCCGACCCCACAACATTCAAGGATGCACGCGACATCCTGGTCAAATACAGGCTATGGGAAGAGGTCCCCGAATCTATAAAGGATCACATTGAGAGGGGCTTAAAAGGCGAGGTTCCTGAAACTCCAAAGCCGGGGGATCCTCTTTTCTCGAAGGTGAAAAACGTGATCATAGCCAGTAACATGATATCGCTGGAAGCGATGGCGAGGAAAGCTGGAGAGCTGGGCTACAACCCATTAATCCTCACGTCTATGCTTGAAGGCGAAGCGCGTGAAGTTGGAAGAGTCATAGTCTCGCTAATAAAAGAGGTTAAAAGGTCAGGGATTCCCGTCAAACCACCAGCTGTACTTCTTCTCGGAGGCGAGACAACGGTCACAGTTAGGGGCAACGGAATAGGCGGCAGGAATCAAGAAATGGCATTAAGCATAGCGATAGGAATAAGGGGGTTAAAGGGCGTAGCCGTAGCATGTATAGGCAGCGACGGGAGAGACGGACCAACAGATGCCGCCGGGGCGGTTGTCGACGGAAACACATACGAGCTGGCTCTCCGGCAAGGCCTAAAGCCGGAAGACTTCCTCACGAACAATGATAGTTACAACTTCTTCAAAGCGTTGGGAGGTCATGTTAAAACAGGCTACACAGGGACAAATGTCAACGACTTCGTGATAGCAGTCATAAATCAAGTAGACTAGTCACTATCAATACTTTTTCTCAGAACAAATTAAGAGAAAAAATTTAGAGTAAAAAGATAGTAATAGATGGCTTAGAAGCGGCGTCTACCGCCCCTTCTTCCTCTGAATCCAGTATCTTCAAACTCTTTTTCAGAAATATTCATCTCAGAATTTACTTCCTCGATTTTTTCCTCAGAAGGTTTTATAGATCCAAAGCGCCCGAGCCCTAGTCTTAGCTTACCCTGATACAGCGAGACATAACCGTTGTTAAGCGTCACTGTTTCGCCAACCATCCCTTTAAACTGGTCGATCTCGTTGTCCCACGCAGTCAATACTGCAACGCCTGTCTCGTCGCCGACCAGTACATCAGCCACTCGGTGCTCGGAACCATCACGTCTCGAGGTAATCTGTTTTTCCTCTCCAACGTTAAGAACCTTGAAGGTCACGGAGAACCTTCTAGTACTAGGAGTTATGTCTGCAATTTTTACTTCTCTTGTTTCTCCTACATTATACATTTGTCTCTCTCGAGTCGCCTTTTTAGGCGCAATGCCAGAAGGTTACGCCCAGTTATATATGTGTTGGTTTTCCTCTATTTTTCCCGGAGACTGTGATAATATCTAATTAGGAGTTCCCGCATCATAACTATAGTTCCCAGTAGATCTCTTCGAAGGAACCCTCTACGGTAGAAGAAGCTGTCCTTGACTTTTCTTCGTCTTTGAATAATTTTTCTATGAATGCTTCGCAGAGGAAGTGTCTTAACCACGTTGATGCTGGCCTTAGCGTATGCGAGAACCTCCCTGCCTTTAAACGCAAGTGCTAGCAGAACAACGTTAAGGTATCCAAGGTAAAGGGTAATAATCATGCTTAGAGCCAGGTTTTCGGCCTCCATGTTCTTGAAAATGTTTAGTAAGCGGTTCCGAAACCCGAAGTAAAGTTTGTCGTGTCTAAGCCTGACGGAAAACTTATCCCCATGGTAAACAACCGCTCTGGGCTCAAATCCTATACTATAGCCTAAAAGTCTTACCCTCCAACTATAATCCGTGTCATCGTCATAAATGAAATAAGTGTCGTCGAAGCCTAAGGCCTCAAAATACAGATCCCTTCTCGTAATCATCATCGATGAGGAGGCGGCAAAGATCTCCATGGAAGTGTTTAGAATCTCAGCCCTCTGGCCATACGTTGTGAGCCAGGTTCCAGCTAGGTCGAGTCCTAGTCCCATATGATCCATCCTGCCCTTATTGCTTAGCGAGACTACCTTGGCTTGGATAACGCCCATCTGTGGATCTCGCTCCATAGAATCTACCAGTGCTCGCAAGGAGTCTTTGGTAACGAGTACGTCGTTATCCATAAAAACCAGGTATTTCGACGAAGGGTCGCTCGCGATAGCGCCTATGTTATGGGATGCCGCGGCGCCAATGTTCGAATCGAAGTGAATGACCTTTATTCTGTTGTCCTTGAAGTCCTTCTCTATGTTTTCGCGAATATGTGGGGTTAAACTATCGACGACGATTACTTCGAATGAGGGATAATCACTCTCCAGCAAACTGCTCAGACATTCTCGGAGCAAGTCATAGGATTTATAGTTTACAACGATTACGCTTACCTTGGGGTAACTCCCGTCAAGAGACATACCCAAAGACCTTTAAAGCCACTAATATTTTTTCACATTTCCGTTTCTTCAGGCTTAACGCTTGGGAAAATATAAAATACAGAGGCTCTCAATCCCTTTGTGTCTTGATTATGAATGATGTCGCAAAACGATGGATCAGAAAACACGTCATATATGTTGTCCAGGCGATTTTCATAATCGCACTTGGGCTATACATTATCCAAGACTTTAAGCTAGGCGAGTTTATCCAAACTTTAACTCAGATAGATAAACAGTTCATATTATACCTGGTCATCTTCGAGATCCTATACTACTTCTTACACGCCCTATCCTATTGGTTCCTCACGTACAAGAGGTTCAGGCTAAAGCTGAGAGAAGCGGTAGGAGGAACAATGCTTGCATGGCTAGTAGACCTGATTCTACCATCTGCATTCATCGAGGGAGACATAGTTAGAATCGTTTTCCTGAGGCAGTACGGAGACTGGGCTTCGGCTATAAGCTATAACCTATTCTTCAGGTTTCTACTCAACACTACACTAGCCTTATTTATAATGATAACCGCGGTCTTGGCCGTGAACCTCAGCACGTCCATTATGAACTATCTCCTCATATACGGCATAACTGTTCTACTCGCATTTCTCAGCGCAGCCCTGATAGCCGTTTTTATATTTGATGCTAACAGGACGCTGCGCTTCGCGCGGTGGCTCATAGAGAAGCTACCAGTTAAGAGGAAAGAAGCCCTTGAGAGAGAGACAGAAAAGTTTCTCCAATATGTCTCTGATACCGCGCGGGACTTCTCACCGTACAGCCCGAACCTCTGGGCGGCGGTCCTTTCCCTAATGGGCCAGTGGATAAGTGGTGTGCTTACACCGTATTACTCGCTGAGAAGCATAGGCGTAAAAATAAACCCCATTCTCATAGCGCCTGGATACACTATTCTCACGATTTTCTCGCTAGCATCTATAGGCGTCCCATTCATGGTTGGCAGCGTAGACGTAGCACTGATAACTCTATACTTACTACTCGGGGTTCCAAAGGAGAAGGCTGTCGCAGCAGCATTCCTAGGACGAGGTATAACAATACTAGTAACCTTGTCCATGATTTACCCGATAGGTCTTTACTACGGGAAGAAACTGTTTTCAAAAAAGAACTTTGAGGAACTGAAAGAAACCATAAGGAGTATCGTGAAACAGTATGGTTTCTCACTGCCGCTATTCTCCTAGCCAATACGATTTTTCTATGTCTTGTTAAACCTCTCCCTTAACTCTCTCCTAACCCTCTCCCTCACTCGTTCATCTAGAAAGGCGTCAACGTCTTTCAACTCCAGTAAAGTCGACACAGCAACAACGTGAGAACATATACCCTTCTCCTGGAAGCCTTTACACGTACACGTAAGCTTTCCACCCTCAACCCTTACCAGGTGCTTCCCAACGCGACCCATGACGTAGTAAAGGTAGGGACTCACCTTTACCACGCGCCCCTCGGCTAGAAGCCATGCTGCCCTGGCTATAATACTGTCCATTGGTATCTCTTTCTGTCGCACTACACCATCGATTTTCGAAGCATTACTCCCTGACATTACGCTAAATTTTAATGTACTCTCGTTTATTAATCTTGATGCTATATGCATGTAGCAATAATCTCCGACACGCATGACAACCTGGAAGCTCTTCAAGCATTTATCGGAAAAATAAGGGGGAGAGTAGACACTATAATACATGCGGGCGACATAGTCTCCCCATTCACTCTTAGAGCCCTCAACGGCTACAAGGTATATGCTGTCTACGGAAACAACGATGGTGAAAAACTTTTACTAAAGAAGGTCGCTGACGACATCGGTATAGTACTAGAGGAGCCACCACTGTTCACGACGATCAGTAATAAGCGATTAGCAGTCATTCACGGGGCTTCCACGCCCGAGAAGACCGAGCGTTTAGTCCAAGCCCTCGCCAAGAGCGGAGACTTCGACATAGTAGTCTACGGGCATACACATAAAGCCGACGTCAGGAAGATCGGAAACACACTCGTAGTAAACCCCGGCACACTTTCAGGCTACCTCGCAGGCACGAGAACGTTTGCCCTCATAGACCTGGAGCGGTTCAGCGTGGATCTTGTAGAGGTGTAGCTTGATTGGATCCTAGCCTACTTCTCGAAGCCGCACGGAAGGCCGCCAGGCGCGGAGGAGAGGCAGCCGTCAAGGCGATAAGGGAAGGAGTGGGTTCCAGCGTCGTTGGTAGAGGAGAGGGAGGCGACTACTCTCTCAGAGGCGACGTCGAGTCCGAGAAAATGATACTGGATTCTCTCTTAGAGGATCTAGGAACCATAAGGATAGTCAGCGAGGAAATGGGTGAAAGACGGCATAACGGTGAAGCCGAGTTAACAGCCATAATAGACCCTATAGATGGGAGCCGAAACTATAAACGGGGTCTTCCATTCTTTGCGGTCTCGGTGGCCATAGCAAGGGGAGAAACCCTAGAGGACGTCGTTGCGGCAGCCATATACGCGCCCCTCCTAAACCTAGAGTTCACAGCCCTTAAAGGCAAAGGAGCATTCCTCAACGGCAACCTCATACACGTGACCACGCACACCACGCTAAAGGACGGCATAGTATTCGTGGGCTCCTCCCCAAAGGCCGTCTTCCTACCCCACACATACACCCTAAACCTTGTCTCAAGGGGAGCCATCGTTAGAAGCCTGGGTAGCGCGAGTCTAGAGCTGTCCTTTGTCGCCTCCGGCGGGGCAGACGCGTACATAGACTACTGGGGCACAATGAGGGTCATAGACATAGCCGCAGCATACCTTATCGCAAGAGAAGCCGGCGCCTGGGTAAAGACAAGAGGGTCCAAAAACGAGAAGGTAGCCCTATCCCTCCGAGAAAGACTCCTAATATTAGCCTCCTCCACACATCAACTCGGAGCCGAACTCCATGGGCTCTTCAAGGAAACCTTCGGCTTTAACCCCGAAGAGATACTCTTGGTGAAGCAGCCTTGACGTCACTCGTAGACGCACACGTGCATCTCTACGAGTTCAACCGCAAGGAAATAGAGGATTTCATAAGCTCAAACATGCTACTAGTCGCAGTCGCCGAGGACTACGACTCCTCTATACGAAACCTCGAGCTACGCGATGAATTCCCCGAGAACGTAAGGGCGTGCGTCGGCCTACATCCCTGGAATGTGAAACAGGAAGCCGACGCTCTCAGACAACTAGAACAGATCAACGGGCTTCTCAAAGAAGCTGACTGCGTAGGCGAGGTAGGGCTAGACTTAAAGTTCACCCCAACCACATTCAACCTCCAAAAGCAGGTATTCCAAGCCCTACTCGACATGGCTGTAAGCCACTCCCTACCACTAAACCTGCACGCCGCCGGCGCTTGGAGCCAAGTCTTCGAGATGCTCGTCCAGAGAGGGGCCAAGAAGGCAATATTTCACTGGTACACGGGGCCGATTAGCTTACTACAGGAGATAACCGAGAAGGGCTTATACATAAGCATCAATGCCTCTGCAAGCATCCAAGAAAAGTCTAAAAACATAGCCCGCAACACACCACTACACCTACTCCTCACGGAAAGCGACGGTCCATACTCATACAGAGGGCTCAACCTATCACCACTCCTAATACCAGGACTAGTAAAACTCATCTCAAACCTCAAGAGAATAGAGGAAGGAAAACTCACACAGGAAATCCACAAGAATATCACAACTCTATTCCAGAAACACTAAACCCTTTTCGTCAACACGTAACCAGCCCCCATCATTCCTTTAAACAGGCAAACTTCCCAAGCCTAACTTCATTCCTGGTTTTCAAGGCATTATAATAATAACGGGTAACGGTCATATGCTGTTCTAGTTTAACTATTGACGTTTTTCCGGCTAGAGGTTCTCATGTGATGTGAAGATGGGAGCGTTAAGGTTATATTAGGGGTCCGTCTTGCATGAGCGTTGATGAGTGCTCCCGGCCCTGAGGGGTGAGGAAAACTTACCCTGCTGAATTTTCAGCCGGTTTGGTACTCATCACTTTTCAGAGTCGCAGATGCTCATCAACTCTGTATGAGAGTCTGATGCTGGTACTATATCTCTTTCTGTTAGGGTAGCGGTGGGTGTTGAGGCTGGCAAGAAATTTAACCCGCGCTGGATTACAAGACTTGTGAAAACGTTAGAGTACGGGAGTTATAAGCTCTTCCTTTACAAGGAGTTTAAGACACGTGAGGGTATCCTCGTCCAGGGGCTACCAGGCATAGGGCTCGTGGGGAAGATAGCGGTGGACTACCTCGTGAGTACCCTTAAGCTTGAGAAGGTCGCCGAGCTTATAGGTCCGGGACTACTTCTACCTGTCGGTAACGCAGGGGTATTCGTAGACCAGACAGGTCAAATGCAGCTTCCATCCTATAAGTTTTACTTGTTCCAGGGAGCCTCTAGAGACATAGTCTTCCTGACGAGCGAGGTTCAGCCAGCAGTCTGGGCCCAGTATGAGGTCGCGGAGGTGGTTCTAGAGTTCTTTAGGTCAGTGGGAGGCTCGTCCGTGATCAGCTTATGTGGCACTAGCTCGGAGACCCCTGAGATAGAGGTGGTCTATGCTGTAGCCAAGTCCATGAGACTGGGCGAGCTTGAGTCGCTCGGGCTGAGGAGGAGCATTGGGGGTACAATAACCGGGGCTTGCGGTCTCCTCCCAACGCTGGCATCTCTCAACGGGCTTGAGGGCATCGTCATAATGGGGAGTACTACTACACCCGAGCCTAACTTTGAGTCTTCAAGAGAAGTAATAAGGATAGTCTCAAAGCTTCTTGGGATAGAGATCAGCCTTGAAAGCCTAGACAAGATGATAGAGGAGGAGCGGGCAAAGAGACGTGAACTTGAGAGAGAGCTTAGCGGCGTTGAGGAGAAAGTGAGGGAGAAGAGCGAGGGCCTGCCGAGCTGGTATGTTTAAGGCTTTACTCTAAGAGCTCCCAGTCCTCCTCGGAGACCTCGCCCTCTATAAGCCTTTCAAAGTTTTCCCATAGCTCCTCGAGCCTTGAATCGCTTGAGGTTTTCTCCATTAGGCGGCGCCAGCTGTCCCAGTCCTCGAAGAAGTATAGTTCCAGTATTTCTAAGTGATCCTGGATTTCACGGATCAGAGTGTATTTTTGAAAGTCCTCTGAGAAGCTCCTCATCTGGGAGTCTATTCTTTTCGAGATCTCTATGACAGACGAGAGCTTGTCGGGTTTGAGCTTATAACGGAACGTTTTGCAGTACACGTTTTATATTGATGGTCACTCGCGTTAAAAGCGTTGCCTCGCAATCTAAATCTACAGGAAAAGTATTTTTGCCCGTACAAGCAGACGTGAATTAGTGAAGTCAATTGCGTCTTAGGCCTGAAATCCCCTTGATACCAATACTAACACTGGCCATCTTATTATCGGCGTCTTCCTCTCCTAGAGAGCTCGTTCTCCCTGCGTTTGCTGGGGATGATTTTTTTGCAGTAATTTTCCTCTTGCTTGTGTCCTTTCTGGCCTTCAATATCATCATTATGAGACACGAGATAGTAGAGTTGATTAGGGAACTTCTAAGGAGAGATGAGAGAAAACTTCAAGGTCGTAGCAGGAACTTCCTATCCTCAATACTATTCAACCTTATCCTATTGTTGATTGTTTTCCTTATTTTCAACCGTGGCTCCAGTGGCGAGAATTCAAGGATTATGCTACGCGAAGGATCCACTATGAATCAGTCTCCAGTGCTCCTTAATACTTCCATTACGTCTGTTTCGGTCGAGCAGACTGCGGGTCACATATCATCCACGCAAGGTACCCTCTACAAGTTTACACCGGCAATACTAGCTGCCATACTGGCTATAACAGTGATCACAGTGCTCCTCGCGTTCCGCGAGAAAGACGTGGAAAATGGTAAGGAAGAGGTTCGTGCTTTTCAAGCTCATATGCTTCGTGAGAGCAGGAACGCGCTTCTAAGCTTGAAGTCTAATAGGAATTTAAGGGAAATAATAGTGGAGTTGTACAACTCTCTTTGTCGAGAGCTGGAAAAAAGCAAGATTCCTATAAGCGGCGAAATGACTGCAAGGGAAATAATGAGGGAAACGATGAACCTGGCCCCCCATGTTCCAGTCGAGCCTCTTGTAGAGTTAACATATCTTTTTGAGAAAGCCCTCTACAGCAATCATGAGATGTTTGACGAGGACAAGGTGAGGGCTGAGAGGTCTCTCCTTCAGATCATTAGCTCACTTGAGAGCGGTGCGCGGTATGGTGCGAATTGAGAAAAATAAACTCCTGCGTTTAGGCCTCCTGGCCTTGGCAGGCTTATCAGCGCTGTTTCATGACACGTTCAACGTTTACTTTCTCTGGTCTCTATCATTAATTTTTCTCGTGATACTGGTGTCCATGACTCTACTGGAAGCAGTCTCTAACGTGATAGGGAAAGGGAAGGCTCCCGCAGAAGAGGCGCCCGAGGAATCTTATGAGGGCTTACTTGAGGAGACTCGTAGACGTCTACGTAGAGGGGAAACCGTGAAGAGCGAGGAATTAGAGCGGAGGATTTTCTACTTTGCCACCAAATAAATATTAGCCTCGGGTTGTTTGCTAAACGGATATGAGCGAGGGGTCTCCCTTTGATGGGCTATTCGAGGAGCTGGCAAAAGCCATAGTCGGGAAAAAAGACGTGATCGAGAAGGTCCTGGTCTCGTTTCTAGCGCAGGGGCACCTTCTTATCGAGGACTACCCTGGCATGGCTAAGACTCTATTAGCTTCTTCATTTGCGGCAGCTCTTGATCTCGAATTCAAGAGGATACAGTTCACGCCGGACTTGCTCCCTCAAGACATCACTGGAGGATACTATTGGGATGTGAAGAGCGGCGAGTTTAAGCTTAGAAAGGGGCCAATATTTACCAACATACTGCTGGCTGACGAGATAAATAGGGCGCCCCCGAAGACTCAGAGCGCGCTCCTCGAGGCTATGCAGGAGCGGCAAGTTACGATCGAGGGAAACACGATACCCTTGAATGAGCCTTTCATGGTTATAGCGACCCTCAACCCTATCGAATACGAGGGAACTTATCCCCTGCCCGAGGCACAGCTCGACCGCTTCATCATCAAGACGCGGATGGGCTACCCGGATCCTGCCGAAGAGAGGCTGATCCTTAGAAAAAGGATTGAAAGGAGATCCGATAAGCCCAAGATAAACAAGGTTCTGGGTCGGGACCAGATTCTTGCAATGCAAAGGAAGGTTGAAGATGTGTACGTTGACGACGCTATTCTCGATTATATCGTGAGGATAGCCTCGATGACTAGAGAGGCAAAGGAGGCGGAAGTAGGGGTAAGCCCGAGAGGCTCAGAGGCGTTACTAAAGGCTTCACGCGCACTTGCATTGATACGCGGCCGAGACTACGTTATACCTGACGATGTGAAAGAGCTCGCTATTCCAGTCTTGGCGCACCGGCTTGTTCTACGGGTTGAGAGTGTTGTGCGGGGCTCTACGGCTGAAGAAATCATAAGACATGTATTAGAGAAGGTAGAAGTGCCGCGTGGTTTTAGGGGTTAAGAGTGCTTACAATGAAGGGATTGGTCACTGGTCTAACAGTTCTTGTTCTGTCACTTATAGCTGTGTTAACGCAGACGTGGATTTTGCTTTTGTTAGAGCTGCCCTTGCTCTACCCGTTGCTGTTAAGCATGGCTTTTCCACTGTTGAGAGTATACGGGGTTAAGGTTAGGAGAGAAGTCTCGAGGAAAAGGGTCGTTGAAGGGGATACCGTTACGGTTACTCTATTGATCAAGAACGATAGTGGGAGGCTTTTGTTTTTAAGGATTCTGGAAGAAATCGAACCTCCTTTAGAAGTCATAGATGGAAGCTTAAGAGGCTTTTTCGTGCTTAAACAAGGAGAAGAAGGAAAACTCTCCTATAAGGTGTCGGCCAAGAGGAGAGGCCACTTTAATTTAGGCCCTACGAGAGTCGAAGCCTACGACCCTTTTCTACTCCGTCGAGAAGAGATATTCGCCCTGGAGCCAGACGAGATAGCTGTTTTTCCACGCATCCTGAGAAAATATCGTATAGCTGTGACTTCTCGCTTTACGATGCCCCGTCCGGGAGAAATAGCTTCAAAACAAGCGGGCGATGGTGGAGACTTCCTTGAAGTTCGGGAGGCCCAGGAGTACATACTTCGACGCGTAAATTGGAAAGCAACTGCGAGAACCCGACACTGGATGATCAACGCCTTCGAGGGTGAAAGGCTAACCAGTATACTGGTTATTCTCGATGTAAGTGGTAAAAGGCTTTTGGGAGAAGTTATAGATGATTTTATAGATGAGCTTGTGCGGATAGCCGCCTCGATAGTATACTCCTTTATAAGTGCGGGCAATAACGTGGCCTTACTCGTAGTTGGCAACTACAGAGACTGGATTAGGCCGGGTGCAGGTAAAAAACAGTTGTTTAGACTGTTGACATCTCTGGCGGATGTAAGATATCTATCCACGAAACAGATAATAGAATACGAGGAGGTCTTCAAGAGAATCTCTCTACTTATTAGTCCCCTTGGATCCTCTGTTGTAATCATATCTCCCTTCGCCGAGAAGGAAATCTACGATACTGTGTCCTTCGCTGAGAGCATGGGGTACCCGGTAACCTGTGTCGCGGTGAATCCTTTTTCAATAAGATGGACACGAGACCAACAGCTTAACCAACTGTTAACGGAGTCCTGGAAGAAGGGAGTCTTGAAGCTGCTATCTGATAGGAGGAGGAAACTCGTCCTGGTGGAGTCCACGTGATAAATGAGAGAATCATGGGAATAACTCTTATACTTTTCAACTGCGTCTCTTATCTGGCAGCCAGCATACCCATTTTTTCAAAGGCTGTTATTCTATTACTTAACCTTGTCATGGCCATGGGTTTTCTTTATCTGCGAGATGTTTTGATTGAGTCGGCCTTCGTGGCAATCTACTTTTTATCTGCAGTTCTCGTCGTGTCTGACCGTGACCTGCTGCCAACTATTCTACTATTAAACGCGTACCTCCTAGTGACGCGTGACGCACTGCACGTACTCAAGGACGGCAAGCTTTCAGGAACATGGTACGTGATGAACTGGTATATACCGTTATATGTAGCTTCTCTATTGATATCTTTTCTGGGACTCTACATGCAACGAGCTCTGTCTAACTATGTGTCGGATCTTCTACCGGCAACTTTGATAACTGTAACTATAGCAGGCATCCTCTACGTGGTTACACGCTTTCTCAACCTCTCGTCTAGAAATACTTCTTGAGGATTTCGAGGATCCTCGGGATCACGACATCGGCCTGCTCATTCGCCTCGATGGTGACCAGCCTCCCTTTCTCAGAGTAGAAGCGTATGATGGGCGTGAACTGCTCCTCAAATATCTTTAACCTCTCCCTAACAACCTCTGGTTTATCGTCCCTGCGCTGTATTAGTGGTCCACCGCACTTGTCGCATACACCTGGTACCTTTGGTGGCATATACTTTACGTGGTATATAGCGCCGCAAACGGAGCAGACTCGTCTACCGCTTACTCTCTCTATAATTACCTCAGGCTTCGCTACAAAATTAATTACCAAGTCCGGCGGCGCGAACTTTTCAAGTGCCACTGCCTGGACTACCGTTCTTGGAAAGCCGTCCAATATAAAACCCTTCCTACAATCTTCCTCTTGAAGCCTCTTCTTCACAACCTCGATCACCAGGTCATCCGGAACAAGGAGACCCTTATCGAGATATTCCTTGACTTTAAGACCCAGCTCAGAGCCCTTCTTCACCTCCTCTCGAAATATATCGCCGGTTGAAATATGTGGTATTCCATACTTCTCACGAACAGCATTTGCGTATGTTCCTTTGCCGACACCCGGAGGCCCTATGAATACGAGTTTCATCTAGACCACGTTGTCGATTAAAGAGCTTTAAAGAGTTAAAAATTTATTGAAGAAGGGCTTATTAACGCGACACGAATGACGTGGAAGTACGAGGATCTCGTTCTCTTGGCTGTTGAAAAAGGCTCTTCTCTAGGCGCTCAATACGTTGAGGCGCGGTATCACAAGCATTCACGAAGCAGCCTTGCCGCGAGAAACGGAGAGATAATAGGCGCGGAATCCTCGGTCAGTGAGGGAGTAGCCGTACGTGTAATTGCGGGGGGCGCGCTGGGCTTTGCCTCTACAAACGTGCTTACCAGGGAGGGGGTTCAAGATGCCGTGCAAAAAGCTGTACGGAAGGCCCAGGCACACTCCAAGCTTATGAAGAACCCTGTTGAGTATTCTCACGAGAGGCTTGGACGAGCCACTTATGAGGTAAATGAGCTTGTGCCCTTCGAGAACACCTCTGTCGAAGAAAAAGTATCCTATATTAAAGACCTATGGAAACAAGTGAGCTCATCTATCTCTACTGCGCGTGTTGCAACTCTAACTACATGGATTGGCGAAAGCCTGGAGGAGAAAGTTATAGCAAATAGCGACGGTGCTTTTATAAGGAGCAGGATTCCCCGACTGTCACTCGGTTACAATATTGTTGTCACTCTACCCTCGAAGGGCACTATTCAAAGGTTTTTCTCCCATGCTGGCTCAGGGGGATACGAGCTTCTCAAGAAGTGGAACGTGATAGGATATCTACCAGAAGATACAAGGAAGTTTGAGCAGATAATCTTGGAGGCTAAGTCTCCTCCAACAGATAAACCTGTCGACGTGGTGGTGGGGAGCGAGATCGTAGGCCTCATGGTCCACGAGAGCTCCGGGCACCCAAGCGAGGCTGACAGGATCCTGGGTAGGGAGGCTGCACAGGCGGGTAAGAGCTTCATAAAGCCGAACATGATAGGTGAGAGAATAGGGAGCGAGTATGCTACTGTGATAGACGACCCTACAATACCGGGTAGCAATGGATTCTACCTGTATGACGATGAAGGTGTTCCCGCCAGACCACGTTATCTTTACAAGGAGGGAAAGATAAACGAATTTCTCCACAACAGGTGGACAGCCAAGGTTTTCGGAGTTAGTAGTAATGCCGCCGCAAGGGCGATGAACTATGAGAGCGAACCTATCATAAGAATGGCCAATACTTACTTTAAGCCGGGAGACCACACGTTTGAGGAGCTCGTGGAGGGGGTGAAGTTTGGCGTTTACATAAAGAGCTACATGGAGTGGAACATCGATGACGAGAGGTGGAGCCAAAGGTATGGCGGCCTTGAAGCCTACCTCATCGAGAACGGTGAGTTGAGGCACCTAGTTAAGAATCCTGTTCTCGAGTTGACGACAAAAACCTTTTACAGCAGTGTAGACGCTGCGGACAAGAACCTAGAGTTCTACGCCGGCACATGTGGGAAGGGAGAGCCCATGCAGGGCGTACCAGTTTGGTTTGGAGGACCGAATGTTAGAATTAGGAATGTCTTGTTAAGGGTGATAGCCTGATGAAAGAACAGCTGTTAGAGATAGGGAAAAAAGTTGTTGAGAAAGCTTTGTCAATGGGATTTGATGAAGCAGCCGTTGACGTAA
This sequence comes from Thermofilum uzonense, assembly GCF_000993805.1. Taxonomy (NCBI): domain Archaea; kingdom Thermoproteati; phylum Thermoproteota; class Thermoprotei; order Thermofilales; family Thermofilaceae; genus Infirmifilum; species Infirmifilum uzonense. The sequence goes on from NZ_CP009961.1 coordinate 94,369, forward strand.
GGTCTACAGACAGCCTAATGGTTAAATTCGCTAATAGTGAGCCGAGTGTAATCCAGAATTGGGGCTCCACGGAGATAGGGGTTTATGTAACAAAGAATCAGAGAATCCTAGGGACGAGTGCACCCGTAAGCTCCCTCGACGACGCATACAAGATACTCTCGAATCTTTACACTATGCATACACAGTTGCCGCAAAGCATGCTGTATGCACCTCTACCCGAGCCCAAGAAGCCTGATCCTCTTCCAGGTCTTGTAGATAAGCACTTGATAGACGCCATAAATGAGCCTTCAAATGTCTCAGAAGCTATTGTGGAGGCCGTAAATAGATACAAGATCGACAGCTTTGCAGGCATGTTTCAGGCTACCCACGAAAGGAGGGCACTTGTGAATAGCAAGGGCGCAGAGCTCTTCGAGGAGGGAACATTCATGAAAATGTACATCCGGGCATTTGCGGGTGAGGGCTCAGGTCAATGGTCTCTCGGCTCGCGGAAGCTGAAGATAAAGGAAGTCGAGCACGTCGCAGAAACCGCTGCAGACTTTGCGTTCCGGTCACGAGTTCAGGAGGAGGTCCCACCAGGAAGATATAACATCCTCCTTTCGCCCATGGTGGCTGGAAATTTCTTCAACTACATAGCTGACATGGCTCTAGCTCACAGTGTGTTGATGGGAAGTTCTATCTTCATGAACTCCAAGCCTGGAGACAAAGTAGCAGCTGAGAAACTGACCATCGAGGATACTCCACGGAATGCCGAGCTTCCTGGGTCTACCTCGTTTGACGATGAGGGTATACCCACCTATGATAAGCCAATAATCGAGAAGGGTGTTCTGAAGACACTCTTACATAATACGAAGACTGCCGCGAAGTTCGGGTCTCAGACCACTGGGAACGCTGGTTTAATATTCCCGCGTCTATGGTCGCTTACAGTTCACAGGGGCGATTACAAGTTCGAGGAGCTTCTCAGTGAGATGAAGAACGGTCTAATAGTTACGAACAACTGGTATACGCGATTACAGAATTATGTTGAAGGAATCTTTTCTACCATAACCCGGGACGCCATATTCATAGTCAAAAATGGAGAAATAGTGGGAGCAGCCAAGAAGATGAGGATAGCTGACTCGTTCCCGCGGTTACTTCAAAACATTATTGCTCTCGGGGACACCCAGTACGACATGTACTGGTGGGAGGTCGATACCCCAACTAGAACTCCCTATATCCTTGTAAAGGATCTCGGGACAAGCAAGCATACAGCGTAAATCTTTTCCTTTAAATTTTTTATTTTTTGATGCCTCTTCTCGCAAGCCATATCGCGAAAACTGTGAAAATAACAATAGCTATTATCGTTATGTACACTCCATTCACATTAGGATACTTGCGTAACGCTGGAAGAGAGGGCTCAGCTGCAGCCTCAACGATCCTATTTTCAAGTAGTTTATCTCCCGAATAAAGGAGTACCGTAACGTTTCTATCCGTCACATATGGGAATACAACCTCCTTTACCTCTCGACTAAAGAGATAGACCTTTCTTGCCTGAGTATTAGTACCTTTAACCACAATGTACACGTAACCGCTGGGAGATTCAAGGTTTTGGACTGTGACGCGTAGCTGGGTTCCCTCAAGAACAACCTCTTTTATTGTAGCTTTGACCTCTGGGGGTTCACCAACAAGCTTGAGGCCGGGCATTTTAACCTCGAAAATATACATGTCCGGTGCTTCCTGCTCGTTATAGTTGATCCATAAAAGGCTTTTTAGACTTCTCGACGTAGGTCCCTGAGCAAACTTTGGCTCCCAGTCTAGCCCCAAGAGATCACTCCCATTAAAAGTGAACTCTATGACGTCTATCCAGCTTCTAGGATCTGTACTTGTAAAACTGTCCCTAACCTTAACTAGGTAAACAGAGTCATTGATAAGGCTGACATAATTGCTAGTGTTAAGGTAAACCATAACAGAGTAAACATAAGCCCCGTCAAATTTTGTCATCTTACCCGTGCCAGCCACGTCGCACAAAACGCTTTCTCCATATCTCTTCTCCATATCTGCGAGAACCCTGAAACTGAGAAGGCGAGGGTTATCCGAGAACATTAAGAGTATGTATCCTAGAGTCTGCGCCGACTCGTTTTTTATCCTGCTCTCAACACTCTTGTCTCCGAAGAGGCTTTTACCTTCGACAGTAAATGGGTGTAGCTTTGCCTCAACGACTACAGTGCCATCTCCATTAAAAGTCACTTTGAAGTTGAGGGCTATCCAGTAGGATGGCTGTCCATTGCTATAGTTTCCGTGCAGGGCTAGCAACGATACAAGTATCAATAATATAAACGCAAATGTATTCCTCATCCTAGCTCACCATCGAATACATAATCGATATACTCCAAGCTCATATAGCTCGGTATACAGCTACTCGTCAGCGTAGCGCCATAGTATTTAGTTTCCTCGAAGCCGAAGATTACGTGTCTTGCACTGAACAACCCCACGTTTGTAGTCATTCCGTCAAGCATATCCACATCTATCCATCCATAAGGTTCCACGTAGACCTCGGGCCACATGTGACCACCCCAATGGTTTAGAATAGCGTCTCCCTCCTCAGCAACTGTACTCATGTTGAGCCACATGTGCTCCTTGTAGCTTGTTAGCAGGAAGCCGTAGGCGCCCCTAGCGGGAATTCCCAGTGATCTAGCCATGGTAATGAAGACGTCGGCAACCTCTACACAGTCGCCCTGAATCCTGTAACCTCTCGGCGTGTAAATTAATGCGTGGTCGCTGCCACTCCTTCCAAGGTTCACCTGATAGTTAACTCTACTCACAACCCAGCTTGCAAGCCTCTGGACTGTTTTTAGGGGGGTGTCACTATAAGCCGCGTCGTAAGCTAACTTTACAATTGTCGTGTTGTAGATGTCCCAGTATCTGGTGGACCTTGTATACCTTTTAAGAATATTAAAGTTCGGCCATACACCCCTGCTTGCTGAGGGGTCTATTGAGTAACCAGTGACTGTGACCCTGTACGTCACGTTTATCCATATTTTTTCCCCTGGCTTGGCTACTATATAGGTTACAGCGAAAACGTTCCCATCCTCATCTACCTGGAATCTGATGGGCTTGGGTTCAATGTTCATTACAAAGCTTCTCTGAAACGTGGTATTCTGTGGTAGGGAGATGTAAACATAATCGTTAACGGATACATTGTTATTGTTCATGAGTAGGAATCGTCCCGTGATAGTATAAGTTACTTTAGAAGACTCCTTTAATCCAGTTTCACTGATCCCAACTTCAAGCCTAGGTATTACTAGTACTAATAGAAGTATCAGCAAGCAAACTTTCCTGAACAAAACACGCACCTGGGAACAAAACTGCGGGGGTTAATATTAATGCTATCGCGCCCCGAGTTTTAGCTTCAAGTCCCTCTATATGAGCATCAGAGTAAAGGATTCCCGCAGCTTTTCAATATACGTGATAAGTAATAGCCTCCTAGGGTTTAAATATAGTTCCTGACACGCCACGTATAATCTCTTCCAACTTGTCAAGATGGCCTATAATCGCTTTTCTCCCCGTAGCCCTGACAAACTCGATTACAGCCTCCACCTTGGGCCCCATGCTTCCCGGAGGAAAGTATCCTTTTTCTAGCAGCTCCTGTGCCTCCCGCAATCTGATCTCCCGGATGAGCTGCTGCTTCTCCGAACCATAGTCCAGATAGACGCCTTCAACATCTGTTAGAATCAGGAAGGACTCCGCATTAAGGGAGACCGCTAGCACTGAAGATGCAAGATCCTTATCGATAACCGCGTCCACTCCCACCAAGGAGCCATTTTGTTTTACAACCGGTACCCCACCGCCGCCCACGGCCACCGTAACTTCAAACCTCTCGACCGACGTCCGTATCTGCTCAAGTTCCACGATCTCCCGGGGTTTGGGAGAAGGCACTACGCGCCTCCACCCTCTTCCGGGAACCATAACAAGGCTCCATCCCTTCTTTTTCAAGTCTTCCACCTGTGCCCCATCATAGTAAGGACCAATAGGTTTCGTAGGGTTCAAAAAAGCGAGGTCACCCGGGTCGACAATCACTCGAGTTGGCACAACATTGACTCTGAGCTCGGGGCAGCATTTGCTAAAAGCCGTCTGTATCATGTAACCGATGAGGCTCTGCGTCATGGCGACACATGCATGTAAAGGCATTGGTGGCACGTCTCTGGTATGTTCCTGTTGAAGGTAAAGGTTTCCCACCTGGGGACCGTTGCCGTGAGTAAGTACAATCCTGTAGCTACGCGATGCTCGCGCTATTTCAGGAGTAATACGTATAAGGTTTTCAACCTGCTCTTGGAAAGTTCCGCGCTGCCCTTTTCTTATGAGAGCGTTACCACCTAAAGCTATAACTATGACTTTTTCCACATATATTCCTTTTGAAGCCATTATATATATAGAGACTATAAATAATAATCGGGAAAATACACACAGCATAAAAAGAATACCAAGGAATAAAAAACGGTATATCATGGTTTCATTTAAAATATTCGATCTATAATCAAACTTTTTTTAGGACAGTTGTCCTCGACCCCCCGCAATGTTACTATTGAATCCTTACCCGCCCGCTATTGGTGGAAATATTGCTATAATGTCCCCGTCCTTCAACTGCACTTCTCCTAGGAATTGAATATGCCTTCCATTAACAAGTATTAGCCTATCTGATCTGTAACTACTGTTTTCGAAGAACTCGTCTATAAATTCACGTCCAAGCTGTTTTGAAGCGTTTTCCACCGCGTTGCGTAGACTGCCATCTGTGTCGACTTCAATCTCTTTTACGCCGTACTTATCGCGTAGAGAGGCGAAAAGTAAAATCTTAACCCGTGGCATAAAACATCAAGATAAACTACTGGGTAAAAAAGTTATAATTTTTCTTTTAAGGTTCGATACCAAGCTGTTTTAATTTCTCCTTGGTGGGGACGCCGTCAACCCATCCGCGTAGCTTGTAGTACTCGGCGAGCATCTTGTCTAGCTCAACGACTTGTCCTTTCACCGGACCCTCGGGCATCGGCTCATGAGTCAGGCGTTTAGGCAGAGTATCATCTTTGGCTGAGAACCCGTAATAGGACATTATGTAACGCTCTAGGTTGTATATCCTTTCCCCAATAGTCATAACATCATCTGTTGTAAAGTTGAAGCCGGCCACCGTGTTGAAGAGGTCGGCGTAGTCTTGAGCCCCCAGAGCGAATGTTACAAACAAACAGTTGACGGCGCTGTTAACAACGTCTGTAAGATCCTGGAATATCTTTACCCATTGCGCCTTACCCTCCGGAGTTAATGGGTCGATTTTCTGCGGCAAGCCGAGTATCTCGGGGGATATCGTGTATCCCGTGACGTGGCAGCCACCCCTATTGGCAGTTGCATAATTCAGACCTATACCCTTAGCACCACGAGGATCATAGGCAGGCATTTCAAGTCCCTTTACGCTCATTGATAGCTCGGGAGCACCATACATCTCGGCTAGTCTCTTGCTTCCGAGTGCTAGCTTCGCCCCGAAGCCGGACTTATAAGCCGTTCTCCATATAGATTCCACTAAGGCTGCAGCATTCCCGAACCTTAGATCAATGCCTTGCAGGTCTTCTTCAGGGATATAGCCCTTCTCACGTAACTCCATTGCACAGGCTATCGTTGAGCCAAGCGATATAGGATCCATTCCCAGCTCGTCGCAGAGGTGGTTCGCCTTGATGACAGCAGCCAAGTCCATTACACCTGTAGTGTTGCCGAGAGCCCAGATGGATTCGTATTCAGGTCCTTCACTGTAGAGAATCTGGTAGGGGCCGCTCTCGACCTTAACCACTCGGCCGCATCCTATCTGGCATCCCCAGCATGGACGCCTTTTTATGAGAAAGGTTTTCGCAAGTGTTTCACCGCTTATCTTGTCTGCCTCAGGGTTGTAGCCGAACTGCCAGTTCTTATACGGGAGCATTCCAGCCTGGTTTATGATATTCACCAGCACGGCTGTACCATAAGTGGGTAGTCCCTCACCCGTCACGGGATTCTTTTTCATTCGTTCTATCAGATTCCTTGATAGCTCTCTAAACTCATCCGGCTTAGCAACCTGGGGTTTCTCCTCACCAGCGACGACGATTGCCTTTAATTTCTTGCTCCCCATAACAGCTCCAAGACCCGTTCTACCGGCCGCCCTATGATCATCGTTCATTATATTAGCCATCAAAACGAGGTTTTCTCCAGCGGGACCTATGCAAGCAACGCTGACATTCTTAGCTTTCACCCTGTTCTTCAAGACACGTGTCGTATCAAAGACATTTCTACCCCAGATATCTGAGGCATCTTTGATCTCTGCATGTCCGTTGACGACCTCTAAGTATACTGGTTTCTCTGAGGCTCCCTCGACCACTATCATGTCGTAACCTGCGAACTTCATGTAGGGTCCGAACTCGCCTCCACTATTAGCACTTCCTACAGATCCGGTTAATGGGGATCTGAGAGCCATGACGTGGTATCTTCCAGGTGAAGGTACTCCGGCAACCCCGGTGATAGGTCCCGTGGCGAAGATAAGTACGTTTTCTGGCCCTAAGGGATTGACGTCCTTTGGGGACATGCCTTTTGCCATGTATTCCTTCAGGTACCTGTAGTAGAGAAGATAGAGCGCGTATCCCTTACCTCCTATGTATTTCTCAGCCACCTGGGGGTCGATGGGTTCTGTTCGAATTGTTTTATCCGTTAAGTTTACAAAAAGAATTTTGCCTATGTATCCTCCTTTCATCTTAGTCATTACTATTTTTACAAATGTACAATAAATACTTTACGATATTTTTAAATAAAAATATCGAATAAAAATTATATATTTCTAAAGTCATAGTTTCCACAAAATACTTAACCCTGGTATGGTATTCTAAACGGATCGCATATGCTTGACTCAGGACTTCTCGCAGAGCTTGTGAACGCGCCCTCACCCTCAGGCTTTGAAGAGAGGGTACGCTCGTTGATTGTGAAGCGTCTACGCTCACTAGGGCTAGAACCCCTGATTGACAATATCGGGAACGTATATGTTATTCTTGGTGAAGACAAACCCTCCCTAATCCTGGCAGCCCACATGGACGAAGTAGGTGTCATGGTACGCTACATAGACGATAATGGTTTCATCAGATTCACAGCTCTCGGAGGCCTAAACCCGCTTTCAATAATAGGCCATGAAGTGATCCTCCTGGCTGGAGAAGACATGATTCCAGGAGTGATAGGATCCAACCCACCACATATACAGGGGCAGCAGGCTCCTACCGCTCCCACAATAGAGGATCTGTTCATCGATATCGGAGCGTCCTCGCGTCAAGAGGTTTTGGACTACGGGATATCACCCGGTACACCCGGAACATTCCCCGGGAACTTCAAAGAAACAAAGAAACACGTCTTTGGTAAAGCGCTTGATGATAGAGTGGGTTGCTATGCCATGCTTAAAGCTGTCGAAGCTGTCTCACCGCCAGACCATGGTTCAGTAGTAGTGGCGTTTACAGTACAGGAGGAAGTTGGGTTGCGTGGGGCATCTGTCCTGGCAAAAAATCTTGAGCCAAACTTCGCAATAGCCGTTGAGGGAACGATTGCCAATGACGTGCCGTTATCCTCGCCAGACAAAGTGGTGACAAGACTGGGAGCAGGCCCTGCTATAAGGGTCATGGACAGAAGCATCATAGGTTCCCAAAGGCTTCTCAATCACATCAAGAAGCTTTTAGCAAAGAAGGATATTCCTTTCCAACTACAACTTTCACCCTACAGTGCCACGGACAGCGGTAGTTTCCTCCTTTGGGGGGCAGAGGTAACTGCTGTTTCTGTTCCAGTTAGATACATACATGCCCCCGTCTCTATGGCCCTTAAATCCGATATAGATTTCACGGTTCAGGCTTTAAAAGAGATTATTAGTGATCCTTTCCCTGTGTGAAACGATGCATACATCCTCCAGCATTATAGGTCCAGAGTCCCCGATACGTAGGGTTGTGATTTCCTCCCATATACTCAAGAGTTTCCAGGTAATAGAGGAAGAGAGGCTTGCTGTTCTAGGAGGAGATATCAAGGATGAAGAGACGCTAGTTAATGAGGTTAAAGAGATTAAGGGAATCTATTCAGCTGGTACTTTTCGAATAGATTTTCGGGAATGGTATGAAGCTGTACAAAGCTTCAAGATTAGAGGATTGAAATACATTGGAATTCTGCATAGTCATAGCTATGGTCGTCCCATACCCTCGCCACTAGACACCTTGAGGATGTCTGAGTGTCCCGGAGAGGTCTGGATCATAGTTTCCCCAAAAGGCATCAGGGCGTGGACTTATGACTTGCAGCTGCGGGAAATAGACCTAGTAATAGTCTAGTCTTCTACAAATTTCTTCTGCCTTGGCAAGATCCTCAGGAGTATTAAGGTTAAAGAACTCCAAATTAGGGTGTGGAGTTAAAGCGTTGATATCCACATATTTTGTCCTGATTTTGGCTAGGAGCCAGGTGACGCTCTTCCCATAATTGTCAAGCCCGTTCAACGCTCGTATTAGAGCTTCACGCCTGTAAGACGCTATTAGAGGTTCCAGGTATCCGTTAGGCCATTTAGGTACGACAGCATCATAAAATGTCTCGAGATGTTTTAGAATATTTAAAATTGTTTCTGCTTTTAAGAACGGAGCATCCGCGGGGAGAACGGCAAACGCGCTGGTAGTGGAGTTTCTCGCAGCAGTGTACAAGCCCACAATGGGGGCGGTCTCCCTTATTTCATCCACTGCTATAATAATCTCCCCCGGGATATTTGCCAACGCCGAGGAAACAAGTTCTTCCTGCTCCTTTGTGTGTACAACGACGATGATTTTCTCGAAGGCTGAGCTGAGACGCATGGCTAATGCTGCGAGAACAGGTTTATCGCAAATTCGTATCAATGGCTTATACATGCCTCCCAGTCTTTTCGCGAAGCCGCCTGCAAGTAGAGCAACCTCCACCCAAGGCACCTTTCTGCATGACAAATAAACAGTTATATTTAAAATATCACAATACCGACAAAAAGTGTGGAGCGATACGTAGAGAAGGCAGCTGGAGGCCTTATAGTTATCCTGGAGGTCTTTATTGCGCTTCTCTTAGCCTTAGCCGTTATTTTATCGCTGACAAAGCTTATCGGCGAGGCCGCCAAGCTGGCCACGGAGGCAGTCTTCGATAGACAGCACTTCGTGACTTTTCTCGATGAATCCCTGCTAATGATAGTAGCGGTAGATCTAATGCGTACACTGGTTGGAGGCATCATCGAGAAGAAAATCTCTGTGATTGTCGTACTTGAGGCGGCCCTAATATTCATTATTAGAGAGATAATTACGATGGAGCTAAAAATGGTCTCGGATATCAGGCTTATACTCTATATAGCAGTCTTTGCCTCATTGTTCGCGGCATGGGTCATTGCGCGGAGAGTGCAGGCTTCGACTCAAGGAGATGAAGTTTAATGCCCTAACTCCTTTTGGAATACCTCTTGAAAAGTTGTATAGGCCTCGGAACCATACAGACAAAAGATTATTCTCTTCACGTTCTTAAGCGAGGTATACATTTCCTTGAGTGTCTTAACAGCTATCATGGCACACTTCTCATAGGGATACCCGTAAATACCAGTTGAAATTGCAGGGAAAGCTATACTTTGCAGCCGGAGTTCTTCGGCTTTGAGCAAGGCATTTCTAAATGCGGATGCTAGCTTTGCGTCCCCATTTTCCTCTCCGAACCTCGGGCCCACAGCGTGTATTACGAATCTAGCCTTTAGCTTTCCGGCCCCCGTGACTGCAACCTGACCTGTCGGCACTGGACCATGTCTTTTCACGTACTCGTCACTCTCACGTTGTATCTCCTCACCCCCTTTTCTCACTATTGCGAGTGCCACGCCGCCTCCATGCTTCAAGAAGCTATTAGCGGCGTTTACGATGGCGTCAGCCACGACCTCAGTAAGGTCGCCCTCACATAATTCTACCGTGATTCCGTTAATATGGAAGACCCTTTGCGGCATACAGTATTATTTAATTTTTAGAGGTTAAAAACATGGGGTTGGGCTTGCCAGAGATTAAAATACCTGAGGGTTACACCCTGATAGTCTATGGTCCTGCCAAACTTAAGGTGCTCGAAGGAGTACTAAGGGTTTTCGGGGCAGAGTTTAGCGATGGACAAGAGTTTAACGTGGAACCCACCAGAGCCCTTCCCCTCTACGCGCATCAAAATGCTGTTATCAACGTTGAGTATGGTAGCTTCACCTTTCATATTGGAGATACCACTCCTGGGGAGTGGTACGAGCTCGCCGAGAAGCTTGCCAGCAGCAATATAAGGCGTGTTCTCGTAATCGGAGACGTCGATAGCGGGAAAACGTCCCTTGTGACTCTACTAGTGAACGTGCTTGCAAACAGGGGGAATAAAGTCGCAGTCATCGACGCGGATGTTGGCCAAAAAAGCATAGGTCCTCCAGGAACAATTGGTCTAGGTGTCACCGAGAAAAGCGTGTACTCTCTCTCTAGTATCCCGCTTTACGACGCATTCTTTACCGGCTCCAACTCTCCAGCATCGGTTATTCACAGGAGTATAGTTGGAGCCGCTCTTCTCGCTAGAAAAGCTGAAAAGTTGGTGGACAGGCTAATAATAGACTCTACGGGGTGGGTGACTGAAGGAGAAGGTCGAGAGCTCAAGTTCTTCAAGACCCTTATAACGGAACCCGATCTCGTAGTTCTTGTAGGAGCCCCCTCTCAACTCGTACAGATAGAACGTGAGCTGGAGGCTCTAGTCGAGATTGTTAGAGTACCTAAGCCTGCCTTTATAGCTAGCAGGGATAAACAGGATAGGAAGGAGTACCGACGATACATGTATAGCCGCTATTTTACAGGTGCCAGTGTTAAAAGTATCAGCTTGAACAATATAAGGACCGCTTATTCATATTTCCTTAGCGGGAGGCCTCTAGATTCTGAGGAAACCTTCAAGCTCCAGAGTATTTTGGGCGTAGAAGTACTATATGCTGAAAAAGCGGATGACTACCTAGGCGCCATTGTAGGGTCTTCTCCGATACCACAGGCCCTTGACTTTGCAAAAAACGCATTCTCTGTAAGGCATTTTAGGCTCCTTCAGGGATATGAGCTGTTACACAGCGTCGTGGGTTTCATGAGTAAAGAGCGGTACTGTGAAGGCATAGGAATAATAACAGGGTTCAACGCGCGGGAAAAGCGAGTCAGTGTCTTAACACCCGTAGAGAGAATCGATAACAGACTGTGGCTAATAGGCAGCCAGAAAGTGAACCCATTGTCCTTTGAGGAGGAGGCTGGGCTCGAAAAGTGGAGCTTATAAGTTACTTTATGCAGCGATAGGTATTCTTCAAGACCTTCTACTCCGCTGGCACGAATCTATCTTGCAGTTTTTTCAATACTTGTGGAAGGGTTGTGTATTCCATTTCCTCTGGCCCAAGCCTGTGTGGCATGAATGGACCATGTCTTCTCATATACTCTGCAATTTCAGTGGCCAACCTCCTTGTGTGCTCAAAGGCTGGATCATCGAATAAATCAACAGGGCCCTCTAGGTAACCATCATGAAGCTGAAAACCTAACCCAACCAACCTGGGAGGACCGTCGAAGCGTGTACACTTGGCATCGCGAAGACTCACAGGCATCAAGGGTCCTGTATGCGATCCCCTCATCCACCCTGATACGAGATGAGGAAAAGCAAAAGCCTCGAGGACCTCGCCTGTAGCTGGGAACCCATGTTGTGCCCTTACTACCAGGACGGGGTCATCCTTTCCCACATATCTTCCAGCAATTAGCGATAATCTAGTAACACTAGCTGTGGCAGCCACCTCGTTATCGCTTTTCCGCCATATCCTCCTAATAACATACCTACCTGGTGTACCGATGAGTGCCAAGAGATCATAGAGTTCCTCTGGGGCTTTCAGCTTGACGGCTTTGTGTTCAATAAGATCCAGGACTTCAAAGATGAAACCTTCATGCATCGTTGGGTCGATAACCAAACCCGCCGTATTGAAGGGATCAGCAAAGATTTTATACAGCTTGAGGTTCCAGGCCCCCGGCTCCGTCTTGTCAGCCGCAAACACTAGTAACGGCTCGCTTCTCCTTTCCTCAAATTCCATCTCAGCGACGCCGGGTCCAAGCCCACGCACGTTGCCCGAGAACGTATCACTGAGAAGATCCTGTCCAGCCCCGTAGAGCTTAAGTGGCTTGCTAATTTTCTCAGTAGCTTCTACAAAAACGTCCCAAGCAAGCTTGTGTATCTCAGGATTATTCTCACCCCTAGTATGAGTCATTAAAAGCTGAAGGTCGTCTCCTACGTGAAAGACATAGAAATCCCGTATTAACCCGGTTTCTTTTGCTTCGGCGAGCTTCTTCTTTGCTAGTTCTTCGTGTCCAGGATGTACAGTTATGTGTCCTGCCATGCCGCCGATATCCGCCTTTATAAGGGATACAGTAATTTTCATACTTAGTATTATTACTGAATAGGATACTTATAAAAATTCCTTACAATAAACTTCAAGAAAGAAACTATTCTAATATATTTTCTTCAAAATTCTCAGAATAGATTGCGAGATTTGTTTTAGGCGAAGCCGATAAATTTCACGGATATTGTCTTTTTTCCAAAATCCTAATAATTGCCTTGGAAGTCTCCACGGTGACAAATATTAAAGCTAAGACAATTAGGGCTTTTTCAAAGTCATCAATTGAGATCTTCGAGATGTTTAAGGCTGCTTGTACAATAGGAATGCTGAGCATCCCGAGTTGTATAACGAAGGACAGTATCAAGACTAAGATTAGAGTCTTATTGCGGAGCGGCGAGAGCTCATATATTGGTCTACGCAGGGATCTTAAGAGATAAGCTAGCAATAACTCTGTTAGGATCATGGTTGTGAAGAGCGTTGTGCGGGCCTCTACTTCGGGGATACCAAGATCTATGAGGTTCTTGAACAACAATGTCAGACTGATGGTTAGAATCAACGGTGTGGTTACCAGAAAACCGATGATTTCTTCTCGCGTAAAGATAGGAGAGTTGGGCTTACGGGGCTTTCTCTCTAATAAGTCGGGCTCGCCCGGCTCGAGGCTTAACGCTATTGCGGGTGCGCCATCTGTAATCAAATTAATCCAGAGCAGTTGTGTCGCTGTGAAGGGTATGGGGAGACCTAGGAAAGTTGCAAATAATGGTGTCAGCAACTCGGCTATGTTAGCGGATAATAAGTATATTAGATATTTTCTTATGTTCTCGAATATCTCGCGTCCTAGCTTAATAGCCTCTACAATTGTTGCAAAATTATCATCGGCTAAGACCATAGCTGCTGCCTCCTTCGCAACCTCACTGCCTGTGATACCCATAGCGATTCCTACATCGGCAGCCTTTAAAGCGGGGGCGTCGTTCACACCGTCACCCGTCATGGCTACAACGTGATTCTTTTTCTTCAGTGCTCTAACTATCCTTAATTTATGCTCGGGGGAAACTCGGGCAAACACCCTTATCTTCTCAACCATGTTCTCAAGATCATTGTCGTTGAGTTTCTCGAGTTCAGTTCCAGTAATCACCACATCGCCCTCATCGAGCAAACCAAGCTGCTTCGCGACGGTGACGGCTGTGAGCTTATGATCACCGGTTATCATAGCTACTTTGATACCGGCTCTTCGGCACGTTTCAAGAGCCGGATAGACTTCGGGGCGTGGAGGATCAATAAGGGCGGCAATACCTAAAAATATGAGATCCCCTTCATCCTCCTCCTTTATCACATTCTTCTCGGATGGGAAGAACTTCACGGCAAAAGCAATGTTTCTTAATCCTTGCCTTGCAAAATCATCGTTTACCTTCATTATCCTCTCACGAATATCCTCATTGATGTCAAAGAGCTTACCACTTGGCAACATTATTTTTGATGAGAGCTGAAGTATAATTTCAGTCGCACCCTTGACAAACATCACGTTGAACTCTCTCCATGGATGTAGGGTGCTCATTCTCTTTCTCTCAGACGAGAAGGGGATCTCGCCTATACGTTCAAGGCTCTGGTTAATGCCAGCCTTAAGAGCAAAAACCTTCAGAGCGCCTTCCGTAGTATCCCCCCTTAATGTCCACTTGGAGTCTTCCTGGACTAGCTGTGCATCATTATTGTTAAATGCATTAAGTAGGAGAAGCTCCAAAGCCTTGTTTTCTGAAATGTTAACGGGCTCTTTGTTGCTCAAGAGTTTGCCAACAGGCTGGTATCCCGTACCGGTAACCTCGATTTCCTGATCGAATATCCAGGCTTTAACAACGGTCATTTCTCCCTTCGTCATTGTGCCGGTTTTGTCGCTGCAAATGTAGGTTGTTGAGCCTAGTGTTTCGACTGCCGGGAGCTTGCGTACTATGGCTTTCCTCTTAGCCATCTTGTAAACTCCAATGGCTAGAGAACCTGTCACGATTACGGGTAAGGCCTCTGGGACAGCGGCCACAGCTAGGCTTACAGCCCAGAGAATTAAGTCTATGAGTCTCATTTTCCAGTAAAACATCCCCACGAGTGATACTATGGTTGCGACGATCACCATTAATATCAGGAGGACTTTACCAAGCATGTCAAGCTGTTTTTCTAGAGGGGTTTTCTCAGTTTTTACTTCTTGAAGAGACTCAGCTATCTTCCCTAGCTCAGTGTTTGTGCCTGTTGCTACAACAACACCCTTCCCCTTCCCGTAGACGACAGCCGTCCCTGCGAAAACCATGTTAGTCCTTTCAGCTAGAGGAGTATCAACCTCCAAGATCCCAGTTTCCTTGTCGACAGGAGCAGACTCGCCGGTCAGAATTGCCTCATCCACGCGTAGATCCACAGTTTCTATTAGCCTTGCATCCGCTGCTATCTTGTCTCCAGCGCTTAAAACTATGATGTCTCCGGGGACAACTTCCTCGGAGCTAACCACCTTGATCACGCCATCTCTTATTACTGTTGCCTGGGGGGAAGACATCTTTTTCAACGCTTCCAGGGCTCTTTCCGCCCTATATTCCTGGTAAAACCCTAATAGCGCCCCGGCAAGCACTAGGACAATTATGACCACGGCGTCAAGCGTCTCCCCTATAAGGAGGGATAGAATTGTAGCAAAAAGTAATAGAGCCGTGAGAGGATTCTTAAATTGCTCAATGAATAGCTTTAAAGGGCTTACCTTTTTCTCCTCCTCGAGCCTGTTATAACCGTAAACTTCCAGCCTTCTGCGGGCCTCTTCCTGTGAAAGTCCACTAGGAGAAGTATCTAGCATCTTGAAGACTTCTTCAACTGGCATCGAGTGCCAATTTTTTTCACTGGACATTGGGGTACGACAAGAAGGTGAAGGGTATAGATATAAGGGTGACTCTAAGCCTAACAGTTTCAATTTTGTACGCGCAACGGATATCCCTAGTAAAGGTTAGGATTCTGTTCGACTATCTGGGTGGAGTAGCGGCTATTCTAGGGGTTAAAAACTATTCAAGAAAATAGGACCAACTCTTGGAGCATATTCCAGACTTCGGGAGAGAATAGTTGGCTCAATGCGTCTAGCCCTAGAGGTGAGGAATCCCTTTGAGGTATTGTGATCAAGCCCAATTTACTTTTGAACTCTTCCTCAAAGCTTAGAAGGATGTCCTTGTTTTGATTGCTCACCATGTTTACTATGAGCGCCTTTAAAGGAATTCCTGTGTCTTTAAGCTCAGCATATATCTTCCTTGCTACGTTTAAATCTATACGTAAGGGTCTTGAGACGAGGACAGCCCTATGTTCCTTGCTGCGAAGGAAGCTAAAAACGTCTTCGGCAAGCCTCCTCCAGGACTCAATGAGTACGAGAGGCTCGCTTTCCCCCCTCCTTATCTTGTCTAATACACCCTTTACTTTCAGGTATAGCTTAGCAGCCTCGCCAAGATGGTCATAGAATTCTTTCTCGATTCTGAGCATTCTGATACCACCCCCTGTTGCCATCGTATCCCAGACTACAACATCGACGTTCATCGTTGAGAATCTATGCCATACATAGTACAGGGTGAACTCTTCAACTATTCCTGGCGCCCTAGCAACGTAATCAATTATTTCGCGATCCACAGGGAATATGCTGGAGGCAACCCTGTATACCTCTTCTCCGAACCTTTCCTTCCATAGTTCAACAATTTTTTCCTCTGTTAGCTGTTCAACTATAAGTCCCCTGGAAACCTCCTTTGGGCCATCTGAGAGATCCACGTCCAGTACATCTGATAACGAGGGTACAAAGTCTGTCGAAATGAGATAAACTCTGAAGCCCTTTTGTGCCAGTCTTAATGCGAAAGCCGACGAGATGGTTGTTTTCCCTACGCCCCCCTTCCCCCAAAAGCTAACCAGGACAGGCACACGGAAAGAATGATATAGAAAACTATATGTTTTTTCTTTTATACAGCCTCATGCTTAAATATCCATATGAGTCCTTTTACCCCGTGAGCTTGTGGGATACACTGGAGGCTGCTAAATGGTTAACGCGTACAGGTTGGATGATGCGCGGTATTCCCGGCTCAGACGCTGAAACAGTCTCACAACACTCGTGGGAGGCTGCTGTTATCGCATTCCTCATAGCCTCTAGGACGAAAAGTAGAGGAGTGGAAGTAAACCCTTACAGAGCTGCCACCATAGCGCTTTTTCATGACCTCCTTGAAGGTATTATAGGGGATATACCAAGATACGTAGGAAGCCTTCTAGGAGAAGTCAAAAACGATCTCGAGAGGAAGGCGCTCAGGGAACTACAGGTGGATTTAGAAGTTAAAGAGATTATTGAGGAGTGGTTGAGTAAAAGATCAATCGAGTCTAGAATCGCACATGTGGCAGACGCGGTTGCCACTTATCTTCAAGCTCTTAGGTACATGCGTAACAGTTATCCACGTGTCGAGGAAATAGCACAATCAATGCGTAGCAAGGCAATAGAGGAGGCTAAAGGTTCAGTATTTGAAGACATAACAATGGGTTTGATTTTAGAAATTGAAAAGGCTGTACCATAGAAAATTTTCTTAAAAAGTTTACCTTAAATTTTACAAGTTGAATTCTAAAGCATCTTTATAAAGCAATGCTTTTATTCTATTTCTTGTAGGAGGTAGAGGTTTAAAATGGACGAAAAGGACATCACAATATTACGCCTGCTAATCGAGAATGCGAGATTGCCTTTAACCAAGATAGCCGAGAAAGTAGGCATAACAGATGTAGCGGTGAAAAAGAGAATAAAGAAGCTTGAAAAAGACGGAATAATCAAAAAATACACGATAGTAGTCGAGCCAAAGAAGGTGGGCTACAACGGTGTTGCTCTTGTAGGCGTAGACACCGAGCCGGACAAGGTTCTCTCGACAGCTAATGAGCTTTCAAAGAAGGAATACACAACGTCAGTCTTCATCACTACTGGGGACCACATGATTATGGTGGAGATCTGGGCCAAATCCGCAGAAGAATTGATGAATATCATTGAAGACATTGGAAAAATGGAGGGGGTCAAGAAGGTATGTCCTGCTATAGTCCTCGACAGGGTAAAGTAGCCGCCTCTTCAATGCTCGAAAGCTTTCCTCAAGAGTAAAACAAGCCTGGCTTGTACCCTTAGACGTGTAAAGGAGGAGTCACTTACCAGTACTCCTTTCTCCCTTAGACGGCCAAGTACTGTTGAGAATTCTTCTAGGCTCATCCCCAGAGCTCGGCAAGCCTCCTCCGGATTCTTGCTTGTGGCAAGTGAACGTATAACCCCTAATTCCTTTTCACTCAAATCCTTAAAGTTGACGTCTAGAAGTTTATCGAGTGAGTTAAGTATAGCTTCCTCCATTACAGCCATTAACTCCTCGGTTGAGATAAAGTGTAAATAATCCGGGATAAGAATGACTTCTACCTTTAACTCGTTCGCGTATGCCTCCGCGCTCTTATCCGCGAAGCCCCGAGCAACTACCAAGGGCTTAGCGCCTATAAGCTGTGCATTAGCAAAGGCCTGTCTTATATCGGTGGTTGATATTCTTCCCGATTTGACCTCAACTGCATACAAATCGTTGTTTTTCCTTGCTAAAGCGTCTATTTCCGCAACTTCTACACCCGAACGGGTTATTCTGTGTCTATATTCTTGTATCTCGAAGCCCAAACTTTCCAGTATGTGAAACGCGAGCAACTCCGTCCAGAATCCTCTCCTCGAACTCATAGAACCTCCCACATACTAGCTAACATCCTCCTAACATCCGTGATGGACACAAACTCACCATAATCAACGTTTCTCATTTCTTGAAGCCTTAAACGTGCGAGACTTGGTTGGAACCTCCATAAGGATAGCTCCCAAAAAATGTCCCATGGAACAATCATAGAGTAGTATCTTCTGAAATGAGTTCTGGCAGAGTCCTCGAGGAATCCTTCGTCTTCAACCTCTTGATTCTTAGATGCTTGGATCTCGTACAGTCCTCTATACGGGCAAAACCTGCACGAGACGCGGGGTATTCCTTGTAGATAGTGAGGATGTACAAGATGATGCTCCTTCACTATCTTTGCCGTCTCGGCAGCTGAGAAATCATAAATGAGATTCAATGTCTTTCCATGTATGAAACTCGTTTTAATGGCCATGTTTTTCAATTTTTTCATTCTCTTACCCGATTCAAGCATTCGATCACCCTTAGCCTCGAAGTCAGCTTTAAGCTCTTTACGGGCCTCTCGGAGCGCTTTTGACTTCAAGTAGGTACACCACCGGTCTCCCCTCTTTGGAAGACTATCACGTTGTAGAAAGTACCTGATCATTCCTCGATCCGCCTCCTTGTAATAGAAAGGCACCCCGATCCTCTCGGCTACTCTCTCCGCGAAGGATATGTTTTCCAGGGGCTCTAGATAAGGCATATGAACGTAAACGGCAATTAAATTGAACCTTATCTTTTCTCTTAGTCTGTCTAGAAGAATGAGTTGGGCGGTGCTGTCCTTACCTCCGCTCAGGTCGGCCATAACTGTTTTTCCCTCCAATACTCTTCCGAGTTGCTCTTGTGCCTTAACTAGACGTTTTTCTAGGAAATTTTCTCGTAACTCTAAGTGCAGTGGCATGGGGTCTTCATAAACCGCTTTAAGGAAATTGCTGTTACCTAAGGTTCTGAATCCTAGCTCGCCACTCCACAGGTAATGAGTTACCTTATTGTCCCAAAGAAGCTCTACATAGTCTCCAAAGGTTCTAATGTAATGAGTCCTGCGTAAACCCTGAAAAACCGGGTAGGCCTCCATCATGATTTGCTCTTAAAAAATCATGGCACTTTGCACAAAAACCTGTCTACGGCTTTCTTAAAGTTAAAGTCATAAAAACTGTTGAAAATAGAAAAATAGCTAAATTATTTCTACTCTTACCTTTCCTTCAAGCTTTTTCTTAAACATCTCTGCGTCCGCAGTAGAGCCAACTATTACGCCATAGTGCATTGGTACTGCAATCTTCGGCTCAATGTCCAGCGCAGCTTTTACTGCTTCCTCAGCTGTCATGACATAGGTACCGCTCACCGGAAGCAATGCGATGTCAACCTTTCCCTTCAGATCCTTCATCTCCGGAATATAATCTGTGTCTCCTGCATGGTATATGCGAATACCACCAATGCCTATAATGACTCCTATACCTTTGTAGTCCCTAGGATGAAAGCGTTTCCCGATATTATAGGCAGGGACAGCTTCAATAGTGACACCTTTAACCTCGATCTTATTTCCAGGTTCCAGCAGGTGATGAGTAAAGCCAAGCTTCTCTATTTTTGATTTGCAGTTAACGCTCGCGACTATAACTCCTTCCCGTTTAGAGACCTTATGCACGTCTTCGGGGCTACAATGATCATAGTGGTCATGAGTACAGATGATAATATCACCATCTCTGGATTCCTTTTCTATCTCGAATGGGTCAACATATATTGTAATTCCACTTCCCGAGATCTTAAACGCCGCATGGGATAGATGCTCTATAAGAACACCTTGAAATTCCAGTTGGCCCATATAATTCTAATACTTTGCAAGGTTATTTTAAGCTTGTTCTCTCAAGGACTTGTTATCTGGTATCCGCGGGCCTAGCTAGAAGTTTCCCAGTAAACCTCGTAATGTCTCCTGACCCTTAGCAGTTATCTTCATTAGTTGGGTTTCAGGGTGCTTTGAAAAACTAGCGTAGCATCAAAGAATCTATTGAGGATTAGGCCTAAGCTTGTTACTCGACCTTGAAAAGGGGTTCTCCCTGCTTAACGACGTCTCCTTCCCTGGCATATATCTCTACAACCATGCCCTCGTTATTTGACTTTACTTCTACGAGTGTCTTCATGGCCTCAATCACGGCGAGGACATCTCCTGGACCCACATGATCACCTTTACTCACCGTTATTCGCGCAACTTTTCCAGTAATGGGAGACGAGATAACGCCCTTACCTAGGGGTGGTGACTCGACTTTCTTGACTACTCCTGTCTGGAGCACTGAGAGGAGTGTTTCCAAAGAGCCTTTACCCTCCTCAACCTCAACTTCAACCTCAAAGGCTTCGCCGTCAAGTATTACTAGAAATTTTTTCTTCATAGTGGTCACCCGAAACAAGTAACATCGTTTTCAAACAAGTCTAACTTCCTGGAAAGTCTCCACGCGCTGATTGGACGGCTCTCCTCAATAATTATTGTCTTCTCTTTTGATTTTTCTTTAATTCGCAGAAACGCCAGTACCGCGGCTAAGATCACAGCACGCTTAGAGGACTCCATGCGCTACACCGGCGGGACTCCATGCTTGCGCGGCGGCCTCGGCTGTTTTTCCCTTTTATCCATAAGGAATGTTAGAAGCTTGTAAAGGTAGGCACGCGTTTCTCGAGGGATAATAACGTCGTCAACATATCCTCTGCTGGCGGGCACATATGGATTAGCGATCTCGTTACGGTATTTTTCAACGAATGTTTTTGCGAGCTCCTCGGGGTTCTCGGCGCTCTCTAGCTCTTTCTTGTATATTATCTCTATGGCGCCCTCAGGGCCCATCACTGCTATCTCGGCTGTTGGCCAAGCTAAAACGAAGTCCGCACCTAGATGCTTGCTTCCCATAGCAATGTATGCTCCTCCGTAAGCCTTCCTGAGTATAACTGTTATTTTAGGTACCGTAGCATCCGCATATGCATAGATGATTTTTGCACCATGCCTTATCACGCCGTGATGTTCCTGAAAGCTTCCGGGCAAAAACCCAGGAACATCAACAAAGGTGATGATCGGGAAATTAAAAGAGTCGCAAAATGTAACGAATCTGCTGATCTTATCGGAGGAGTCTATATCAAGGCTGCCGGCCATAACTGCAGGCTGGTTCGCTACGACGCACACCCCATGCCCTCCAAGCCGGGCGAAGCCCACAACAGCGTTTTGAGCAAAGTTCGCGTGCACCTCCAGGAAGCTTTCATAATCGAAAACTCTACCGATAATCTCTCTAACATCATAGGGCTTTGCTGGGTCCTCTGGAACAATTGAATCGAGCGTAGGATCCTCCCTGTAAGGAGAGTCTTTAGTCTCGAGAAAAGGAGGATCTTCAGCGTTATTACTTGGAAGGTAGCTGATGAGTTTCTTGATTAGATTTACAGCCTCTCTGTCGTCTTCAACTACGAAGTGTGCAACCCCACTCTTTGAAGCATGAACCTCAGCTCCCCCAAGCTCTTCCGTCGAGATATCCTCACCAATCGAGGCTTTCACAACTTTCGGTCCCGTTATGAACATGTAGCTTTTCCTCGTCATGATGATGAAATCCGCTAAAGCTGGACTGTAAACTGCTCCTCCAGCACAAGGACCCAGTATTGCGACTATCTGCGGAACAACACCGCTGGCCATAACGTTCCTATAGAAGATATCTCCGTAGCCTTTAAGGGAATCAACACCCTCCTGTATGCGCGCGCCGCCCGAATCGTTAAGTCCTATTACCGGGATGCCCAGCTTCACGGCTGTCTCAATTGTTCTGGCTATCTTGTAGGCATGCATCTCTCCTACGCTTCCACCCATAAAGGTGAAGTCCTGAGCATACACTGCCACACGTCTACCATTAACGGATCCCAGCCCAGCAATTACACCGTCGCCATAAGCTTTCCTTAACTCCATTCCGAAACCAGTTGCTCTATGGAGAACATACCTCCCGATAGGGATGAGTGAGTCAGGATCGAGTAGCAAGTTTAGCCTTTCTATAACTGTAAGCTTTCCCTGCTCGTGCAACGTCCTCGCTCGCTCCTCGCTCACGCGTTGAGTCTCACTTCTTCTTCTAAGAAGATCCTCTATTCTACTTGGCATGAAAACACCTGGAAGGCTCTAGGAAAGCTCTAAGACCCACACCTCAAACTCTCCGCCACCAACGCGAACCTTTACTTGTTCAGCGCCCTTCCTAACCGCCTCCAAAACCATTCCCAGGTGTCTTTGAATCCTAGCGACTGCCTCGAGCCAGTCTCCATTAGCAAAGCGAAGCGTGGATGGAACCCTTAGCGCTCTTAGATCGCTTTCATTAATGCCGTTCAACTGTTCTAGGGGGTAAGCTTCTCCGCTTTTCAAAACCTGTTTTCTTCTAATGCTTCCCCTTAACCCGCGAACCGAGATATATGCCCTTCCCGTAGTTTTCAAAGTTACCCTCTCTTTAGCAAAGTAGGCTGCCCAGGGCTCGACTCTCCTACCGTCGACATATACCTCTGAATCCCCCGCGAAAGCGACGAGCGTTTTAGAGTCAAACTCTAGTTCAAGCTCCCCAGTTTTTACCTCGAAGGCGGGTCCCGTTAAACTGTTAAGGGCAAGTGCATTGGAAACCGCATGTGCAAATTTGTCATGGGAAGCCAAGGGATTCGGTGAAATGAATGCACCCAGGGCTCTCTGTACTACGATCATCATACAATCTCACACCGCTTGGTCTTTGCTACATATTGTACGGTATTTAAGCTTTGCCGATTAGGCATTCAACAATCGACGAAGTTTCCTTTTTAGACTACCCAGTCCTGCAGGTCTTTTCGGCCCAGGACAACGACCCTTATAAGGCCTGCTAGAAGAATGGTAAACCATAGAGGTTGGTAAACAAGAAAGTAGACTGGATAAAGGTATACATAGGACTTCATGCCGACGTATTTGGATGCTATGTAATGCCACAGCGTGAAGAAGCCTAGTGTTACCATGAGAGGAATAAGATACACGACCTGTAAGTTCACCGAAATCAGGGTTGCAAAGGGTATTACTTGGCTAACAAGTGATGACATGTAGAGCAGGAGAAGGTAGAACCCCTTCAGGATGGTATAATTATAAAGGAAGAAGGGAAGTACACTAGAGACGATCGATGGCAGGGAAAGTATGAGTCCAGGAATTATCACGTGAGGCATTTTAACTAACGCCTCAAAACCCACCTTATAGTATTTCTCTAGCCAATCCGCTACGCCCACAGCCCACCTCTTCCGCTGTTTGAACCATTTCCTAAGAGATTCCGGAGGGTAATTTAAAACATATGTTGTCTCGATGTATCCGTATCTATGCCCCCTAAGAAAGCTCCTAATGGCAAGGTCAAAATCTTCCGAGATAATGGGTCTAAAAAGACCTAACTCCTCAAGCGCTTTGCGTTTGATGGCAAAGGCAGCCCCATTAACAGCAACTGTTCTCTGAGCAAGACGTGCCATAAGCTTACTAGCAAAATTCACTGCAGTATACTCGATGTAAATCATCTTACCTAGTAGGTTCTCTGCAACAATTACCTTCCTTATATCAGCGATATCATAGTTCCTCATCTCTTCCACGACTCTCTCAACAAAGAAGGGGTCGGCGATCTCAACATCATCGTCTAAAAATATGAGAATTTCGCCAGCAGACACTTTGATAGCCTTGTTTAATGCGTTAACCTTTCCCATTCTTTCTGAGTTTAAAATAAATTTAACATTTGAACTCTTTAACCGAGACACTTCTTTAACTATACTCTCTGAAGGTTCATCTATCGCAACAACTACCTCGAGTCTGGGATAATTATTGCTAAGCAAGTCCCTAACAAGTTTTACGAGCCTATCGCTTCCCCGAAACGAAGGTATTATTACACTTACGGGAAGAATCTCCTTAAAAACAGACTCCTCGACCACGACCTCCCTAGCAGACACATCCAATCCAAACTTACCCTCAATAAATCCTTTTTTATGTGGCTCTTGAGCAATGATCGATAGCACACCCTACTTATGATGTTAGTTATTTAAGACGACTATCACTACAATCTGGGCATGCATCCCCGATGACTAACCCCTTTAATCTAGAAATACTTTCCAGGTTAATCCTAGATTTAGCTAGAAGGGATATATACAATAATGTTGGACGCGTCTTCATAAAAGATCTCCTCGATCAAGGATATACACGTGAAGAAATAACCGCAGCTATAACCAAGCTCAAGTCTCAGTATAAAATCGTCGTTATAGGAGAGTTAATAAAGGTGTATTTCTCCAGAGACAGCAATGTTCGAGTATAAGTGCATGCAGACCCCCATTGGCGAGCTCTGCTTCTTGTTAAAAGGCCACATGGTTCATGCTCTTCACAAGAGTGGAGTAGTTAATCCCCCGAAGAACGCTGAAGCAGGCACACATGCCTCACTCCTCGAAGAGGAGCTCCACGAATACTTCCAGGGTATAAGAAGATCGTTCAGTTTCAAACCAGTTGTTACGGGGTCCACGGTCAGGATTAGAGTGCTGCAAGAAGTAATGAGAATTCCCTATGGAAGGTTAACCACGTACAAGGCTATTGCTGAAAAAGCTTCAACGACTCCCAGGGTTGTTGCTAGCGTTCTCAGAAGTAATCATGTATTGCTACTTATACCTTGCCACAGGGTAATATCTTCCACAGGAGACATTGGCGGCTACGTACTTGGAAGAGAAACGAAGAAATACCTCTTAATGCTCGAGAAAGCTCTATAAGTGAGTTTCTGTATTTATGCCATTCTATCAACTTTACATCCGTCAAAAATCTTTTTCAACTATTTCTCAAGACATGTCATAAATTCATTATTTCTAAGTAAAACTTTATATATTTGCTTTCAGCTTGGCCCTCTGTGTCTGAGAATAAAACAGCGAAGAAGGCACGCCTTGTTCTTGCAATCGTTGTAGCGTTTCTTGTGGTCGCATCATTAATTTTCTACCTCTCAACGCAAAAGCAAGCTCCTACAGGTGCAGTGACAACGGCTAAGCCTTTCCACAAACAGATTCTCTACATAATTGTGAACGATGAAGGAACAAGGATAAACATGTATAAGACAGGCGTTTTCGATATAGCAGTCGTAACCCCCTCACGATGGCCAGACGTTAACAATACCAAGGTTGGCTCCTTCTACCTACATCTAGTTCGACGTCCAGACAAACCTCAACTGACAATACAATACATAGGGCTCAATCCAATGAAAGAACCACTCAATATCCCTGAAGTTCGACAGGCTTTGGCCTATGCAACACCTTACGATGTTATTTTAAAACAAGTTTTCGGTGGTCTGTACACAAGACTTTATACCATCATCCCTAA
This sequence comes from Thermofilum uzonense, assembly GCF_000993805.1. Classification (NCBI taxonomy): domain Archaea; kingdom Thermoproteati; phylum Thermoproteota; class Thermoprotei; order Thermofilales; family Thermofilaceae; genus Infirmifilum; species Infirmifilum uzonense. The sequence continues at coordinate 119,783 of NZ_CP009961.1, forward strand.
GGGGATGTTAGGTTACACGGAGTTCGGTATAAACAAATATGAATATGACATGAACAAGGCTCAGCAGATAATAAGCAGCTTGAAAGCTAAAGGCTTTGATCCCTCAAAATATGTTATAACGATAACTTACAACGAAGGTAACACCGCCCGCCAGCAAATTGCAACTCTACTCCAACAATCGTGGAGCCAGCTAGGCTTCAAGGTTACTGTAGAAAGCTATTCATGGCCTAAGTACCTGGACTTAACTGATCATTTTGAACATCAGGTAATGCTTCTAGGATGGATTCCCGATTACATGGATCCAGACGATTATTTGATGCCTTTCGTATGGGGAGGAGCAGAGTTCAAGGATCTAGAATATCACGCCAATGTCCCTCCTGCAAATGTGGGTAATTACTTATCCTCGGTAAATATGACGATTGAAACCGAGAAATACATTGTAGTGGTAGGAGAGAAGGGAACCGGAGCCAAGTACACTGGTCCAACAAATAAGCCTATAATAACTGTGGGATATGTAGTCGACTGGGATACCACAAACTCTAACTGGCAAAACCCTGTTAATATGGTCACTCTGGGAACAGGTGGCCTTAAAGACGTGGCTCTTAGCGCATTATGCAAAGTGGCACAAAGGATACTTGAGGAAAATGTCAGAGAGGCTGTAATACAGGCTGCTGTAATCTACTTTAACAGGCAATCCACACTCCTTATCATAGGTCAGCAGATCACCGGGGAAAACTATGGCTCTTGGGTTCACGACATGTATTATCCTTTAGCCACATTCGCCCGATACGACTTAGTTTGGGAGGATCCTAATGCTCCTGTCGCTGATACAGGTGTTCAGAACATACAAAACAATCCTGAGACAATGGTCATCGGCGACATTGGCTGGCCTGACACCTTTGACCCAGCTAAATCCTATGAAAGCTTCGGCTGGGAGATCTTCTGGCAAGTCTATGGGAAGCTAGTTACAACATGGAAAGAGGATACAGAACCGATACCAGAGTTATCAGTGGCTTGGGCTTTCAGCAAGGATCTAACTGATCTATACTTCGTCGTTAGGGGTAACGTTAAAGCTTATGATCCCTGGAATAACAAAACTTATCCAATATCGGCGGTGGACGCCTTATTCAGTGCCTGGAGGGCTGTTAGGCTCAACTTACCAGGTGGACCACAATGGATGATCGACAGCTACATAGATGTTAATGCCTCATCAGTCCTCACGGAGAACGAGCTAGATAGTATAGCTAAAAGCCAAGGATTAGTAACAATGTATAAGGGTAAATCAGCGGAAATTCATAGCTTAAATGAGCTTCTAAGCTTCTTCGGCTACACAGGTCCAACCTCTGGAGTCGTTAAATTCAAATTGAGGGCCCCCTATGTACCTATACTTCAGATTTTCGTCACAGGTGTAGGGTCTGTCATACCAATGCAATACGCGCTAGGAAATCAGTATCAGGCAGCTTTAGCCGACTCCAACAATGGACGGAACCCTTCCGCTTGGGCTAAGTACGTTGGTGTCGGTGAAAACGACGCTACCTTTAAGCTTCTTTCTACGAAACCCGTATCCACAGGTCCCTATTACGTGGCAGACTATAAAGAGGATAGTTACATCCTTCTCAAATATAATCCGTACTATTGGAACACTACACTCTGGCAACAGTTATACGGTTTCAAGCCGTAAAAAAGAAAAATATTTTTTTCCTGGTGTATACGGGATGGGCTTAGGCACTTATCTGGTCAGAAGGTTAATAACGTTTCTTCCCAGCGTAATAGGTGCTCTCCTCATAACATACCTCATAGCATACGTTATTCCAACGGATCCTGTCAGAGCATGGGTAGGTGAAAAACTAATGGATCCATCAACTCTCGAAAAGCTCAAAAAAGATTACAAGTTTGATGCCCCATGGTATGAACAGTTTGCCTTCTTGGTTGAAAAACTACTAACAGGGTCTTTAATTGACCCTGTACGAGGTACTCCTGTAGTCTTGCAAGTAGCTCAGAGGTTTCCCATCACAGTTGAACTAGCAATATTCGGAATGTTTTTCACAGTACTCATCGGTATTCCTCTCGGCATAATAGCGGCCGCGAAGAAAGACAGCTTCATCGACTTCTTCGTACGAATATTTGCTCTGCTAGGAAGCTCCATTCCAGCCTTTGTTCTCTACTATTTCTTAATTCTCGTATTTTATGTGTATATTAGGGCGTCCCTCCTAGCAGGCGTCCCTACTCTCTCACCTGGATGCGTAGCTACACTTGAAAATATCAGAAATACTATTCCAATCCTCGGATACTTGATATGGGCAGTGGGGCAAGTTCCTCTATTCGGAGGAATCATATGCCTCGATTTTAGTGTAGTCGCCAATACAGTTTCCAGGATGTGGTTACCTGGCTTAGCCTTAGGGTTGCTCTCAGGAGGATTCATAGCAAGAATAGTCAGGAATAGCTTGCTCGATGCGTTAGCCTCAGAGACCATACTCTTCGCAAAGGCTAGAGGTTTAACAAGTAACCGTATATGGCGTCACGCCTTAAAGAACGCTTTTGCTCCCATAGTTACTATTCTTGGACTGGACTTTGCAGGGCTTTTAACGGGAGCTATTATTGCTGAAACCGTTTTTAACATTCCGGGAATGGGTCTCTACATGTATCAGGGTATAACAAGGTTGAATTTTCCAATAATAATTGCTGGTACATTCATGTTCTCAATTATCTATATAGTAATGAATTTCCTGGTTGACTTGATTTATGCACTGATAGACCCAAGAGTTAGATACTGATAGGGTGGTGAATGTGAATATTTTTTACAGGCTTGGAAGCTGGATTGTGGATACGTATGCTGAATTAAGAGATAAGCTTGAACCGGGTTGGCTTGCTAAGAATAAATCTAAGCTTGTCGAGACAAAGCTCTCCATATACGTTTTTACTTCCTCGAAAATCGGTCTAACTGGTCTTATCCTAGTAATGGTTACGCTATTCCTAGCCATCTTCGGTCCCTTTATTGCTTGGGAGCCTTACAACGTCTACCCTATACTTCTAAGGCCCGATCTAGCTGGAAAACTACCCCATCCACCCTGCTGGAGTAACTGTGAGGGGCTTCCCTGGGCTGGAACAGACCACTATGGACGTGACATTTTAAGCCTTGTAATAAGGGGTTTCAGAATATCACTCGTAATGAGTATTATAATTGTCTTCACAAGCGCGATTATAGGGATACTATTAGGTCTTCTTTCCGGCTACTCGGGCGGGATTGTAGATGAGGTAATAATGAGGTTTACTGACATGATGCTTGCATTTCCAGGCTTGATTCTAGCTATTGCCTTCAGCTTAACGCTTAGATTATCCCTTAGAGATTTCATGATGTCGAATCCATCTTTTACACAAATAGTAGCCTCTATTTTTGCTCTGGATCCCACGGATGCGCCTAATCTAGCGAATCTACTCTCGGTTTTTCTAGCTCTCATACTCGTCTGGTGGCCGCCCTACGCTAGAGTGGTGAGAGGATCCGTACTAACGATAAAGGAGCAAGGTTTCATAGAAGCGGCCAAAGCTTTGGGCCTCTCGACAAGGAAGATCCTCTTCCGTCACTTGCTCCCAAATATAATGTCTCCCCTGTTAGTGATGATAACCTTTGACTTTGCGACCGCTACGTTAAGCTCTGCAGCCTTATCTTTCCTTGGATTAGGTCCCCAACCACCTGTACCCGATTTAGGTCTAATAATTTCCCAGGCAGGGCAATACTTTCCCGAACGCAGTTGGTGGATCGTCGTAGAGGCTGGAACAGCACTGCTTTTAATATCACTAGGCTGGAACCTTGTTGGCGATGCTCTTCGAGATGTTTTCGATCCTAAGACTAGACGTTCTATAGAATTGAAATCCAAGATAGTGGTGAGAGAATGAGCTTGGAGCTAAAGGAGAATCAGATACTAGCAGCTCGCGACGTCAACGTCAGATTTTATACATATGCAGGTGTAGTTCATGCAGTATCCGACGCCTATTTAGACATTTTTGAAAGGGAAACCGTTGCTCTCGTGGGAGAAACTGGGAGCGGCAAGACAGTATTTACTCGGGCACTAACTCGTCTCATCGAGCCTCCTGGGAGGATTGAGTCCGGAAGAATATACTTCAGAAGAAGGAATGGGAGCGTAGTCGAACTATTGAAACTAACCGAGAGCGAGTTACGTGACGTTAGGGGAAACGAAATCTCGTACGTTTTCCAGGATCCCTCGAGTGCGCTTGACCCCCTCTACACAGCTGGTGAACACATAGTCGAAACAATCCTTGAACATAGGGCTGTTTCAAAGGATGAAGCTTGGAATGAAGCTATTCAGCTCTTACAGGATGTTATGATTCCAAATCCAGAGGTTCGTGTTAAAAGTTACCCGCATGAGCTCAGTGGGGGTCTAAGACAAAGGGTTGTAATAGCCACCGCAATTTCCAACAAGCCAAGACTACTAATTGCTGACGAACCAACGACAAATCTCGACGTGACAGTGCAGGCCCAGATTCTAGATCTCCTAAGAGAACTTAGAAACAAATATGGGATGAGTCTCCTGCTTATCACACATAACCTGGGCATTGTTGCTGAAATAGCTGATAGAGTCTATGTAATGTATGGGGGCAGAATCGCTGAGACAGCTGACGTATATACTTTATTCGAGTCACCCCAACATCCATACACACAGCTTCTCTTAAAATGTGTCCCTAACCCGTTAAAGAAAGTTGAAAAGCTTGAGTCGATTCCAGGAACAGTTCCAAATCTCATAGATGTGAAACCTGGCTGTCCCTTTGCGCCTAGATGCCCTTTCGCAATGGAAATCTGCCGTACTCAGAACCCCCCCAAAGTAGAACTGGGAAAAGGACACTTTGTCCACTGCTGGTTATACTCGAAGAGGTGAAAAAGCATGACGGACTTAATAAAAGTGGAAAACGTTAAGAAATACTTCCGCGTGAGAGGCTCACTTTTTAAGACACTCAAAGCGGTAGATGATGTTAGTTTCTCAATAAAGGAAGGAGAGACACTAGGCTTGGTTGGCGAAAGTGGCTGTGGCAAATCAACACTCGGAAGAGTAATAATAAGACTCATCGAGCCTACCAGCGGTCATATATTTTTCAGGAGCAAAGACATAACTTCTCTGAAAGGTGAAGAGCTTAAAAGATTCAGAAAAGAAGCCCAAATAGTCTTCCAAGATCCCAATACCTCTCTTAATCCCAGACTAACAATACTGGAGACTCTTACCGAACCTCTATACGAACACGGTATACATTTATCTGACCCTGAAGAATTTATAACGCAGCGACTTAACGAGGTCGGTCTAGGAAGAGAACACTTGTACCGCTATCCCCACGAGCTTAGCGGTGGCCAAAGACAGCGAGTAGCTATTCTTAGGGCACTTCTCCTAGATCCATCTTTTGTTGTTTTAGACGAGCCTACATCCTCCCTTGATGTCTCTGTTCAAGCTCAGATCCTCAATATACTGAAGGGTATACAAGCCGAGAAGAAGATAACTTATCTTTTCATCTCTCACGACATGGGAGTTATTAAGTATATGAGCCATAGAATAGCGGTAATGTATTTAGGAAACATCGTAGAAGTAGCTTCCTCCGAGGAACTCTTCGAGCAACCTCTTCACCCATATACGAAATACCTTTTAAGTGCCATCCCAATCCCTGATCCAAAATATACCCGTCTCAGAAAACGTCTAGAGATCGGTGGCGAGCCACCATCTCCGATAGACCTGCCATCTGGATGCAGGTTCCACACAAGATGTCCGTTTAGTATGGAGAAGTGCAAAAAGGTTTCTCCACCGTTAATAGAGGTCGAGCCAGGTCATTACGTTAAATGTTGGCTTTACGTGAAGAGCTAATGAGCTTAGCACTCGTTAATTTTTCAGTGTTATAAGATAGCTACATGGGGTGTAAATGGAAAATGAAATACATTTATTGTTCGGAAAAAGCATTACGCAAGCTTCACGATAAGATTTTTCTCTGGTATCCATATGCTTCCTTCCAGGGAAAGAACACTTCATTTTACCTTCTCGTGGACTGTGTGATATCTAGCCTTCTTGAAGATAGAAACCTTCGGATACTCCTCTCAAGAGTTGTATCAGCCAGTATAATCTCCGATGCGAATCAACTCCCAATCCCGGCCGGAAAAATAGATCACCCAAACTGTACACAGGAAATCATAAATAGTTTTATTCGAGAAAAAGATATATCATCGGGGGAAATGCCTCCGGTAAGCTTTGATTTAACGGATTATCTTGCAGCAAGGGCTCTAGGAGTACCTTCAGCTCTCAGAAAAATCGATGAAACTTTTAGAGCCTATGCGTCCAAAACTCTTAATCTCATAGGGCTTTTAGAAAATCTCAAATTTCAAGAGCTCGAGTTCAAGGGCAAGCTTCACCAGCTTCTAGCCCTCGGAAAAAAAGGTAGTGAGGCATATCTTGTTGAAGGAGAAAAAATTACAAGGTATAGGCTTCTCGAGAAAGCACTAAAGGAGAATAAACATATTTCTCAACTCATATTCACGAAAGCCCAACCTCTCAATCACGCTTTAAAATAGAACCTCGCAAGGCATAATAGATTACTAGCAAGAAGACAATAAACACAGGCAACAACAGTACGAGAGGCACATTTCTCTCTAGTATTCTTCGAAGAGCAAGTCCAGGATCAAATTCTCTTTTAAAAGCTTTCCTCTCTATTTTAACCGTAGAAGTACTAACTGACACCTGTGAAACTTTAGGGTCGGTCTCTACCACCTGTATTTTGGGACAGGGCCGCTCCTTAACTACGCCTCTAAGCAATCTCCACCCATAGATGGATTTTGAGTAATAGCTAAGCTCACTTGTATCATCCAAGAATAACGTCGAGTTGATACTGGGACCGCTGAGCTGATAGTTTACTGCAACGTCTCCCTTAAGGCTCCCAGCTATTATACCGCCCGGGTAGTATAAAAAGAAATGCTTTCCTCCTATGTCTCCCGTCAAGTCGAGACTTGGCTCACTGCGCACTATTTCAAGCCTGCTCTCGTTGAAGATCCAGCCCTCGATCTCGTCTTCGACAAGCAGGAATGGATCTTTCCTCCCTTCCTCAAAAACACCTGAACCAACAATATACACTCGACCAGTATCAGGATCCACATATACCCTTTTAAGGTAAGTCTCTCCCAGGCTTAAATAGCCTCTCAACCACAAAATACCGCCAATACGCGACACTCTAAGCAGGAAGCCCTGGGTTCCCTCACCCCCCATGGTATAGCCTACGATTACGTAATCCCCGTTACGTGTGACTCCAACATCCTCTCCGCTGTCTATCCCGGCCCCTCCAATACTCCAGCTATCAACTAAAGTCAAGTCGTCCCTTACTTTTAAGAGAAGAACGTCGCCCTGAGAAACATTATAAGCCCACGTCTCCCCTAAAACCATAATATTCTCGCCGTCGAATATCAACCGCTTCGCAATGTCCGGATAATCAACACTACCATAGCATCTCAACCCCAGGAGCCTTCCTTCCAGGTTAAAGCGTGCTACAAGTACATCTAGATCCCCTCTCGGAGTCTGTGCAAAATATCCTGCAACCATAATAGCCCCATCATGATATGTGGCGTCAGATAGGAAAATATCAGTAGAACCTTTCAGACGAAAACTTTTGGTTTTGTCCTTGTCGTGATATAAGACAAGCCCCTCTACACCTTCACCAGGGCTCCCACCATACCCGCTTAGTATAAAGCTTCCATTAATTTCTCTTGAAGATAGAATCATACCTCTAGAAACCCACTGGTAAAGAAGCCCTCCTTCCGGGGAAAGAAGTAAAACGCTCGGAAGAGGGCTCAAAGCCGAACCCGTAAAACCTCCAACGGCGATATACTGGCCCGATATAGCTCCGCTCAAACTATTAAAAGGTGAAGGACTGTTTGTATAGATGGTGCTTAGGGAAAAAAAGATCCAGACCACTGCAAAAAGCGTTATTAATGTAATTACTCTCATTACAAGCTCTACCTTACTTCTACGTTAAAGACAAATATATGTTATCATGTTAAATATTTTTTACTCAATCTTTTACATTGGAAAGCGCAGTGAAAATAACAAATGTCTCTTAATAGGAGCGAAAAATTAAAATATTTTATCATTACACTGTATTAACGACACCCATGAAAAACAAGGTAGCACTTGTTATTGTCCTCCTATTAGCCTTATCAATACTGCTACCACTGCTCAGAGCCCAACCCCAGGGTCCATGGGTAGATGAGGTCGACTTCTTCGCCGAGAAAGACCCAGCCAAAGTCATCGACATGCTCAGCAAGGGAGACATGCAGATCTACTTCTCCGACATACGCGCCGACCCAGCTCTTATGCAGAAAATTAAGAGCGACCCCAACCTAAAGTACACGTACTCTTACGGTCTCTACTTTGATTTGACTTTTAACCCTGTGGGCCCCGAGTTCCCAGCTACTGGAAAGCTCAACCCCTTCTCAGATCCAAGGATACGCGAGGCCATGAACTGGCTCATCGACAGAAACTACATAGCTAACGAGATAATGGGTGGCTTAGCTGTACCCAAATGGCTACCCATCGTCAACGTCTTCCCAGACTACGCTAGGATAGCTGACACAGCCAAGTCCCTTGAAGCAAAGTATAGCTACGACTTCGACAAGGCCAAGGCCGTAATCTTCGAGGAGATGTCCAAGCTTGGCGCCACATTTAAAGATGGAAAGTGGTACTACAAGGGAAGCCCCGTCGAGATAACGATCCTTATACGCACCGAAGACCAGAGGAAGCAGATCGGCGACTATGTAGCGGATCAGTTGCAAAAGCTAGGCTTCACAGTCATAAGGAGGTACGGAACCAGCCGAGACCTTGCTCCGCTGTGGATACGCGGAAACCCCGCTGATGGGAAATGGAATATTTATACTGGTGGATGGATTACGACCGCCGTCGAGCGTGACTCTGCCAGCAACTTTGGCTTCTTCTATACTCCTCTAGCCAGCTATATGGGGCCACTCTGGCAAGCCTATAAGCCGGACCCCATCTTCTACGAGGTGGCAACTAAGCTCTGGAACGGCCAGTTTACCTCAATGGAGGAGAGAACCCAACTAATAGCTAAGGCAGCTGAGCTCGCCCTTAAAGACTCTGTACGCATATGGCTTGTAGACCAAATAGTCCCGTGGGTTTACCGCAAGGAGGTTCAGTGCGCCTCTGACTTCTCAGCAGGCTTCGACAACAACCTATGGCCCATGACCCTTCGCTACGTTGGCAAGGAGGGAGGAACCATAAAGGCTGGGATGCGTGAGGTTTTAGTTGATCCCTGGAACCCTGTCGCCGGCACCAACTGGGTCTACGACTCGGTGCTCTTAATGGCAGTGGACGACTACGCCTACAGGACAAACCCCTACACAGGCCTCCAAATGGCTAACAGGCTTGTTAAGGCTGAAGTGTACGCGCTGAAGGGTATAGTGACTCAGTCCAGCAGTGACTGGCTCAAACTCACCTTTGTTGACAAGGTCGAAGTCCCAGCGGATGCGTGGTATGCTTACGACGTTAAAACTGGGAAAGTCATCACTTCAGGAGAAGCTGGAGTGAAGTACGCCCAGGTAAAGATTGTCGCAAACTATGGTGACGTTCTAGGCAAGATTAAATATCACGACGGAACAACCATGACTCTCGCCGACTGGCTGATAGGCTGGCCTCTTACCTTCGCACGTGTAGACCCCTCCAGCCCACTTTACGACAAGTCTGCGATAGCCTCATTCCAGCAATGGAGGGATATGATGCGAGGTTGGAGAATCGTCAGCACCAGTCCTCTAGTCATAGAGTACTACGTGAACTATACAGCGCTAGACGCGGAAGCCATAGTCTTCAGCTTCGCGGGCTGGCCATCCAACCCATGGCACATGCTTGCTATTGGAATAAGGGCGGAGGAGAAGGGCCTCCTCGCGTTCAGTGCAGATAAAGCTGGCGAAATGAACGTTGAGTGGATGAACTATATCGGCGGGCCAAGCCTCGATATACTCTCAAAGATGTTAAGCGAGGCCCAGAGTGAGGGATACATACCATTTAAAGCCTTCATGTCTAACTACGTTAAGCCAGACGAAGTCAACGCAAGGTACACGGCTTTAAAGAACTGGTACCAGGCCCACGGCCACTTCTATGTCAGTGCTGGTCCCTTCTACCTTGACAAGGTAGACTACAACGCTCACATAGCTGTGCTGAAGGCTAACAGAAACTTCCCCGACAAGGCGGATCGATGGTCCTTCCTTGCCACTCCACCGATACCAGAAGTCAGTGTAAAGGTTCCCGATATAGTGGTGCCAGGCGCCGAGGCTACATTTACTCTCAACATTAACGTCGGTGGTAAGCCCTACCCGACCGGGCGCATAGACTTCGTCAAGTACATGGTGCTAGACGCGCAGGGTAACGTATATGCCAAGGGTGTTGCAACCCCACAAGCCGACGGCGTTTGGATTGTGAAACTATCTGGCGAAGATACTGGAAAACTGACCCCTGGAAGCTACAGGATACTTACAATTACCCTGAGCAAGGATGTCGCGACACCAGTACTTGTCGAGAAACCATTCACGGTGACTTCACAGATAGCCTACTTCCAGACGCTCCTCACTCAGGTACAAAGCTCGCTTGAATCCAAGTTAGGCTCGCTTCAAGCAGGAATAACCGACGTCAACAACAAGGTCAACAACCTTAGCAGCCGCGTAAGCGGAATCGAGTCCACACTGAACATGGCTCTAGCCCTTAGCGTCGTCAGCCTCCTCCTCGCGATCGTGGCACTCGCTATGGGTCTTAGAAAGCCAAAAACCGTTGAAAAAACTTCACAGGAGGCAACTCAAGTCAAATCGTGAAATATATTTTTTTCTGATTTTTTATTTAGCTTTGGCTTGTAATCTATATATTTTTCTTTAAAGTAAAATTTTTTAAGAGTATCCGTCTAAAATGTTTAAAGCGTGAAGTAGATGATCCCATGGGGCTTCCTTAAATACATAGTCAAGCGCGCCGTGGTCCTATACTTGACAGTGGTCATTGCAATATATGCAACCATTCTCATCGCGAACATGGGTGGTAAAGTAGATGAGATTGTCATAGGTGACATACGGATGTCTATAGGTCAAGCCATAAGTCAGAATCCACAATACCGTAATCTCCCAGGTGAGGAGAGGGCAAAGCTGATTGAGCAGTTAGTTCAACAAGAGATTCACCGGCGAGGCCTTGATACGCCTTTCTTTGTAAGGAGCCTGATATACTTGAGGGATGCGCTAACATTGGATCTGGGCAAAGCCCTAACCATGCGAAGCGACACGGGCTCAATGTTGGTGAGAAACATTATTCTCGAGAGGCTACCTAACACTGTGCTTCTCTTCACCACAGTGACTGTAATCAACTTCTTTTTACATCTGTTTGTCGGATTGTATCTTTCGCGTCATTATGGAAGCCTTTTAGACAAGGCAACAGTGGCTTTATCTCCTACTTCCGTAATCCCGGGATGGTTTTACGGTATATTCTTAATCTTAATATTTTATTCCTGGCTGCATGTACTGCCCCCCGGGGGGCTAGTGGATGTTCCACCGCCTGAGAATCCAGTGGACTATGCTTTAAGCGTGCTCAAACACATGATACTTCCAATGCTCTCATGGATTATTTCCGGGCTCTTCCTAGGTATTTATGGCAACCGTACATTTTTCCTTATATTCTCTACGGAGGACTATGTTGAGGCGGCCAAGGCCAAGGGGCTTCCGCCTCGCCTTATCGAAACAAGATACATTTTAAGGCCTACGCTTCCACCCATAATCACTAGTTTTGCCTTGTCTCTTATAGGGTCGTGGGGCGGTGCAATTATTACCGAGACAGTGTTTAACTGGCCTGGTTTAGGTCTAGTGACATACAACGCTATATCTTCTTTTGACACTCCTGTTATAGTTGGAATAACCGTAATCTATGCTTACTTGTTAATGATTACTGTACTGATATTGGATGTGATTTACGGGTGGCTTGATCCTAGGATAAAGGTTCAATATAGGTGAAAGGTTATGAGTTCAAGTAGAGGGTTTGCAAAATCGATAATCAATACTCTGAGAGAGCTGGTGAGCTATAAATCAGGGGTTCTTGGCCTTATAATGCTCCTTTTACTTGTTGTGTTTTCAATATATACTATCGTGACTATACCCATGGATAGGGCAATAGCAATGTGGCGTGGAGAGGGCGATATGTGGATAGAAAACCCACGTTTAGCCCCGCCTGAATGGATACAGTTTTTTGTTGGGAAAAACCTTCCCAAGACGATGAAGTTTGATTCACGCGAGATCAGTTTAAACGTTGCTAAGTCATCAGCTCCTGTTGTCGGCACAAATATGAGAAAGGTTCACATAGAGTTCACCTTCAACTACGAGTATGATGATTTCCCCTCCGAACTCAATATGTTCTTTTCGAGCAACTTTTCCAAAACCACCGGAGCTCCAATCATTACAATCACCTGGGTTAAGCCTAGTGGTGATAGAATAAATCTTGGCGATTACTACATGACAGACAACAAGTACAGTCTCTATTTTGTAATTGATCCTATCACGCGTGCCCTCGTCTCGTATGTTCGCCAGAACTACGGTGTCGAGCCCAGTGATCTAATAACTAACATACAGTTTCTCTTCGGTAAGTTTACAAAGGAGGCTTTACAGAAGGGGAACTTAGAGGTTGAGAAGGGAACGTATAAAGTTATCATTGACGCCACCGTCTTTGGTAATGCAGATCTTGACTGCAGGATGATTGTTTATGGTGATGTTTATGGAATTGCCGGAACAGATCACTTACGTAGACCGCTAGAAATTGCGCTAATGTGGGGCGCTCCTGTAGCGCTTGCTTTCGGTTTGACAGCATCGCTCGTAACAACCTTTGTCGAGATGATAATTGCTACTCTCAGTGGCTATTTTGGAGGTCTTCTAGATAATTTGATTCAGCGCGTAACGGAAGTATACATGGTGCTCCCCTTCCTCCCCTTCTTGATATTAATTTCAGTCTTTTATGGCTTAAACATATGGACTCTCCTCGTGGTCGTAATTATTCTAAGCATATTTGGACCGGGAATTAAGTCTACTAGAGCATTGGTGATGCAGATAAAGGAATATCCATACATTGAGGCCGCGAAAGCATATGGCGCGTCCGACCTTAGGATAATATTTCTATATATTATTCCAAAGATACTACCACCAATAGTCCCTGGCCTCATCTCGGCTGTACCTGGATACGTTTTTCTAGAGGCGGCCTTGGCTTTACTCGGACTAGGAGATCCATCCTTACCCACTTGGGGGAAGGTAATAAACAATGCCTACGAGCAAGGAGCACTTTATAAGGGTTATTACTACTGGGTTCTAGAGCCGTCAGCCTTCCTCATATTCACTGGTCTTTCGTTCGCCCTACTCGGTTTCGCGCTAGACCGGATCGTTAATCCAAGACTCCGAGAAATGTAGAGGTGAAAATGTGATGGCTAATATTGTTTTATCCGTTCGGGATCTATATTTATACTATCGAACGAGGAAGGGTGTGGTAAAAGCTGTAGACAAGGTAAGCTTCGACTTAAAGCGCGGTGAAACAATCGCTATTGTTGGCGAGTCTGGATGTGGAAAAACCTCACTTGCAAGGGCCATAATACGGCTCTTGCCGAGAAATGTCGAGAAGTTTGATGGCGTAATAAGCCTTAATGGAACCGATGTAATGAAGATGGATGAGGAGGAGTTCAGGAAACGCGTAAGGTGGCAGAAGATATCTTATGTGTTCCAAGGGTCACAGAACGCTTTGAACCCTGTAATAAAGGTAGGTTTCCAGATTGCCGAACCACTTATGATCCACAAAGGTATGGGTAAGGAAGAAGCCCTCGCTGAAGCTAAAAAGTATTTGAGATTAGTCGGAATCCACGAGAGTTTCCTTGACAGGTATCCCTTCGAGTTAAGCGGTGGAATGAGGCAGAGAGCCGTCATAGCGATGGCCTTGGTGACAAACCCCGACGTAGTCATACTTGATGAGCCTACCTCGGCGCTCGACGTTATAACACAAGCTAACATTATAAACCTCTTAAAAAGGATAAAACAAGAGATGAATATTAGCTATATTTTTATTACACATGACGTCCCACTAACAAGCGAACTCGCAGACAGGGTCGCTGTGATGTACGCTGGACAAATAGTAGAGCTATCAGATGCCGACGAATTCTATGTATCACCCAAACACCCCTATTCTGAGAAGCTTATGGCCAGCGTCCCCACTCTACGAACAGACAAAAAACTCGAGTACATCCCAGGGACTCCGCCAAGCCTCATCAATCCACCCTCTGGCTGTCGCTTCCATCCCCGGTGCCCATTTGCATATGAACGGTGTATTAAGGAAGAACCCCCACTGGCTGAGACAAGCAAGGGATCCCTTGTAAAATGTTGGCTTGTTCATGAAGGAAAGAGGTGATAGGTTATGAGCGAGGATAAGGTTCTTTTAAAAGCGGAGGACCTCAAGATGTGGTTTGAGGTTAGAAGAGGCCTCTTCGCCGAACCAATACCTCTACGCGCTGTGGACGGTGTCTCCTTCGACCTGGGTGTGGCTGAGGCTGTCTCTGTGGTCGGAGAGTCGGGGAGCGGTAAGACAACTCTTGGAAAAACTATTTTGAGGCTATACAAACCCACAGGCGGTAAACTAATCTTTAAGGGTAGAGACATAACCACCTTAGATGAAAAAGACCTAATGTGGTATAAGAAGGAGACCGGCCTCGTACAACAGGATCCTTACGGCGCCATGCCCTCGTTCATGACGATTTACCGTATCCTGGAAGAACCTCTAATTATCCACAAGATAGGTAGTAAGGAGGAGAGAGAGGAGATGGTATTTAAAGCCTTAGAGGAGGTTAGACTAACCCCTGTAGAAGACTTCGCCTTTAAATACCCGCACATGCTTAGCGGGGGTCAGTTGCAAAGGGTTGCTATTGCCAGGGCCTTAATACTTAGACCCAGTTTAGTTGTAGCAGACGAACCCGTCTCCATGCTCGATGCCTCAGTAAGGGTCGAGATTCTCACCCTCATGAGGGAGCTTCAAGAGAAACGAAACATCAGCTTCATCTACATAACACACGACCTGTCAACCACGAGGTACTTCAGCGAGAAGATATTCATAATGTATGCTGGACATTTAATTGAGCGTGGACCTACAAAATCTGTTCTACGCAATCCGCTCCACCCATACACGCGTGCACTGCTCTCCGCGATTCCTGACCCAGACCCTGAGAACAGGAAACGTTTCCGAGATGTTCCACCAGGTGAGCCTCCAAGCCTTATAAATCCCCCACCCGGATGCCGTTTTGCGCCCCGATGCCCGTTTGCAACTGACAAATGTAAGCGGGAAGAGCCGCCAGAAATAGAGGTCGAGAAAGATCATTTTGTCAAGTGCTGGCTTTACGCCTTCTGGTCCTAGGCAAGCCCCGTACCATATTTTTCCTGAAAGATTTCTATTAGCCTCCTACCATCACCCAGCATGTCGTGGTTATTATTGAAGAAAACATAGGCTTTGACAGGCTTGGCTTCGACTATCCTATCAGCAACCTCGTAAAGTTCTTCATCCATGTATCCATAATTATACCATGTAAGCCTTCCATGCATTCGTACGTACACGATGCCTTTAATGTTTATAACGCCCATACTGGGCAGCCCCTCGAATAGCGGCGAATCCGGTGTGACGACATAAACGCCCTTATCCTTAAGTATGTTAAGAGCTTCCATGGTGAACCAAGAAAGATGTCTTGGCTCTATCGCAATCTTCTCACATGTTGCACTGAATAGCTCGATTCTCTTCACGACTTTTTCATTAAAGGTAAGGCTAGGTGGTAACTGGAAAAGGTAGAAATCAATACTTTCTTCAAGGTCCTTAAACCTTTCAAGAAATCTTTTCCAGGTTGGAAGAGCTTTTTCGTTAAGCTTTCTAATGTGAGTGATACTCCTGTGAACCTTGACGGACCAACGCAGCTCATGAGCTTTTTTTGACCATTCTTCGACATTTTCCTCTCTTGGAAAACTGTAAAAGCTCATATTGAGCTCTATGGCATTAAAACCAGACTCGCGTACATACCATTCTATTCCGTCAGGGTTCCAGTCATAGACCCAGCCGGAAGTTCCCACGAAGAGTTTCATTTTCATTAACTGTTAAACTGCCACGCTATAAAAATACACCTCGGCTCGACCTACACAATAGATAATTAAGTGAGAAAAACAAAACCGTAGTAGGTGGGTCTATGCGGATTAAATCACTTGGAGGGCTACTGGTAATAGTTGTCATGCTTGTAGTTATACCGCCTAGCTACAGCCAGACACTATACTTCTATGGACGTGTGACTGATCTTCAGTTGAATCCTATAGCTGGTGCACAAGTCTCTGTCTACAGCAACAACCTCCTAGTAACCTCAACACTCACAGATAAAGACGGAACATTCAATCTACGTTTGCCACCTGGAACCTATGTACTTCGCGCCTATCTTAAAGGCTATGCACCTAGAGAAATAATGTTAGTTGCTACGCAAGAGAAAGCGGGCAGTCTAGGAACGATTACCCTAGAACAAGCAATAAGTGTCTACACCGAGACAACTCAGCTCACTGTCCTACAGGGTGACATTCTAAACCTTACAATCAAGCTAGAAAATAAAGGGCTAGACCCTTTGACGGTTAACTTCAAAATAGAAGCTCCTACATCCTGGGTAGGCTATCTCACCCTTCCTGGAGGATTACGCGTAGACAATATCATGATAGAACCTGGGAGGGAGAAAACTGTTTTCCTAAACCTCCAAGTACCTATGGATGCCTTCGGCAAAAATTTTGTAAGGGTTCGCCTTTCCTGGGAAAACCTCACAGCAACAATCGACTATGTTTTTGAAGTACAGCCTAAAAAATGGAATCTTATCGAGTTGCCTGCAAGCAGTATAAAGGCATATCCCGGAGCCCAGTTAAAAATACCCTTCACACTCAGAAACCCGTTTACCCTCGATGCTGAAATGGCACTAACAGTAGAACCTCCTCAAGGCTGGGTTGCGTCTATAGTTGACGCTAACAGCATAACTGTCTCAGGGTTAACTCTGGCTCCAAAAGCTACTAGGCAGCTTTTTCTCATCCTTTACATTCCTCCCTCAGCTAAACTTGGCCTATACGCAGTGTCAATATATACTGATGTTTCGGGTAGCCGTTTCATAACAAAACTTGATGTG
Organism: Thermofilum uzonense; assembly: GCF_000993805.1. Taxonomy (NCBI): domain Archaea; kingdom Thermoproteati; phylum Thermoproteota; class Thermoprotei; order Thermofilales; family Thermofilaceae; genus Infirmifilum; species Infirmifilum uzonense. The sequence continues at coordinate 137,003 of NZ_CP009961.1, forward strand.
AGCGTGGAAAGCCGCTATGATCTACTCAACTTGACAGTGGGGGTTTCGAGGCTTAACATTACCGGGGGCTCTTCAACAGTAATACCTCTGATTATACGTAACGACGGCAATATGGCAACCGTGACTGTTCTAAAAGCTTCATCAAATAATGAGGGAATAAGACCGATTCTAACAGTTTCAGGTCAGGCGGCCTCAACCTTGTACCTCTTACCGGGAGAATCAAGACAGGTAAACCTCCTGGTTAACGCTTCATCACAAACAGCTCCCGGTCTATACGAGCTTATCGTTCAAGCCAACGGGACTACAAGTTATACAGCTAAAAAGATCCTTGTCAACGTAGTGGGATCTTACAGCTTTAGAATACTCAACCAGGACTTCCTCATAATCACAGTTCCGGGCGGCACCGTTACTTATAAAGTAAATGTTGTTAACTCGGGCACGTATCCCTTGCAATCTTTAAATTTATACACGTCCTTTAATCCCGAGAAGCTCCAGGTAACAGTCCAACCTGAAAGGCTCTCATTGCTGCCTGGAGAGACAGGTAGTTTTTCGCTTCAGATCAATGTTCCCCCTGATGTACGAGAAGGAGTTTACAATATTGTATTCACTGTTGAATCAGGAAGCATAAGAGATACTAGAGTCCTACTTGTATGGGTTCGTCCAGAGGCCAGTTTTAGCTTTACCCTTATCATGGCGGTTCTAGTGGCCGTTAGCTTTTTCCTCGTATACTATGGAAGGCGAAAGTACGCTTAGGGATCCAGATGGAGCCCTCTTTTTTAGCACTACTTTACATCCTTGGAGTTGAAACAGCCTTCACCCCCTGTTTTCTACCTATCATACCAGTGTTCTTAAGTGTGGTCGCTAAGTCAGGAAGTAAACGTGTACTGCTCACTACACTAGCGTTTATCGCGGGAATCACGGCTAGTTTTTTGATTTACGGTATCCTAGCCTCGTACAGCGGTAACCTTTTACAAGGCCTGCTAACGGGTAATCTACCTACATTGGCTGTCGGAATGGGCTTAACACTAGTCAGTTTAGGTGTCCTCATGATGTCTCCGTTGCGAGTGTTATTTGCCTGGATTCCTTCAATACAGCCTAGATTTCAGAAGGTGTCCATTCTAAACTCTCTCTTACTCGGCTTCCTATTCTCACTTGTAGCTGCACCCTGCGCCGCAACAATCCTGGTCGCTGCGTTTTCCATGGTTTGGCTTGGCTCACTACAAGAACCAGGAGACTCTATAATAACCGTACTAGTCTACTCGGCGGGGGTTACAACCCCCTTCTTTATTATGGGTCTACTGACAGAGTTTCTAGGTAAAAGCATAGGAACCAAGATTTCACGAAGTTTTCTTGTGAGACACAACGAGACTATTTCCGGAATCACTATTATCGTCCTTGGAATACTTACTATTCTAAGCGTGGAGGGACATGACATAATCCTAGTACAGCTTTCAGCTAGACTACTCCCATATCTAGGTTTCATATCACTACTAGCAGCTGTGCTTTACTCTTTACGCGCTTACCAGCTGGGTATTATGATGAGAGGAGGACTTCTCATTATCCTCGGAACAAGTATCTTCATATATGGACTCATCGATGTCCTTCAATTTCTCCCCCCGCAACTCCAAAACGAAGGGATTCGTATGCTACTTTTCCTGATTGGCAGAACCCTTATAATGGTTAACAGTCTTCTACTCGCTAAGCCTTATGTCTTTTCGCTTCCTTTACTTATCCTGAATAGCCCCCCACTAATGGACTCGATAACTCTTATTGCCTGGACTCTTGGTCCTGGTCGTAGAGATCGTGAACACCTTTTTGCATCCCTATATATTCTAGCACACATAGCCATGGACTTAGTTACTTCCAAAGCCACAAATCTATTATGGTTGGCTCCCTATCTACTCCCAGTACTCCCAGTAGCATATTTAAGCCCGTTACTCCCAGCTCTAAAATTATCAAAAATAATTACAGGATTAAAGCTCCTTGAAGAAATTTAAGAGCTTTTTCACAGCGTGATTCTCCGTATTGAGCCCATAGTACGAGATGCCATTGTAGTCAAAGACCAGGAGGAATCCTTTGCGAACCAGTCGCTCCAAAATTGGGCGTGCTCTTGAGATACCTAGAACTTCCTTCTCTACAGTATAAGCGCTGAAAATTTGTGAGGGGTCCTCTAAATACTTCTGGATGAAAAATAGGAGCACTTTCAAATAGCCTTGACATCTTCTAGGAAAAATAGATGTGAGATCTTCTGATAGTGAATTAGAATCCAAATAGGCTTTTTCTTCTTTCATATAGAATCTCCAAAATTCTACCTTTGGGATCATCCTCCTTATCTATCTTAACCTTTTCTAGTTTCTCACCGAGGTTTTTTTCCCCAACGCTAAAGCTAAGCCAGCGGCTAAAGTCACCACGGGTCTGGTGGAAAACCACGCTTTCAAGAGGAGCCCTCTCAAGCGCATCTATAAACGAAAAAACATTCCATGCAACGAGGTTTAGTGGCTTACCAACATCAAGGTAGAACATGAACTCCTTTCCTGCATCTACACGCTTCATCCAAACCCACCTGTAACGAGAGTCTTCGTCCTGCTCCAGTCTTTGAAGAGTTCTATACTCTAGGTCAGCCAACACGTCTGAGTAAATCATGTAAGCTTGAAACGGAGACTTGTAAGGGCTGAAATAGGAGTGAACATCGCCGGGTCCTCCTCCTTTTGTTGACATGTAGTAGAAGTGGTCACTTATGGAGAGCAATCTCCAGAGACGTAGTAAATTCTCGTCGCGCGTCGCTTTGACTTGAAGCCATAAATCTCTAAGCCTATCGAGAGCATAGTCTTGCATAAAGTTACCCGTCCAAGCTGTTAAATCCCTCTCTAGGTCTGCCCATGAAATTGTGTCACTCTCAGGAACATCTATTTCGTCCCGTGGAGGCACCCTCTCTACGACTTCACTGGGGGTAGAGGTCGTTAGGTGCTCCCATTTAAGGATCTCGCCGGGTAGCCAACGAAGGAATTCGAATATTCCTGTCTCAGCTGGAAAATGCTCTCCAAAAGTCTCGTAATCTATTGCAATTAATATTACATCTCCTGGCGTTGCGGCGAGCCAGGCGGAGTACTTGTCGGCTGTCAGTGGATATTCACTCCACCACCTAGAAGCAAATCTAAATCCAATGTCGTCAGATAATCGGTAATTTCTCATCAATACCCGTAGGTTTAGTCCCTTAGCCTTATAGACGTAGTTCGGGCTTCGCCACATGAGAATCTTCTCAACTCCCTCTGTGAGTACCACTTTGTAGCCGAGCTTATCGAATATTTTCGCGATGTAATTATTATAGATGAATTCAGTGTTCTCGACGCTAATCGGGCTAACACCTAGATAAGATTTCAATAATTCACGATGCATTCTAATTTGATCGATGAACTCCTCCTCAGCTATCAGGAAGCTTAGACTGTGAAAATAAGTCTGGTCTAAAAACTCGACCATTCCCGTGCTTGCGAGTTGTCTAAAGCTTTCAAGAAGGCTTGGCATCCAGCGCTCAGCCTGCTCTAGCAAAACCCCGGAAACACTATATGATACCTTAAAGTTTTTTCCTTGATTCTTAAAGAAGTCGATCTGTTGAAGGATAATTGCGTTTGCTGGCAGATAGCATCTCCGGGCTACTCTCTCGAAAACTTCTCGATTTAGAGTCTGGTCAAAATAAATTTCCTCGAGATCCGCGTGATCAACTTTACCCTTTAAGGCCACCTTCTCGGCCAGGCGACGGGTAATTCTTCTTGCAAGCCTGTAGGGTTGATGAACCTCAAACATAAAGACTATGTGCCTGATGAGTATACACCTAATATTCTTTAAAAAGAAGAAGATTAAAAACTTAAGCTTAAATTTTTAGATTGAGTTCTTAATGCTTATTTTTAAACCTCTCCATAGCCTTTCTTATCGAGTCCATGGCTTTATCCTTGCCTTGCCATGCCTTGACCTTTACCCATTTGCCCGGCTCTAACTCCTTATAATGCTCAAAGAAGTGGCGGATTTTATTCTTCACGCTGTCATCAACGTCGTTGATATCCTTGATTTTTCCGAAACGAGCATCTATTTTTTCGTGGGGCACAGCTATAACTTTGCTGTCCGGTCCTGACTCGTCCTCCATCTCTAAAAGACCTACAGGTCTGGCACGTACGACGCTGCCTGGCGCAAAGGAATCATAGCTGAGAAGCACGACGTCTACAGGGTCACCGTCCTCTTCAAGTGTAGATGGGATGAAACCATAATTGAAGGGGAAAACCATTGAGGTAAAGAGAACCCTGTCTACAAATAGCACACCGCTCTCCTTGTCGAGCTCGTACTTGACATTGCTACCCATGGGAATCTCGATGACCACGAATATATCCTCTGGGGGATTTTTCCCTGACGATAAGTGCTTCATACAGGGAAAATTATGTGTAGGGGATATAAAAGGATTTACAGGTACTCCTACTCGACCTTGTAAACTGTGCCTATGGCTCTAGTTCTCGAATCTCGCAGAATAAACTGCTCCCCCTCCTCTACGTACCAGTATCCCTTCAAGAAGGTAAGGCGTACCAGGCCCGTGTCACCCGTTCGCATGGGCTCTTTCTCCATCCAGGTAAACTCGACCGGTGCTCTTATCGAATGAATGTGAAGAACTGTTTGATACCCAGTTTTAATAGTTGTTGGGTGCTTTAGGACGAGAATCTCGCTGACGAGGCTTACGGCTGGATGAAGCGGGGTCTCTGTCAAGACTTGTCCTTTCTCGACCTCTTCTCGATCGATGTCCGTTATGGCTAGAGTGGCCTCTTCACCAGCTCTGGCCTTTGAAGCGGGGACGCGGTTTACATGTATTGATTTAACGCGAGTTTTACGCCAAGTGCCATCATGTAATGGGCCTATGAAATAATTAGAGTTCTCGTATACCGTTCCTCTTTCTACTGTAACAGCAATCACGGTGCCAACTCCTCTTACCTCAAAAATATCGGTTACATAGGCAAGAAGGGGCTTTTTAACAAGTTCACTCCACCTCTTACGCGGAGGCAACAAGTTCAAGAACTCAGTTAGAAGATCAAGTCCAACGCCTGTTGTATTCGAAAGCTTAAAGATGGGAACTACACGCCCAGAGGTCATGAGAGGAGCAACATAGTACACATCACTCAATCTTCTAATCAGCATGGGTTTCTTGTCAAGTCTTCTGAGTATATTAAGAGTCTCATCAAGGTATGAGTCACCGATTTCAGGGCTGACCAGGTCTACCTTGGTAAATACGATAAAGACAGGTATCTTAAGGGCCACGCAAACTCCAAGGTGCTCTCGCCCCATTACTTGTAGTCCCGTGTTCGCAGCAACAACGAGCATTGCATAATCAGGGAACTTTGACAGTAATCCTCTCAGAGCCGTACGAAGATATCTCTCATGACCTCCAACATCAACGAGAGAAACAATCTTTTTTGAGGAAAGATATATTTGTGCCTCATCAAGTGGGTTGGGAAGGCTCCAGTTGACAGGTCTATTGTTGAGATCAAACCCTAGCAATCTTATGACCACAGAGGATGTCCTCCCTGTTAATATTTCATGGGCATACCTGGCTACCTTTCTCATGTTACTTCCTCTACCGTCGTCTAGAGACCCATAACAGAGCGTACCAACAGTCGTGCTCTTGCCAGCGTCGACGTTCCCGACAACTATAATGTTCACTTGAGAAGGAGGATTTTCCTCGCGTGAAATCCTCACGAGTACACGAGTAACAATTCTGCCACCATGTTCCCTTCTTTCAAGTATTCTCGTACTTGCACCGACCTTATTTGCAACCTTCTCTAATATCTCTAGGGATGCTCTCTCCTCCTCAGGGGTAAGACCCCGTACAGTGCCGTCGTCATTTATGCCTAAAACATATATGGCTTCTCCACCGCCTTCAAACAGCCTGTACTTCATCTGTGAAGCAAGCTTCTCGACCCTATCATCTCCCAAATCAACTAAGATCGATTTGTACTCAACTGGCCCGCTGTCCTCCTCAGCAGGGTAGCTCAATTTCCGTCAACATTCCTAGGATTCAAGACAGACTATTAAGTCTGCCTCTCGCTAGATGTAGAACGAAAGTGATGGTAATGATGGCCGCTACAGATTTAGCTATACATCGACGATAAGTAAATGGATATGTTGTTTGGGCGGATCCTCATAGGAACATCGGGATGGGACTATGATGACTGGATAGGACCTTTTTATAAAACAGAGAGGGGTCTTTTCAGCCAGTATACACGTGTATTCAATACTGTTGAAATAAATTCCACCTTTTACTCGTTACCAGGGAAGGGCTTCATCGAAGGATTGCTGCGCAGTGCGCCTAGAGGATTCGTTTTTTCCCTAAAGATGTATCGTGGGATAACACATAAAAAGCTCTTAAACCCGAAACTAATCACAGAAGAATTAGACTTGTTTTTCAAGCTTATAAACCAGCTGGGCGGCAGCGGAAAGCTGGGAGCTATTCTCATACAACTTCCACCCAGACCTAAAAATGATGTTCCCTGGTTCAAGGATTTCCTTGAAATGCTTCCCAGAGAATACCGCTTCGCGGTCGAGTTCAGGCATCCGAGCTGGCTCAACGACGGGACATTTAAACTATTACGAGAGCATAACGTCGCCTACGTGATAGTTGACGAGCCACTCCTACCCCCAGAGGCCGTTGTGACTGCAGACTTCACCTACATTAGATGGCATGGGCGAGGAGAAAGACCCTGGTATTATTATCACTACACCGAGCAAGAGCTCAAGGAGTGGGCTCTAAGAATAAACCAGCTGATAGGAAACGTGTCTCTTCTGTTAGGGTACTTCAACAACCATTTCAGGGGGTTTGCGCCGCATAACGCTCTGCAGATGTTATCCCTCCTAGGTATGCTTGATCGCGAGAGGCGGCAACTGTTAAAGGAAATGGACGAATACTTCCAGAAGCTCCCAGAAAAGTCGGCTAGTAAGGCTAGAACGGCTGCTTTAGAGGGGAATGTAGACGAGGTTCTCAAGGCGTTGGCTGGTGATAAAAGGTACGAGAGGGGGCTTGAGATCAAGGATGAGGCTGTCACATACACGGTGGCTGGAGACCGGGTTATCGGTAAGGTTAAGGAATACGATGTATACATAGACTTAGACTCATGCATAATTAGGCATAACTGCGAGGATTGGCGAAAATCTCTAGAGGGCAAACGTTTCTGTAAACACATGGTCAAGTTCTTTCTAGTTATTCCTCGAGACCTTGCCCTGAAAATTTTAGAAGACATTATAACCAATATGGATGATTGGGAGTTCGTGGCAGACAAATCGGAACAGGGAGAATAAGTTCACAGTCTTCCGATATCAGTCTAAGGTAGTCTCCCCTTGCGAAGACGTACACAGTGTAGGCAGCGGTTACCGCGTCCAGCACATCTCCATCCTTTTCTTGATCCTTAATATGCAGTCCAAGCTTTTCCAACCCCTTCCTCAACTCGTCTAGTGATCTTCTTTTCCTGGGCAGACAAAGAACATCTTGAGTTCCACCCGGATATACTTCAAGAACTTTTATACCCCTTCGAGACAACGCCTCAGCGAGTCTTGACCCCCTGTACATCAACTTCTTCATGGCCGGCAAGCTAGGTGGAAAAAACTTTATTCCAAGCTCTCTCATAATCCTCTCGCAACCTCTAAGTCTACCTTGTTTAGGATAAGTCAAAGGAGAATCTATGCCGACTATGTCGGGCTCTAGGCTAAACATTATATGGAGTATCTCAAGGTCATCAAAGGCTCTGCATACTCTAACGTTTTTCTCATTGTCTAAAAATGCTATACAGGATGGTCTTGATTTTGATGCAGTAAGGTCTATTCCTGCATACAGCATGGCTAGCGCGGCAAGGTGACACCACGTTGTCCCTGGTATTTACCCTTATAGGTTATCACGTCGCCCTGGATTCTATAAAAAGCTACGTGGGCAAACCGCATACCCTTCCGCAGAATGATTGGAAAGGCTCCACCGTGGATTTCTATTGTTATCTCGCCCTCAAATCCTGCATCGATTAAGGTGGGAGGTATTGATACGCCCAGACGGGCAAAAGTGCTTCTAACTCCTATTAGACCAGCCACATCGGGAGGCATTTTTATATATTCTAATGTTGTCACCAATACCTTCATGTATGGTTGAAGTACAAAGCTGTCAGTCTTGAAAACCTTGTAGTAATCGCTTAGCTTTATTTCTTTAAGCTTGTCAGGATCTAATGGTTCAGGGTTATTGAGGAGAACGGCTACTTCCTCACCTATTCTCAGATCTATTCCATTTTCCCTTATTATCTCCTCTGAGAAAGGCTCGATGACGAGTTTTCCCTCCTTTACTAGTCGAAGTAATTCAGCACCTGACAGCATAAATTAGGTAAGATCTCAGGGGTTAATGGGTTTAATGTTTAGCTTTAAGCGAATTATAATATTCACAGATATCCTTTAGCGGGCACTCGAGACATGCAGGTCTTTTAGCTTTGCAGATATTTCTACCTAAAAGTATAAGGAGCAAATGGGCAGTGAGCCTCTTCTCTGGGCGAAAAACTTTCTCGAGATCTTCTCGAATTGCCATATATGTTTTTGCATGCGTTAATCCGAGCCTTCTAGCAACTCGCCTGACATGGGTATCTATTGCAACGATCGGGTAACCATAATTTGCAAGGAGAACATCAATAGTTTTGTCCCCTATACCCCTGATCTTCCCAAGTTCCTCTCTAACTCTCTTTTCCCCCTTTTTTAAAAGATTTGTTATATCTCCGTCGTATCTCTCAACTATAAGCTTTGCAGCCTCTTTTATAGCCTTAGACTTAGTCGACTGAAGACCTGCAGGCGAGATGGCTTCTTCAAGATAATTTTCATCAACGCTGGCTAGTAAATGGGGCTTTATCCCAATGCTTTCCTCTAGTTTCTTAATTGCCTTAAAGGTATTTTTTTCGTTTGTGTTTTGTGACAGGATGGTAGCTATGAGTACCTTAAAATAGTCTCTGCCAAGGGCCGCTTTTAAAGCAGCAAAATCGTCGGGACTTATCTGGAAGGTCCTGCTCAGTTTATCCAATATCACGTCTCCAAGCTCGTAACGAGAACTCACAAGACTACGCTTGTGGAAAACATTAAATTATTTTACCGCAGAAAGAGGCTGTGAAGAAACTCAGGATACTTGTGACTAACGATGATGGAGTCAGTGTGGGTCTACAGGCACTCGCCGATGCCGTCTCCAATCAGGGCCATGAGGTTTTCATAGCAACTACAGCTAATCATTCAAGTGGAAGTAGCAAATCTATCTCCTTCAGAACCAAATACAAGTTAGTCGAACTCTTCGGCAGATACAGTGCTGTAATAGTAGACTCGACGCCTGCTACAGCTGTAGGAGTTGTACTCGACTCATTTGATAAATCATTCGACTTCATACTAAGCGGGGTGAACAGCGGCCCAAACCTAGGACTATGGGATGTTTTATCCTCTGGAACAGTGGGAGCAGTTTTAGAGGCGGCTATCAGAGGGTTTAAAGGAATAGCTGTCTCCTTAGTTGCACGTGCTTGGTCAGACTATAAAAACTTTGATTATGATGTTTACTATAGAGCTGCTAGAGTAGCTGTCGGTATACTCGAGAAGCTTTCGGAGGCTAAGTGGGAAGCCCCCCTCCTCAACGTCAATGTTCCCGCCTGGACCCTTAGGGGGGTAGCTGTTGCGATTTTAGAGCAGGGAATGCACACAGAAGTATACACTTGTCACCAAGACGAATGCGACATGAGTCGATGGACTTTAGAGCAGGCATATTCTTGTGTAACGCCAGGGAGTGATGTCTGCCTCGTAAAGGAGGGGTACGCTACGGTAACACCCTTGAGTTTCATTTCGACAGTAAAAACGGAATGGTTAACCAAAATTTTAATAGGCTAAGAGAAGAATGACAACGGTATACAGAGGGATATGTATGGGCGACAAGGCTAACGTTGTCGTAATAGGTGGAGGACCTGCCGGCATGACTGCTGCTTCCAGGATAAAGAGAATACACCCTGAGTGGAGGGTCATGGTGTTTGAGAGGAGCAAGTACGTGAGCTACGCTCCATGCGGCATACCTTACTTTCTAGGAGGCTATGCTAAAGACATCGAGGAACTGGTTCATTATCCCCTCAGAGTATTCAAGGAGGAGAGAGGAATAGAGGTATATACAGAGACAGAGGTCGTGGAAGCTGGCAATGGTTTCATTCGCGCGAGGTTCCATGATGGATCGGAGAACACCTTCAGTTGGGAAAAGCTTCTAATAGCAACAGGAGCCCGGCCTAGAATCCCTCCCATTCCTGGAGTCGAATTAAGCGGGGTTCTTACAATACGTACTCTTGAGAGTGGCGAAGAGGCACGCAGAGCTGTAGATGAAGCTAAAAGAATTGCTATCATTGGAGGCGGCTACATAGGTCTCGAGCTGGCTGATAACCTAAGACGTATAGGTAAGTCCGTGATGCTTTTTGAAATGCTGCCACACGTTATGCCGACGCTTGACGCCGATATCGCGCAGCTAATTGAAGCAGAACTTATCAGAAATGGTGTAGATCTGCATCTCGGCGAAGCTCTGCAAGCACTAGAAGGCCATAAGAAGGTCGAAAAGATAGTAACGGACAAAGGTGAATACAAGGTTGATTTGGTTTTCCTTGCTACTGGCGTAACGCCGGAAACGCATATAGCCGAGATGCTCGGGGTACGAAAAGGAAATACAGGAGCCATAAGCACGGATCCCTCTATGCGAACAAATCTTGAAAACGTGTATGCTGCGGGAGACAACGCTGAGGCAATAAACCTTGTGACTGGGAAGCCTGACTGGTTCCCTCTTGCACCTGTAGCCAACAAGATGGGTTATGTTGCCGGAGCCTCGATATCAGGAATAGAAGCAACTTTTCCCGGTGCTCTTGGAACAGCAATAACTAAAGTGTTTGATCTTGAAGTGGCAAGAACCGGCTTAACTGAGGAGAGAGCTATAAAAGAGGGATTTAACCCAGCCTCTGTCGTTATAAAGGCAAACTCTCGGGCTAGTTACTACCCGGGTGGCTCACCCATGACTGTTAAGCTGATAGCTGATAGGAACACGGGAAGACTTCTAGGAGCCCAAATTGTTGGTGGCGATGGAGTTCTAGCCCGAATAGACGCCTTGGCCGCTTTAATCGGTAAAGGAGGAAATGTTCGAGACCTCTTCTTCAGCGACTTAGCTTACGCTCCTCCATTTGCTCCCGTCTGGGACCCCGTTATTGTTGCTGCTCGGGTTCTTCTTGGAAAAATTGAGAAGGAGTAGTCTCATCTCGATTTTTATATGCCACGTAGAGATAGCCGCCGAATAATAGAGAGACACCTCCAATTAGTGAAAGAAATGCTGAAATAATGCTTTCTAGGAGAACAAGTTCCTCATTGTATTTCGCAAAATAAAAAGTTAAGAATACTGTAGAGCTACAGCTACTGCAGCTTCGATTAACTAGCAAGGCGGCCGGCTTATCTTCGAAATAAATAAATCCTGAAGTATTTTTCTGGGCATCTCTTATTATCAGCCTGCCAACCTCTGTGGAGTTAGAGTTCAAGAAGACTAGGCTGAGGTTCACATAGCGATCACCATCATATGTAAGGTTATAGTAAGTCTTTAAGGAAAGACTCGAGGGGAGCTCAATTCTTGTTGAGTTTTTCAGTGGAAGCCTTATCATAACAGGGATTTTCTCATGCATTGCAAGATGATAATTAACACTCCACGCCAAGGAAGAACCTATAGCCAGTAGGACAAAACCTAGGATTATCAACTTTATGGGAAAATCTTTTCTCTTCTCCTCCAAGGCTTGGTCGACGTGTTATAAGAGAAATTTACTGATAAATCTTACTGGTTCTTGAATCGTCTTATCCCAATCTTAATCTTTATATCGCCTATCTCCCAATCAGCGACAAGATCCCCTTTGACGTCTTCTTCATGTGAAACCAGGAAGAGAGCCTTGGATCTGCTTTCAGTTCTCAAGTAATCTTCATAGCCTTTAACGAGTTCAATGAACTCGCCAGGTATGTAGATTGTTGTCTCAATATACTCATCTATGGAAAGGCTGAGCTGCTTTCTCATGAACTGTATTCTCCTGAGAGTATCTCGGGCGAGCCCCTCGGCAAGTTCTTTCTCGCTAATGTTGGTGTCAAGCACTATAGTCCCCCATGTAGTCGTATCTCCATCGTAATGTTCCCTCCAAGACTCCAGGATCTCGAACATACTCTTCTCTAGGTGGAAGACTCTTCCCGCCACCTCTAGGTCGATTGAGCCTTTCTCAGCTAAACTTCTTGCAACTTCCTCTTTTTTCTTATTTACCTCCTCGATGACCAGGCTAGTATACTCTCTCAACGTAGGTCCCAGGAGACGATAAACTGGTTCAACCTTGACTGATTTGTAGGATACGAGTTCCTCGGCTGGACGAACTTCAACCTTCTTTACGTTGACTTGTGAAGCTATTATACGATCCATCATCCGTACGCTCTCAGTTATCTTTGGATCACTTGTGAAAATATACAGAGCTGGGAGAGGCTGCCTTATCTTGATTCCATTTTTCATTCTTAATGCTAAGGCTTTTTCAACAATCTCCCTGGCAAGGCTCATCTTCTTTTCTAACTCAGGGTCTAAGAAGTCGTCACGAGGCTCAGGCCAGGATAACATGTGGATGCTAGGAGGCGCTTCCTCATACCTGAAGGATTCAAGATAGATTCGCTCTGTTGTAAAGGGTATTATAGGAGATGCTATCACGAGTAAGCGTTTCAAAACATAGCTTAACGTAGCGTATGCAGCTATTTTTTCATACGATGCTTCTTCGATCCAAACTCTGGGTCTTATAAGCCTGATGTACCAATGGCTAAGATCTTCAACCACGAAATCTCTTATGAGTTTTACAGCACGATGTATGTTCAATGTGTCAAATGCGTTTTTAACTTCACGAGCAACAGTCTCAAATCTGGACAATAACCACTTATCCTCTATTGACAGTTTGTCAAGGAGAGCGTCAACCGGATATTCCTCAGGGTTAAACTTGTCTAAGCTCATGTATAGGGTCGCAAAGTAATAGACGTTCCAAAAGATGTTCAAATCAGAGTATACTTCCTCCAATCCTTTCCACGAGAACTTCATGTCCTCCCAGGTCGTAGTTCGCAGGACAAACCATCTGAAAACATCCCTGCTTCCATACTTATACTCTAGGACTTGGCGGGGCTCTACATAGTTCCCCAGCGATTTGTGCATTTCTCTTCCTTGCTCATCCAGGGCGAAACCATGCATCAAGACTCGACGATAGGGGGCTTCATCGAAGGTTATTATTCCACTACGCAGGAGTGAGAAAAACCAGCCCGCTATCTGGTCATGCCCTTCTATGATCAAATCTGCGGGGTAAAGTTCCTTGAATTTTTCACGGATTTGAGGATAGCCAAGACTGGCATAAAAAGCAACTCCGGAGTCTAACCACACGTCCAGCACGTCGGGCACCCTCTTCATAATGCCACCACATTTGGGGCACCTAAGTGTGACCTTGTCTATCCAAGGACGGTGCAAGTCTGGGATTTCTAGTTTCCCTCCGGCAAGCTCCTCTAATTCCTTCTTGGAGCCAACTACAACCCTCTCCCCGCATTTCTCACACACCCAGATGGGGGCTGGAGTACCCCAATATCTCTGACGTGAGATTATCCAGTCTCTAAGACCGGCAAGCCAGTTCTTGAAGCGCGAGTACCCCGCCCATTCCGGAACCCATTCAACTTTCTCAGCCTCTTCTAATAACCTATTCTTTAGATGAGTTACGCGAATAAACCACTGTTTAGTCCCTCTAAGAACAAGGGGAGTTTTACAGCGCCAGCATATGGGGTATCTGTGCCTGATGACTCCAGAGTGGAAGAGATATCCTTTTCTTTTCAGGTCCTCGATAATCACTCCGTTTGCATCCCTAACGTTTAATCCAGAATACTTTCCGGCCTCCTTTGTGAGGCGCCCCTTCTCATCGACAAGTACTACGATGGGTAGGGAGTACCTAAGACCCACTATGTAATCCTCTTCTCCATGTCCGGGAGCGCTATGAACCAGACCTGTCCCCTCTTGAGCCGAGACAAATTCCTCTGATAGGACAACCCTGTGTGCATCCGCCAGCCCTTTTTGGGCATCTACTTCGTCGGCGAGAGGGTGCAGATATCTTAGCCCCTCAAGCTCAACACCTTTTACCTCCTCCAAGACCTTATATTCCGTAATCCCGGCCTCCTTCAAAACAGCTTCTAACCTATCTTTAGCTATGAGAAGTATATCTCCCCTAACTTCAACCCATACGTATACAAGCTTAGGGTTAGCCATCACTGCTACGTTTGCAGGGAGGGTCCACGGAGTAGTAGTCCAAATTAGTATGTATCTATTCTTTTCATTAGCAACGGGGAACTTGACGTATATTGAGGGGTCTTCTAGCTCTGTGTACTCTGTAACCTCATAGTCTGCTAGCGTTGTTTCACATCTGGGGCACCAATGTACAACTTTCAATCCATAGTCAAGAAGCCTTTTCTCCTCAGCCTTCTTTACAAGCCACCATGCCCCCTCTATATATCTAGCGTCCATTGTCGTGTATGGTCTCTCCCAGTCCATGGAGACTCCGAACTCTTTGAAGTAGGAATTCAAGGACGAAATGTTCTGCTTGACAAACCCCTTGCACTCTTCGATGAATCTATCGACTCCATAATCTTCTATATCCTTCTTTGACTTGAAGCCCAGCCTTCTCTCTATCTGAACCTCAATTGGGAGTCCATGACAATCATACCCCGGTTGGTCATTTACGCTATAGCCCAGAGCCCTATAATAACGGATAACAGCATCTTTGAGAACCTTATTCCATAATGTACCAACGTGTGGAACACCGCTTGAAGCATAGGGTGGACCGTCCAAGAAGTAAAACTTTGGTTTTCCCCTAGCCTTTTCCCGTATAAGGTCATATATTTTGTTCTCGTACCAGTAGTTTAAAATCTCGCCCTCGTATTTCTTGGGATTGAATTCTTGCGAGAGAGCTCTAACTATGCCCATACAAACCACCTGAAGTCACGAATAACATTAAAATCTAATGTTGGTCTACCATTGAGCAATAATAACGGGTGTAAAGCCGAAAAAACCTTAATTCTCAAATTTGGCGGTGCATTTCACCTACCCTTGAGTCTAAGAACATACCTATATATTTATTTTTCCTTTGTATAAGTCTACCCTTTACACGGGATTGTAATTTATTTTATAACGTTTAACGCTCCACTTAAAAATAGTAACGAATGCCGCATTTCTTTCTAAGGAGAAGCAATGACACTTAAACTAACTTTTGAGAGTTTTTCTTAATCAGTCTTATTGAAAGTAGATAGAGAACTATGAAGGGCAAACCTATTGCCAACGCACTGGTCAGTGTTGGATCCGGCGTGATTACAACTAGAATTGACAGGGTCAGTAGAATCACATAGCGCCAATTCTTTTCCAATGTCTCGTGATTTACAAGACCCACTTTATTTAGAGCGAGAATAACTAGCGGAAACGTGAAGAATAATCCTATCGCTACAGAACCTAAGAAAACATTCTGGTAGAAGTCATGAATTGCAAAGTATGGAGAGGCTCCTCCAAGCTTTGCAATCCATAGAGCTACTAGAAAGGTTAGGGGAGTTACAATAAAGAAGCCGTACGCCACTCCCATTATAAAGAGGAAGTTAACCGCGAATAGGTACTTTTTTTATAATCTTCTTCTCATGGGAATAAAGGCCGGGTTCCAAGAACCTGTAGATGTAATAAAGCGTGATCGGGGTTGATACAGTGACGGCAATGAGCCCGGACATTATAACAGCTGCCGTGAGACTATCAAACCACCCATGTGAAATAAGAATAACTTTGGAGTCGTTCAGTCCCAGTGTCAGAGACAATTGACGTGTTATGGGGTGTTCATCGTGAGAAAGCATCACTCTTTTAGTAAGGTTCATAAAATAAAAGGCCAAAGGAGTATAGCTAGGAAGAAGATGAGGAGCTGGGAGCACTAACAGGGAAGCGATAACTCCTACCCAAACAATGAGTATCTTACGCATTGTTTCCAGTAGCTCATATACGTGTTCGAGTAAAGGTTTCTCAGGCAGCTCTGACATAATCCTTTGTACAATGAAAGGTACAAGTTAAATTTATATTATTCCATACGTCTTAAACACGGTGAAAAAGGTTGGCAAAACTTAAGGTCATTATCGACAGGGATCAATGCATAAGCGACATGGCTTGTGTCAGCTTATGCCCTGAAGTTTTCGAGATGAGCGAGGAAGACGGAAAGAGCCAGATCGTTGCCAAGTACAGAGTTGGAGGTAACCCCGGTGAGGGTGAGGTACCCGTAGAGCTTGAAGAATGTGTGAAGAGTGCAGCCGAAGCTTGTCCAGTATCCATAATTCACGTCCAGAAAATCGAGTGATTTTCTGCGTTTTTCTCAATTTTTTCAAAAACACTTTTGCTTCTCGCTATATCTATCTCCTTTTGAACCTTCTCATTTAGAAAGTAAGTTATCACTCCAATCGCGATGCCTATACCAAGCACGACTGTCTCGAAAGTCGTACTAGAACTAGGAGCAGAGGTCGTGTCTTTGCTTGTTGCTGGAGGGTTCCAGTCTTTTATATCCTTGAACCCCCAAGATCGGAATAGGGGTGCAAGGTTTTTACCTGCGGCAATACTTAGGACAGCTACAATGTCATTGGTTGTCTTGACCTTTCCGTAATCCCTTATGGCTTGAAAAAGGCTTTTTATAAACGCTTCGCCATTATAGGTTGCGCTTAGATTTTCAATTATATAGAAGCTAGCCAAGTATGCGTCTCCCACTAGTTCTGGAACAGTTGGCCAGTGTTGAATCAGGGATAGATTACCCTCGTAGTATTTGTAAAGTGTACGAGAGGCATTTATCATGTCGTTTCTGAGCTCGGCGACATTATATCCTAGGCCTTCAGCCACACTGATCGAAATGTACTGTGCTAGCCCCTCGTGGAACCATCGTGTTTCGTCATTTGCTTCGACGCCTGCCTTACCAAGAAAAGCGTGAACCATCTCGTGTATTATCGTAGTTTCAAGGTAACCTGGAGCATACCTTATAAGCCCAAGGTTTAACATAATGGGGCCTCTTCCCCCCGCATTGATGTCTTCTCCCATTACGAATCCTAGAGTCGTTATACCTCCCAAGCTCTGTTTGGGTAGATAGAATCTGAATACAAGCTCCTGTAAGGATACTCCTGTCATGCTAGTTAGATTAGCGTAGGCCTTTGAGGCCACGGTTAGAACCCTTTGAGCTAAGGACTTGTAAAAAGGTGGCGACTGGACTCTAATTGTGGTGTCGCGTACACTCGTATTAAAATCAACTGTAGTGACGTTAGAGAGTGTCAGGTATTCTATTACGACCCTACCAGAGATCACGGTAGGAGTGCCGGGAGCGAGAACATATCTTCTATATCCATTTACATTGATCCCCGTTGAGATCGGGGACTCAAGGGTTATTTTGCCAACGTTTGGTATTTTGACATAAACCTCTATGTTGACAGGAGGTGTAGATACAAGCATAGGGCTCATAAACCAGCCTTGGTTGTCGGCAAGCAGGCTAGCATAGGGGAATTTATAGCATATGGAGAGAATTGCCGTACCGTTTTCTCCAGGATTAAGATTGATCGTAGAGTTATAGTAGAAATAAGCGGATGAGGGAGCGTTTACTATTTGTGGAGTACCGTAGCTCTCGCATATTGTGTAGTTTTCGAATCTTGGAAGAGTAAAAAGAATCTTTGTTTTACCCAGTGTCTTGAATGTGATCTTCACGGTGGCATTACCTGTGTCATCTACGTTTATAACGGCTTTGATTGTAGGTAAAGGCTCAGCTTTAAATACATGGATATTATTGAGGATGAGAAATGACAGAATGATAAGTAGAATAATACCTGTCGATGTTTCTTTAATTTCGTGTCGTGATGGCATATTATCTGTCGTTGACTTGGAATGACACCTTAATTAGCTTATTGAGTCAAATGAGAAATTATTAACTCTCAAGTATGCTCTAATGGGGGTTAAAAATTTGACCTCAACGATCAATTGTGAGAAAACAGTATTTGTGTCTGACCTTCACTGTAGATCCGGGAGGATTTGCCACCAGTTGGCAATGATCATTAAAGTGTCTCATCTGTTGCAGGCAAGCTGTCTGGTGGTGGCGGGCGATCTGTTCGAGGATCTTCATTATAGAATCAGCACATACCAGCTGAAGTTTGAAATTTTAAAGCTCGGCCTCCCAACCGAGCTTCCACCCCTCATTATCTACACACCTAGTTTTTCCTCACATGACCCGATTGTCGATGAAGGCTCCATCAATCTGGGAAGATCTAGAATCTATATACGTAGAGTGGCCCATATACAATTGGGGGACGATGAAGTTGTGGTGACTCACGGTGATATCGGCATCGCAAACGGGGCTATCGCCCACTTAGTTGATAGAGTTGGCAGCCTGGTTGGAAGGAAGTTACTCGTGGAGGAAAAGGTCAAAGAGAAGTTAAACCTCAGGAATCAATGGCTTATCATGGGTCACACACATATCCCCGGACTTGACACAACTCGTAGAATTGGGAATCCTGGTTCCTGGAAATCAGCCTGGGGAAAATGGCTTCCCTACTGGCGTAAACCCACATATAGCCTGATATTCTATGACGGTAAAAGTTTTAGGTTGGTTTATCCTCTAAAAACGATATGACATATTATCATCCTCTCTCGAAAAAACCTTACCATATATTGGCGAAGCCAGGTGATATTGCCGAACGAGTTGTGGTCTCAGGAGATCCCCAACGCGTCGAGAGGGCCTCAAAGCTGCTTGAAAATCCACGTGTGGTTAACACTCATAGAGGATACCTTGTGGTTACCGGCAAATACAAGGGTACGGAGGTGACGCTGGCCACTCACGGCATAGGTGCTCCTTCGGCTGCCATTGTCTTTGAAGAATTAGTTATGCTGGGCGCTAAGGTTATCATTAGGGCTGGTACCTGTGGGGCTATTAGGAAAGAGGCTGGATTGGGCACGCTGGCAATAATAGAGGCTTCAGCTTATACTCCAGGGGGCACCTTAGGGATGTATTTCCCAGGTGTTTCATATCCAGCCTACGCGACGCCTGAAGTCGTCCTTGAACTAGAAAACGCGGCTAAGCGCCTTAACACACCATATTTCAGAGGCGTAGCGCTTTCGCATGATGCATTCCACATGGTTGAGCGAAAGGCCCATGAGTGGGCTCAGCTCGGGATCGATTTCCTAGAGATGGAATCTGCTATTCTCTATGCACTTGCAAGGCTACGAGGCTTTAAGGCTGGAGCCGTGGCACTAGTCGTGGACAACATGTCTACGGGACAAGAACTAACCGAAAACAAAACACAATTAGAGCTTTCAATGATAAAAACAGTCTTAGAGGCAATCACATCCTTTAAGATGGGAGGGTCTTGAGCACAAATAAGTGGAATGAACTTAGGGATCTAGCATTAAAACAGCTAGAAGAACACAAGCTTCAAGGACGCGTCGACCAGGATATAGTGTGGTTACTAGATCTAATAAATTCCTCGCCTGATTACTACACAACTAGCAGTTGTAGCGGTAGAATCCAGGTGGCAGCGGGGGCACATCCAGGCGATAAGGGCAAACTTCGTGTAATTGCAAAGTGGCATCGCATTATCCAACCAGAGGAGCTAACCCTTGTATTGTCCTCCACGAATGAAGACAACGTTTGGTTTTCTGTTCATCCCCCGATCTTCCATGTAGTTGCAAGGGATCTGCGAGCAGCTAAACGTCTTCTCGTTGCGGCTAGAAACTCGGGATTCAAGCACAGTGGTATTCAAGGCTTAGGAAAGCGTATAATTGTCGAGATAATGTCTATGGAGAAGATTGAGACACCACTGAGATTACATGGCATACAGATAGTTGGCTATGACTCTTTAGTCTTACTAGTTGAGGCTGCTAATCAAGCTTTATTACGTGGTAAGAGAAGGCTTTCACGTCTGGCCGAAGTATTCTACAGTAGAGATAAAACATCATGAGTGGCATGGAACAAATTTACAGGTCTTGCATCCACTTTTCTGTAGTCCATTCTCGAGCTCTAGGATTCTCTCGCTCTGGGCCCTCGTATAAATGACTTCAATGCATTTTCCCTCAGAGGAGTGTATGTGCAATCTGCTCAATATCATATCCTTGTTGTCTTCTAATGTGTGGTCTATCTTGTCACTCATTTGTGGTTCATAAGATAATATTAATACACCCTCACATGTATGTGGTGTCATGAAGTGGAATTTTCCATTAAGGAATTCCCTTAAAGCCAAGTTTACTATATGAGACCTGTTTGTCTCAGTGGCCTGGACCAGCTTCTCAATCTCTTGGGCCAGCCTCTCATCTATACTTACTCCAAACCTAGCCTTCGTACTCATCACTTCTCACCCTTGATAACGAGAAAAATCAGGTAAAGCGTGAATAGTATTAACCCGAAAGCAGCAGAGGGAGCAATATTCAAGTAAATGGCTAGAAGAAGTCCCATGAATCCCGAAAAAGCCGAGGACAGCATGCTGATCAACAAGACCTCTCGCGAGTTTCTTGCCGAAGTAGCAGCTATGGCTGCGGGCAGCAGCATAACTACATGCTCGATCACAAAACCGACTACTCTCAGCAATCCAACGCTTGCAACAGTCAACAGGGTTATAACGAAGTAGTCGTGAAGCTTAGCATTTATTCCGTTAAGTATAGCGTAATCTCTGTCAACACCAATCAGTACTTCTTTCTCATAAAATGCCAGGGTCAACAAGATTAAAGCTATAGAGGTAACGGCAGCATTGACAGTATCCTCCCAAGAGGCTAAGAGGGGGTCGCCAAGAATATATGACCACAGGCTAACTTTGGCAGGGAACATAGTTAAAATATAGTAGAGGGCTGCCACACTTGCAGATGTTGTAAAAGCCACAAATACAGAGGTTGCTGTATTCTCATTGACCCCTCTGTGGACAAGGTACATTTGAAGATATGATAGAGGAATACTGACAATCACCGCCCATAAGGTAGGATCCCCAGCAAGAAAAATGGACATCATGTAGCCGAGAGCGATTGACAAAAGTGCAGCGTGAGGCAGGGAGGAGGCAAAGAAGTTAAGTCTCCTCGCGGATATTATGGGACTTAACGCACTAAATGCTAGAGATGTTGACATAATGACAATAACCCAATTCAGATCGAGGTACATTTGTGCTTCCACCCCCTGAGCCTAGTGTATTATATGGAGACACTTCTCGATATACAATACATTCTCACCATAAGCCTTACGCAACAGGTCAAGCCTGAAGATCTCTGCAGGCGGGCCAGCGGCCTTAACGCCCCTGTTAAACACTATTATTTTCTCGCTAAGGTTGACTGTTAAGACCGGGTCATGTGTTGTCAGTAGTATCATCTTGTTTTGCTTCACCTTCCTGATAAATGAAAGAATATCATCCTTGCCTCTAGGATCTATTCCCGAGAAAGGCTCATCCAACAACAGTATCGGAGTTTCCATTGAGAGGGCTCTGGCAACTAATATTCTTTGAACTTGTCCACCACTTAGCGAACTCATTCTCTTATCCGCGAACTCCTGGGCACCCACCAAAGCCAAATAATCGTCTACGATCATCTTACAGTCTCTCTTTTTACAAGTGCCTCTAGCTCTCAAACCGGCCTCTATAAACTCTCGTCCAGTCATGGGATAATTGTAATCGATATTCGATAACTGTGGAACATAAGCCATGTATCTTCCAGCCTTAGAGGGGTTTCCTGTTATTTCTTCGCCGTTAACAAGAACCCTTCCCGATAATGGCTTCAAAAGACCTAGGATTACTTTGAAAAAAGTGGTTTTTCCAGCTCCATTGGGACCAAGAACCGTAAACAGCCCGAAGCCCTCCAGTCTTATGTTCTCGTTTTCCAGTATCTGCTCTGAGTTATAACTAAAGGTTAAGTCCCTGATTTCCAGTGATAAGGTCTCGTGCATAAACTTCCCGATAATTTTAAATAAATGTGCACAAATATATACTTTGTCCCAGTAATGGTTACAGTGGGTGCATAAAACTATGATTGATGCAAAAGGTAATGTGCACATAAGCAGAGAAAGACTGGTGTTTATAATACTCGTAGCTTTGTTATTTCTTGTTTTCTCGGTGTATCTTCTAACACAGGGTGAAAGGACATCTGAGACCAAGAGTGGTTTAAACATAGCGGTAACGTTTTACTCTCTAAAGCCCGATTTAGATCTACTCGTATGCGAGGGAGACAATGTTTTCTCAATAACACCTGCAGGCGTAGACCCCCATGAATATCAATTGTCTCCCGCGGATATTGAGAAGCTAAAACAAGCCGACCTCATAGTATCAACCGCTCATACGCCTTTCGAGACACAAATACACGAGCTTGTAACACGCGGTGAATTAAAAGCAGTTCTTATAGAGATTCCCGGAATTCCACAAATTAAGATTAGGAATAACCCGATGACTGGTCAGCCGAACTATCACTGGCCAATTTATGACCCGGACAATTACAAGGTATACCTTTCCTATGTCGAGAGTAAATTAGAGGGCCTAAGGCCAAACTGTAAGTCAACCTACAAGAGTCACTTAACGCTAATTTTGAACAACATAACAAGGATCCAGGACTCTCTCACGCCTATATCGGTATGCGCGGTCGCTACCTCACCGCCTGTACAGTACGCGGTAGAGTGGACCGGCGTCAAAGTAAAGTACTTGCTTCAAAAAGAAGAAGACCTCCCAGCAACCCCACAGGACATAGCATCCATTGAACAGAGCCTTGCCAGCGGGGAGTGCAAGCTAATAGTGATTGTAGGTAGTACAAGTACTCCGCTTGCACAGAAAGCCCTCGAGCTCTCTGGAAAATACAAGGTAAAGTACATTGTTATACCCAGTCCCATCTCTCCTCAGAGCACACTGAGTAAGATAAATGAAGTCGTAAAGATTCTAAATTCTTTAAAATATTGAGGAAATGAGTAAAAGAAAAGTTTTTCTCATACTATCTAAGTTTAATTCCGGATGAGGAGCGCTGGAACTGCTGAGGATTCTCTATGATGTAGGCTACAACACTCTGATACTTCTCAATCGCTTCTCCAAATTCATCTACACTTGCCCGCCATGCGTCACCGGGGCATGGCTTCCGGTTACCCTTCTTAGGGGTTATTCTCTGGCTCCTAATGGGCGTATCTTTTACTTCTTGTCTCTCTTCTCGGTGGGTGTGTAACTCCGCTGTGTGTTGGGATTTAGGCTTCGATCTTGCTGGGTGTTGGCGGGCTGTACCCTGTCTTCTCAGCGATGTTTAGTGCAGCATTTATGTCGGCGTTTACTTCTAGGCCGCAGTTCTTGCACGTGCATAGCCTCGCTGAGGGCCTACGCTGACATCCTGCCAGACTACAGTAAGGCGCTTGACAGCATGGATGCAATGCTCAGGGAGCTCGAGGAGCAAAGGAGCATGCTTGAAGGCCTCCTCGAGGAACAGGAAGATCATCCCCCCACTCCCTAGCCTTGACTTGAGAAGCTATCACCTCACCCCTCAAACTGGCGTTCAACAATCATTCGAAAAAAACGAGAAGGTTAATAATGATTACTCTCTGAGTCTCGAAAGAGTGTTGGGGCATGGCCCAGGAAGTGTCTCCTCAGTTTAGAACTGTCATCCACTAGACTCAGAAAACTTCCGATCAAAGATGAGATATAAAAGCCTGTATGGCATGAGTAAAAGCGATATGAACAATAGTAGTTCTGAGAAAATAGGAGTATTATGGTATACCGAGTGGCTTAGCCCACTAGAGGCTCATGTTCACGGAATCAAGGAGGTTATCTTTGACGGCTGGACTAAATATCAGCGGGTAACAATTGCGAAGACCGGGTCATTTGGAAAAGTACTCTTCCTAGACGGATATGCCCAAAGCTCCGAATATGACGAGTTCATTTATCATGAATCATTAGTACATCCTGCGATGATTACTCATCCCACCCCGAGAAAAGTCCTCATTGTCGGAGGAGGCGAGGGGGCGACATTGCGGGAGGTATTAAAGCACGACACTGTGGAACACGTGGTTATGGTTGATATAGACCAGGAGCTGGTAGAGCTGGCTAAGAAATACCTCCCCGAATGGCATAAGGGCGCTTTCGATGATCCTCGTGTAGAGCTACTTTTTATGGATGGAAAAGAGTATATCGAAAAAACACGGGAAAAATTTGACGTAGTAATACTAGACTTGACAGACCCCATAAAGGATACACCCGGAGTCTTACTTTACACACGCGAGTTCTACGAAGCGGTCAAGAAGATTCTAAACAAGGAGGGCGTAATGGTTACTCAGGCTACCTCGACAAGATATTATATAAATGCGTTTACAATAATTGGAAACACTCTACGGGAAGTTTTCCCATATGTGAGACTATACAAAGTATTCGTTCCCGCCTTTTATAGCGAGTGGGGATTCGCAATAGGCACGATTTCCAGGGATCCATTGTCCATCCCTCAGGAAGAGGTTAAAAGGCGTCTAAAAGCTATGGATCTTAAGTACTTAGATCCAGAAGCCTACGCGTTTCTATTCCACATTCCACGCTATATGCTGGAAAAAATGAAAAAATACACTCAAGTATCGACTCTAGAAAACCCCTTAGAGTTGGCCCCTTGGAATCATCAGACGTGAGCTCTTGCAAGTAGTCTCCAATAACTGATAGACTTCGACGTCTGTTCCGCCTTCGTCTCAGCTCTTTCTTGGATCATTGTTGTAGTCACAGGCTCCTCCAGGTTTTTGAAGAGTTCTCTTTTTTCTAGAATTTGGGTGGTGTAGGAGCCTTTAACGAAATCCTCATCTTCCAGTATCCTAATCAGAAATAAACGATTTGTTTTTAACCCTCTAATCTCAAGTTCGCCTAATGCACGTTTCAGCCTTCTTGTTGCTGACTCTCTATCATGGCCCCAAGCTATTACCTTCATAAGGAGTGAATCATAAAACTCAGGCACTCTGAAGCCTTCATAGACGCCGCTATCTACTCTTATCCATGGTCCAGCAGGAAGGCTTAAACGTGTTATTGAGCCGGGTGAAGGAGCGAAATCCGATGCGGGATCCTCGGCGTAGATCCTGGCCTCAATAGCATGACCCCTGAAGGAGGGGTCGGAGAGAGATGAAGGTAAATGTTCCCCTGAAGCTATGGCTAGCTGTTGCTCAACGATATCCACACCAGTAATCATCTCAGTTACGGGATGTTCTACCTGTATCCGCGTGTTCACCTCGAGTAAGTAAAATCTCCTTTCATTTAAATCGAAGAGGAACTCAAAGGTTCCCGCGTTCACATAATTGCAGCTCTGAGCAGCTTTAACAGCCAATGTAAGGAGCTTTTCTCTCTCCTCAGATGTTATCGAAGGGGAAGGCGCTTCCTCTATGACCTTCTGGAATCTTCTTTGCACACTGCACTCTCTCTCGAAAAGATGAATTACTTTCCCGTGCATATCCCCGAGAATCTGAACCTCTATATGTTTAGCCCTGGGAAAATATTTCTCAAGGTAGACCTCGGTTCTCGCGAAGTATGCTTTAGCTAGTCTAGAGGCTTTGGCGATTTTTTCTTTCAGTTCCTCGGGGCTGAAAGCCACAAACATGCCAATACCGCCGCCACCACCTGAAGGCTTCACGACCACAGGATATCCAATTTCTTCTGCTTTAGCCTCTGCCTCCTCCAGACCAACCGGATCAAGTGTACCGGGAACAATAGGTATTCCAGCCTTGGCAAAAAATCTACGGGAGGAGATCTTGTCTCCAGCCAGCTTTAGAACGTCAGGTGTGGGGCCTATCCAAGTGAGACCGGCCTCCTTAACCTTTTCCGCAAAAACAGGATTTTGTGATAAGAATCCGTATCCAGGATGTATCGCTTCCGCCCCTGAAGATGATGCAGCACGAATAATTTTTTCCATGTTCAGGTAGCTCTCCCTAGGTTCGGAAGGCCCTATAAAGACTTTCTCATCAGCAAGCTTTACATGAAGGGAATTTTCATCTGCCTCGCTATACACAGCTACAGTTTTTATTCCAAGCTCCTTAGCAGTTCTTATTATGCGAACTGCTATTTCTCCCCTATTTGCTATTAGGATTTTGTCAAAGTATTCTCCCATTACACATCCCCTATCTTAACCCGTAGAATATTAGTGCGTTTTCAGTCGTTATTTTGTCTATCTCCTCAAAATTGATCTCTCTCAATCTGGCTATCTCTTCTATCACATATTGCACTCCGAGTGGAGTGTTTACGCCCCCATCGGGTCCAAGGAAAGGTGAGTCCGTCTCGGTAAGTATGTGTTCCAAGGGAAAGCCCTTAGCTATTTTACGCATGTTCTTAGTGTCTCGGACTTTTAAATTGACTGAGAAATAAAAGCCCATGTCGAGGGCTTTTCTAGCTGTGGTCATGTTGCCTGTGAAAGAGTGCATTAAGACCTTCTCGTCTAGTTTATAGCTAGAGAGAATCTCTACAGCCTCCTCCTCTGCTTTTCTACTATGAATGACCACGGGTTTTCCAATTTTCTCAGCAACCTCGAGCATCTCCAAGAAGACTCTTTCGGAGCGCCTGTATTCCTCCTCGTTTTTTATCCAGAACCTGTCGAGCCCTATTTCCCCTATAGCCACTATCCTATCTTTATTCTCGAAAATGAACTCCTTGTATTTCTGAATTTCTAGATCACTCATTTCAACCACTTGGGTTGGGTGTAAGCCGAGGCTGACGAAAACTCGCCCATTATATCTTTGAGTGAGTTCAAGAGCTATTCTGGCATCTATGAAATCCTCCTTTTTCTCACGGTCGAAAGGGAATGCTGAAGTCACTATTCCCGTTAGGACAGTTGCTGCCTCGGGAAGAACCCTATCCAAGATTTCCTTTAAACCCGGATACGTTAAATGGCAGTGCGCATCGAACACAAATCGGTGTTTGTGGATAGCCTTATATTGCTTATGTAAAGTGATGAAAAAGGTATTTCATGCTGAACGCTGTCACAGTGTACTCCCGGATGAGTGTGCTTCGAGAAATGCTTGAAGCATATATTCAGGATACCCTCTCAAAAGAAATCCCTTACGAGGAGGTTTTCTATGCTCTTAAAGGAGGTAAAGCACTTAGGGGTACACTGGCTCTTTTTATGGCTGAGTGTCTTGGAGGTGATCCATCGATTGCTCTCCCGATTGCATTTGCCTTAGAACTCATGCATTCTGCCTCCCTGATACACGATGATATAATTGACAAGTCGGAAGTCAGACGAGGGAGGGAAAGTTTCTGGAAAAAGTATGGTTTAGAGAAGTCTATAATATACCCACACGTCCTTATGGCCACCGCCATTAAATATGTTTCAAAAGCGGGGATAGAAGCGGTTCGGGAGAGCATGGATGCTTGGAGGAAGGCAGCTATTGGCCAGATTTGGGATATGGAAATCCTTAAAGGAGAAAGGGGCGTCGCCAGTTACATCGACATAGTAGCTTATAAAACGGGCGCTGTATTCGAGGCTTCCTCCGTTCTTCCACTCTACGCTTTAGGATTAGATGGAGGAATCATAAGTACAGCTAAAAAGTTCGGTCTATCTCTCGGTTCAGCGTACCAGATCTTGGATGATCTTTCCGATATCGAGAAGGGAGAAAAGAGCAGTGGAAGCGTTTTAAAACTACTTGAAGAATCTGGTGGAGAGGTATATCCTTATGCTCTAAATCTGTTTAAAGAGGAACTAGATAAAATTCTAAAGAATGCAGCAGAGCTTTCAATCAAACTAGCATATTATGCAAGATATTCTCTGGAAACATTTCTACAGGAGACTAGTGACGAGACTCACCAAAAAATCCTTGGGATTATAAATTCGAGGTGGACTTATTGGGGACTACCGGATTATCGGTAAAGCTTTGGCTTCAAGTTGAGGAGGTTTTAAGATATCTCTTTGATGAGGATATCTACGAGAGAGCTAACACTGCGATGAGCCTTGGTCTCCACAAGCTTTTAAGAGAATATGTTTTGAGTATGGTTACTAATACAATCTTAGACGTCGGATGCGGTAAGGGGGAGTATATACCTTATCTTGCAAAAAAATCCGACTTTCTCGTGTGCCTCGATCCAATCCTACCCAGGTTTAACTCGAAGCATCCAAAAATGGATAGGGCTGTAGGTGTTGCCGAGTACCTACCCTTCAGAGATGGGGCTTTCTACTTTGCTACTGCCATGTTTAGTTTTCGGGACTTTTTCGATAAAGCTAAGGGCATATACAATCTGAGGCGTGTCGTTAAAAGAGGCGCGCTAATCCTAGATCTTTTCTCGCCGTCCTACATCCTTCGTCCTCTCTTAGTGCTATATTTCGGTGTTGTTGCTCCTGCTATGGGTTGCCTGGCAACAGGGTGTAAGAAAGGACGGTGGGAGCTAATCTTACCCACCATCTTGCTAATGCCTAGGTCAACCTTTTTCGAAAGAATAGGAGGAAAGATCATGTTAAAAAAGGCATATGGTTTGGTTGCTATTGTGTACTTGCCTCCTTATTTTTGAGAAAAGGTGTCTAAGGATTCGTACAATATTTCAATAAATTTATATATATCCCAAACAAGAAATATTTCAGGATCCTATGTCTAGGAAACAATCTTCAAGCGATGTGGGGGCACTCCGAGTAAATACAACTATAAAACTTTACACCTTAATCCTCCTAGCAGAAGGGGAAAAACACGGATACGAGCTCATGCGAACCCTTGAGAAAATGATTGGAGCGCCTGTAGGTCCCTCACAAATATATCCTTATTTAAGGAAGCTTGAAGAAGCAGGATTAGTCAAATCAAGAGAAGTGGGGTCACGGGATAAAAGATCTTACAAGCTTACCCGAGAAGGTGTGGAGTTCGTAAGAGATGTTTTGGAACGTTCTCTTTCGGTTATCCAGGCCGCTGTTAAGGTTATCGGGAGAGAAAAAGTGTGCTTACCTTAGGAGCTGAAAAATTCACAATCAATCCTTAAATAAATGATAGTCTCTAAGGGTGCTGATGCTCAGGGTTGTAGTCATAGGCGTTGGACCAGCAGGCGCCGCTGCGTTAAGACGTCTAGAAGAACTTGGTGTGAAAGCCATAGGAATAGAGAGGAAAAAAAGTCTGGAAACACCAACTGTGTGCGGTGAGTTTCTACCTGAGCCAACTGCAATATCTTTCATCTCTAACAAGCCGTCTGTTAAGAAAGCCTATCAGTATATCGCTCTTGCCCGTAAGCTAAACACCTTTAGGGAAGTTCACCTTGAGATAGAAGGAATAAAGACTTTCAAGATGAAGATTCCTGGCTTCACAGTAAACCGTAAGGAACTAGTCGAGAAACTAGCCGGCAACTCCGAGTTGATTCTTGGAGATGACATCGTTTCCGTTTTAAAAACTCCCGATGGATATCTAATCAAGACGCGTAAAGGTGTATCTATAGAATCCGAGTACATAATAGCGGCAGATGGTTTTCCATCTACGACTCGGAGAATCGTGAACTGTCCTGCCCGACTCAGCGAAGTGGATTTGGCTCTAGGCATTAACGTCAAAGCCGAAACCCCCAATATGGACAAAAAAATAGTTTACATGTATGCCTCGCCCAAAACACCCGGTGGTTATGCCTGGATAATACCATACAATGGGTCGGTTTCAAACGTAGGTGTAGGTATAAGGTATAACTTTGTAAAAAAGGGTGAAAACATCTCATATTTACTCGAGGAGTTTATACGACTTAATCCGAAGGGCTTTCTCACCGATTATAGCCTACTTGAAGCGCCGCGTTCAAGATGGATTCCCGTTTCAGGGTTTTACGGGTCGCCTGTCTGTGGCCACGTCCTCTTTGCCGGTGATTCTTTAGGAGCCACTAATCCAATCAACGGAGGTGGTATATTTACCTCTATGAGTCTAGGAATACTCGCCGCTGATGCAGTCTGGCTCGATAATCCAACTGTTTATGAACAGAGGGCCTGGAATGAAATAGGAAGCATCCTTGAAATCGGTAGAGCTTACCGAAAACTAGTTGACTGGTTTTTCGAAAACTGGAGTTACGCGAAAATTATCTCTTTGTTGCCGAATACATTAATCACAAGGATAATAAAAGGTGAAAAAACACTCCTTTATCCTCTACTTACTCTTGGAACAAGAAGCTAAACCTTTGATCGACCTCTGCGGGTTCGAGCTTCTCATAAGCTTCAGTAGTCCCTAAGTCGAACCAAAAGCTAGAAGTTATATAGCCTCCTACTCGTAAATTCCGTTGAAGGAACATTCCTATTAAGTCGCCCATAATGTCAATATCCTTTTTGTTCTCAGCTATCTCACTCAGATAGTCCAGCGCACGCCTCCTTACGACTAGCACTCCTATTGTTACCGGCTTGCCGAGGAATGGCTTTTCGACAAGTTTTGTCACTCTGTCTCCTTCGAGCTCGGCTACTCCGACAGCAACACGATAATTTGGAGACAATGCAAGCGTTGAAGTGAAGTTTTTCTCCTCATGGAACTTGATCATATCAGCGAGATTAATGTCCGAGAGAATATCTCCATAATATATTAGAACGTTCTCCGCGTTATCTAAGACGCCCTTCAAGTAAGCATTATAGAGGGCTCCACCGTTACCTCCATAGTTAGGGTCATCCCACACATAAGAAATGCTTACACCATATCTCTCTCCTTTATTGAAGTAATTGACTATTTGTTGACCTTTGTACCCCACAAGCATTACAATGTCTCTAATCCCATGATACTTCATCAAACGTACAATGTATTCTAAGAGCGGTTTTTGCTGCGTGCCTATAGGTATCATAGCTTTCTGAAAGTAATAGGTTAAAGGTCGCAGCCTTTTTCCCTCACCCCCGCAAAGAATGACACCAACGGTATTTCCTAGTTCGCCCATACG
This sequence comes from Thermofilum uzonense, assembly GCF_000993805.1. Taxonomy (NCBI): domain Archaea; kingdom Thermoproteati; phylum Thermoproteota; class Thermoprotei; order Thermofilales; family Thermofilaceae; genus Infirmifilum; species Infirmifilum uzonense. The sequence continues at coordinate 167,918 of NZ_CP009961.1, forward strand.
GTTTTAGTGACGTCAACAAATTATTTGTTTTTATTGGTCACATCGTGATTTTACGAAATCAATGATTAATAATAAAGGTTAAGAAGGATAATTGTTAAAAAGGGGTTTCCTTAATACCATGTGCAAAGCAAAAGTTACTTGTGGGAAGATGACTTTGATATAACAAAGATTAGATCCCGATGGGTTCTTGATTCACGCTCTAATCCTACCGTTGAAACAGAGGTTTATACGCTCGCAGGTGGTTTTGGAAGGGCTATAGTACCTTCAGGAGCATCTACAGGTTCCCACGAAGCACTAGAGTTGAGAGATGGATCCCGCGAATTTCACGGTCGGGGTGTTTTAAAAGCAGTCGAGAACGTGAATACGGTAATAGCGCGAGAGATAATAGGAATGGATTCACGCCGCCAAGAAGACATTGATAAGAAAATGTTAGATATTGACGGGACACCAAACAAATCAAGACTAGGGGCTAACGCAATCCTATCTGTTTCCCTAGCGGTAGCCCACGCAGCCTCAAGCACTTATGGTGTTCCTCTATACTTTTACCTAGGAGGAATGCAGGCCTATCTACTTCCAGTTCCCCTAATGAATATAATTAACGGCGGGAAGCACGCTGGTAACGAGCTGAAGATACAAGAATTCATGATAGTCCCGGTGGGCGCTAAAACTTTCCGTGAAGCCTTGAAAATGGGCAGCGAGACATATAATTCATTAAGAAAAATTTTGAAGGAAAAATACGGCAGCTCAGCCATAAATGTGGGCGACGAGGGAGGTTTTGCCCCTCCAATGAAAAACACACGTGAAGCGTTAGATGCCTTGATAGCAGCCATAAAGGACTCGGGTTATTCTCCCGGCAAAGACATCGCCCTTGCTCTCGATGCTGCAGCCTCAGAATTCTACGACGATAAGAGGAATGTTTATTATCTTGATGGCAAGGAATATTCTCGTGAGAACCTCATCAATTACTATAAAGAATTAGTGCAAGAGTATCCCATTGTTTCAATAGAGGATCCTCTCCACGAGGAAGACTTCGAAGGTTTCGCCATAGCGACGCAAGAGTTAAAGATACAAATCGTAGGGGATGATCTCTTTGTCACTAATGTTAAGAGGATATCAAAGGGCATTGCCTCAAGGGCTGCAAATGCGCTTCTCTTGAAGGTGAACCAGATAGGAACACTGACGGAATCATTAAATGCTGCGAGGCTTGTAACTATGAACAACTACTCTCTTATAATAAGTCATAGGAGTGGTGAAAGCGAGGACGTAACAATCTCGCATATAGCAGTTGCTCTAAATGCTGGGCAGATAAAAACTGGGGCGCCCGCTAGGGGGGAGAGAACAGCTAAGTATAATGAGCTCTTAAGGATTGAGGAGGAGCTAGGCTCTCGAGCCACCTACCCGGGCATAGGTATATTCAAACACTATAAGCTAGGCTCGTTGTAAAGTGAAACTAAAAATTTATTTCTGATGTTAAGATAAGGCATTCTGTGTCTTTGCCTTTGACACATGGTACTGTCGTATCTAAGAATATCCTTAGTAAATGGACGGAAGCAGACCCCTTTGTAAACCGACTGGTTTCTACTCTAGAAAGCGACGAGGAGGTAATAGCTCTGCTCGAAATGAGCAATATTAACGCAGTGAAACGTCTTGGATTCAATGATCACGGCCCGGTTCACGCTAGAATAGTTGCAGGTGTGGCGCTAGAGATACTAAACTTATTGCTAAACAGAAATATTGGAATGAGTACTTTGCAGGATGGAACATCTAAAAGCATCGATGAGGTAAAAGCGATACTCGTCCTTGCAAGTTACCTTCATGATGTTGGTAATTCTATTCACCGCGAATACCATGAAATGGTTGGAAGCCTCCTAGCTAAAGATATAGTTGATAGGATACTTCAACAAATATTTCCGAAAATTGGCGGAAGGCGTTACATGTTGCGCCAAGAGATACTCTCGGCAATATTCAGCACTGAATATGATGTGCGAGCATTAACGATGGAGGCCAGTATAGTGAAGCTCGCAGATGGATTAGACATGTCTGAAGGAAGAGCCAGACTGCCCTACAAGATGGGTAAGATTGACATGCATTCCCTATCGGCTCTTAACATTAAGCATGTTGAAATCTCTCCAGCAGAGGACGTTCCTATACTTGTATCAGTTTACATGGATGATCTGGCAGGTTTCTTTCAGGTGGAGCGCGTTCTCATGCCTAAGATTGAATCAACTAAGCTGAAAGGTCTAGTAAGGATAAACATCTATAACGCAAGAGGGGAGCTAGTAGCCTCTATAAAAACAGGCTAAATTGCTCGAAAATACCCTTAATTACCTCGTACTCCATAAAGCTAAGCGACAAAGCATGGAAGTACCAGCCATCGAAGGAGGCAAGCCGCTGCGTGAACATTTTAAAGAGTATTACCCCTCATTCACCGAATACGAAAAACAATTAGTTTTATCCGTATTGGAATCCGGAAGACTAGCCTCTGGTCTAGGCAAGTATGTAAGAGAGTTTGAGGAGTCTTTTGCTAGATTCATAGGGGTTAAGCATGCCCTCGCACTTATAAATGGAACAGCCGCGCTCCACACTGCCGTGGCAAGCTTAGGGATTGGTTCCGGAGATGAAGTTATAACTACGCCCTTCAGCTTTGTGGCAACTGCCACCTCCATCCTTCACAACAACGCGATTCCGGTTTTCGGGGATATAGAGCTGGATACATTGAATCTTGACCCAGAAACGATACCTGACAAGATAACAAACAGAACTAAGGCGATACTCGTTGTCCATCTGGCTGGGCACCCCGCCGAAATGGATGAAATAATGAAAATAGCCCGGGAGCACGATCTAGCCGTCATAGAGGACTGTGCACAGGCTATCGGAAGCGAGTATAAAGGAAGAAAGGTAGGATCCATAGGAAACATTGGAGGTTTTAGCTTCTATCAATCCAAAAATATGACGACAGGAGAGGGAGGAATGATTACGACGTCAGACGAACTCCTTTACCGACGTGCAAAGCTTTTCATCGAGCATGGTTCTGAGGAAAGATACTATCACACCATTCTCGGATGGAACTACCGAATGACTGAGTTACAGGCTGCACTGGGCCTTGGCCAGTTAAAGAGGATTGACGAGTTGAATCATGCAAGAGAGGAAATAGCTAAAATCTACACAGATGAGCTGGAATCACTAGATGGGTACCTCTTACTACTGCCTAAACCTAAACCGCACGTAAAACATACGTGGCACATCTATCAGGTACTTTTAAAGCTGGAAAACCTGCGAGTAAATCGTGACCGAATAGTTGAGGCCGTAAGAAAGGAAAACCTTCTCGCACTAGTAGCCTATCCTAGAACTATATACGAGAACCCGTTATTTCAGAACCTGAATGCTTACGGTAATGGATGTCCATGGTCATGCCCGTTCTATGGAGCTAAGATCACATACAAGGCTGGCCTCTCTCCCAAAGCGGAGTTTGCCGCCCGAAGCGTCGTAACACTACCGACTCTAGCGGGTATGACAGCTGAAGATGCTATCGACACTGCAAAGGCATTAAAGAAAGTTTTAATATACTATAAAAAGTGATATACCTGTGAGTCATCCAATAATCGAGAAAGCGTTACAGGATAAAAGAACCCTTCTCTCCCTCTCTGAATCTCTCCAAATACTAGAGAGCTATGGATTACCCGTCGTAGACTATGTTTACATTAAATCCCCTGAGGAGGCTACCGCAATTAAAGGTCTCTCTTTCCCTGTAGTTCTTAAAATAGATAGTCCTGACATTGTTCACAAGACTGAGGCGGGGGCAGTGAAGGTGGGTATAAGGGACGCAGATGAATTAAAGAAATCAATAGAGGATATGTTGTCCAGAATCCGCCGGAGCCATCCAGATGCTCGAATAAACGGATTTGTAATCCAGGAGATGGTCCGAGGGGCTCAAGAAGTAATAATAGGAGGATTAAAGGATGAACAGTTTGGTCCCGTGATAGCTTTTGGGATAGGCGGAATACTAGTAGAGGTTCTAAAAGATGTTGTGTTTGAGATAGCTCCCGTAACTCCTGAACAGGCCCTGGGGATGATTCGTAGGATCAAAGGTTACCAGTTACTCGAGGGGTATAGGGGGTTGCCTAAAGCCAACGTAAATCTCTTAGCAGATATTATTAGCAAGGCATCCATAATGTTTACTCAGCTTTCCTCTTTTATCTCCGAAATGGATCTTAACCCGACCTTTGTCTCCTCTGATTGGGTCAAGATTGCCGATGCACGGTTCAAGCTAAACGTTTAGACACGATCAGGGCTCACAGTTTTTTGTTTGAGTCTACATCAGTCGCGAGAAGACTCGTCACTCGTCCTGTTACCGTCGCCTCATCATCTAATGTTGAATACACAGTTCATTTATATATCGCTTACTTCTGGTTAGAAAAATAAAAATAGAAGTTTTACTAATATATTTGCGGTGACGGCCTTGACCCTTTCCTTTGGAACTCTTCTCGAGTTTCTCATTTCGTGGATAGTAAGTGCTGTGATAATATATATTGCATTGAAGATCTTTCCTGGTAAACAGCAACGAGAAAACATAACCGGGGCTCTAATTGCTGCTCTTATAGGCGAGATAATTTTCGCTTTCTTCAACCTTATAAGAATACCTTTCGGCAATCTACTAGCGATTATAGTGTGGTTGTATGCACTTAGAAAGCTCTTCGGGGTCGGTTGGCTGGGTGCTGCTGTAATTGCTATCCTGATATACATCTTGAGCTTAATAGTTTCACTTATAGGTCTACCTCACCTTCTGTAAGATTACTTCGAGAATAGAATATCTTTTTTAGGAACCTTTGCGTAAGGAGTTGCAGGTGTGTGTAATATCATGGAGGGGAGGATGTCGTATTCTACGCTGAAGTCCATTATATCTCATTATCTCTTAAATGTTTTCTCAGAGCTTTCACAACAAGAGGCAGATTTTATGAGCGATGTAGCTGCACAAGACTTCATCAATTATATTTCGGTAATGAATGACTTCTTACACGATAGTGACTTCTCTATTAAAGCTTTGAACTATATTTCGCGTTTGGCTGATCAAAATCCCTTGGAAATAGATAAAATTCTAAGGGATTGGATTGAAGTATGGGTTCTCAAGTGGAAACAAAGGGTAAAATTAGTCATGGGTGATGATGAGGCGAACAATAAAGCTTACCAGGAATTAGAAGACAAAGTCTCTCCTTTACTCAGCACGCTTGGAGGAGACCTTATTACTTTCAGGAAGTTTGCGATAGGTTCACTTATAAGTTCTGGGGAAGTATGTTTCACAAATCTAATGGCCGACATGATCATAAAGGAAGTTCTTTTTAAAGTCGCTTCGAGTCAAAATAGCGAAGAGGTACTGCGATTCGTGAAATCCAACCCTATTTTCATAGTAAACGAAATTATCAAGAAGGTTAAGGAGCTTAGCAGGTTTAAAGGGAACCTTGTTGTTGTAAGGATTAATCCAGCATTTTTCCAGGAGATGCAAGGTGAGGCAATTGAGTGGTGGTGAAGCCGAACGTTATTTGAAGGCTGAAGTTGTAGGGGTTTACCCTGTAGTTATCGAGTCATCAGGAGCAGCATTCGTGATGCTACTCGAAGCAGCTGAGTGGAAAGGTAAAATGCTGCCCATATACATCGGTGTCAGTGAAGGATTATCGATACAAAATGCTCTATCTGGAGTCAAGATGGAGAGGCCTCTAACGCATGATCTTCTAATAAATATTCTTGAAGCACTGGGAGTTACGATTGAAAAGGTGACAATAGATGCCTTGCTTAACAACACGGTATATACTGCAACCTTAGTACTGAGAAAAGGAGAAGAGGGAAACTCTGAGAGGATCTTCATAGACGCCAGGCCTAGTGATAGCGTTGCACTGGCTTTAAGAGCCGGCGCCCCTATATATGTAGCCGCCCATCTTGAAGCATATGCCCGGAGTCCTGAAGAACTGGGGTTGAAGGAATAAAATGAGCGGTGCAAATCAAGCAACAGGTCTTTCTAATGATGAACTGGTGAGACTTTACATATCTCATTTGATTGCTAGGAACAGGTCTGAGAGGACTATAAAGTCGTTCCGCAGTATTCTTGAAAGATTTATCGGTTTTCTCGGAAGTAAAAGTGTAATGGAAGTAAGCGTCTACGACATAGATCTCTTTCTAGCTCATCTGCGCCAAAGAGGTTGGAAGCCAGATAGCTTGTACACGGCTGCCGTTGCAATTAAAAGGTTCCTCGAATTTATAGGGAAGAAAGATGTTTTGAAAGACTTCGAACTCCCAAGACGCGAGAAGAAACTCCCTAGATACTTAGAACCCGAGGAAGTTAAAAAAATGCTCGAAGTAGCGGAAGACTCCAAGGAGAAGCTAATCGTGCTCCTCTTGTATACGACAGGCTTGAGAGTTGCCGAACTTGTAAACATTAAAAAATCAGATATAGATCTCGAGAAAAACACTATAAGAGTCAAGGGCAAAGGCTCCAAGGAACGTTACGTGTACTTTCCACCCGGCGTCACTCGACTCCTAGCGCAGGAGCTAAGCCGTAACAGCTCTGAGTGGCTTTTCCCATCTTCAAAGAATCCCAATCATCACATACATTACACTACAGTCGAGAGAATACTGAGAAATCTAGGTAAGAAGGCAGGCCTAGGAAAACGTGTCACACCGCACGTTTTGCGCCACACATTTGCAACCATAAGCCTTGCAAGTGGTCTGGACATCCGCGAGATACAGGAACTTCTCGGCCATTCTAATCTGAATACAACCCAGGTCTACGCTCATGTATCTCGTGAAAGATTAAAGAGAGACTATGAGAAGGTTTGGGGAGCTTTTTCAGGACTTTAAACGATTTCAACCTGATTTGCCCGTAGTTCAACCTCAAGCCGTTTAAGCAGAGTATCTAGTCCAACAAGCTCCGCTCCCGCGAAGTTTTGCATATACTGCAGGCCAACCTTATGCCATTCATCGCTAGCTGCGGCCACACACTCTAAAGGTACGATGACCCTGTAGCCCCTGTAGAAAGCACCCATGACTGTTTGCTGCACGCATATGTGAGTGTGTATACCTGCTACTATCAGCGTGTCAACTCCTAGTTCTCGTAACAGAAGGTCAAGGTCCGTGTACTCGAAAGCGTCGTATCTTCTCTTTGGAATAACAAAGTCTCCAGGAGATGGGGTTAACTCACTAACGATGCGGCTTTCACTAGAGCCTTTCAAGGCATGGGGCCCCCATAATCTTTCCTCAAAATCTATGTTCTGATAGTGCTGATCTATCACGTGTATAACAGGGATGTTCTTACTATGTGCATAATCAAGCAATCTCTTTATGTGAGGGATTATCTGTTCGGCTTTCTCTGCCCGTAGACGACCCCGGACAAATTCTTCGAGCATATCAATAATTAAAACAGCATGTTTGGGCATTGTGTGAAGAATCGGAATCAGAGTTTAAATTGTTTTTCATTCAGGCTTGAGTACAACGACCTTGGGTTTGAGCTCTTCATCTAACTGTTTTAAAAGCGTTGCAATTCTGTGCCCCTTTTCTGTGAGACGTAAAATCCTGTTACCCGGAGCTCCTTTCCTATCTTCCTCTACAAGGTTATATTGTAGGAGCTTCTTGATGTTATTATAGATGGAGGTTGTTGAGAGGCCCGTGGATGGCCTTAAATCGGTAATCTTCTTTTCACCTTCAAGCAGAGCGAGAAGAATAAGATCACTTTCAGTGAATATGATCTTTCTATCTATTTCTTCACCCAATTCAAGCCCCCTATTTTCAAGAGTATATCCGAAATAAAAATTAACCTCTATTTCAAGAACCATATGGTATGTCAACAATCAAACTATCTGATTTCCAGAAGCTCGATATACGTGTTGGTCGCATTCTTGAAGCCCAAGCTATACAGAAAAGTGATAAGCTTATTCTCTTAAAAGTGGATATTGGAAGCGAGGTCAGGCAGCTAGTAGCAGGTCTACGTCCATACTACAAGCCAGAAGAGCTTGTTGGCAAGCAAATAATTGTTCTTGCAAACCTCGAGCCTAAATCGCTAATGGGCTATACGTCTCAAGGGATGTTACTAGCAGCCATAGACGACGGAAAACCAGTTCTGCTGGTACCGGAAAAAGAAGTAAAGATCGGCTCAAAAATAGGATAAAAATTATTTTTAACGGATACCTAAGTGAAGTCCTCGATCGAATCTAGCAGTGTCCATCTCCCTGTAACTGCTAAGGAGTTTTCTGATTGCCTCTCGAATCGCATCACTTCTATTCTGAAAGTATCCCTTCTCGATAAGCTGGTCCAATGCATCAATGAGACCTGTAGGAAGTTTAACTGAGATAACTTTTGTGATCGAAGTATAGTCACCCCTATTTGTCACGTAATAACTGCTTGTAAGATCGTTGCGTGTTGTCATCGAGCATTATATACACGTGCTTAGTATATAGAATCCTCGCATTAAACCGATCGCATAGTTGTAGGACAAATTGATGATCCTAGAATCGCGGAGCCTTAATTACCTTAGAAACTAAGTTCTGGCATCAGAAACGTTAATTTATGAAGGTTCGCTCTAACCTTGAGTTTTATGGCAGAACGGCGTCCTAACTACCAGAAAGAAAAGGAGAATATTCGGAGGGAAACATGGCTTACCCTCGAAAAATATGAAGTAGTCACTACCCCGAGACCTTGTTATGGAAAAATACCAGGCTTCATTGGAAGCTCCGGCGTGCAAACTAAACTCGTAAAACTAGAACATTTCAGAACATCATCGGTGATCTACACCACTCCTGACGTCCCAATGAGAGTTGTACGCGAGGAATCACTCAGGAGGGGGAAGCAGGTAATCCTCTCCCTTCCCGGGTTAAAAGGCTATGTTTTACTGGATTCTGATAAAATACCCCCTCACCGACTAGGATATGCATCGACACTAAGAGGAGCCCTTGCCATGGGCGAGAAGATTAAATGGCCTGAGAATATGAAAATAGATATTGTGTTCATAGGTAGCGTGGCTGTAAATACTAACGGTGCAAGACTTGGAAGAGGCGACGGGCTCTACGACTTAGAATATGGAATACTCCGCGAACTTCACGTTATCTCCGAACGAACGCCCATAGTAACCATTGTCCACGACCTTCAGGTTATCGAGAAGAAGATCCCAATGCTGCCTCATGACGTCCCAGCAGATTTTATAATAACTCCTACGCGTGTATTGATTACATCCACACCCTTTCCACGACCTCCAGGAGTTATATGGGAATCCCTCTCTATCGAGTTCATCAAATCAACTCCTATACTCCGGGCTTTGTTTGGAATTTCATAGAATTATCTTGCTCTAAGCAATCCAGGCGCCTCTAAGTTAAGCCTGATCTGACATTGCGCACAAAAAGTCGCGGGCTTGCTATCTACATCATACACCGAGTTACTAAAACGCATAACACAGTTCCGCGAGCAGTGAGGCAGACCAAAGCTATGTCCGAGCTCGTGTAGGCTTTCCTTTAACAATCTTGCACGAAACAGTTGAACAGAGTTTGTAGAACCGTAAAGATCTGGCTTAAGCCTTTCTGTAAATACTATTCCCCCCCAATTCGGTTTAGCTATTCCGAAAACAAAATTCAATCCCTCGACGAATCCATCTCCATCAATCACTACCAGCACCCTTTGGTGGGGTAAAACGCCTATTTTCTCGGAGAGGTAATCTAAAAGTTTATCAGCCTGAAGCTGTTCTCGCTCCTCTGAATAAACCCCTATCAGCGAGCCTAAAGTAATCGTTTTCGAATCTGTGACGATCGAAGCATTGAAAATAAGTCTCAGCATGTTTTCTAGCCACTCAATATGTTCAATTGGTATTCCTACAGATAATATCTTTATAGCGTATTCAGCCATAATACGACAGTATGTTAAACATACCAAGACATTAAATAAAGTGTTACTGTTATTCCATGGATTGGGACCTTACTAGGATAGGTTATGTACTACAGGCTAGATGATATACTTGACGAGGCTATAGCTGTATCAGAGGAGAGCATCCGGGTACTTCTGATCACAATTATTGGAGCGACAATTATTTCTCTATTGTTTAATTCTCCGAATGTCTTCTTATTCCCGCCGCTAATAGCATCTTCCTACTTTTTTGTTTCATTTTTACGAAGAATTTATGAGTTTTACCGGAAGGAAGGAAGCAGAGGGCTAGGGTTGCTGTTTGTAGCGCCATCATACGTAACGTTGGTAACAGGTTTTTTAGCTTTCTCGGGTTTTCTATCAACGCTAGCCTACACAATTATATTGATTGGCTTCCTCCTAATGATTGTTTTTAAAATCATTGAGGGTAAACGTGACTTCATCGTTTTAACTTAGCGTTTTCTTTTCAAAAGTTTCATGTTGTACTTAGGAAAAGTTACAGATAAAAACCAGGGGGGTATAATCAAGTCGTGTCTAATCTCACTAAATACGAGATTTTCCCATTGCTCCTAGAACTAGCTAAGAGGAACTGTCTCAACTTTCCTGAAAGGATAAGTCGGACAGAAATAATAAAATCTTTAGATATCTCTGCATGGCGATTTCGGAAGATTCTAAAATATGCTGAGGATGAGGGGTATATTGAGCGTGTGCCTCTAGGGCGTTTTATCGCTTTCAAGATAACGCCTCGAGGGAGAGAGTTACTAGAGAGCATCTATGGGGATTTAAAGAGGATACTTGACTCAGGCTTAACCGTTGAGCTCAGAGGTAAAGTTGTTCCTGGTTTGGGCGAGGGTGCGTACTATCTTAGCATTCCACAGTATGTTGAAGCTTTCAAGGAAGCTCTAGGCTTTGAACCCTTCCCTGGAACGCTTAATGTGAGGCTCGATGAGGACTCAGTGAAGAAGAGAGTTTTCGTAAGGAATTCAGGAAAAGGAATATACATTCCGGGTTCTACTTTGAATGGTAAAAGTTTCTGTGGAGTCACAGTCTATAAGGCTGTGATTAGTGCCAATGGAGTATCTGTATTCGGCGCAGTCCTAGATATTGAAAAAACCAAGCATGGAGATGAAATTCTAGAAGTGATATCTCAGGTGAGATTACGTTCAGAGTTAAAGCTGAGAGATGGAGATCCCGTCGAAATAAGGGTTATGCTTTAGGCTCCTCTACTTCTTTCAATTCAAAAATACAAAATCCCTCTTTGAACTCGACAAGTTTCTCACTAATTGCATAAACTCTTCTGCCCGTGAGCGTACGGATACCGGCTGCCACATAGAAGGGAAGAGGACAGTACTCTCTCAATTGACAATCTGTTCCCTGTACCTTCACTTTAATGCTCTCTCCCTCAATCTCAACATAGCCTTTAAGTTGTACCTTATCGAGTACAATGCCGATCGCCTCATCAATGGAAGACGCTTTCATGTCCTTGAAGACTTCACGGGCAAAGAGCTCTGATGCTACTGCGACCTGGCCCCTTGTAAGGCTGAGCTTTTCAACCAGCTTTCTAATGACTGCAAGCCATAAGTTACAGCAGTGAGCGTCTTGCATCTTGTAAGTATCTATCCAGTGATGTATAAGGTTATTCTAACCTCCTCCGATATGGGGAAGTACCTTGACTTCATCCCCCACCCTTATAGGATGCTCTAGCTCTGCAGGCCTATCATTTACCAGGAAAAAGATTCTACCGAGATGCGGAAGAAGTATAGGGTTTAGGATACTTTTTAGGGTGTAAGTCTTTTCTTCACTTACATCCAATTCTTCAAAGGTTTTGCCGACTAGCTCCGTTACGAAGCCATAATAAAGTATCTTGATTTTTCCCATACCCCCTCAGTAAGTTAGCTGTATAAAACTTTCTAAATCCTTGCATACGTCCGTTAATCCTAGCCTTTCAAGCGTGGACGCTCTAGGAATGCCTCTGTGATCCCACCCAACATACGAGTAGTAGGCACCCAGCATTTCGTCGTATCTATCTATGTCCAGTCTTGCTCCCTTGAATGGCCCTTTTGTTAGCGGACGTGTAAACCATTTCTTAGGTGGATAGTCCCTGCCTCTATGCCAACCTTTACCTTCAGCTTGGAACTCTCTCACCCAGAAAGCTCGGATTAAAGTTAATACTCTCTCAGCAGCTATCAGAAAATCGTCCCAAGTCCAGGATAGCCCCGTAGCGAGGTTAAACAGCCTTACATACCAGTCCAACTCTAGACTTACCTCAACCCAGGGCAACCTACATGATACCAGCATTTCAAAAACCCCACCTCTTATTCTTTGAAGCTCGAATACCCTGAACGCTTTTTGACGTGTATACTCGAACCTTCCGTGTGCTACTTCCCATGATATAACCCATGCGTCTTTATGATGGGCTCCCACTGTGCTTACACCATATGATAGTGCCATGGCCGGTGCGGCGTGGCAGTCATAAGCAGAAACACTAAGTCCCTTAACGTGGACAGCAATTTCATCCCCTCCAAGCTTGAGTGAGGCGTGCTCTAAGCCCTCTGCAAGCAGGTCGCCCAGGCCCCGCCGATAAACGATATCCTCGGATAATTCAAGCATCGAGTTAAAGTCTCCGAAATCAATCTTCTCCTCTATGATTTTGCTTTGAGAGGCCTCCGCTGCAAAACCCAGAGCGGCACCAAGGCCAATAGTATCAATTCCCCACATGTCGGCAAGCCTGTTAAGCCTTGCGATCTTGGCCAGGTCATTAAGACCTATGTTGGAACCGAGCATGGCTACATTCTCGTAGTCAAGTTCAGAGATCTCTCCAGTATCATCTAGAATATAATTTCCGCAGGGCATGTTGCAGTTAGGGCATCCTCGCTGCCCTTTCTTCATCCGCTCCATTGCATTCCCGTCGATATTCTCGCTAAACTCGAAGACACCCTCACTGAAATTATAGGTTGGTAGTACGCCGTTAGCCTGCGACCATTGTATTGTTGACATGGTTCCCTGTCTCATCCAGAAAGAATAAGCCGGCTTCTTCTTAATCTCTGCATATGCCTCGGCTGCTAGCTTTTTATACTCCTCTGGATCGTGGAGCTCAGGAAGTCTATCTCCTGAAAACACTATAGCTTTCAAGTTTTTGCTACCCATAACCGCTCCTATGCCTGGCCTACCACCGCTCCTACCCTCCTGTGACATAACCGTAGCGAGCTTTACCTTATTTTCGCCAGCCGGCCCAATGAGAAGTATACCTGTGTTTCTCCCATGTTTCTTTCGGAGTATCCTCTCGCTGGTAAATGTATCTCTGCCCCAGAGGTCTTCAGCCGGACTAAACTCGACTTTCCCATCGTAAATGTGTAAGTAGACAGGTTTCTCGGATTTCCCTGTTACCACTAGAGCATCGTAACCAGCGTATCTCATATAAACGGCTCCCAAGCTCCCAATATTTCCGTCTCCGTAACCGTGTGTGAGTGGACTCTTAGCTGCAACGACGAGTTTTCCAGTGCTTGGGCCGGGAAGACCTGTTATAGGCCCTGTTGCTATCACAAGCAAGTTGTGTGGTGAGAAAGGATCTAGTCCTGGGGGAAGGTAATCCCACAATATACGTGCAGCAAATCCTCTCCCACCTATGTATTTTTGGGCGAATGAGCCATCGTATTCATGTATCTTGATCTTCCTATTGGATAAGTCAATCCATAATATCCTCCCATTCCATCCTTTCAGCATCATTTTTATTTCCTGCACAGTACTAGTTAAAACTTATTTCGATAAATATATAAATAAGAATGGGGATAAAATGAACCCTCATCGGTGATGAGCATATGGAGCTCAGAACTAAACTGCTACCTTATGAGAGTATTCATCACACGGTGGTGCTTGACCAGTCTTTAGCAAGAAAACTCGATCTTAAACCAAACGATAGGGTTCGTGTCCAATCCAAAACTAAAAGTATCATTGCGGCGGTCAACATTGCAAAGGAATTTCCAAACGACTCGGTAGGACTTTACTTAAACGTAGCTAAGACCCTTGGGGTAAATGAGGGAGATCTTGTTGAGGTCGAGCCTACGGAACCTCCCAAGTCTCTGAATACTCTCCGTAAAAAGCTTTCAAGAGGTAAAATAACTTTCGATGAAGCTTTACAGCTTATGCGTGATGTAGTCGAGGGAGTTTTGAGCGAAGTAGAGCTTGCCGCACTGGTAACGGCTATTCATTTCCAAGGTCTTTCAATAGATGAAGCCTACAATCTAACAGTAGCCATGGTTGAAACCGGGAAGAGATTATCCTTGAACAGACAAACAATTCTTGATAAACATAGCCTGGGGGGAGTCCCTGGAGATAAGACAAGTCTCATAGTAGTTCCCATAATAGCGTCGCTGGGATTCACAATACCAAAGACATCCTCCAGAGCAATAACGTCACCAGCCGGGACAGCAGACAGGATGGAAGCCCTAGCCCCCGTGAACCTCTCAATAGAAGAAATGACCCGTGTAATCGAGAAGACTAACGGCTGCATAGTTTGGGGTGGGGCATTAAACCTGGCTCCTGCAGACGACATAATTATTCGTGTCGAATACCCCTTAGGGATAGACCCCTTCTTTGTGCCGTCCATCCTGGCTAAGAAGCTTGCAGTGGGTTCTACCCACGTAGTGCTCGATATACCCACAGGCAGGGGGACTAAAGCTCGCACCATTGAGGAGGCCCGCAGGATTTCATATGATTTCATAGAGCTTGGATCCATGCTTGGCCTTAAGCTTCAGGCTGTAGCAACCTATGCCGAGGAGCCCTTAGGTTATGCTGTTGGTCCGAGCTTAGAGGCAAGGGAAGCGCTTCTAGCCTTATCTACGCTTAAACCTATGGATCTTGTAGATAAGGCGGTCACCCTAGCAGGTACACTGCTTGAGATGGTGGGGATTCAAAACGGTTATGAGGTGGCGTATGAGGCTCTACGCTCCGGAAAGGCTGAAAAGAAACTTCGACAAATAATAGAGGCACAGGGAGGGAACCCTGAGATAAAGCCCGAGGAGTTGCCCGTCGGAGATAAAACTTACACATATTATGCTGAAGAAGAAGGTTTTGTATACTATATCGATAATCCTTTGGTTGCACTTATAGGTAAGATGGCCGGCGCTCCACTTGACAAGGGAGCTGGGGTTCTACTCCACGTAAAAATAGGTGATAAAGTTAAACCCGGGGATCCGCTGTTTACAGTATATTCCTCCAGTTCAGTGAAGATACAGAGTGTTGAAAAGATGCTAGCATCATCCAAAGTTATTGGTATCGGCAAGATAGCTGGCAGAAAAATGCTACTCGAGAGAATAAGTTTCACTCCAACGAGACCCACCTTTGAAAGATAATGTCAAGTTTTAGCACAGCAAGTTTTTTAGACACTATTACTAGTTGAACGCGTGGATAACGTGGGTGAGTTTATAAAGCTGTTCGCAAGCAACCTAACTAACTGGGTACAAGCTCAGAAGACATTCCTGGACTCTGCGCGCTCAATAGAGACTGACCTTGTCAATGCGGATCGACTGGAGTTGATACTGGCTACTCGTGCGGCATTCACCCACATGGTTAAAACAATAGAGGCTTTTGACAAGTGGTTGCAGGATCCCTTTATAGTAGGTCATATGCCTAGAGAGATGCTCTTAGACATACAGAGAAATGTTTGGGAGATTTTAAAGAAACTTCTTGAACTCGATATAAAACATACCTCAGAGTTCAGAGACATGTTATTGAAATTAGCTGAGGAAGGCAAGTTAAATCCTCTCCTCTTTGCACCTAGAGAGGAGTCTAGAAGGGAGGATAGATTTCATATAAGCTATTGACAGAATGAAAGATTCTCAGGTGCTGAGAGGTGAGCATAGGGGACCTTGTGGAGACTTTGAGGAACGGTAAGCATTTGATTGAAATCGAGGAGAGCGTTTTAGCCGACTACGAACTTCCTTGGTTTACCGTCAACCTAGCTCGTAAAACGTCGAAAGCATTACTTTTTAAAGATGTAGTGGATAAGGAGTACCCAGTTACGACGAATATCTATTTGGGCAAGATAGATATATCTTTTCACAACAGTACATCACTAATAGTTGAAAATTTTAAGAGGCTTATCTCGATCCTTCTTAACGTATCATTAGACCCTTCCTCTAAGATAAGCGTTTTAGCCTCATTTGCCTGGATCTCCGACGTATACCCGAGAGTCGTAGGAAGCCAGGGATTCCTAAGACGCTCGGCACTTGAATTTGACCTCACAGGTCTGCCAGCAGTAAGACATACAGCCCGAGAAGAGCACCCGGTTATCAAAAACCCAGTTATTCTACTCTCGGATCCGAAGACTGGCCAAACAATATTATTCTCAGAACCAGTCCAGGTTATAGATGAGAAGACCCTACTCGTTCACATACCCAGATCATCGAAAGCTTTTATGTTTCTAGAGGAGTCTACAAAACATAGTGAGGCGATTAACGCCGCGATAATAATCGGTGTTTCGCCTTACCTTCAACTCGTCTCGAAAATGGATTGGCTTCCTTGGTTTAACAAATATCTGCTCGCAGGTGGTTTATCAGGAGGACCGGTCAACCTAATGAGGGTAGATGGAAATCTCTACGTACCTTTTGATGCCGAGACGATTATCTTAGGAGAGCTTGTGCCGGGCGATGTTAGGCCTGAAGGAAAAATGCTCTATGAAGACATGAGATATTATGGAGGTTTTCCAATGCCTTTAGTACGTGCGAAAGCCCTGATGCACAAGCCTGAACCCGTATTTTATACGTCGATAACGCATCCATACCTTAGTGACGAGTATGCTCTTAACAATCTGCGAGAACAACTAATGACGGAGTATGTAAGGCTTCTCGCTCCCGATGTTTCCTATCTAAGCTTTCTAAGCTTCGACGCGTATAGAACAGTAGTCGTCGGCTTAAAAAATGCGAACTCAAGGCGTGCTTACGAGATAGGTGTTCTTCTATTTTCTCTAAAGCTCACTCCTTATCTTGACACTGTAGTGGTAGTATCGGCCGAAAACAAAGTTGAGAAGGTTGAGAATCTTGCCTCAATGCTTTTGACCTCACTTGCCTCAAATAGAATCCTATACTTTGAAAATCCTCAAGAAGAGGAGTTATTGAGAGATGCACGTCGCGAGAAAGTAATAGTTGATGCTACCTCTCTACGCTTAGATTATATTTCAGAAAGAGATGTTTTAACTAGCGACGAATTCAAAGATTCCCGTGAAAAATACGAGAAGATTCTGCAAGAACTTCGGGGTGAGTAGCTCTTATGTATCTACATATTTCACATAATATCTCTTCTCGATTGATTTTCTTGTCGATAAGCAGCTTTGTTACCTCTTGTATTTTTTCCTCAAGATCTTTAGAAGCTGACATTGCTGTCCACTTTCCACGTTGCTGATTAATGTATCTGCTAATGCTTGACTGGCTGACGCCGAGCAACCTCGCGATCTGAATTTGTGTCAAGCCCAGTTCTTCATACATGTATCTTACAATGATCCCCCTTATGCTTGGTAGTACTTTTTTCCCTATTATTTCACAGGGCGCTTGCATCTAAAATCACTCCTAGTTAATATGTATGACACCGTCAATAAATGTGTTGTTGTAGGGGAGTCTTAGCAGACTCTATAAAATTTCTGTTTAAAATAAGCTACGAATACCTTTTGAAGAAATAAATCTCTTTTTAAAAATAACGAAATAAATACTACCGTTATACAAAAGAAGAGAATTTTGAGACGCAAAGGATATATACCTCCAATAGGAAATTAGTCTTGGTGAAAACCAATGCCCGAAAAAATCATGGCATACTGCGTTAAGTGCCGCAAACAGGTCGAAATGAAGAACCCTCAGCAGGTAACTCTTAAGAACGGCAGGCTTGCTTACAAGGGCACATGCCCTCACTGTGGCACTACTGTCTACAGATTCATTGGCAGGGTAAAACAATAAAGCAGCTAGGAACCTAATAGGAATACATCAAAAATATATTTGCTTTTTCTCATTTTCTGTTGATGGTTTAGATGAGTAAAGATACTACTCTACTCGAGAAGCTGGAGTTAATGGTTCCAGGTTTCCGAGGATACAAGCAAAAGGAGCTTATCCGCGAGGACGATGCCCTTGTAAGGCGCAAGATCGCCTCTATACTGGATGATGCTAGGATTAGAGTAGAGCGTTTGATCTCGGCTGTAAAAAAGAAAAATATTTCAGCAGCTCTAAGGCTCGACGACTTGAGACTCGAACTCATGAAAGCTTCTCAGATGATAAAGCATGCAAGTTATGGATACTCCGGCCTCTTCGACCGCGTGAAAATTCGCGAGAAGGAACTTCAAACACTCCTCGAACTAGACTACAAACTCTTAACTCAAGCATCAAAAGTAATGGAGAAAGTTCTCGAACTCTCTACTGTTACGGATCAAGAACTAATGGAGAAAATAAATAACGCCATAGATATCGTGAGGCAAATGGAGGACGACATAAATCAACGTGAAAACCTCTTTAAGACAGTGGTGAGCGAGTAGTGTCTAAAGGTTCACTTCCTGTGATAAGATGGGTAAACCCTTCACCGGACGATATCGTATGGAGGTATCCAAATGAGGATTTAAAGCTAGGCTCGGTCGTCATAGTCGAAGAGTACCAGGCGGCAGTGTTCTTTCGAGATGGAAAAGCATATGACGTTTTGGGTCCTGGGCGTCACGTATTATCCACTCTTAATATTCCTTTACTTGCAGAAGCTTACAAGATAGTTTATTCGGAGACTCCATTCAAGGCTACTATCATATTTGTTAATCTTAAACAATTTCAAGGAAAGTTTGGAGGACAGACCCAAACGCAGGATCTGGCGCCTTTGAAATTCTATGGGAGCTTCTGGTTTAGAGTCGCTGATCCCAAACTTTTTGTGGTAGAGGTTGTTGGCGCTCAGAGAGCCTACGACACAGAGTCTGTAAACAGGTTTCTAAGAGGATATTTTCTAGAAAATGCCATGGCCTCGCTCAGCAAATACAAACTCGCTGAGGTTTTCTCTAATATTGACAAGGTTACAGCTGAGCTGAAATTCGACCTATTAGAACCCTTCAGGCGTATAGGCTTAGAGCTCATCGACATAAAAATGGAGGGACTGGACACGACACCCGAGTACCGCGACAGGATTTTCTGGATTACTCAGACAGGGACAGCTACAGAGGTTATGCGTATGGACACGATAAAAAGCGTAGCTCAAGAGCTGGGTAAATCACCTGGAGCCTCGATTGGGACAGGCATGGTAGTGATTCCTCCGCTCTTATACCCTCAGCCTGCCCCCCAGCAGCCTCCTGCACCAGCTGTAGCTCAACAGCAGCCGCAACAACCACAACAGACCGGCATACAGTGTCCCAAGTGCGGGACCATAAACCCGCCCGGAGCAAGATTTTGCTACAATTGTGGTACACCCCTGACTAAGAAATGTCCTAAGTGTGGAAACGACGTCCCATTGAACGCAAAATTCTGTCCCTACTGTGGTAATCCCCTTACCTAGGTGAGCAGATGAATTTAGCAACATTGCTCATACTGATTTCATGGGGACTCGCTTTCGTCATTATAGGACTTGGGTTAATCACGGGCTACGAAGTCTTCCCGCTGGTAATAACAGTTTCCGGGCTATCCCTACTGTTCAGGGCGTTTGGGGTAAAGTGCCGAGCAGATAAATGCAGGGACAGGGGCTTTTTGCTTCTATGGTCTGTTTTTCTCCTAGAATCTGGGCCTTTGATAGAGCTTTATAAATATTATCCTTCACCAGCTCTTATCATTGGTATCTTCTTAATAGTGCTGGCAGTTTCAGCCTACATAATAGATAAAAAATATTCTATAATTTGACGCCCGGCTCCTTTAAAACAATTATTTCCCCGCCCAGCTTCTTAGCACTCATGAGTATGTACTCAAAGCATGATCGAAGCTGTGACATGTTCTCGATACCAAAAGTGATAAGATGTATTTCGAGAACAGGAGAACCTAGCTCCACGCCCTTAGGATGACTCTTTACATATACTGACTTATACCTCTCGGCAGCGTCCTTTACGAAAGGGGCAAACTCAGACTCAGGAATACCTTTGATCGTTAAAAGTGCTTCATAAAAATCAATTCTCTGAAACTCCCTCTCAATAATCGGCTGTACACTCGTCTTAAAAACGGCCTCAACTTCGCGAGGTGGTCCCGGGAGAACAAAGAAGTGAACTCCACGGTATTTGAGGTAAACTCCCGGTGCGGTACCAGCCGGGTTATCCAACGGTTTAGATCCCAAGGGAAGATACGCCATTTTAATTCTTTCTGGTGTTAGAGGCAAACCCCTCGAAGAATACTTCTCCCTTACAAGGGCGAGCGCCTCAGCGTTCAACACTAGCGGTAGGCTGAAAGCTCGAGCTAACCCTTCAACTGTTTTATCGTCGAAAGTAGGTCCAAGGCCCCCTGTAGAGATGACCAGCTGGACTTTTCTCTCAATTGCTGAAAGAAATGCCGATGCGATTTCAGACACATCATCTTTAACAATAACGATAGAATCTACAATGAACCCCATTTTTGTAAGCTCTCCTGAAAGCCAGTGGGCATTCGTGTTCAAAACTTTCCCTATGAGAAGCTCGTTTCCAATACTTAGGATCATTGCCTTGTTAAATTGCATAGGAGGATGCTCAGCCTCTAGTTTATTCGTCACGCTATCAGCCGTCTCTTCCATCATCACCGAATTACAGTAAGAGAGTTTAAACTTAAATTTTCCAGTCTCGAGTATCCACTTTTTTCAAGATAAAAGTTCTAAGAAAGCTTGCCATCATTATAGATGACCAGATCGGTGAATAGAAGAAGAAATACAAAGTGAGCCACAATGGTTTTACCTCATATCCTATCCTTCGACCGAACGCGTAAACGATGGTGGAATAAGCGAGAAAGTATGGAATGGTGAAATATATCTGAGGAGGTAGAAATGCTAAAACAGCATCTGCCAAGTAAACTATCGGTAGAAGTGGGGCAAAGAAACCAAGACCCAAGTGCCATAAGGTAACGAGGAAACCGGATATTGCTGGGAAAAATAAAAGAATCTCCGCCATGAAAATAAATATCCAAGGAAACATTACCACTAGGGCTGAGAGAGATTCAAGCGGGTACGATAGGCTACCTTTGTATAAGAGTGGAAAGTACTCCTTTAACCATAACCATGCCCCCTGGGACCATCTTAGTCTTTGATTTATCCATTCACGTACACTTGATGGAGGATCTACTACAACATAGGAAGAATAAAAGTACCTGTATCGTAAGTTAAGATAAAAGCTCCTAAACCCTATATCCATGTCCTCTAGAAGACAGTTCTTAAATCCTCCAAGCTCCTTCAAAGCATTTCTTCTGAAGGCAAAGGCTGCGCCGTTGAGTCCAGCACAACGCTTTACCCTTCTATCGAAGATGTAACTTGCAATTCCGAAGGAAAGGTAGTCGTAATAGATGAGTTTTCCGATCAGCCCTTTATTCTTAGAAATCTTCTTTATTTCCATAACGTCATATTTTTCGATTTCCTTAAGTAGTGCGTCTAGGAATGCTGAATCCCTTATGGTGACATCACTATCCAAGAAAATAAGGACCTCGCCTCTAGCGAGCGATAAGGCATCATTAAGCGCCGCGACCTTTCCCCTCCTAACATCACTTACTGAAAGAACTATCTTTTCCCGATACATAGACAATATCTCTTTCAACTTTTCACTAGGCTCGTCGACGCTTGCTATAACTTCGATCGTATCGCCTAAAGAGTTTTGCAGGAAAAACTCTAGTAGTTGTTGGATGTTCTCGGGTTCACGGTAAGCTGTAAGAATTACTGTAATCTTTGGTCTCATTGCACGCCCTCAATATGCCCATCCCTGTGAACTTTAACAGCAGGTCCCAATACAGTTCCAGACTTAATGCGTGCGTATGGAGATACAAAGGCTCCTAGTTTCTTCTTCTTACCGACAATACCTTGTAATGGAAGTTCGCGTACTGCGGTAAAGTTCTCAGGTAGCATGCTGATAACCGTTGTACGGGGTTCAGCCACGCTCCCATACCCCAAAACGCTATCGGTGATCAGCGAAAAGCTACCCACTGTAGAGAAAGGTTGTAGAACGCTACGCTTTATCTCAGAGTAAGCCCCGACAACAACGTTCTCCTCGATCGAAGTATATTCCCTAATGAAAGCTCCCATACCTATAAAGGAGTTCCTTCCAATGTACACAGGACCCTTTATAACTGCATAGTGATCCACAGTAGCTCCTTCATCTATTATTACGCATCCTTCAAGGATGGCTGTAGGAGAAACCTTGGCACTCGGTGCTATTATTTTCCCGCACTTCTTATCTATCAGGCTGTATAAGGCGTTTATAAGATCCCAGGGATAGTCGACAGCTATCCAGTCCCCCGTCCAGAAGGCTGCATACACGCCAGTCTTCTCGATTAGCTGATTAAGAGCTTCAAAGAACGACGAGTCATTTTTTAAAAGTGAAAAGAACTCTGAAGGTAGAATGAAAATCCCTCCCACCACATAGCTCGTCTCATCGCTATATCCTCCTGGAAGGAACCTTGTGATCATGTTCTCGCGTACTATAGCAGATCCAAAAGATTGGATGTTCGAGCTGGGGATAAGTAGTGCTGAAGGTCTACCACTCCCTGCGTGAACATCAAGAACAAGTCTAAACGCCTCCTCATTGACTATTACGTCACCGTAAGCAAGCATGAACCATTCTTCTCCCTCGGTAAACTCTCTAGAGGCTAAAAGTGCTCCCTCAATGCCAGGTTCCTGCTGGGTCTTAACAGATACATGAGCGGATAATCCTGTTGCCTGGAGATGTCTGATTATCTCGCCAAGAGGTGTATCGGATGAGGTTACTACCAAGCCCTTGCCAGCTACAACCTTTAAAGCCGTCTGAAGTGGATACATGAAGAGAGGTTTTCCCATTATGTTAAGCAGAGCACGGGAGTAACCCTCTGTTAAGGGTAGCATCCTTTTTGTCTGTCCTCCCGTCAATACGACTACACGCATTCTACTCCACCGTAACTGTCTTGGCCAAGTTTCTAGGCTTATCAGGGTCATAACCTTTAGCCACGGCTGCATAATAGGCTAAGAGTTGCAACGGAATAGTCTCTAGGACTGGTAGTAACAGTTCATCACTTGAGGGTACTATAATTCTTTCATCAACTCTGCTTACGAGTTCAGACTGTTCTCCAAAAATACCGATGGTAAATGCTCCTCTAGCCTTCATCTCCTCAATGTTTCCAACAAGCTTTCTTTCAAGATTCTTCTCTATTGACACAAACACAACTGGGAATCCTGGCTCGACAAGAGCAATGGGACCATGTTTGCTTTCTCCTGCGGGATACCCCTCAGCGTGGACATATGCTATTTCTTTGAGTTTCAGAGCTCCCTCGAGAGCTATAGGAAGCCCTAGACCTCTCCCCAGGTAATAAACACTATGCCTACTCGAGATAACCTGACTTAGACGTCTAGCCCAACCCTCGCTTCGACTAATAGTTCTAGTAGCCAGATCGGGTAGTTTCATTATTCTTCCTTTTATCTCAGATAACTCGTCTCTCCCAATTTTACCTGTGTAGAAGGACACAAGTGAGGATAGCCAGGTAAGGGCTGTTAGCTGTGTAGTAAACGTTTTTGTTGCAGCAACACCTATTTCTGGACCAGCCTTCATGTAGACTGGAAGATGGCTCTCCCGTGATATCACACTTCCTATAACGTTTGTTAAAGATATTATTTTGCATCCTCTTTCTTTGAAGGATCTCAAAGCCATTAGAGTGTCTATTGTCTCTCCACTCTGTGAGACAGCCACCAGGACATCTTCCTTGTTCGCCAAATTAGCATAGGACTCGTACTCGCTGGATATAAACGGTATAACCTTCTTTCCAGCCAATCTAGCTGTCAAAAGCGAGAAATATAGGGACGCATGAAAACTCGTGCCAGCAGCTGTTATAAAGATGTTTCCGCTAGATGCAAGAGTGCTCGCAGCCGCTTCATAATCTTTGCTGAACCCAAAGATGGTATCCCCGATCACACGTGGCTGTTCGTGAATCTCCTTTAGCATGAAATGCGGGTATCCCTCTTTTCTCGCAGATTCTGGGGACCAATCCACTTCAAGAATTCTACTTGGAATATCTACTACTCTGCCACTCATATCTTCAATATGAATTGTTTTAGATGAGACATATCCAATCTCGCCGTCATTTAGAGGTATAACTTTACGCGTGTATTCTAGGAAAGCGGGGATATCCGAGGCTAGAAAAACAATATCCACACCTACCCCAATTATAAGTGGCGAGTATCGCCTTGCAAAGTAGATCCTATCTGGTGTGTCTATTATTAGGACGGCCAACGCGTAACTTCCTCTAAGCCTTTCAACCGCTTTTTTAAAAGCCTCATAGGGCTCTAATCCTTGATAAAGGTAATCCTCAATAAGGTGCGCTATTACTTCTGTGTCCGTTTGACTCTTAAATTCATGCGACTTTCTCATAAGTTCTTCCTTTAATTCGAGATAATTTTCAATGATTCCGTTATGTACCACGGCTACCCTATCTTTGCAGTCAATATGCGGATGTGCATTATTATCTGTAGGTGGTCCATGAGTAGCCCATCTAGTGTGGCCTATTCCGATATTACCTCTTAGACATTGCAGGCAAAGCCTAAGGTCGACCTCGTCTATCTTTCCCGCACCTTTAGCAACTGTGATTTTGCCATCATTTATAGTAGCGATACCTACGCTATCATATCCTCTGTACTCTAATTTTCTTAAGCATTCTCTTAGAAGATACCCAGCGCTAATATTTTCGCCGGCGACCCCGACTATCCCGCACACAGGTGGTGGACTCCCTTCAGGTTAATAAATAATGCGTATAATATTGGTAATATGTTCTTATGCTCGTATATTTTGAAAGAAAGCCTACAAGATGTGATGAGGTGCCTATTTGTTAGGGAAAAACATGGAAGAACTAACACTCGAGGATTTTCTGAAAAAACTTGCAGGCAAAAGCTTACGTGTCAAACAGGTCATAGCGCCTCCACCAGCCATAATCATTGAGTCCATGGGGAGTACATATAGGGTTAGGGTAAAGTAGTCCCGACTAAATGAAAACGAATTTATTTTTCTTCATCTTCATGCTAGCGTGCGTTTTGGCAGGGACATTGTTTATTTAACCAGAAAAATCCTGCTCAACCGCAACATATACTTCTCTAACGATCAGATGAACAGCGAGGGGAGAAAGATTTTCGAGGAACTTTCAAGGATGATTATAGACGAACATCCATACCTAAAAAACCAAGTTAAGAAAACCAGGAAAAGGGGTGATCTCTTGTCCTTTATAAAATTATCCGAGATTATCTTGGGAGAAATGGAGGTCCAAGAGATACTCTACGCTACCACACACCCACCTTATGTTTTCAAGGATACCGATCCGCCTTACTAGGAACGGCTCTTTACTTTGTTAGATCTAACTTTATTATGTCCTCTAGTTCAAAGTAGAAGATCCGCGCGCTCTTAAAAGATATATACTTTGACTTGGAATCGGAAACGATAGTATAGGTTAGAACAATCTTGCATGGGGCCTCAATTATCCCCCTCTTCCTCGTCTCTTCTATCAGAACTCCAGCAACTCTTCTCCACTCCTCTAGGCTTCTATTCCGGTCAACACCTTGTTCCCGCGCCAGCCTCGTTAACGTTGCATAGAAGGCCTTCCTCAAATTGAACATTGCCCCCCTAGAGCTTGGACTTATTGGGGACTGAATGGTATTCTCCTGAACGCTAATCTCGGCAACGTCAAGGAATAACCTCATGTTTCTCTCAAGTTGCTCAACATAAGTTCTCATAGCCTCAGGTATCTTTTTCTCATTGATGCTCTGATCGATCATTTTCAGGATTTGGTCTATGCTTTTAACAAGCTCCTCCATGGTTGATCATTTTAATTTTTCCCAAACTCTTTATTAAGTTTTTTAGTGCAATGGCGTGAAAAATTTCTTTTAAGAATCTTTTTCCACATACCGTTTTAGTTTTTAAGAATGTAAAGCTTAAATTCCTCTGAAACTCAGATATCACGTGTCCAAGCCGATTTTAAAAACAAGCCACATTTCGAGTAAGCTTGGAGCCGAGGAGTCCTTTGTATATCTTGCTCGCAGCCTCGAGCTTAAGAAAAAAGGTGTAGATGTCATATCTTTCGGGATTGGTCAACCTGACTTTCAGCCCCCACCCCATGTTATAGAATACGCGAAGCAGGCTATGGATTCAGGATTTAACGGTTATGGTCCAAGTTTGGGTATGCCAGAGCTGCGAGAAGCTGTCTCAGATTTCATAAACGAGGAATACGGAGTGGACGTTAAACCGGAGGAAGTGGCCATAACAGCTGGAGCAAAAGCCGCGATTTTCATAGGGATGCTTGCACTCCTAGAACCTGGAGATGAGGTGATTATTCCAGATCCCGCTTATCCCTTATATGAATCCGTTGCGAGATTTATTGGAGCCAATATAATTTTCCTTAGGCTTCACCGCGGAAACAACTACAAAATAAGATACGAGGATATAGAGAGACTGGTCACAAATAGAACCCGAATGATAGTGCTAAACTATCCCGAGAACCCTGTTGGATCTACAATGGATCAGCGCGATGTTGAGGCACTCGTGGACCTCGCATATAAGAAAAACTTCGTCATTGTTTCTGATGAGATTTATGACCACTTCGTTTACGAGGGTAAACACTTTTCAACACTCCAGACCCCGTACTGGAGGGACGTCGTTTACTATGTTAACGGTTTCTCAAAGACATTCGGGATGACCGGCTGGAGGCTGGGATACGTTGTTGCTAACAGGGATCTGATATCTAAGCTTTCCGTGATAGCAAACAACATGTACTCGTGTCCAGTGACTTTTGCGCAGATAGCGGCGGCGAAAGCTTTACAGGACGGCTTAGAATGGTTTAAACCCATATTAAACCAGTATAGGAAGAGACGTGACCTGATCCACCGGCATCTAGGCAGTATAAAAGGTGTTCACGTCTTCAAGCCTGAAGGAGCATTCTACATATTCCCAGACTTTACAGAGATTATAAAAGCAAAGGGACTTAAAGATGAAAGAGAACTCGCAGATCGATTATTAGAAGAGAAAGGAGTAGTAGTACTACCGGGAACAGCGTTTTCAAAGGATGCGGGCAAGGGACATCTTAGGTTTGCTTTTGCCGTAAGGGAGGAGGATATTGAGAAAGGAATTGAGCGCATAAAGTCATGGCTTGAAAGCTAGAAATAAACAAAAATAAGAAATACTGTTTTCTAAGGGTCAAAAATATAAATTATTCAAAAATGATGGGTGTTGAGGCATAGTGTCGACAAGTGTAATAAAACTGTCGCTATGTGGTCCTGGTGGAGTGGGTAAAACCAGTCTAGCAAGAGTTTTTACTGGTGGCTCATTCAATGAGTCAGAAAGGATAACGGTAGGTATTCAGCACTTCTTTAAAAAACTAAGATGGGTAAATGGGACAGAAGTTACTATCTCTATATGGGATCTTGGCGGCGAACACAGGTTTTTTTTCCTTGCCCCAGCATTTCTAAGAGGGGCAAGGGGCGTCGTATATGTCTTCGATATTACACGGGAGGAAACATTTATAGAGATTGAGAACTGGCGTAGAGTTGTAGAGGACACCCTGGGCCCTATCCCAGCAGTTCTAGTAGGTAACAAAAAGGATCTTGAATCGCTTAGAATGGTCCCCCGTGAGACAGCTTTGGAGTATGCTCGTGCACATAACCTTTTAGGATATTTTGAGGTATCCGCGAAGCAATTAATTGAAGTTGAGGATCCATTTTTATTTTTGATAAAATATATTTTAGATAAAAGGCGAGAATATGAGCAGGGCTCAAGTCATTAGGACTGTTAAGGTGCGCTGCCCACGGTGCGGAGCGGAAATCCCTTTAGAATTAACACCTAATATTATAGAAGAAGCCAAGGCTAATCCTTTAGGGCTAGCAGGAGTAGCCTATCCCCATCTTGACCACGTTTTAATAGCATATTTTGACAGGAACGGGGAAGAAAGAGGGGTAAGAGTATTTTTAACATTACAGGCTCCTGAAAAAGGCTTATATGAAATACTCCTTGCGAAAGACGATTTGAAGGGTTTGAGGAATATTTCTGGTTTTCGCGTAGAGTCAAGAAAGCTCAACATTAGAATAAGTTCATTTACCACGGCTACAACTGCGGCACTTAAGATTTCAGGTAGGGATACTATCGTGGAGGTGGACTTCCAACGAGACTTTAGTTATCAAATACTCCGCGGATGGCTTGAAATTCTCTTAGACGTTCTAGAGAATTCGTATTCATCGGCTCCATTAGACTATGTCAACACCTTTAGAATTCTAGATATAATGTTGGAGGAAAAGCCTTTCGCCTATGCTAAGCAGGTTTTCTGGCTCGTAGCTAACGGCTCAACTATCACGATAAGACCGCGACTACCTGAGGCTTTGCTCTTCAAGAAGTATAGACCAACTCTTGTCTACGAGAAATATAGTGGAGCATTCATCTCGAAGGTTATTGAAAAAAACGAGATGAAGGTCAGTGAGGCTTTAGGACAAGATAATCCTCAAGTATTGTTTGTCAATGCTGAGGCTCTCCTCTCGCTATACAGGAGAGGAGTGCTGGATCTGGTGATAGAGTAATGTCTGAAAGCATAATTTATGATGTTGCTCTAAGGATAATGTTTGATACGTATAGAACTCTAGAGGAACTAAAACATCCCAAGGCTCGCATATTCGAGACTATCAAGAAGGATTTTCCCATGTTGATTAACAGTGCTACGGAAAGATTGAGAAATGTTTCACTAGACGCGGAAGTTCAACAGTTACAAGATTTTCTTAGATATGCTTCAACGACACTAACGAGGGTTTATCTAAGTGGAGATTGGAGACCCCATGTTTTCTTGAGTGAGATCTTCTATGAGGTTCTACCTCTCAAAAGGCTTCATGAGTGGGTTATAGATATGTCGAAACTACCTTCCTCCCCACAGATTGCAGAGATCAACAGCATCATCCCCCTCACATCAGCAAAGATATCTTCTAGGCTTGGAGGTAAGCAGATACTCCTTTTTGAGGCGAACCTGATCGAAAACACTTTATTCCGTGAAATACTCGACGAGTACTCTCGACGCTACGCGATGAACGACGAGAGACTCCTCCTAAGTAACGTTGACGAGATAAACAGGCTGAAAGAGTCCTTAGACTTTTTATATGTGGGCTCCTTGGATGCTTGGAGACTGGGATGGCCCAACATATTGTCGCTCGCCTCTCAACTCTTAAAGCGTAAAGGGAACTTGTCCCTTATTTTACCCATTAACCAGCGAGAGGGTTTGAAAACCTTTCTCAAACTTTTCGATGTACCAGAGTATCCTGAGCCTGAGAAAATAATTGAGGATCTTCAGAGGCAACGCTTTACTAATATATACACAAGCAAGGGACCTGGATTTTTAGCCTTAGTGGCGGCTAGGAGATAGGGATAATGGTCATGAGAGTGATCTATCTTCCCGAACCATTTTTCTCGCCAGTAACGCCTTTACTTATAAGTGAGGAGGAGCCAACTACGATATACCTCGACGAGAAATTACAACCTGTGAAGTGCTATTCGCAAGATTGGTTTCCCGTCGAGTGTCCTAAAAGTTTAGATTTCCAGGAAGGCGAATATTATGTCGTTGGAGGGGCATCGGCAGAGGTTTTGGCTTCTTACCTCAATCTTCCCTTTGTTGACGAAAAGCGAGTAAAGATGCAGGAGGAGTATGATTCTCGAGATAGTTTGTCGCTTGTTAAGTGCTTAAAGCTAGCTGCTGGGAAGCCAGAGGAGGAGCCTTTAATAAAGAATACTATTCTTGCCATCCTTCCGGGAAGTATTGTAAAAAAGAAGACTTGGGGTGTTGCCTATGTAGCGCGCATTGATGGAGATGAGCCAGAGGTTAAGGCCGAGATCCACTTTGATCAAAATTTTAGGACGGTTGAAGAGAGAATCTCTGAACTCGATGAAATATACAAGTTCGAGTATTGGTGGCAGCCGCCTTGGGAATACATATTTGCTTATGGTAAAAATTTCAGGAGGCTTGTTGAGATCATTAGCGAGAGACCCGTTGAAAAGATACCTCC
The DNA here is from genome assembly GCF_000993805.1 of Thermofilum uzonense. Lineage (NCBI taxonomy): Archaea > Thermoproteati > Thermoproteota > Thermoprotei > Thermofilales > Thermofilaceae > Infirmifilum > Infirmifilum uzonense. The sequence continues at coordinate 197,945 of NZ_CP009961.1, forward strand.
CGAGATATTGAGAAAACACGTACATCTTTCCGTAGAAGACATTATCCGAGATCTCTACCTGAGTATTCGCAGATCAAGTGCCGAGTCCGTGTCGCGTAGAAGCCTCAAAAAAGCTGTGATTTACATTGATGACAACCTTGTAAAGCCCTCGAAGACCTATACGGCTGTCCTAGTTACGAAGAATCAGCAGCGAAAAATTTTTGCGAGATGGTATTTCGACGAGAAATTGAATCTTAGGGGGTTCGATAATGTTCCACCAGAGGCAGTCACTGGGATCGATGCCGAGATAGCTGTTGGTAGAGTACCCCGTGAGACGCAAGCCAGTCTCTCTGAGGCCCATTCATCCTTTCTGGTAAAGAAGGCAATTTATTCCCCAGTTAGGATTATTGACTACCTCGCAATAAAAGTTCACAGGTGGTACGAGGTAGCACTCATCTAGACGAGCCCCTTTAGGAACTTGTAAACACGCGTATAGTCCTCCTCTGATATAGCCTTTCGCATAGAAGCGCTTAAAAGCAGCTGAGCCATGGATGAGATATGAGGTAAAGATATTCCTTTTTCAGATCCAGCAACTATTAATCTCGAACCATATCTCTCAATAATGCTTTTTATCCATAGATCCTGTCCTATCTCGAAAAATTTTTCAGGGCTCACCCCCCAGCCCTCAGCTAAGACTAGCGCCTCTGCGAGCCCAATCATTGCAGAGAAATAAACGCTATTAATAGCGAGCTTTACAGCCGAGGCCTCCTCAGGACTGCCCACAACGTGAACTTTCCTGAACAACGCATCAATGTAGTCTTTGTGGGTCACGAGTTTATCATAGTCTCCTCCGGCGATTCCAACAAGGTCGCCGCTCATAGCTTCCTTCGGGCCACCCATTATAGGTAGAGCAATATATGGACAATTTTTCCTTGTACTCATCTCATATGCCCTTCTAGAATGCAAGGGTGTTACGGTTGAATGATTTACTACTACCAGATCATTTCCGAGGTTATTCAATATGTTTTCCAAGACGTAGAGAGATGCGTTGTCATCTGAAACATTTATTGAAGCTATCTCAGCCCCTTCAAGGGCCTCCCGTATGCTTTTCGTTACCCTCGCTCCGAATTGGCCGAGAGAGGCTGCCTTCTCGTAACTACGGTTCCAGACAGAAACTCTAAATCCCCTCTCTAGGAGTCTCCTAGCTATGTTCGAGCCTATAAGTCCTGTTCCAAAAACTGCGACTGACATACATCTTCTCGAAATGAGGACAAATATTTAAGCATGTGTAAAATTTTTTACTTATTGGGGGTGAGGATGGAACCTTTAAAGGCTCTCGAGATCGTTGAGCAGACACTTCAACAAAGAGGCTACCATACCAAGAGATCAGTGGAAGAGGGCGACTATGTTTTAGAAGTCTCTAGTTTTAATAAAAAAGCAAGAATTCGATTTCACCAACAGAAGGGCGAACTCATTGAACTTAGATTGAAGTATGAGGGTACAGCCGGTCTAACGATCCTTAAATGCGAGCAATACGAGAAGTCACTCTCTTGTATAGAAGATCTATTAAATCGGTTTTAAAAACCAAAAATCTATTTTAACGACGAAGCAATAATATCTTAACAAATGAAGCTAAAGCATATTGCTTCAGTCTTCCTGTTAATATTCATAATCTATGAGCTAATGGAATTTTACGTAATTTACTCCGTTGAACCAGTATTCATAGAGGTTAGCAGGGTGTATGGAGAAACCGAGGAAAACACACTCTTGGGAATCCGAATATACTTCCCTAACCCCTACTTTCTCTCGGTCAGGGTTTATAGCTTCAAGCTCAAGCTCAATTGCCCAGGTTTATCTGGAGGCGAAGGCCAGGCGTTTAATCTGACACTCACGCCCAGGTTCACAAACATTTTCTCTTTAAATGCTAGTGTGTCTGGTGGACTGGGCTCCAAATGTGAGGTGATTTACTCATGGGTTCCAGATCCCTTCATCTTATATCTTCTAAATCTTCATCCGTTAAATTTCACTCGAAGAACGGATTTAGTCATGCCGGGCAAATCACCTTTTCTGTGGGCTGGATGGAATGAAACAGAGACCAGCATCGGTGAATGTGTGTCCCTTCAAGTCTATACTTATCCTTCCTCAGTCTTCAACGTTAGAGTTTTCGCAGATTATCTCTCAATGCCACCCGTAGCGGTCTTCGAAAAATCGGGTGTTGGTGGAGGAACTTTTATTTTTTGTCCGAAAGAACCCTCCTCTCTCAGACTTAAGGGGTATTTCCTAGAAGTAGTTTCTGGAGATGCTCGATGGGTTCAGGCTGACAGCTATCCTCCTCGGCTTAAAGTCTCGCCGTGAAATTTTCAGCCTCGAGATAAATTTATACGGTTACAGGAAGAGCTACCTCTGTGCTCTACATCGTGTTTACAACGGGCCAGTGCAACCTAAAATGTGATTATTGTGGAGGTAGTTTTCCCAGGGAGAAAGTTCCTTGGGAAATAGAGTATGATTTGGCGAACCTAAAGAGGCTAATTGAGAAAGATGACGAGGCAGTGGTTGCGTTTTATGGTGGGGAACCCCTGCTAAATTACAAGAAGGTAATCTGGATATTGGATAATATTAAGGCTAAGCATTTTGTGATACAAACGAATGGATTACTGTACCACATGCTCCCGAACGAGTATTGGCGTAGATTTGATACAGTGTTACTATCCATTGATGGGAGGCGAGAGATTACAAACAAGCATAGGGGTGCTGGTGTCTATGAGAAGGTCTTGGAAGCGGCAAAGCATCTTAGAAAAATAGGATTTCAAGGCGACGTCATAGCAAGGATGACTGTGACACAAGATACAGACATATACGAGGATGTATCGCATCTATTGTCTCTTAATTTATTCAACCATATTCACTGGCAACTAGACGTAGTCTGGAGCGATAGGTGGAGAAACTTCACAGAATGGAGAGATAACAGCTATAAACCCGGTTTAAGGAGACTGATGAGCTTATGGATTACCCGGATAAAGAAGGGAAAGGTTCTGGGAATCGCGCCTTTCAAAGCCATTGCCTCACAAGCCATCTTTGGAAACGTCTATAACGCTCCGCCCTGCGGCTCCGGAGTTAATTCAGTGTCAATACTAACGAATGGAAAAATAACGGCATGTCCAATAGCAGTCTCTGAGAACTGGGCTTTACTGGGCGACGTTAAAACAGGCTTTAAACTAATGCAAAGACCGATCTTGGAGCCATGTATAAGTTGCCCCTATTTCAATTACTGTGGGGGAAGGTGTCTTTACGCATATAGAGAAAGATATTGGGGGGACTCAGGATTTAGGGAAGTATGTGAAGCTACAAAGACGCTTATAAAACTCGTTCTTGCCTCGGTTCCAGCAATAATTGAGAGCATTGACAGCGGGGTTATTTCCCCTGAAGATCTCCTCTACCCTCCATTCAATAACACGGTGGAAATAATCCCTTAAGAAATAATTTCGGAAAATACATGAGAAAACTAAAATAGTCCTAGAAATCAGTTTGCAGCGAACATGATCGATCCATCGCTAGCCGTGGAGGTTGTAGCACTAACTGCTGGTGGTGTGGTTTCGCCAGGTCCTCTGTCCTCCTCAGCTATAATAGGAGGTAGTATTCATGGATGGAAGTATGGTTTTAAAGCGGCCTTGGGTCACATGTTCTTTGAACTACCCTTGTTTGTCCTCTTAGGCGTAGGGACCTATAATTTCCTTCTTAACCCAACGACTCGTAGATTATTATCCATTGCGGGAGGATTCATAATTCTGTTTTTTGCCGTAATGTTTCTACGAGACTTACTCGCAGGTGAGCACGCGGAGGGAAAAACTGTGAAGACTATGGGAATGGCGGTAAACCCCATTTTGTTAGGGCTCATGCTTACAGCATTTAACCCCTATTTCCTAGTATGGTGGGGAACTGTAGGTGTAAAAATAATAGCGGATATCAACCTTTATTCCCCAGGTCTCTCCGGAATGCTCGAGTATTATGCAGTGCACGTATGGATGGACTATGCATGGCTTTCTTTACTGGCTTATATGGCTAGCAAGGGTCTAAGAGCAAACAAGAAAATCCTAGAACTCATACAGCTTGTTCTCATTACAGCAATGATATATTATGCTCTGAGATTCTTAATTGATGCTTTTACATAATTAAAAAATATATGTTTTGATTTTGATTTCTACTGGGCTTCATGACGCGTAGCTATGATCTTGTCCTAATACATCCTCCAAGTGTTTACGACTTTCGTGATTTAAAACGCGTCCATTATGGTCCTATAAGTGATGTCATTCCATCCAAGCCCATCTTTGATATGTATCCTGCAGGCTTCTTCTATCTAGCCTCCTACCTCGAGAAAAGGGGGGTAAGAGTCGGTCTATACAATGTAGCTGCAAGAATGGTTAACGAGCCTGACCTGGATGTTCCACACCTCCTTAAGACCATCAAATCATCTGTTTATGGTTTTGACATTCACTGGCTTGTCCACTCTCATGGTGCAATCGAATTAGCAAGGCTTGTAAAGGAGCTTCATCAAGCTCCGATCATTATAGGTGGTTTATCAGCAACCTATTACTGGCGCGAAATAATTGAAAAATACCCATTTGTCGACGTCGTTGTTCTAGGCGACACTACTGAGCCCATCGTTTTCGAGCTTGTACAAGCTTTGGAGAAGGGTGAAATGGCCCGTCTTCAAAACATCCCTAATCTTGCTTTCAGGCAAGAGGGCAAGTTGAAATTTACAGGCCTTAAATATGTTCCCGTTGAGCTGGATGACCTGAAACCAGACTACAAGATAATCTCTAAGGTTATGATAAAGAGCGGCTTAAAAAACTCTTTACCTTGGAGCAGTTTCCTAAAGCACCCTGTTACAGCTGTAATCACATACAAGGGATGTTCATTAAACTGCCTAGCTTGCGGTGGAAGCAATTTTACTTACCATGTGATATTCCGTAGAAAGATGCTTGGAGTTAAAAGCCCGAGGACTTTGTTTGAGGAGTACAAAGAGATCACAGAGAGGCTGAGGGCTCCAATATTTTTCGTTAATGATCTCCAACTCCTCGGAAGAAAGTTCATAGAGGAGTTCACGAGTTTGCTTGCACAAGAAAAAACTGATATAGAGCTTTTCTTCGAGTTCTTCACACCTCCTTCTCGTGATATTTTGAATCTTTATAGGAAAACCGGAGACAAAGTGTATCTTCAAATTTCACCTGAGTCTCATGATGAGAGGGTAAGGAAAGCTTATGGGAGACCTTACGGAAACGCTAGCCTCAAGGAGTTTGTACGGAATGCTCGGGAGCTTGGCTTTACAAGGGTAGATATGTACTTCATGGTGGGGCTACCTATGCAAACACCCTTAAACGTCCAAGCACTAGGCGACTTCTATCTTGAGCTCTTTAAAATAGGAGGAAGATCCGTAGACGCATTTGTAGCGCCTTTGGCGCCTTTCGTAGACCCTGGTAGTATTGCTTTCCATATGCCGCGAAAATTCGGTTACCGTATATTGAAACACACCTTAGAAGAGCACCGTGAGTTGCTTACAGCACCTAACTGGTACTTGATGCTTAATTATGAAACTGAATGGATGACACGTGTACAAATAGCTGAGGCGACTTACAACGCGGTGGAAAGCCTGACACGTGCAAAGTACGAGGCTGGTGTGATTAGTAAGGATTACATGGAGGACGTCCTTGACTCCATTCGTCGTATCCGGAGTGGACAACCGAGGCTTGGATTAGACTCAAAGGAAACGCTTAGGGAAGAAGAGCTCTACCCAGCCAGAAAACTATGGATCACCTATTTAACTCCACGTTCCCTAGCCGAACTTATGTTGTATTCTATATTGTATTCGATATGATTGTCCTCAGCCCGTCTCTTCGTGTATTTCAAAGTATTCTCCAGCAACCTCTTCAGCTATAGCGTCTAGTCCTCCAACCCGTATTATGCTTGTTCCTGTATCGACTTTAAAGTGAGCATAACCGGCCGGCAAGTCTAGGACAGCGTCTACAATACGTCCCTCCACCTTCACTTTAGCACCAGTATCTACCTCATATCCTTCGGAAATCAGTCGGAGTTTCTTGTTTTCGAGAAGTAGCTTCCTAGTTTCATACAAAGCCATGCGATGAAAAGTGAACCTTAAAGGAAAGTTAAATTTATCATCTACAACGACCTTAGAGCTTACCCATCTATTGACGTAGTCGTGAGACAGATAATCAACCAGTGTTCTCTCTTCTAGAAGAAAGCCATGTTTGAGTGGTAGAGTCGGTCTAGCCTTTAGGACGCCACCTAGGGAAGAATCAACAACTACCACTATGTCCCCTGAGATAGCTACACGTAGCTTTTTAAGGAACGGCATATCTTCAACGATAAATTTAGCTCCCCGCTCCCCCAGAGCATAGCTAAGGACATATACGCTTACACCCCGTTTAATTGCCGCCTCGATCTTGTCGCTCAGAAGATGTATGAACTTGATATCCCCCATCACGAGAGCATCAATCTTAGCCTCGTCTAGCATTTGGGATATCCTACTCTTCGCTACTTCGGGTTCCCGAATAATCCAGACTCCGAATTTTTCCTCGAAAGAAGGTTTAGAAATACTCTTCATGTATTCAAGAGCCTTCGTCGTTAAAGCGTTAAACTCCCGCATGAACATACTAGTTAGTAATTGAGGGTCAACAGCCCGATACTTTTTTGGACGGCCCCCCAGCTCCTCTATATAACCTTTAGAGGAGAGGCGTGTAAGAGCGACATGAATCTGAGGACGATGCCTAACAAGATAATCCGAGATCTCGGGAGCGCTAAGGGGTCCTTTCTCCAGGAGAATCAAATATAGTTCGGCCTCCAGGCCTGTAAGACCCAGCATCCTGAGTAGTTGAATGGCGTTCTCACGAGGAGAACCCACGGAGAGGTCCCCTAAAGATCCTTCCCCCATTCTTAGTCAAAAGAAAGTAGTTTAAAGGGTTATTAATATTTATTCACGCTTAACTATTGCGATAGAAGAGAGTATTGTAGATTATGTTTTCTAAGAATAGTTACATAGATTTCAGCTAGTGATACCGCTATATTAGCAACTTCTACGGCACGTCTCCCAAAAATGTACACGTTTGGCTCAATATAGTCCGCTCCATTATCCACAAGTATCTGACAGTCAGGGCATTCATCGAAAAGTACGGGTGCTGCTGCGGCTACAGGGTTAGCCGCAGGATACTCACTACTACTGAACTCCTTAAACTTCAAGTCCATCGTCACGAGCGCTTCTTCTACAAATCGATCATACTTTATATTCATCACTGCCCTATATTTCCCATCGATGGACAAGAGAACACCTCCTAAATGCCGGCTAGCCCCAAACTCTGGCTTCCTGTACAGAATACCACCCCTTTTATCAGGTGAGATTCTACCAGGAATCGCGACGACATCGAACAGACCCTTAGCACCAGGAATAGCCAGTGCAAGATTCGATAAAACCTCTGGGATTAAAAAAGGGAACTCATTTGAGGAAGACAAGATCATGAGAGCTCTTTCAATATCAGCCATAGCTAGACCCTTACTCACATCAAGGTCTGGATAAACCATTTTTGTACAGATATAGCACTCACTTCTTCTCCAACCATACTTTTCATGAGCTTTGCAAGCATCTCCTCCTGCCAGAATCAAAAGCCAATACCTGTTAGCCAACATCCCGGCAGTGTTTATTTCACCCTTGGCGACGTAATCAGCGATCTTTCTAGCTATCAACTCTATCTCGGATATCTGCACATTCAATAATTCCATGTCTCTTATGATAGAGTTCCTATTGTTTCTCATCATCTTGCTAACAGCTGCCTGGGTAACCCCGAGCGCTCTTGCAATCTCGGTCTGCGAAAGACCTCTTTTTCTCAGTTCATTTACTAGGATCTTGCGAAAACCCGGGACGAATATATTGAAGGCTATTCCCTCCGGGAACATCGATATACATAGTCTCTCATATAAAACTAGGTTATAAATCTTCGCTTGAAAGAAAATATACGTAAAATATAACACTTGCATATATCCCATCTTCCTCATAACTAGGTTATAGAAAATAACATTAAATTTCACATTTTATGAGAAAACTTTATAACCAGATTATAGATTTTAATCAGCGGTTGAAATGAAAACACGGTTAACAGTAGTTGAACTTGTTTTCACAGCAGCGATATCCACGGTAATAGGGGCTATCTTTCTTGTATGGTCGAACATCGTGTGGGATGCCACAAAGCTAATCCTAGGTTTACTCTTCCTCCCGATTATATATGGAATGTGGTTTATAGGAGCAACCATCCCCGCATACATAATAAGAAAGCCAGGAGTGGCTCTGCTAGGCGAGGTTCTAGCATCCATAATGGAAATGGCATACGGGTCCCAGTTTTCCTCGACAGTTCTCCTCTATGGATTCATGCAAGGTCTACTCTCTGAGCTAACCTTCATGGCTACACGGTACAAAAGGTGGGGGTGGGTCACGATGACATTGGCTGGTGCCATGCCTGCTCTCTGGGCGGCACCTGCTGACACTATCCTATACGGGATAGCTGAGCCCTTAACCCCCGAGCAGAGAGTAGTCTTCTGGTCTCTGTATTTCGTCAGTGGAGGAATATTCGCGGGGATACTCGTTAAAGCGGTAATCGACGCTGTGGCTAGATCAACTCCTATCCTTGACCCCTTTGAGGTGGCTAAATCGGTGAAGTCACTTGGAGACAGTCTCAGTCGATTTCCTCAGCGTCTCATTAGGGTTTAAAGAATTCCCAGTAATAAGGGATGTTTCCTTCACACTGAGGAGTGGGGAAACTCTCTTAGTTTTAGGTCCCACAGGCTCAGGAAAGTCTACCCTTTTACTCGCTTTATCCGGTGTTATTCCCGAACTTATAGTAGGGAAAGTTGAGGGAGACATACGTATAGTCGGGCACGATCCAGCCTCCGAGGGCTTGAGGGGAATAGCTGGGGACGTTGGTATCGTTTTTCAGGATCCAGAGGCGCAGATAATAATGGACTCCGTATTTGAAGAAGTTGCTTTTCCACTCGAAAACTTCCTGTATCCGAAGGAGTCCATATTTGAAAGGGTGGAGAAATGCCTTGAGGACACCTACCTCGCACCATACAAAAACGAGCAGACAGATACCCTTTCAACTGGTTTGAAGCAAAGGCTTGCCCTGGCTAGCGTTCTATGCTTCAAGCCTAAAGTTCTCTTATTGGATGAGCCTACAGCCCACATAGACCCAAAGTCATCACTTGCAATATATCAGATATTAAGGAGGTATAAGAGTGAGGGTGGTACGATAATTCTAGTCGAGCATCGCCTCGACTACCTGGAGGGACTTATCGATAAAATACTTTTTCTAAATAATGGGAGAGGCATACTAGCAAGCAATTTTAACGAGCTCCTTGAGAAGATACCCTTTGAAAGTCTTACTCAGGCCGGTATCTGGTTGCCTTTTTCTACCCTTAAAAATAGATCGGAATTATCTAAACCAGTAGTAGATTTTTCAAGAGCTAATACCACTCGAGAGGACTCTGTGGTAATGGCTGAAAAACTCAGCGTGATTATTGATCAGAAGGCCGTATTGAAGAATGTATCCTTTAAAGTCAGCAGAGGAGAGCTTTTAATCATTGTGGGCCCCAACGGTAGCGGAAAAACTACTCTTTTGCGGGTAATTGCCGGGCTTATAAAGAGATACTCAGGAAGTGTAATTGTCCTGGGTAGGAGACCAGCACTTTCGCAGGTTGCCTATGTCTCACAGATACCTGAACACCAGTTTACAGAACGCAAGGTGATCGAAGAGGTTGTGTCTGGCCTAATCGCAGGAGGACTCTCAAGGGAAAAGGCCTTAAAGGTCGCTATGAAGACACTCGAGGACAGAGGTTTAAGCCATCTGGCTGAAAGCGGTGTGTACGAGATTAGTCAGGGTGAGAAGAGATTGATCTCTCTTATCGAGATGGAGCTTCTTGACAGGCCAATTCTTCTACTCGATGAACCCACATTTGGCTTGGATCTAAGGCACACCGTTTCTGTCCTAAAGTGGATTGAAAGCATGCTTGATAAGCGAAAAACAGTGATAATGGTTACACACGATACATGGGTTCTTCCCCTCCTCAATGCTAGACTTATAGGCCTTTCAGAAGGCAAGATTATTTTTCAAGGATTTTTTAGCGATCTACTTAAGCAGCAAAGGGTCTGGGAGGGTCTTAACTTCTCCCCGCCACCCGTTTTTCGAGAAGCTTTTAGCTCTGAGCAGATAGAAATCGCTATGCGAGAAATGCGAAACGCGGTGTTCTCAACATATGACAGGTAAGAGTACGGAATTGCTTAGAAAAATCAACCCGGTCGTGAAACTCTTCGCGGTAACGGTAGCAGTTTTTACAGTAGCATTATTTCAGAATATCATTACAACTATCGTAAACCTTGCTGTTTCACTCCTACTGGTTTTTCTCTCAAGACCAAAAATACATAAGTTTATTCTTACGGGGGTAGCTTCTACACTCATCGGCTATACATGGGTAACTTATGTTCTGTTCACTTTAAACATTGGGCTTGAACCCTCTCTGGCGCTGTATAAGACGCTTCTACTGTCAGCTCGAATACTCATAATTATCCTTTACTCCATGTTCTTTGTCGCGACAACAGGACCCCAAGAGCTTGCCTCAGCTCTGACGCTGCAACTAAAAGTGCCCTATATATACTCCTACATGACTTTTGTCACACTTAGAATGTTTCCACTGGTAAGGAGAGATCTAGAGAACATGGTAGCCTTCAGGAAAATGAAAGGCTACTTGAAGCTTTCAAGGCCCTGGCAGCTAATAATCTCTGTGGCAGCCCCTCTTCTCTATTTAGTCGTTAGGAGATCTGTTATGCTTGGCATTGCGATGGAATCCAGGGGCTTTGGCAGGTACCCTTCAAGGACATTTATTGAAGAAACTACAATAACAATTCTAGATGTTTTATTCCTTTTAGCGGTGATTCTACTACTCATTCTCTCCATATCTGCATCTTTTATCTTTAAAGTGCCTCTCGAATTATCGCTCTAGAATAGCCCTCTTCACGTCGTTATAATTTCTCACTCCAAAAATACAATTCCAGGGTCTGGGCTCTACACCCACAACTCTCTTACCACCTCCAACCAGGACTCCCACCCCTCTTTTTTCAACTGAGACTCCACTAAGGCTGAATGTGTCTCCAAGTCCTATCTGGCTCTGGGTAACAGGTAATATGTGAGCGTAGCCAAAAAGGTGTCCGAGAAATGGTACTATGACTACAACATCGCTAACAAAATCTTTTCTAACGACTCTTTCCCATTTATTTACGAAGCCGCCTTTTATCACAATTGTGTCCGGGAAGACGTAATAAGTGAAGCTTCTCCGGTATAGATCTACACCTAGGACTCCAATCAAAGAATAAGCTAAGAATAGGAGGATGAGGGTGTTAAAATCCCCGGGTACTATGCTAAGCCTCCTGGTAGCCTCTACTACAACGAAGCCTCCCAGAGTGAAGACAAGTGGCTTAATGTCTACCCGTACTATCCAGTTTAACACGCCTAAAGCGGTGGAGATTAGAAAAGCTGAAACATAAATAAGGCTGGAGGGGAAGTGTAGCATTGTAATCCATAGCAATATCGGAGATAGTGTTTGGAGCTGCGTCTTAAACTCTGCAGGCAAACCCAGCCATAAAAGATGAGCAAGTACTAAGCTTAGGAGGGGCAGGGAGTAAAGTAAATAAACTCCAAGAAACGAAAAGACGGTCGGCTTGTCCTTCCAAACCGCTTCATCGTGCCTGCTCATACATGCTGCTGTTAATTTCAGGTTGAAAGCAGGTTAAATCATTTGTGAGACCTTCCTAATGACTGAATTATTCTCGAGAGGTCTAACAAGTAAAGCCGAAAGAAGTACGGAGACAAGTGTCTGCCCCAATATATCTCGAATAAGAGATGTCAGGGCCGGGATTAAGCCTTTGACGTATACATTCACAACAAAGTATGTAAAGCTCATAACCAGACCAGCTGTTATCATGAGCATAACCTTTGTCCGAAAACTCTTGCCTTTAGCAAACCCTGCAATGTAACCTTGTAGACCATGAGCCACTAGGGTTACGTACCATCTTGGATACCCGACTATTATGTCAGCAATCACTGGTCCGATTAGACCAACAGCAGCCCCGACTTGACTGCCAAAGAGTAAAGCGGCTAGATAAATGACCGTGTCACCTATATGCGTATAACCCGTGGGACTCGGAACAGAAACAATAGCAGTTATAGCTGCACAGAGTGCAGAAAAAACTGCGACGATAGCCACAAATACGCTCCACTTTCTCTGTTGTGCCACAGAATCATTTTAACGTTTGAACGCTATATCTTTTTCTTTTCATAAGTTCTTTTTCATAAGCCTCTCAACCCTAGAGAGATATCTCGCGGTTTTAACAGCTTGATTACTCACCTCAATAGGCGAACCTTCCTCTATGACTACATGCCTTATCATGACGTCTTTACCAGACACCTTAGCAGCTTCTTCAACAGCATGATGCAACCCTACACAATGGGGAGACCCGTCTACCGTCAGAACAACCACCTCCTCGAGGTTCACACGTGCAAACATGGAGGCCACCTTTAGAGCCACAACGTTAAAGTGTTCTGACTCTAGACACACAGCCAGCGGCGTTCTTCCCTGCGAAAAGCTCTCGTATATTTCGGGGTATTCGTCCCTTACACACGCTCCGTATATTAGAACGCGGCGAGTCTCACGCATGAGTTTTGAGGCTACATTAGTCTCAGTAAGGCGCTTGTAAGCGTGAAAGTGCTCGCAAGTCAAGCCTCACACCTTAATAGAGACAAGTGTATCCAGTGCAAGGGTACCCGCCATCCTAGTTCTTTCAAGCATTTCCTCCTCGGAAACGATCCTCTTGTCTTCTTCAAGCAAGTGCCCGTTGACTACAAGTACTGCAGCTGCCTTAATGCCTCTCAACATGGCTATAGTGAACAGTGTTGCGCACTCCATCTCAACCGACAATGCTCCAAGGCTTGCCCACCTTTCAGCTATGGCCTTATCCTCTGCATAGAAGGCGTCGCTACTTACAACGGGTCCAGCGTGGACAGGAAAACCTCTTTGTTGGGCTTTGGAAAACAGGAACCATGCAAGCTCGAGATCCGGGGCTGCTGATACACTCAAGTCTCCAAAATACTGCCTAAAAAGACCCCCATGGTAATAATGAGCAGCTGTGGGAACAACGAGATCACCGACAGAGACCCTACTACTAAGGCCTCCAGTGGTACCTAGGCGTACTATGGCTTTAGCCCCACTCTGAATTAATTCTTCAAAAACAATCGCAGCACCCGCTCCTCCCATTCCATGCGTGGCTATCGCAACTTCAACCCCCCTCCATCCTCCTGTATATACGAGTAAACCCCTGTTCTCGTTGACCAGGACAGCGTTTGATATCGTGTGGGAAAGAAGCTTTGCACGACCGGGGTCTCCAACCACGAGAACCCTGGGAGGAACCCTATCAACCTTTATATGAAAAGGCATAGAAAAATCTTATAATAATCCATATTTTAGGCTTACCGTCTGCTCAACGCGTAAAGGAAGCTTTGATGCGGCGTCTCCCCGTCATTTACAACGATTAACCGGTACCTCTCCTCTAGGACCTTGCCGAGCCGCTTTAATGAAGAGTAACCCTCATGAATCTCTACAACTATCTTCTCAACGTCAAACTCCTCAAGCGCTCTGGTAGACTCCTCTAAAACATCCCCCTCAGAGCCCTCGACATCTAACTTTAAGAGATCTATTTTCTTAAATCCAGACATCTTTAGGGCATCCATCAAGGTCAGTTTAAAGACTCTTAACCTGCCTACAACCCTTGAAAAATCCTCTACATAGCCTTTAATAAGAGAAGAGTTCACCAAACTTTCTCCCAGGTAAAACCAGCCCCATCCTCGTCTCTTACCAACAGCCACGCAGAGAACTTTTGCTCTTTCATCAACCTTGTTAAGTTTAAGATTCCAGTAAATGTATTTGCAAAGAGCTGGGTTCGCCTCCACAACAGTTACCTTAACTTTTTTTCCAGCTTTCAGGTTCTTCACGCTATATAGGCCCAGGTATCCACCTATGTCCACGACTCGTTCTGAACCCCCTGCACGAAATTCCTCAAATCTCTCGTAGTCCTTGTAGATAAAGATATGTGCATAGTTTAGCGTAGCCTCGTGTATCTCACTGCGAGGGACAGCTAGCCTACATGACGGAAAAAGTAAGAGAGCAGAATCACCAGTCAGCGATGAGGCTAGGCTATAAAGATCAACGAGTCTTCTCAGAGAAAAATCGATGATGTTCATGATTATCTAAAATTCTATAAAGGAATCGAAACAACAGCGTCCAAGACGGCACGTGCAGCCTTGTCCACAGCAGCTTTTAACTCCTCCGCTGTAGCCATCTTCGCGTACACTTCTCCGATAACATCACTGACCACAAATGATACTCCAGCTTTAACTCCACGTATTCTCGAAAGGACGAGAAGCGTTGCCGCCTCCATGTCCACGGCGATCATTCCTCGTTTAATCCACTCGTTGAGAAACTCGACTCCAGCATAGAAGTTGTCGCTGCTGATAACGGGACCTACAAAGTACCTGAGGTTGTGCTCCTTTGCTTTCTCTACAAGAAGCCGGAGCACATCGTAATCGGGAACTGCTACCATGCAGTCGTTCTTAGAATACGTGCTCAAGGTTCCTCCTGGAGCATAAGAGGCACCGGTAGCTATCACCATGTCTCCTACCCTCATCTCGCGCATCAACCCACCGCACGTGCCAAACCTTACGAGAAGCTTCGCTCCCAGCATTATCAGCTCTTCGAAAACGATCGCAGCGGATGGGGCCCCTATCCCGTGTGTCGCCACGGAAACATCTACACCTTTCCACTTCCCAGTATATACTAGAAAGCCTCTATTCTCGTTTACTAGTCTTGCATTTTCAAGCATCGTTGAAAGTTGTTTGACGCGGGCGGGATCGCCTGACACAATAACGCGGGGCGCGACGTCCCCGGGTTTAGCTAGTATGTGGAGGGGTTTGGCCATAACTTGAAAAACTTAATCGACTATATTTCTTTTACCTTCAGCAAATTCTCGAGCTCTGGATTCTCGTTCAAAGCTTTTCTAAGGAGGGACATCGCGGCTGCCTCGCCTCCATGAATTACTCTTTCCTCGTCAAGACCCACGTGTCTCCCGCCTCTAACGACAATTCTTCCCTTAACGATAACCGTGTCAACGTCACCAGTAGTGGCCGAGTATACGACTAGAGCGTACGGGTTAAAGGCGGGTCTCAAATGTGGCTTCTTGATGTCAAGCAAGACTAGATCAGCCTCAAACCCCCTCTTAATTATGCCTGTTCGAAGCCCTAGAAGCCGTGCAGTGGATCGCGTAGACATTTCCAAGACATCGTAAGCGTTCCATAAACCGACCCTCTCGGCCAACAGTCTCTGACCGAAGATGAGTAGCCGCATCTCTTCGAAGAAGTCAGTGTTATCGTTATAGCAGGGGGCGTCAGTGCCTATAGCTATGTTTCCCCCAAGCTGCCAATAATCATAAGCATGGAACCTCGTCCCTGAGAGAAGATAGGTTGTAGGGCACTGTGCTATTATGCTTCCGGAGTGTGCAAGGAGGGCTTTCTCCTCGTTAAGAACATAGTTTGCATGAGCCACTATAGTCCTGCCACCAAGAAGACCCAAGTGCAAGGCATATTTAACGGGAGTAAAGCCAGTCCTCTCATGCACTACCTTAAATTCCCTCTGGGTTTGTGCCAAGTGTAAGTGTAGAAATAGCTTATCGTTTTTCGCCTTTTCGGCCAGGAAGACCAGATTCTCTCTATGCACGGTATCAGTTGCATGGGGCGCGAGGACAGGCGTTATAAGCTCGTGGTTCTTCCACTTATCCACAAAGTCAAGGGCCTTACGCAACTCCTCACTTCCCACGAAAGGACCATCTATGTCCATGTATGTATGGCCCAGAAAACCTCTGATACCTACTTCTTCAACAGCCTTAGCGATCTCATCCATGAAGAAATAGTGATCGGCAATAACGGTAACACCGCTTTTAACCGCCTCTAACGCGCCTAAAAGTGCCAGCCTGTATGCGACATCCGGGGTAAGACTCTTCTCCAAAGGCCAAAAAACCTTGTAGATGACCTCGCCAGCATCAGCCGCGAGCCCCCTGAAACCAGTCATAGCGATATGAGTATGGGCGTTAATGAGCCCCGGCATCACAATTTTTTCACGCCCATCAATCACATCGTCAGGCTGTCCGTATGCTGATACTATAGTAGCGTAGTCTCCGATGGCTTCTATAACTCCATCCTTGATTAAAATGGATTGTCTTCTAAGCAAGCCATTCACTCCATCCATAGTCAAGATGAACTCAGCGTTTCGGATTATAATCGATCCAGTCACATACACTATGGGACCCTGCGTGAAATAAAACTTAGCCCTTGAGATGAAGTCGAGAGTTTACGGCCATATTACGATTATATTATAATCGATGTTTATGAAAATATTCGGTTTAAAAAACATAATCTTTAAAATAAATTCCCATATTTTTAACGTAAATGTTAGTTTAAAATAGAATTCTACCACATAATCAATCGAGAAAATGCAAGTTACCCCGAAAAAATCAGAAAACATATTGAGATTTAGCAATGAAGAAAACGAAAGATGCATAATGTATAGTATATCATGTATTATAAATTCCGTGATATGAAATTCGTATTACGTATTTCATATTACGGAAATCACTGTATAAAATAGATAAATTTCCCAGTAAAATCTCTTTTTATCTCCCGAGCACCTATAACGAAAAGGATAATTTTAGCCGACCATACTCAACTACTCATGATAACAATCTACGCACACCCAAGATGCTCAGACTCCTTCCATGTATATCAACTATTGGAGCAAAATTCACTCCTTGAAACGGTAAAATTTGTCAACACTGAAACTAACCCTTTATCCGCACTTGAAGCGGGAGTCTTCGCCGTACCAGCATTCGCTAAGGCTGGTAAAGTAGTACTCCAGGGGTATTTCGTGGACGAGGAGATCCTAGAGTTAGTAAAGGCAGGATCTATACTCATAGAAGATGAAAAAAGCGCGCTTGATAGGCTCATTAAAAGCATTCTTTCCTCATATCTAACCTCTTCCATTGTTTACTTGAAAGGCTCCTTCGATGTGCTCCTCCATTCGGAGCAATTTCTGCTTTCGGCTAGTGGCGCTTTCTTTCTTCCGGAACAAAGAAACTTCCTAAGCATGGCTTACAAGTACCTCAGTGGTTTGAAGATCACGGAAGAAAACGAAAGAAGCTTTCATAGGATAATAGCTGGAAATTATATCAGGGACCTCTACTGGATCAGAGGAGGCAACATCTCGAGAACTACTTTGGAAAGCTTGGGTGAGAACCACTTCCGCGAGTGGATTCTTCAACGCTCAAGTATAGGTAGGGTCTTCGTTCCCCAGTCATACCCACTTACCGCTGAAGTTCTTGATAGGATTCATAGGGCGTGGATCTATACCCTGGAAAGATCCGAGATTATAATCCAGAGGGTTAGGGAGGAGCAGGAAAAAATACCCAAGGATTGGCTTTAACCTCACTGCTTTCTCAGAAAGCTCTAATGTTATGGGTGATTTGGTGAATGGTTTTATTTTTTAAAGGTTTCTTTAAACCGTACCGTGTTGCGTGTTTTATCAAGGTTTTTGGCGGAGGTTTTCCTCGTTTTTGGGGGTTTTTTGGATTTTTGATGTTCTCGGGGGTCTTGCAGTTTTGCGTCCACAAAACAGCGTATTACGCTTGTATTTCAAGGGAGAAGCTGTTTTGCATTTCAAGGATGCTACTCTAAAACTAGGGCTAGGCTGTGGCCCTCTTCGAGTATCTTTATGAGGACGCTCCGGAGGAGCTTGCAGGCCTGGAATAGTTCCGGGTACCTTAAGCTATAGTATACTTTGTTTCCCCTCCTCTCCGACGCGATGATTCCGAGCTGTTGGAGGTATCCAAGGTGCCTGGAGACAACGGGTTGCGGCTGCCCGGTAAGCTCAACAAGCTCTGATACGCTTTTTTCTCCATCCTCGAGCAGTTTGACTAGCTGGAGTCTAAGGGGGTGGCTCATGAACTTGCAAAGCCTGGCTTGCATCTCGTAGAGCTTCTCTTCAGGAATATTAACTGGTTCACCCATAATACATCATGTATAAAGGATGATAGACATATTAAAATATATCTTGTTTATGCTATAATTCAGCGCAGTGACACGATTATTCTAAGTCTTGGACCTTGGCACAGTGGGTTCGAGGATGACGGGCAGCGTCTTCTCCTCGTCGTTCCGGAAGTTTACCTCCAGTCTAATAGTTGTGGGAGAAGTCTTGGCGAGACGTGGAGGAGTTATCACTTTGAATTGGAGTGTTGATTTTTCACCGGGTTCTAAGCTGAAACTCTGTTTTTGAATTCTTGGACTACTAGAGCCGATGTATAGTATTTTATCTTTGAACTCGACTTTAAGTATCGAGTGTTCAAGACCCCATTCTATCTTCTCGATGTTCAAATCCACCTGAACCCTTCTTCTCGCGTGGTTTTCAATTTTTATGCTGGCTTCGCTCGAAAGGGGTATTAGTACCGTTTCACCCTTGAGGTTAACTGTCACGTTAACTTGAGGTGAGGTCACTATAATCACCTGTGCATGAGAAACCTGATCGGCTTTTAAATAGTATTTAGTTCAATCCTTTTCCTAGGTTTTCATCACGTCTTCAGGCGCGGCCAGCCTCTTCACGGTTCAATTATAGCTACGCAATCACGTTAAAAAGTCCACGCTAAACTCATTATAAAAAAATCAGATAAAAACGAATATTTTAAAAAAATAAAATTTAGGTCGAGAAGGAAACTTTGACTCCGAAGAAGTCCTTAACGTGCGGCTTGAAGAAATAGTACAGGATTACCGCATTTATCACCAAGGATACAAGCGAGGTGATCTCACCCATGGCAATGTTTACGAGTGAAGACAACAATGAAAGTATACCCAGTATTACGCTGAGCCACCATGCCCAGCTCTTACCGTTCCATAAGCCCCAGCTTACAAGGAATGCTATGCCTCCAGATACCAAGAAGAAGAATCCGAGAGCTCCAGCCACGGCTATCACAAATGCTCGTGCGCCCATGGCTGTAAGCTCATGAGTGATTAATGGTCCGAGAACGATGAAGGAAATTCCCGCTAGAATGAATAGTGCTGCAGAAATAAACCCAAGGATAGAGAGAATAGTGATACCTAAGGGTCGCTGTTTAGGAGGAGGTGGCGGTGGTGGAGGTGGAGGAAGTTGAGGTGGTTGTTCGGACATGATTATCAAGAATTGAAAATGAAGAGATGCTTAATAAAGATTTGCTAACTGGACGGTTTTAAAGCCATCCTCTTAGCTTCATCGCGTTATACACTCTCCTTAAAGCTAAGACGAAAGCCGCGTCGCGCATCGTCACTAGCCTATCTGATCTTTCATCCTTCAGCTTTTCCCAGAGGTCCGCGGTTCGCTTAAAGTTCTTTTCCATTATAGAGGCGAGTCTCTGTCTAGTCTCCTCCTCGTCCCAGAACCACCATTGAAGGTTTTCCACCCATTCAAGATAAGACGCTATAACGCCTCCGGCGTTAGCCAGGATGTCGGGTACTGCGGCTATGAAGTCTTTTCTAGAGTAGAGTATCTTTTCGGCCTCCGGCGTTGTAGGGCCATTTGCAGCCTCGATTATAAGTCTCGCCTTTACCTTGTTTGCATTGCGCTCTGTGATCGAGTTCTCTATTGCAGCTGGGATCAGGATGTCAGCCTCCGCATATAGGGAGGCCTCAGGATCGTTGAGCTTGTTGCCCTTTGGATAGTTAATTATCCCTCCAGTCTCCTTAACAACCCTCATCCCAAGCTCTGGATCTATACCGTTGGGATCATAAACTGTTCCCGTTATATCGCTTACAGAAATGACCTTGGCTCCTAGGCGGGTCGCCCATAGGGCGGCGTACTGTCCAACATTACCGAATCCATGTAGCGCTACAGTTTTACCCTCGAAACCGTCCAGCCACCTCTCGGCTGCAGCCTTAGCAGCGATGACTGTTCCAAAGCCTGTCGAATAAATTCTAGCTGGGTTCCCCCAGAGCTCCGGCGGCTTAGCGGTGAAAACAGCTGGAACATTGTAGCCTTTCAGCTTGCTGTACTCGTCAACCATCCACGCCATTATTTGCGGATTAGTGTTTACATCGGGAGCTGGGATGTCCTGCTCCGGTCCAATAATCGATGCTATAGCCCTAACATAACCACGGCTTAACTGCTCAAGTTCTCGCAAGCTCAGCATTTTAGGATCGCATTTCACCGCACCCTTGCCACCGCCATAGGGTATGCCGGCGAGAGAGTTTTTAAGAGTCATACCCATTGCTAAAGCTATGCCTTCTTCCAAAGTTACTTCAGGGTGAAATCTTATACCTCCCTTGTAGGGTCCGAGAGCATCATTATGTTGAACCCTATATCCCTCAAATACGACAAGTTTACCATTATCCATTTTGACAGGTATTTTAACCATAAGGATCCTGTCAGGCTTGCTCAGATAATCGTAAGTCTCCTGTGGGAGGCCTGCAAGCTCGATGGACTCTTTAAGGACCTTCAACATCCATTCTAAGTATGAAGACATTCAAGCTCGGTTTTTACATTCTTAAAGATTTATATAAATTTTTCTAAAAAATTACTTAATATGTTGCCTATAAAAAATAATCTTCTTGGATTGAAAATAAAAGAGCTTAAGCAACACGTTATTCCACCCTTTCTTAGATAAAAATTTAAAAATACGTTCCTTAAGACTACACAATATGGAGGTATTGGAAATCATAATTCTCATCGGAGTTACAGTTTCCGTCGCCATTGCCCTAGCACTTTTTGTCTCTAATATCACTTCCCCTTACATGCAAACCGAGTTAATTGATATCAGTTATGTCATTCTAGGCAACCAAACCATCAGCATTCAGGTGAAGAATAAAGGGCCTAAACCCGTTAGTATAGTTGCGGTTAAAGCAGACGGCAAGTATTATCCTCAGAACATAGTTGTAACTCCTGGAGAAGCGGCTACCCTAAGAGTCCAAGTAGACCCTATAGGAGTTTTGCACGAGATTAGAATTGTTCTGGCTTCGGGTACCGAGTACCCTCTTCTTGTAAAGTTATAACTTCCCCTATACACGAAACTTATTTAATCTCGCAGATATTACCGGTTTCCGTGGAATACACATTCCTTGGTAACACAGGGGAAAAGATTTCTAGGATAAGTCTTGGGGCATGGCAGTTTAGTGAGAGCTGGGGAGTAACTGAGTACGAGATAGCTAAAAAGGTCATTATCGAGGCTGCCAACCAGGGGATTAACCTTATTGACACGGCTGAAGTCTATGGGAGAGGGATGAGCGAACAGTTTATTGGGAAAGCGCTCCGAGAGCTCAACCTTAGGGAACACTTTCTAATTGCCACAAAGATTCCGGGGGATTTCTTGGCCGAGCACGACGTCTACAAGGCTGTCGAGAAAAGCATCAGTAGACTCCAGGTGAAAACGATTGATCTAATGCAGGTTCACTGGCCCCCCTGCTGGCACAACTTCCCCACCTGCGAGTATATGCGGGCCCTGGAAAAATTAGTCCACCTGGGAAGGATTAGGTACCTCGGGCTCAGTAATTTCCCCCCGATTCTCGTTGAAGAGGCGAGATCCTGCTTATCTACCGAGGACGTGGTCTCCCTGCAGATTAGATATAACGTTGTAGAGCGAGACGCTGAGAAGGAACTTATACCATATGCTGAACGCGAGGGGCTTACGGTTCTAGCATGGAGTCCACTGGCAAAAGGGGCTGTCACAGGAAAATATACTCCTGAAAATCTACCTAAATTCGAGGACGTTAGAGGGGGCGAGGCCGTCTTCCATCCTGAGAACTTCAAGAATGTCTACAAGGTCGTAGAGGTCCTGATAGATGTTGCGAAAAAGTATGGTAGGGAGCCTTCACAGGTCGCACTCAACTGGCTTATAATGTCCAGTCCAAACGTTGTTCCAATACCAGGGGCCAAGAACGAAGAGCAAGTTAAAAGTAATGCGGGAGGCGCGGGTTGGAGGATGAGTATCGAGGACTGGCTTAGGATTAAGGAAGCTAGCGACAACTTGAAAATAACGCGGGTCCTCTGGTAAAAAACACTAAGTATATTTACTTTGCTTATTATTTTAATCTTGTATGAGTGAAACAATTGAAGTCGAGGTTATAAGACCAGTAAACCCCACCGGTGTAAGCTTCATTAAGTATCTATGGGGTGCCATCGGGGCTAAGAACCGAAACGTGATCCAAGAATACCGCAGAGAACTTACCAGGCTTGTTCAGAAACTGGGCTTCGTCCTTGAGGAAAAAATAGGAACGAACAAGCTTATAACAGGTAAAATAGTTCTTGAGCTACAAAACGGGAAGCCCGTGAAAATAATAGCTAAAGACCTAAGAATTTGGCAAGAGACCGGTAGTTATCCTGAGGCTATTACAGCGGAGTTCAAGGAATAATTCAAATAAAATTTAAAGAAACTCCGTATTATTTTCTCATATATTCATAATAGAACATTTAATATAGAGACGAATCAACATATCGTATGACGGAACTAAAGAGAGAGCTTGGACTAGGCTATGCAACCCTATTCGGGGTAGGGCTCATCCTCGGCGCCGGCATCTATGTATTGGTAGGGCGTGCAGCGGGTCTTGTGGGAGATGCAGTATGGATTAGCGTGGCCTTCTCAGGATTAATTGCCCTCTCCACCGCTTTTTCTTACGCAGAACTCGCATCGATGTTTCCGACAGCTGCTAGCACCCATACATACATCGAGAAAGCTTTTCCTGATCTAAGAATTCTAGCCTTCATATCTGCATGGCTTATATTCTTCGGAGGCGTAGCAGGAGCTGCTACTGCTGGTCTAGGGTTTGCAGGATATTTCCTGAGCGTAACAGGGATGTCCTCTACGAACATGGTTCCTGTCACGATAATTCTTCTAGTGTTCCTTACCTTTCTCAATTGGTGGGGTATCAAGGAGAGTGCCGCTTTGTCAGCAGTGTTCACCCTTATAGAAGCATCCGGGCTGCTACTCGTGGCGGCTTTGGGCTTCCTATTCCCGGTCCGTTCTCCCAACTATCTCTCTTTTAATCCCAGTGTTAATCCGATCCTGGCTGTAATGGTGGGAGCCTCTATATTCTACTTCGCGTATACAGGTTTTGAATACCAGCCAACTCTCAGCGAGGAGACAAAAAATCCAGAAAAAATAGTGCCAAAAGCCATTGTTCTCGCAATAACCGTTACGACGGTGGTTTACCTCCTGGTTACCCTAGCTGTTGTGCGTCTAATGGCCTGGGACGAACTGGCGCGCAGCAAGGCACCGCTAGCTGAGGCCGCCGCACGCGTGTGGCCTCCAGTGTACTCTCTGCTGTCAGCTATAGCCCTCTTCGCGACAACAAACACTGTATTAGGTTTTCTTGTATCAGCCTCCAGGCTTGTGTATGGACTATCCAAGGAAGGCGTGATAGCCTCCTCTTTTGGTAATGTAGACAAGTGGCGTCGAACGCCAGGTATTGCCGTCATATTTACCGGTGCCCTATCTATTTTCCTCGTGCTCTTTACAGACTATCTTCCACAGGTTACGGGGTGGAGGTTATCCTTCGGGGGCTTCCAGTATGAATTAATAGACCTGGTCGGTAAAACAGCCAGTCTTTCAGTCCTGATCGCATTCATCCTAGTGAACATGTCTGTGATTGCTCTAAGAGTGCGGAATCCCGATAAGAGAAGATACTTTAAAATTCCATTAAGCATCCGTGGTCTACCGGTGTTACCCCTGCTTGCAGATATCTTGATAGTATTTTTCATAGCTGTAAGCTTTAACGACTGGATAGTATGGCTGAGTACGATCTTAATATCAGTTTTAGGGCTTCTCTTTTACAGAAAACAAACCTAAAGGTGACTTGCGGAACTTATAAATCCCGCATTAACAGTAAAATATCAGATGATGAGGGTTTCTGGTTCAGACTTGTGAAGAAAGCTTGATTAGCTGAAGTAGATCCATCATGGTTAAGCTTTAATGTTAAGGAGCTATTTTTGCTGTTAGGCATTATATGGAGGAAGTAATTGAGAGAGTTAAACTAGAGGTTCAAAGTTTCCTTACTGGAAATCCTAGATATCAGGGGGCACTGATAGTTTTTGGCGGAAACGTTTTAGAGATTGGTGAAGTAAAGAAGGAGGCGGGAGAGGTCGTAATCAACGCGGTGAATTTTATAGCCGCGACTTTCAAGCAGCTCCTGGCGGGATCTCCGAGGTACTTTGTAGCTGAGGGTAAAGACTATGGAATATCATATGGCAAATTTGGTTTCGACCGGATAATAATTCTCTTTTACAAGAACATTCCACTTGGGACAGCAATGTATGATGTGAAAAATCTAGCCCAAAAGCTGTGGTCGTTAACAGGGTAGAGGTGAGGGAATTGAAAGTGATAGGCGTAGCGTGTCTAGGCACAGAGCCTTCCCGAGAACTTATTTCGAAGGCTCGCGAGTTTGTTAGAGAGTTGGCACGCCTTTGCGGTAGCGGTGTCTATCTGGCTCTAGGGGGCTATTGGGGATTAATGAAGGTGGTAGTGGAAGAGGCTCTCGCTAATGATGTGCAAGTTGTTCTATTTCCACCGATAGAACGTGAGTACGAACAGTTCCCTGGAAAAGTCTTAGTCATCAGAACTGGTATGGGATATAGACTCAGAAGCGTAGTTTTTGTTAGAAGCGTCGACGTACTCACGATTCTAGGAGGCGAAGCTGGAACTTTTCAGGAGGCTGTAACTGCATACCTTGAAGGTAAGCCTGTTCTAGTTCTCGGTAATACAGGACTTATGACGGATAAGCTTGCCGGTTTCACGCCCTACCTTGATACGAGAGAGTTGGCCGAAGTGAAAATAATCTCTGAGCCTAGTGTTTTGGCACGTGAGGCTTGCCGTCTAGTTTCTAATTGAATGCCCTGTCACCAGCATCTCCGAGTCCAGGGACGATAAAGGCTTTCGAGTTGAGTTGAGGATCTACGGCAAAAGTGTATATAATGGATGAGGGATCCGTTTGAAGTATTCTTTGAATGCCTATATTTGTGGAAATCAGGGAGGAGACTATGAAGCGAGAGGGATTCACCTTTTGTCTCACCCGCTTAATAACTTTCGCAAGGGTTGATCCCGTCGCCAGCATCGGGTCAACTATTACAATTACCGCATTCTTTGAAGGTATGGACTCGTAGCTTATATCCACATCCATCCGATAATCGGGGGGAGCGCTTTCCGCCTCTTTTCTTTTAGCAGATAAGAATCCTACATCTGCCTCTTCGAACACCTCAAGCATGCCCCAAACCATTGGAAGAGCTGCTCTAAGCACCCCGATTACACTTATTTCTTCAAACCTGAAGGCCTTCGTTTCGACGTTGAGGGGTGTAGATATTGTGTACTCTTTCAGGGGGATTTCTCGGGAAATTTCGACAGCGGAGATGAATCCTGCTTTGAATAATAGTCTCCGGAATTCCTGTTTAGAGGTATTTTTGTCCCTAAGCCTTGAGAGAATAACTTTAGCTGCCGGAGTATCTATGACCTTGATGTTGCTCGTTGAAACCACTTCATGTGGCTAAACAATAATTGAAAAACTTTTCGCTTCAGAATGAGGGATCAGGGTATTATTCCTAGGGCGAGACCCCAACTTATTTATTTATAGCGGGGTTCTCAGTTTTGTGAAGATTGCGCCTGAGTGCATCCAATGTATC
Source organism: Thermofilum uzonense (assembly GCF_000993805.1). Taxonomy (NCBI): domain Archaea; kingdom Thermoproteati; phylum Thermoproteota; class Thermoprotei; order Thermofilales; family Thermofilaceae; genus Infirmifilum; species Infirmifilum uzonense. The sequence continues at coordinate 223,754 of NZ_CP009961.1, forward strand.
TTTGATGTTAGGGCAAAGGAAATTACAAGCGCAAGTCTCTCCGATCATGAGAAAATACTCAAGCTAAAATCATTTCTGGACTACTATTCTCAGATAGTCACTCCAGACACATCCACCACGCTCTTGAGCTGGCAAGCTTTCAGGAAAGTCAAAGAGCTTATGGGCTCCGAGGATCCCTATACTTCCTTCAAAACAAGGTCGCATCAGGTAGCAGTAGAGCTGTTAAGCGTCATAGAAAGGGAAATTAAGGAGAAAATCGGCTTCGAGCGCTTTCACTACGCTGTTAAAGCCAGTATCGCGGCAAACCTAGTGGATCCCGGGACACCCTCTGGTATTCAGCCTGAAGCTCTAGGAGAAAAGATAAGAGGGTTGAGGCTAGCAATTGATGAGTCCGAGAAACTCTACATGAGATTGCTGCAGAGCAGCAAAGTAACATTCCTCTTAGATAACTGTGGTGAGGCGCTTTTAGACACACTACTTATTAGAGAAATTAAACGTATGGGCGTTGAACTCAAGATTGTGGTCAAGGGAAAGCCTTACCAGAACGATATCACGTATAAGGAGGCCTTAGAATACGGCTTCAATAGTCTCGGCGAAGTAGTCAGCACAGGAAGTGATTTTCCCGGCGTTATACCCGGCTACGTGTCAGAAGAAGCTGTCAAAGCACTAGAGTGGGCCGATGTCATAATATCTAAAGGAATGGCCAACTATGAGGCTTTCCTTTTAAAACCTCCTAGCAAACCAGTTTTTATAATGCTCGTAGCAAAATGTGAAGTCATAGCGCGCGCTGTAGGGGTACAAAAAGGAGAGGCCGTAGCTTTCTTTCTGCAAGGTTCCCCGGATCTCAAAAAACTCTTTTAACGTTCCTTTATCGTTAAGTATTTCAATACGACTTGTGTATTCTACTCTTGCTATAAAGCGTCGGGATATAATGGAAGAAAATATTTTGATTGCAAAGGCGAGAGAAATATATAAAGACATACCAATAGATCCTTCTTCTCTTGAAACATATGTAAAGCTTATGGCGCTTCAGGAAACTCTTCAACGTAGATTTTATGGAAAATACACCGAGCTTGACACCGAGAAGATTAAGGAAGTTCTCAGCCAAAATAAGCCTGCATTCCTAGCAGTGGATCTAGGTCTGGACGAGACTGAACTAGGGGAAACCTTGAAGAGTATATCCTCCCTGCTTAAGTCAGAGTTGCCAGATGCATCCAAATCCCTAGAAATAATCGAAAAAGCCTGGGAAGATAAACAACTAAGCATGGTTGAGATCGGAGAGAGCCTGTTGCACGGAAACACAGGTATCCTTCATGCTAAAGCTGATGAACTAGGTGTCGACCATGAGATATTGGAGGCGGTCTCAGCATGGGTTCTGCAGGTTCTGTTCCAGGCGTTGTCAAAGGAGTTGTCACAACAAGTGGACTTCTCATCATGGTCCATTGGAAAGTGTCCTGTTTGTGGCGGTTATACGAGGCTCGAATACCTGGATGAAAAAGGTAATGCTCACCTAAAATGCCAGTTTTGCGGAACAGAATGGGGGTATCCTGCCGGAAAGTGCCCCTACTGCGGGAACGATGACAAGGAAAAAATTACTGTTGTGGGTATGGACAAGGAAAAAAGGTTTACTCTCAATATTTGCAATAATTGCGGAATGTACTGGAAGGTCGTAGATGAACAAGTCGTGGGACAGGAGATTCCAAGGAGGCTATATGATCTCTGGACTTTTAGGCTTGACATAGTAGCTAGCGGGGCAAAAGGTTGAAGTAAAAAGACAACGACTAGCCGGAGACAGTTATATTTCCGAATAAAATATCAGGGGTGTAAATTCCAGTATAGGTGTTATTTACATGGCGAGCCGGTCTCAAAGTGTTAGCTATAGAGTATATGTTTCCTGACACCGTGATGGGTTTTATAGGAACAAGGTCTCCGTTTTTAACCAAATAGGGGTTTGACGCGACAACGCTGAAATTCCCCGTGATATAATTAACTGTGTGTACGCTTAAGAGAGAGCCCTCCACAACAACTTTTGAGTCTGAGAGTAAACTTTCCTCGGTATCCTTACCACCCTTAACAACAAGATTAGAGCTCGAGATACCTATTCCTCCTCTTCCTCTACTAGCATTGCCTGTTGAGGATATCTTCATCCGTCTAGCCGTATATGTATTGTGAAGGAAAGATCTTATCACACCATTCTCGACGAGTGTTGTTCTTTGTCTGGGAACGCCTTCGGCATCGAATAAAGTAGTTGACAACCCTCCGGGAAGGGTTCCGTCATCAATGATCGTTATTTCTCCTAGAACTTTTTGTCCTAACTTATCCTTAAGTGGACTGAAGCCTTCCAGTACATTCATGGCATTAAACGCAGGTAATACCAAGTATGAGAGTAGGCTGGATAAAGGCTCTGCTCTGAAAAGCACGTTGCCGGTTATGGTTTGTCCCAGCTTCTCCGCTTTAAGCGTGTCAAGAGCCAAGGTCTTTGCCTTTTCGATGATGGGCTCAGTGTCGTATATAAAGCTCCTAGCACTGATCCAGCCATAACCAGTGCCTTCATTTGTACCGTCAGAAGACTTAAGGGCGACATAGAGACCCATTTCAGTTCCATGGTCTTCAGCCTTGACCCCTCTAGAGTTGTAAGTATAAGTCCTCCATGCCTCGGTAGACCCCCCTACAGAACTTACCTTGAGACGAGGATCTAAATGCGCGGCTTCATCAATTAAATCTCTCACCGTCTCGGCTAGCTGTTCAATCTCTAGGTTTGATACCCCCTCGTCGAAGCCTACCCAGCTGTGCTTAGGTTTCTCGGGATCGGGTAATCCCTCCCAGTGTGGATCCTCCTCGGCTTTTTCTGCCATCTCTACTGCTTTAGAGACAATTTTCTCTAGATCCTCCCATTCTGAGGATGTAGCTGTAGCTATGGCAACCCTCTTCCCAACAGCAACTCTAACCCACACCTCGGAAACTGTCTTGGATAGTACCTTAGGGAATAATCCCTCAGATTTAACCGTCTTAGAAGATAAGACGGCCATGCTTATTTCTGCCTCGCTTGCCCCTAGTTCAATCGCTCGTTTGATTCCGCGATCCAATAAATACTCGTAGTCAGACACAATTACTCACCCCCAACCAATAGTCTGGTTGCTCTGAGAGTGGGTCCTCCATCCCCCACGTGAACCATCTGTCCAAATTTCCCGCATCCCCCGAAAGGACTCGTGGATATTTCAACGTTATCTGCCACAGCGTCAATATATTTGAGCATTTCAAGAATGTTTCCCGCTAGAACCACGTCCCGAACAGGCTCTTTTATTTCACCGTTCTCAATGATAAAGCCTATACGTGCATTAAATGTAAAGGTTCCATCTTCCTCTACCTGTCCGCCAGCGGGCTTGTCAAGGATAAGACCATGACGCGTCTCTCTTATGATTTCATCCTCTTTCCAGTCACCTCCCTCAAAAAACGTGTTTCTCATCCTGACTATGACGTCATGTGAAAAGCTCTGGGCTCTACCGTTACCTGTAGGCCTCATGTTCAACAGTGCAGCACTCTCCCTACTGTGAAGATACCCTACAAGGATACCTTCCCTTACAAGAAACGTCTTTTCAGTCGGTATTCCTTCATCATCGACCATGAGAGCAAAGCCGCCCCGAGGATCCATGCCAGAGTCAATAATTGTAACATACTCGCTTGCTATTTTCTCACCGAGTCTTCCGGTGAGCGGGCTAGTCTTTGCAAAAATACCGTCACCTTCTGTAAGATGACCGAAGCTCTCGTGAGCAAACACACCAGTTAGCTCGGGTCTGGTTATAACTACTTGTTCTCCAGCAGGCGCCCTACGTGCTTTAACAGCAAAACGAGCCATTTCAAGAGCCCTGTTTGCAGCTTTTTCGGGAGATTTCTCTCCCTCAAAATACTCGAGGCCCGCTGAAGCCCCAAATGTCTCGAAACCATCTCCCGTTTTCCCATTTTCCTTCAGTACAACGCTAGCCGAAATTCCCGTTACAAGTCTCTCAGATGAAACACTTATTCCGTCCGTAGAGTAAACCTCTACCACTCCATAATAGGCTCCATAGCGCGAGGTAGCGGTAGAGGCTCCACCCTCCTTTGCTACAGCATAGGCCCTTTTAACCAAATCAATTTTCTCATCTATGTCAACGTTGGAAGGATGTTTTCTAATATCCTTAAAAGCATACTCTTTACCCACTGGTGGGGGTTCAGCCAGACTCTTATTCCCTCTTCCTGCAGCTCTAGCAGCTTTAATTGCTTGATAAAGTGCTTGCTCCAAGCTGTCCTTTTTGAGGTCCGTGATTGAAGAGAAACCGAAGTTTCCATTTATTAGAACCCTTATCGCAGCCCCTCTCGAGCTAGAAGCTGAAAGGGAGACTATTCGACCGTTAACATATTGGATAAACTCCCTATTAGTATACTCGAACCTTACTTCGGCGAAAGGAACCCCTTCAGAGGAAGCTTTTTTCAGGATATCATCTGCAATGTCCTCGAACACGCTTAGACTAGTGCGAAAATGAGATAAATACTTTTCATCAGACCAGTCTTGCGCCTACGTTTAGAACTCTAAGGCCTCACGTTTATTAGCCGTCACGTCCCCTTAGAGAAGATATGAAAAGACCTTCACAGCAAGAACTAGCATTGGTAGTTGACCTAATTGAAGACGAATGCTGTTATGATTTGCCCGAGGGTAGACGCAGAATCTCTTTCCCGATTCAAGACTTCTCGTTCACCCCACCTGCAAACACTCACATCGATGTCATCGAGGCTTATAGAATAGGGTTGATAACGGGTATGACGCACTAATACATCGTAGAGCTGGGATTGGGAGAAGCGGGACTCTTGCCGCGATGGATCTCATATCTCTGGATTGATTTACTCGCGAAGGGGCTCTCAGCTGGGTGAGGATCCTTGAAGGCGGACCCCAGTCCCCAGCACAGTTCATCTCCCTTATGTGGTTCGGGAGAAATCTTGAGTTATTTGAATACGAGAAGTATCTCTATAACTCTAGTATTCTTTGTAAAAGTCCACCTGTTAGAGTGGATTTAGTTTTTTCAAAGATAAAGATAACGCTAGACATTTTGCTCAGGCTAGGTGTCCTGGCATTAGCCATGGACTCTGAGAAAATTTTCTCATGCTTTTCCAGAAATGTGGGAGAATTGCTCGAAAATGCGGTGGAGTTATTGCCCGAGATATTTAGAATTACTTGAGGCTGGGGTGTCGTTTTAGCAAACGAGGGGAAGCTACAGAGAAATAGGGCGTGAGAATGGAAAGCCTCGCCTAATCTTAAATGGCTTTGCTTGGGATGACTCGAAGATGGTCTCGCTTAAAAATAACCTGGATGATCTAGTAAAATTTGGAGTCGAAGCGGAGTTGGAGGAGGTCTCAGCATGGTATGGCTTGACTAGATTAAAGCCAGATGCAAAATTTTAAACGGGGGAAGAGCTGATAATATTCTGTAATGAGCGAATTGTCGAAACCGTTCGTAAAGGAAGCTTTGTTTTGGGAAAAACTGCCTGATAAACCCGGATACGTGAGGTGCAATCTTTGTAGCCGTCGGTGTATAATAGCTCCTAATCGGTTTGGGGTCTGTGGCGTTAGGAGGAATGTTGATGGCAAACTATACACGTACGTGTACGGCTTGCTAACGGCAGCTAACCTAGATCCCATAGAAAAGAAGCCTCTCTCTCATTTTTATCCGGGTAGCGCTGTTTTTTCAATCTCAACCCCAGGTTGCAACTTCTTCTGCAAGTTTTGTCAAAACTGGGAGATAAGTCAGAGTAGGCTTGAATCAGGACTATACGGGATGCACTACACACCTGAGAGAGTCGTGGAGGAAGCCTTGCGCTTGAAAGCTGATGGTATCTCGTATACTTACAACGAGCCAACGATATTCTATGAGTTTATGCTTGATACCGCTAAGATCGCGAAGAGCAAGGGACTATTCAACACGATGGTAACAAATGGTTACATTACTCCCGAGGCATTAGAGGTTCTCGCCCCTTATATGGACGCTGCAACTGTGGATTTCAAAGGAGGTGCTAATCCTGAGTTTTACCGCAAGTTTATGGGTGTTCCCTCACCCGATCCCATTTATGAAACACTCCTATTAATGAAGGAGAAGGGGATCCACGTCGAAGTGACGAATCTGGTTGTCCCTATGGTAGGAGACGAGGAGGCTGACATCCGAAGACTCGCCCGCTGGATATACGAGAACCTGGGCGATGAAACTCCCTTCCACCTGCTCAGATTCTACCCACACTACAAGATGATAGATTATCCGCCTACCGAAGTCGAGAAGCTTGACAAGCTAGCTAATATAGCGCGAGAGGAGGGCTTGAAACACGTCTACATAGGAAACGTTTGGGGCCATCCCTTGGAGCATACATATTGTCCTAATTGCGGGTATAAAGTTATAGAGCGAAAAGGCTTCTTTATAACGAGGTGGAGCCTTACAGAGGATAATCGATGCCCCAAGTGTGGTTACAAGCTAAACATAAAGGGAACATATAAGAAGAGGTTTTGGGGTTACGAATATCTCTTTTAACGAAGCTTTATTGAAAGACCCTTACTCTCCTTTTTACCTGGAATCTCCACGTGCTTCCAGTCAGCTACACTCCCAATCTTCTTTCCTTTCTTCTCCATTACGTAAGCGTAGGCGCTTAGAGCCGCACAGGCGCCCATCCCGGCAGCTATAACTGCCTGTTTGTGAGGCATTTCCGCTACATCACCGGCTGCGAAAACTCCTTGACGGCTAGTCCTACACATCTTATCAACCTTAATTTCTCCGTTTTCGTTGAGTTCCACGAAGCCTTTAAGGAAATCGGTCTTTGTTACGTAACCCATTTCGACGAAGACCCCGTCTACCTGTAGTGTCCTTGTTTCTCCAGTGCTCTTGTCCTTAACGACTAATGCTTCAACTTTTCTAGATCCCTTAACTTCGACAGGTATGGATCTGGGTACTAGCTCCACGTTTCCCTTGCTTAAAGCCTCACGTAGAAGATCCTCATCGTCAAACGGTTTCTCACCAGGAAAAACCCAAAAGACCTTGCTTGCATAGTCCCGAAGCCTGATAATGTTCTCATAGTTGTGGATACCCCATCCCACAAGAACCACTGTTTTCCCCCTATAGAGCGGAGCATCGCAGATTACACAGTATGAAACGCCTCTTCCTTTGAATTCCTTCTCACCTGGAACACCCATCTCCCTCGGGGACTTACCGAAAGCAAGTACAACAGCATCAGCCTCGAAAATGTTTCCCATAGCCGTTCTCAGCGCAAAGACCCCGTTTCTCTCCTCTATGCCCACTACTTCGTCGAAGATTACATGAGCGCCGTAAAGCTTTGCTTGTTCCTCTACACGCTTTACGAGGTCCAGGCCACCAATGCTGACAAATCCAGGGAAGTTTTGAATCTCCTGGGTTAGAAGGAGCTGTCCGCCAAGATCCGCGCTTAAAACGAGAGTGTTGAGTTTTTGGCGTGCAGCATACAGTGCGGCTGTTAGACCTGCTATACCGGCACCTACGATAATAACATCGTACTTCGACATAACCTTATCGACCGTATGGGGGAATGCATCAATATATATAAAAATTGATCTTGAGTAAACGGGGGAAACTTTATAGGGTGACTAAGAAGTAAATCTCGAAGTGGTCTAAGTGGTATACGAGCAGCGAAGTGCCAAGGGTCTAGCTATAGAAGGGATAACGGCTCTGGTCATCTTAGCAGCTTTGCTTTTCCTATTCTCCACGAGTTTCTGGATTTCCATTCCTCCCAACTCTAAGTTCCAAGTAGGGGATATTGTTGTTGTGCTTTTAACAGTTCTTTATATTCAGAGATCTGAACAATTAATTCCTCCTCTGTCAGCTGTAGCTTCACTAGCTCTGCACGTGGATGTTAAGAAGACCTCTGGGATTTTCTACGGTTTTCTCAGGTTTCTCTCAATCGTTGTCGCATACTTTTCTCTTCGCAGAACAAGCTTAAGTTTCCTAACGGTTTTCCTTGACCAAAATAATTCGCAAATTCTCTATGATGCGTTCTTTACTACGCTTATACTCTTACATGTTTATTCTACTGTGAAACGACTAGTACACTAAATTATTCAATCACACTTCGCTGCTTTCTCAGATAAAGTTCTAGATATGTTTCAGGTACGAGCTCTTTCAACCCGAGAGTTTCCGCCACCTTTTTAATACCCTCTTCGCCCGCACCTTTATCCTCTAACTCTACAAAACTTCCCAAGTCCTCTACCTTGTCAAGAGAGACTTCGACACCGTTGAATAGATAAAATTCACGATCTTTCTTTATTCGGGCGACTTCGTGAAAGCCAAGCTTTTTTAAGATCGTTAGAAGTGAGTCAAAATTATCAACAACAACCCCAAGCTCTACTCGTGTCTTAACCCACCCTTCCCCTCTTGGTCCTTTATAAGTCATCTCAACAAGTGCTTCTCTTTTCTCCTGGGATTTAAGGTACCTAACTCGGAGAGCCTCGTCAGTAGCACGGAAATCGCGGCATGGATGTTGGAAGTAAACATCAACCATTAGAACCTTATCAAGATAGATGGCTTTCAAGTGCTGAAGCTTCTCACGCAAGGCATCGATATTATTGCATCTAAATTTTGCTTCTAGCTCGATAGGTTCCATGTATTCATTCCTCTGCGGGAGTAACTATTGCTATATTCTTTAAATTCTCACTCATATTGTTAAGCTTATAGGAGAGTTTTAGTAAAACAGCTGCCGCCTCCATTGCTTTACACGAGTTGTGAGACTTTACTGCTTGAGACATATCGATAAGGGCCTGAGCTATCATATTTTTTATATCCTCGAGAATCTTCTCGGTTCTGTCCCTATACTCTAATGATAGGGGCATGGAGGAAACTCTTAGGAAGGAGGCCATTGCATCTGCTAGGGAGTATAGAGCATTACTGAGAACGAAAAAGTAGTTTTCATCCTTTAATAGACCGATGGAAAGCAGGATCATTCCCAGACTCCTAATCTGCTGAGGGTCTAATAAATTGTTTTTAATATCCCTCGAAGCCTCATTAATCATTCTTTCAAAACCTGCCTCTACCTCCATAATGCCACCCTTGATTTCTTATCTTCAAACATACGATACCTATATATCCTATAAATCATCTTCTTAGCGTCCTCAATTTCTTTTAAAACACTACGAATCTCCTCCATCATTTCATCCGAGGATATCCTTTCTAATATCTTCTTTAAGTAAGTCTCAGTAATGATGATTTCTAATGCCAGAGCCTCTAGCTCGTCAACGTTGACGCCTCTCTTAAGTATATCAGCTAGCCTGCCTGTGAAATAGCCCTGTGGGCACCTCTTTCCCCTACTTGCTCGATCAATCATCTCTGTCCAATATAGGCGAATCCATTACCAATAAATCTTTCGAGAAGGCCTGTGGGTCACGTATCGTGAATTTTCAACTATTTTAAATGTTAAAAAAGATATTTTTATAAAACGCTATAACGGAGTGCTAGAATAGGATAAGATGTTATTGGACAATCAAATCCTACCTGCTATAGCAAGGAGTGGTCTTGCATTAAAGCTGAATCCCAACGAGTGGGAGGTTGTAAAAGCTTCTACCAGTGCGTTAACCATAGCAAAGATATCGGAGACTACACGACTACCTTACAGTACTGTGATAGATACTGTGAGAAGACTTTCCCGGAAAGGGATCCTATTTTCATTTGTTCCATACTGCGATATGGTGGGATTAAAACCAATTTTTCTACTATTCCCAGACAAGCCCATAAAGAGTGTACCGGTTTACACAAGGGCAGTGTATTCGTTGCTTGGAAGACAACGCTACAAAGCAGTAAGCGCATTGGTTCCCGTGAAACTTATAAACGATTATATTTCCTATTTTTCCGAGGAGCCAATCGAATTTATCTCTACATACGAGATACGGCACTGGACAGCTTCTGGGAAACTTACTCAATACAATTCTAAGCTGGGTATACTTCTTCCACGGGAAGAAGGCTTAGAAGATGCACTGGTCGAGTCCCGTACAGCTCTTACTGAACATGAAAAAAGATGGGTGGATTGGGTAGACTTAATAATTCTTTACTTTAAGATGAGATACGCATTTACGAAACTCAGTGATGTATCTGAAATGGTTAAACAGGACTTCGCATTAAAGCCGCCAAGCAGGCAGCTCATGAGTTATCATTACAGAACCCATGTTGTATCCCTATGGTCGTATAATCGTACACTATTTCGATTAAATACAAGTTTAGTCCCGTTGAAGCTGTACCTCTTTGGTGGAAAAGAGGGCTTAACCGCTGCTAGGGTTTTAGTCCAAGCTCCATACATGTATGAGGGTCTCGTCGGAGAGTCCAGCGCAGCAGTTCTGGGACAACCTCCGAACTATATGGAACCCTTAATTCATGAAGTGTTAAACGTCACTAACGCAGATATGCCGTATGGTTCCCTTCTTGTGGTTCAAGAAAAGCAGACAGCTTGGATTAGTACAAGGGTTATAGAACACTACAGACAGAAAGGAGACTTTCCCCTCCCGGACATCGAGAGTTTTTCCACCTAGGTATTGTTTGGAAATGCTTAAATACTAGGTTAATAACTAAAATTATTAACTGAGTATGAGTACGACCGAACCCGAAATTATGGCCGAGCTCCTTAGCGAGGAGCTCGAGAACAAGGGGTACTTCAATATAATCTCAGAGGACGGGAAGACGCTTATACTCTACTCATGTCCTGGTGCTTGTTCTCCCATCTTTATTCGGATAGAAGAATCTGGGATGAGAATTGTAATTCCTCTATACGCGATAGATAAGAATATTGGAGACATAATTGGAGTTTTTAGGGAATCGTTAGGAGATATCCTTTCCTATAATGTATATGAGCTGTCTGAAAAATGTGTGGGGCTAGAAATTACTTCACCTGAGCTCTCATCATCTGATACGGACAGGATTATAAAGCTGATCAGAAATATACAGGGAACCTTGATGGTTCTAGAGAAGACAAGAAAAGATGTATTAGTCGAAACAGATGTTCTTCTTTAAGAACCCTTCTTCATAAAATAAATTCTAGCAAGTTTTTTCACTCTAGCACCGTTAACAATTCTCCCGTGAGGCCGAAGTCCTCCTGAAAAATTAGATGGGATATGAAGAAGCTCATGAATCAAGACCTCTACTTTACGCTCGAACTGCAGGCTATCATATTTTTCTGATATGACCTCTATCACGTACAAGGGCTCCAGTCCAAATGCTGACTGGAAAACTCGTGGGAGACCGTAAATACGGGCAACGGCAGAGCTTCTCGAACCATAGCTTCTAATAAATCCAACATTATCAAGTCTTATCCAGTTCATCCCTAGTTTGCTAACTATATCACGCGCTAAACTTTCCACGTCACGGGCAGGCTCATACCTTATCCTAGACACAATATTTTCTCGCATAGCCTTGATTTCTCTCCTTTATAAGGATTTGTAACTATGACACTTTCTCGGTAATATTTTCTTCTTTCATAACAACTAAACGTTTCTTTAGTTAACCCCACAGCTAACCATTGAAATACATCCCTAAAATTTTCACCTGTCTTAGATAGGTTTGTAATTCCTTGGAGCCGTTTTAGTTTCTTCCCGTCATTAAAAACTTAAGATGGAGGATAAGACTTCCCTGAAGGAGTTAATCCTTTTTACTATGGCCATCGCAGTGTATTTGCTCATGGCCGGGTATTCGTAGAATGATTTTAGAATGATCTTTTCTTCCCTTACTTCAATTTCCACTTCCTCTTGCTGCATTATGTCAGGTGGGAGCTTTTTGCCATCCACTTCAGCATACATAGCAAGTCTCACTTTGTCCCCTAGGGAAACTATTTCTACAGTCATGTACTGATCTAGAGCTAGTACGTCCCATTTTGGGTTTTTTTCTAAGGAAGCTAGCACTCTGTAAAGTTCCTGGAATCCCTCCAGAATGTAAAATTTTATTCCCTCAATTTCAAATGATCTTGTCTCGGATGCCACAATATTCCTCCGCTGAATACTCTTAAAAGAATCTTAAATTTATTTCCTCGTATAGCGAGATATATAAAAGGGGCATTCCTGGATATTTCCGTGCCAATACGTAAACGATACATCGTAAAGCTTGGAGAGGATGGTTGTCTAAAAATACCGAGAACCCTACTTGAAGAGATAGGTGCGACGCCAGGCTCATATGTAATGGTTACCCGTGAAGGGGCCAGTCTCATCCTGCGCTTCAGGGCTAAGAGGGTTCCCCTTAAACTCGGGAAACAGATCACGACATCTGAGATGGAGAAGTTAATAAAGGACGCCCTTGATGAGTTGGTGGTTGCGAGATGGGAGACGTGAGCAGGATAGTCGTTGACACGGATGTTTTACTTCATGACACATTTGAGGACAGCGAAAAGCATGCCGAGGCCTCGGGAATTCTTGATGAGGCGGATAGGATCTACCTTGCCTCTATCGTCGTCCATGAGTATCTATGGTTGTTGCTGACTAAGTTTAAGATAGACTTGGAGATAGTTCGCGAGAAGCTAGAGGAGTACTTCAGCGACTCAAGGTTTATTTATGTAAGCGAGAATAGCGAAGTATTTCTCAAAGCGTTAGAGTGGATGAAGGAGGATAACGCGGATCCTACTATGATCAATGACTACATTATTCTAGTTTTAGCGCAGAGGATGGGAGCTGTTCTCACAACCTATGACGAAGAGTTAAAGGCGATAGCTAGGAAAAGAGAGGTAAGCGTTTTACCTTAAGCATTCAGATTTTTTCTCATAAATCTCTCGATTCTCTTAAAGGCTTCATCCAGCAATTCAATGGGCGGTAGGAAAACAAGCCTTACGTGATTTCTACCTTTCTCCCCGAATCCAGAGCCATACACTACAAATACCTTTTCCTGAACTAGCAACTCCTTGGCGAATTCTTCGTCGCTCATCCGCAGATCCACACGCGGGAACGCATAAAAGGCCCCGTGTGGGGCTACTGGCATGTGGAAGCCCGGGATCTCATTTAGCCTCTTATAAGTATATAACCTTCTCTCATTAAGTCTCCTTTTCAACTCCTCAAGGTGATGAGGACTTTTCCTTGCAAAACGGGCTAAGGCTACCTGCATCGGGGTAACGGCAGAAAGGCGGGTCATGAGAAAGTTAAGTATCCCTGAGCGGATTTGCATTATTTTCTCTTCGGGTCCTTTGAGATAGATGTAACCCAATCTCCAGCCTGTGGCGAGGAAAGTCTTTGAAAAACCGTTTAGATCAATGATGATGTTATCTGGGCTAGCAACCTTAGCTGCACTTACAAACTCACCATCAAAGACAAGCGCGTCATAGATCTCATCGCTTACAACAGGTATATCGTTCTCCGCAGCTATGTCTAGGATTTCCTTGATTATCCTTGCAGGATAAACTGCGCCAGTCGGGTTGTGAGGATTATTTAAGACTAGGAACTTGGTTCCTTTATCTAAAAGGCTTCTAAGCTTGTCAGTATCTGGGATCCATCCTTGATCCTCTAAAGCAGGGTAGAATACTTTTCTTGCATTATAGAAGTCTGCGAAACTTATGTATAACGGGTAGCTTGGATCAGGAATAACTATTTTATCACCCTCGTTAACCAGGGCTGCAAACAGTGCGTTTATTCCCTCTGAGACGCCACTAGTCACTAAAACATTACGAGGCTCTATCTCCACATCGTTCCACGTTTTTTCTTTAAAGGAAATTGCCTCTTGTAGTTCTCTTACGCCCTCTGAAGAAGCATAATAATTGTGTCCCTCCATCATCGCGTGGTAAACCTCCTCAATTAGTTCGCGGGGCGTTCTGAAGTCATACTTAAGCGGATCTCCAACATTCAAGTATATGACCTTCTCGCCTTTTTCTTCAAGACTCCTCGCCAGTGCATTATATTTTCTAATGGGATAATCAAGCCTCTCTATTCTTTTGGATAGCATTTTACTCATGTAAAAATATTCGTGAAAAAATTTATATATATTATCGTTTTTAAATGGCATAGATGTATAGACAAGTTTATTTCTTTCCGGTTTATAGCTAGCCCACGAGGACTGATACTTGAATGCAGAGGAAAAATTTACTGTTAATTATCGCTTCAGTCGTGGTACTCATAGGAATTCTGAGTGTTTTATACTTGATGAGGGGGTTTACAGTATCCTCCCGGACTATAACAGAAAGTTGCCCAACACCCTCACTCGTATATGTGTATGTCACAGAACAACAGAAAAACGCGGCGGACGCGATCACATCAGCTTTCAAGACTGTATTGAACCAATATGGTATAAACATTATAAACACTCCTGTGTGTACTCTTCCAGCGAGTTCCCTTCCTCAGAAGCTAAGGATCTATCCCGCGCTCCTATATAAAGGGGAAATACAGTCCCTTCAAACATATACTGTTGGAAAAATCGGAGATTATAATATATTAGCTCCAACCATATCAGCAACTTTCGCATACTACCAGGGTGTCAACACGACCTACGGTGTTACCGCCGAGGCGCTAATAGTAGAGAGCGATGCTCCCTACGCAAAGATCAACCTCACCGACAAGGATCTTAAAACTTTGTTGTCAGAGGTGGCTGTGGCTAACATTACAAAGGTGACAAGGCTAAAACCTGACGAGGCAGGAGTAAAAGTTCCATATGCTCCAACAATTTTGTTCAAGTCGGATTACAACCTTTCCCAAGGAGTACGCTATATTGTCAGGCTCAAAAACAACATATACACTGTTACGAACGAAACCCAGCGTGCCCTGGCAAGTTATCTAGGTTTAACAATTCTCGAGACAAGAGTATCGCCTGACCCCCTCTTGGACAAAGGCATAAACTTTGGATCTCCCTCCGCTATAACATTATATATTCTTGAAGACTATCATTGCCCGTTCTGCGCGGATTTTATAACAAATCTAGGGGGGTATCTCCAGTCTTTGGTCAGAGAGGGAAAGATTAGAATGGTTTTCGTCGATCTCATAATTCACCCCGAGGTCACAAGCATGCATGCATTTACCCGCTGTGTCTATAACTTAACAGGTGATTCAGAGGTATATTTCAACATCACCAGAGAATTGTACAAGAAGGGTATTTCAACAACTATAAACGACACGAAGCTTATCGCCTTAAAGTATCTACCACAGCAACTAGTCCAAAAAGCACTGGAATGCTCAAGCACGACAGAAAACTTAGTTCTACAGGATTCGCAGCAATTAACAAGCCTAGGCTTTACCGGTACGCCGACCTTAATATTCTGGAATAACACAACCCAGAAAGGACTCATTATAGAAGGATGTTTGCAGCAGCATCCATGTATGACAGAAGAACAACTCAACAACATTTTACAATGGCTCGGGAAATAATCTTAAGGTTTCTTTCTTTAAGCATGACCGAAGAATAAAATGAATAGTCTTGAGCAAGATCTAAAAAAGCATAAATATTGGATTTTTGTCCAGGATTTAGAAATGAAATCAAAGGAGTTAAGCCTTGTAGCCATATTTGTCTCGTTGAGCATAGCTTTGAGGGTTCTGAAAAACCTTGCAACTACTGTACAATTTGTGAACATACCGCTAGCGTTCGCCTTATTAGCCTCTACCCTTTATGGCCCACACGTAGGTTTTCTAGTCGGTTTCCTTTCCTATTTTCTTTCAGATCTGTTAATATTTCCAGGGATTTGGACACTGATAAACTCCATACTAGCTGGTTTTACTGCATTTTTGTATCCACACTTTATTTACGATAGAAAGGATAAGGTTGTTTTCTTCATATCAACTTTCTTGTCTATCTTCTTATTCGATATTTTTTCTTCAGTCGTCCTTTACATCCTATTTGGCGTAAGGCTCCAAGAGGCAATTCTCGTGAGCATAGTTGGTCTCTTTCTGCCTGTCATGGGAGGCTATCTTATAGGTGTCGGGCCTCTCACAGAGTTCGTAACAGCCTTTCTTGTGGTAGCTTTATACGAGGGGCTGAAACGGCGAAAAATATAAAAAATGGCTAAATATCCATGTTTCTTGTGAGCATCAATAAGAACCAAATACTCTTGCTCGTGTTGTTGATATGGGCCTTAATTGCAACATCAATTGCAAGCTATCTGTATTTAGAGAACCAATCGTTAAGCCGTGAATTAAGCGTTATAGGCAACAAGTATGTCCGAGTAAACATCGGTATTGTTTACGGTAACGGCACGAGGACATGGTATAACGGTACGTTGCTCCCTAGAGGTGCTACGGCTCTTACAGCCCTAGTTACCGTTGCACGGGTTGAGTATAAACTAGGCTCTTGGGGGGCGTACGTAACCAGTGTCAACGGGGTTCAAGAGAACATTATTTCGAAGAGTGAGGGGTACTCGTGGATGTGGTACAGATACGACCCTAATAAGGGAGAGCTCGTACCAGGAGAAGTGGCCTCTGATAAGTATAAATTGGCTGACGGAGATGTTATTGTATGGAGTTATGAGCATTGGAAGTTCTAGAAGCCAGTTACTCGTAATGCTTTTTCTCTATGTTAATCAAGGATATTCGGGAAGGGTTAGCTTAGCTAGGACTCTAGGGTTAGGAGAAGGGAGACTCAGGGGGCTGCTTTCCCAGCTCTCTACAAATAAATGGGTTGTGAAGGGCAGGGCTGGAACGAAGCTTTCAGCGAAGGGTTTACAGGAGCTTGAGTATTATTTACTAAAAAAGGGAGTTACGAGATTATTTCTCGGTGAAGCTGACGAGTTGGGATCCAAGGTTGCGGTCATAGCGGAAACAATCCTTCCATATACAGGTAAGGTGAAAATTCTAGAGCTACGAGATGAAGCAGTGAGAGGTGGCGCTAAAGGGGCTTTGATTCTAACCTACCATGAGGGTAAACTTCGAGTGCCACCCATAGAGGAAGATTTATGTTTCTACGCGGTCAAGCTGTGTAGAGAGGTACTTGGGAACACGCATCCAAGGGAGGGCTCCATGGTGTTCATAGTGTTCGCCGAGTCCCTAGGAGAAGCCCTTTCCGGCTTCGTGAACATCTTGGAGAGTAAACATTATGGGGAGTTAAGCCATCTTTCAATGACATGAATAACGTCTCCAATGGTCTGGACTAATGCATCAGCGCTCTTTGAATCGCCCCTAGCATATTTTAAGACTTGAATAGTCCTGAATCCTGCACTTTTAGCTCCCTCTATATCAGCTATAGGATCATCTCCTACGTGTACGCACTTTGAAGGTTCAGCACCGATAAGGTAAGAAGCCCAGAAAAAAATCTGTGGTGAGGGTTTTTTGAAAGCGAAGGCTTGAGAAGCCACGATCACGTCTATATATTTCATCACGCCGGCTTCACGTAGTCTTCTAGAAAGGATTTCATAGCTTCCTACGTTTGAGATGATGCCGATCTTTATTCCCTTACTGCTAAGCGCATCTATTACGTGCAAGGCCTCTGGATCTAGCCGAAAGCCCTCCACATAGGATTCCAGGACTTCGCTGTATAGCTTCTCTACAGCCTCAGGCTTAGGGGTTACTCCAAGCCTCCGGAGGAAAAACATCGCTCTAACAAGGTCCCAGGCTTCAAGGTCCCCGGGCAATATAGCGGTCTCTTTCCAGAGTTCTAAGGCCTCCTTATCGCTGAGTAGGATTTGATAATGCTTTTCGACAAAAGATGCGAGGCGCTTTCCCAATAATTCCTGAAAACCGGTATCGTAGACAAGAGTTCCTCCCATGTCAAAGAAAACTGCTTCAACCGTGCTTTTCATCGATGTAACAGTTAGTCCTGGCTTATTTTCTTTAACGTTTATATCCTTAAGGGATTCTCAGGGACAAAACCTTTATACGTCGTTATATACTTTCAGGAATCAAGGTCAGCGGTTACATGGAGAATGAACACTTAAATCCCTCCAGGCTTGTTTCGAAGGGGAGAATAAAGGCGCTTTTTTCAGAAGAGGGGGATATACTGTATCTCGATATTGATGGGAGTATATATGAGGGAATAGGAGACACAGTCCCAGTGCCGATTTGGAGGTTGAGGCGTCTAAGACTGAAAGACATTCCGAATGAAGTATTCATAGAGCCGGTTGAAAGGATTCAAGAGAATATAGTATATACATTACGCTACTCTCCAACTCTTTTCTTTGATGTAAAAGTCAGTAACAGCGTTGTGCTAATTGAGCTTAACGAGTGGGCTCAAACATGGGAAAGTTATATAGGGTTTTATGCATACATGGAAGCGCTCTCCACGACGCTCGAGGAGGCAGAAGAGGCTGGCTTTGTCCGAGACCTCTACGAGGAATTCTCGGATGACGCTTACACAGTATCTTTTATCATAGATATTCCGGGCGAAATGACTGTTTTGAAAGCGTTAAAGGTTGTGAAGAGGATACTCGCGGAAATAGAAAGGGTTGCTAGGTATCGGGCTGCCGTGCTAGCTTATCGGGAGGCTAGAAAAATAATTAAAAGGAGCAGGGGCTATGGAAGCGAGGATATGTTCCTCATGGATCTTGAAAAAATCTATCGAATCTTTGATGACCATTCCCCTCGGTAACCTTTCTAAAAAATTGGAAAACGTAAAATATAATTACTACAATTCTCCTAGAACCCGTTGAAAAAATGCTTGATGAAAAGGATGTCGCAATACTCGAGGTCCTTCAGGAGAACGCTAGATTGACAGTAAAGGAGCTTAGCAAGAAGATAGGATCCCCTATCACCACCGCACATGCTAGGCTTAAACGTTTAGAGCGGGAAGGCTACATAAAGGCGTACAGGGCAGTCCTTGAGCCGAAAAAGCTTGGGTTTCCGACGGTTGCGTTTATCTTTGTAAGTTTCGCTAGAAGCCAGGGCATTGATCAGAAAAAAGTTGCCAACGAGATAAGCCGTTTCCCAGAGGTGCAGGAGGTACACATTATTACGGGTGAATGGGATATTCTCGTGAAGGTACGTGTGGGAGGCGTCGACGAATTAGGCGATTTCGTGGTTAACAAGCTACGAAACCTTGAAGGTGTCGAGAAAACTTATACTTCAGTGGTGCTTGAAAGCATTAAGGAAACTACCAAGCTTCCTGTTAGCTTAAAATGGCCGCAAGCTAAGTCTATAGAAGCAAAGGGATCACTGTAAATCCAAGCATTGTTTTTACTATGAATCTTAAGCCTTAGGTGGTATGACATGAAGAAGGTTTATTTTGCGGCTCCAATGAGGGGTGTAAGGGGAGCTCTAAACGAGTCTAGAGAGCTTGTCAAACTAATGGAGGATAACGGATTAATGGTTTTAACCAAGCATGTCATAGAGGACGTACTTGATAATGATAAGGGTATGTCGCATCAGGAGGTATTTGAAAGAGATATCAGATTGCTAGATGAGGCTGATATTCTTATAGCCGAGGTTTCTTATCCTAGCCTCGGTGTAGGCTTTGAGATAGCTTACGCTCTCCTTAAAGGCAAGACAGTGGTGGCTCTAGTGAAGAAAGACAGGGTTGAAAGCCTCTCCTCCCTCATAAGGGGGATAACTATGAAAAACTTCCATCTTATAGAATATAGCTCTCCAAACGAGGCATTAGAAAAGATTCTAGACAAGACTGCCCGCCGGGGGGTTAGTTAGTGAAGGCTGCGATAATTCTCTTGAACAATGTATCTAAACCAGACTCTGCAAGGTGGTGGCTAGAGGGTTACTTGAAAGCCATAGGTGTAGAAGTAGCCACATATAGTCTTAACTTTGAAAACCTCGATTCTCTGGGAGGGATTTTCGAAAAAAACGACGCAATTATTGTTGTTGGGGCAGCAGGGGATAAGAGAGCAGCGTCAAAAATCGCTGAAATCCTGAAACTAGGCGTGGAGGTGAACCAGGAAGCCCTCGAGCTTATCCGCAACTATTACTCTGATAAGATGGAGATCCCTAAAGATCTCGAGGATAAGGCTGTAATGCCTGAGTTCAGCTATGTTATTCAGAACGAGCGTGGAGCTGTTCCCGGTTTTGTGGCTTTCAGCCTAACAGATGACAAGTTCATAGCTGCGACGCCTCCTCGGTTTGAAGAAGCGGTTGAGTGCTTCGAGCTGGGCATCCAAGACTTCTTTAGACAGAAAACGGGTAAAAAATACTCCGTCACCTTTGCCCTATATCTAGATGGAAGCATAGATGCTGCGGAAAAAATAGTGGAAAGGTTACACCAGAAGGAGAAGAATGTCTTCATGCGTTTAGATGCTAGGTTTCTTGGAACAAGAGGTGTCCCCATAGCTTTCACTGTTTTTGCTGAAAGCCCGGAAGAGCTTTCAGATACCATGTCGCGGTTAGAAGAAGAATCTTCGAAATTGGCTAGCGAGTTGGGGCTAAGAATCTTCGAAAAGGAAAGGAATGAAGAGGAGATGTAAAAACTTTCTAAACTTGTTGTCCGAGCATGGCTTACCCACTTGTTAAATTTTTATAATTTTTCTCCATATAGAGGTGGATGATGAGTGAACTCCCCGTCATGAAAGATGAAGAGGTTTCTGGTCGCTGACTTGCGAGTTCTTCAAAAAGCGGATGGTTCGGGTTCTCTTATGAGCTTATCAGTTCGTACACCTTGTCTTCGAGTGCTTGAAAATCTGCTGATCTTCTATCCCGAGGGCGTGGAAGGTTAATATCAACAATTCCTGCTATTTTGGCGGGTCTTGCCGTTAAAACTATCACTCTATCAGCCATCAATATAGCCTCATCGACGCTGTGGGTCACCATAAGGATTGTTCTAACTGAAGTCACCCCCCACAACCAAAGGTCTAAAACTTCGGAGCGAAGAGACTCGGCAGTCAAAGGATCCAAAGCAGAGAAAGGCTCATCCATAAGTAGAAGAACAGGCTCTATGGCCAATGCCCGTGCGAGATTAACCCTTTGTCGCATGCCTCCGCTGAGCTCACGTGGATAGAAGTCTTCGAAGGAAGCTAAACCTACTAGCGATAAATACTTACGCGCTCTCTCTTTAGCCTCCTGCCATGATAAGCCATTCACCCTCAGCGGGAGTGCCACATTTTCGAGGACACTCATCCAAGGTAATAAGGTCGGGAACTGGAAAACAAATCCTATTCTAGCATCCTTTGAGGTAAAAATAATCTCGCCCCCATCTGGCTTCTCGAGTCCTGCTATAATCCTGAGAAGCGTCGTCTTCCCGCAACCAGATGGTCCTAGTATAGCTACGAACTCCTCTCCGATGTCAACGGAAATTCCATCAATAACCTTCAAAGTCTTCGAGTCCTCTGTGAATGACTTCGTGATATTCCTGAGTGAAAGAATAACCTTGCCTCTACTTATTCCACTCACTAATCTTCCCCCCCGTACTTGCCCTCTATATATTTGAAAAACCTCGACCATAAAGTCTTGTTGATTAAGACTATTACTGATGAAAGAAGAAGGGCTGAAACTACTAGTCCCTCAACGTCTCCCTGTATTGCTAGCCTGTTAAGCAGTGCACCAACGCCTCCTATGTCAATGCTGTGATCACCCACCACAACATACTCTGCCACCACGCTGGCGTTCCAAGCACCACCCCAAGCGCTCAAGGCTCCAGTTGCGATTGAAGGAAGAAGGGAGGGCACGAAGACATATCGTATGAAAGGTACTCCACGTATTTTATAAACCGAGGAAAGCTCTTCAAGGTCCTTTCTGATGCTTGAAAGGCCGTATACAATTATGTTGTAATAAAGATACCAAAAAGCTCCCTGCAGAAAGACTATCAGGGATACTATGTAAGCCCCATAACTATAACCAAGTGCGATTGCGGCTAGCAAGGGCCACCAAATAATGGCTGGTATGGAGGCTAAGATTTCGCCAATAATTGATAAGGCCCCACCTAAGAGGACATTTCTATACGAGATAAATGCGACAAGCAACGATAACGAAAGGGATAGTAGTAGGATAAACACGATACGTGCAAGCGTTATCGGTATTTCATAGAGGACAGCTAGCATCTTCGGTAGAAAGTTAGGAAGCCCAATACTTCCCAGGCCCGCTATAATGTTTAGGGCAAAAATCACTAAAGCTACTAAGATTGAGAGCCTTATTAAAAACCCCAATATTTTCTCGAACTTTTTGAGTTTTTTTTCAACGACTAAAGACAACTCACCCAATCCCCCCCATGTGGCTGCAACAATATCATGGATCTTGTCATAAACCGCTGTAAAGCTAGGCAAATTTAAGCCGAGATTCTTGGAGGCAGCCGGGTTCCAAATCAAGAAGTAGGTTAGGGTGATTATCAATAATAACAATGCTACTCCCAGATAAAATCCTAATAGGTTGCCCGAATTGAACTGCTCTATTATAAAGCTTCCGAGGCCTGTCACTCTATACTCGGAACTACCAAGCGATACTACTTCTGCTGATGTTAAGAAGAACCATCCTCCAGCCCATGATACCAGGCTGTTTGCTATAAGAGACCTACGGGAGACAGGTGCATATATAAAGAAGAAGCGGGCAGCGTGCCCAAAATTATAAGCCTTCACTAGGTCATCATATGAAGGGTCGAGGGATTTGACGGAGGAGTAGACCCCGAATATCATGTTCCAGACAAGGCTTGTCCAGATCAAGAATATGGATGCCAGCTCTACACCGATTCTCTCAGGGAAATATGTTACAAATAAGATTAGAGCTGCTGGGAAGAAGCCTAGTATCGGGATCGATTGTAAAATATCCAATATCGGTAAAAGGATGCTCTCCACTGTTTTGTTCTTTGCCATAGCGCTTCCAATGAGCAAAGCTGTAAGGACGGATAGAACATAAGCGGCTAGCATTCTGAAAAGGCTCGCGGTTGCTGCTGCTAAGAGCATTGTGTAGAGAGGCACGCTGTCCACCACTTTAACTTTAAATTCAATGCGTGCAAAAAATTAAAAAATCTAGCTCGGTATAATTATTTAATAGAAGGTGATAGAGGTAAGTGTCCGAGGATCCAAGTAGTAGTAAGC
This sequence comes from Thermofilum uzonense, assembly GCF_000993805.1. Classification (NCBI taxonomy): domain Archaea; kingdom Thermoproteati; phylum Thermoproteota; class Thermoprotei; order Thermofilales; family Thermofilaceae; genus Infirmifilum; species Infirmifilum uzonense. Next base: position 246,619 of record NZ_CP009961.1, read on the forward strand.
CTCGTAAAATATTGCTTCCCGTTGACGTAACTCCCGACCATGTCCTTGGGCTTGTCGAGGTCTTACACGGTCTGGGGGGTAGTGTAGACTCCATGTATGTAGGAGACGTACTCAGGGAGAATATACACGTCTTGCCAAAAGCGATAGATGTTGCTGAAGCTTTAGGCCTGGTGAAATCTGAGGGTGGAAACTTAACGCTAACCGAGCTGGGGAAAAGGGTGGCCTCAAGTGATCCTAAAAGCCTGAAGTACTTGCTAAGGAATGCACTGAAACGCATCGAACCTCTAAGCGAAATAGTGGATCTCGTCTCAAAAAAGAAGAGGATAAGTGTAGAAGACTTCGAGAAACTACTTGAAAACTACTATCCTGCTAGGGTCGAGGCAGCAATGAAAAATATTCTCATCTGGGGGGCTTTTCTCAACGCTTTTAAGATGGACGAAGATGACGAGGAAATACATTTAATATAGCCTCGTCATGTAGATTTATTTAAGGATGAAGTTTGCTAGGGCCGAAAGATGAGGCTTACGGCGGAGGCTGATTCAAAATAGAGTCGTTTGTCTGCCCCTATCCTTTAATTTAACTTCCGGGAAGGTGTCCCTAACAGGAAGGTATACCTTCTCATAAAAATCCTTCTGTGAGAGCAGTACCTCCTTGTCAAAACTTGACACGTACTCCAAGGCGAGCTTCCACGCCTCTTCGAAAGGCATGACAGATTCAATCCTTCGGACGATTTCTCTTTCAAAGTCTTCAGGTGTTTGTTCTTTTCCTCCAATAGCGAACCATCCGTTTTTGCCGAGAAATGCCTGCTCGTCTCCGACATAAGCTACGCTTCTAACAGTTTCTCTTTCAAGCGACTTAGGTGTCTCTCCTGGTATTTCCCTTGTGGAAGCCACGGGTACTCCTCGCCTCTTTGCCCATGCATAGAATATGGCTCGATTTAGCCCAAAGGATAAAGCCTTTTCACGGTCACCCGTCAATACATAATATCTTGCTGCTTGGAGAAGAGCCATTACCTGGAACCTTCCAAGCCCTTTACTTGTCATAATTATTTATTTCTCTATTGTGTTACCTAATAAATATGCTTGATTTTCACTCATGGTATTGCTGGTAAAGCTCTACTCTTCTGGAACAATCTACTTAGTTCTTGAAGAAGCAGTGGTATAGACTGCCGAGCATCACCACTCGCGTCGAAAAAGAAGAGTTTTCCACGTCCTTTGTAGAAATAGAGAACAGGGGATATTGTACTCAAGTACTCATTGTAACGTTTCGTTATTATTTCCTCTCTATCGTCCTCACGCCTTATGAGATTCTCCCCGCATTTGTCGCATCTACCTTTTCTTAGGGGAGGTTTCCATTGAGAATGATAAATTTCACCGCATCTAGGGCAGTATAACCTACCTGAGAGCCGTTCAACTATAACTTTAAGTGGAGCATCCAAGAATACAACTGTGTCTAGCGGAAAATGCTCTTCTAGCGTCTCAGCCTGCGAGTACGTACGAGGATAACCGTCTAGAATAAATCCGCCACTACACTCTGAGCTCGAGAGTCGCTGGAAGAGAACCCTGTTGACGAGATGATCTGGAACTAGGAGGCCTTTTGACATGTATTTTGAGACCTCTTTTCCAATATCAGACCCTGAAAATACCTCTCTCCGTAATAGTTCGCCTGTCGAGATATGAGGTATGTTGAAAAAGGCTGAGAGCATGGTTGCATAAGTTCCTTTTCCTACTCCTGGAGGGCCCAAGAGGGAGATCCTGATGCTTATCCCTATTTACATTATTAATTTCAATTATTAAGTATTTCGTTTGGAAAATTGGATAATTAGAGCAGGATTTATATTAATGTATGGAAAAAATACCTATGCATGACAGTTCATCAAAGGAAAACATACTTGATTTTCTAAAGATGCCTCTTCAAACTGATCTTAAAACGTTAATTGAGAGCGGGGAGCACGAAAAAGCTATACTCGTAATCAAGGAATTATTATCTCGGACAAGAGGGGAGCAACAGCTAAGGCTCAAATTCGAATTATTAAGGCTAGAGCTTCTCGAGAAAGAGTTTCCCTATAGTCTAGAGGAGGCTTTCCACCTCGCCTCAGGCGAACTTGTTTCTCTATCAATTCAGGAATTCCAGGATCTTATTGGAAGAGGCTGTGTAGATCATATAATCTCGAATGGTCACGTGAGGGTTCATAAGAGATTTGTGCCCAACATGTTCTGGCTGTGTCCTGAGCTCGGTAGCAGAAGGAGAAGAGGGGAGAGTGAGTTAGGGGCCATTGAGCGCGAGGCTTTACGTTGGCGGGCAGAGAGGGTTAAGAAGTTTTCAGAGGATACAGACGAGAGATATGTATTGCCCTTAAAATACAAAATTCGATTTTCACTAAAAATTCATGACAGGAGACGCTACCCTGGCATACTCCGTGTTTGGATACCGATACCCCGTGAGGAAGGGATAAATCGCGAAGTTAGAATTTTGCATTCGGATCCAGCATTCAAGCACGTAGCACCTCCTATGCACCCGCAAAGAACCATATACTTTGAGCTAGAGGAGACGCTGGATTCACTTGAAGTCGTCTACGAGTTTACCTCCTACGGGTTTTATGTAAAACTAAATCCAAATGAGGCTAGTATTACTCAGAACTCAGAAATCTTGTCCCGTTATACCGTTGAGAAGCCCCCTCACATTGTTTTCAGCGACCACCTGATTAAACTTACAAAGAGAATCATCGAGGATGAGCCAAACCCTCTTAGAAAAGCTCAAAGGATATGGGATTGGATAACATCTAATGTTCGCTATACCTACGCCTGGGATTATTCGCTTTACGATTCGATAAGCGAGTACGTTGCAAGAAATTTACGCGGTGACTGCGGTATGCAGGCAATACTTTTCATAACGATGGCTAGGATAGCTGGGATACCTGCGCGCTGGCAATCGGGCTGGTATCTAAACCCGGTTCGTCCAGGGATGCACGACTGGGCACAAATCCATATAGAGCCTTATGGGTGGATTTACGTGGATCCGAGCTTCGGGAATAAGAATAAAGGTGATGGTTGGCGAAACTCTTTCTATTTTGGCTCTATTGAGGGGTATAGGCTTGCGGCGAACATTGATATTTCGACTCAGTTCGACCCTCCAAAGGAATACTTTAGATCTGATCCTGTTGACAATCAACGAGGAGAGGTAGAATCTAAAGAGAGGAACATGTATTACGATGAATGGGAGAGCAGTCTTGAGATACTAGAGGTGGAGAGGCTGGAAAAATAGGCTGGCTTCTATACCCTGTCTTTAGGATAGGTTTTGTGTATTAGCCCCCAGATGAGTAGCACTACTAGCCAGAACGACACGGTGAAGGCAGCTGAGGTTGTCATTGAAGAAATAGTATCAGCGGATCTGAATACCGAGCCTATAAGCCATGGGTAAAACGTAGGACCGATGGTCCAGCCTAGGTTATTGAGTATGCTGTAGACGGCGAAAACCGTGCCCCTGTGCTCAGGTATGACGACCTCGCTTATTATCGAGTTGATGTTAGGGTACGCGAATGTGGTAAACATCATGCCGAATAACACGAGCAACGAGGGCGGTAGTAAAGCTGAGAGGTCTGTGATGCCCCTAGGATAGGGATATAGTATCATTGTGATCATTGAGAGATAACCTAGGGCTACCCCAAATAACGGGATTTTTGTTCTCCCACTGATATCTCCCTTCTTCACAATCCTATCGCTAAGAGTTCCACCCAGAATGTGACCAACTGCTATTGAGAATGTTGCCATAGCTATGATTAGAGAGGCGTTTTCTAGGGGTACGCCCCATTTGGTATGGATATAGTCGATCGACCAGACGCTTAGCATGCCCCATGGAATCGTCCAGGGCACTATCATAAGTAACATTAAAAGAACCGTCTTCTTCTTTAAGCTGGGTATTGCTTCCCTAAACCTATAAGCTTTTAATTCTCTTTTTGATTCGGAAAATCCTATAGTGACACCTCTGGAAGAAAGATAGAGAGAGATTGTAGTTAATAACACAATTATTCCCGTTATAGTATAAGCTATTCGCCAGGGTAGCAATACGCCTGCGACTATGATTGCTACAATCATTGCTAGTACGCTGGACACATAATAATACGCGTATCCCTTCCCCCTACTCTCAGGTGGTATCGCGTCCGAGATAAAAGCGTAAATAACTGGGCCTACTCCAACGAAGCCCAAGCCAAATACGAGAAAGTAGACAAGTAGTTGGTCATAGACACGCGAGGTTGGAACGAGTAAAAGGCCTATCGACATGACTAGTCCCAATACAAGTAGAACGGGTCTACGGCCCTTTTTATCAGCTAGAACTCCCCAGAGGAAGGAAAATATAAGACCGATACCCTGAAGCGCACTTGCTATAAGTCCCCCGTAAAACCTCCAATTTTCTTCCGTGGTTCCGGGAATAAGGCCTTCATCGTGTAGTGTTCGCATGATAGGGTTCAACATGTAATAACCCATGGAATAGGAGAGCACAAGAAGGAATAAGGAGGCAAGTATTGTACCGATTCGTGGCCTGGCAGACACTATAACCACCTCTCAAAAAAGCCTATAATTCTTTTCTCGTACTCCTCAGGGTAGTCAATAATCGAGGAAACGTGTGCTGAGGAGGTCAGCCACAGTTCCACCTTTTCATTTGACCTGCGGGCAAGATCATAGAATTTCTTTATCTCGTCGGGTGACACGAGGTCGTCTCGAGCACCAGCAACGATGAGTAGTGGAATCTTTATCTTTTCCGCGAAGTTGTACATTATGAGGTTCTCGGGTCTTATTCCTGCGCGTCTAGCGGTAAACCACACTATTAGAGGGTAGGAAATTCTCAATAACATACCAATAACTCCCTTAACACGTCTTACCCAGCGCATTCCTGAATTCCTGATATCTATATATGGGCTGTCGGCGACTGAAGCTTTGACGCGCGGGTCGAGAGAAGACACGATTAGAGTTATCGCTCCACCCATCGAGAAACCCATCAATCCCAGTCGTGACGCAAGATTTCTCTCCTCAAGCCAATCAATTATTTGCATAACATCCTCGCTTTCCCTGTATCCCAGCGTCGTAAACTCGCCAGTGCTGGCACCGTGTGCACGCATATCGAATACAGCTACATTATACCCATTACGGGCCAGAATGGAGAGGGCTTGCTTCATGTAGCCCTCGTCCCAACGGCTCGAAGTATAACCATGGATCAATACCACTGTCTTGTCTTTATTACCTTTGACAAGCCATCCTCGTAATATAATGCCGTCCTTTGTTCGGATCTCTATATTCTCGTATTGATGTCCTAGATCCTTAGGTGTCCATTCTCCTTTTCTTCTAGGAGGTTTAATCATTTTTCCTGATGCTAGGTATGCTATACCTATTATAGTTCCGAGAGCTAGAATGAAAAAGATTGTTATAAGTATAGATAATTCTGTTATCACAAAAGTTTATTTTTGTATTTTTCAATATATATTTTATCACGACTAATTCCAAAGCAATATATTTAGGGTTCGTTTCTGAACATATGTGGAAATAATGCTTGATGAGAATGATCTTAAAATATTGGACATTCTTTCGAGAGAACCTCGGGCGTCCATATCTAAGATATCTAAAGAAACAGGACTTAGTCGTCCCACAGTACACTCAAGAATAGAAAAGATTTTGAAAAGCGGCGTATTGAAAGGCTTACACTTTGAGCTGGACGAAGCCGAGCTTGGAGGAAAAGTATTTCTTGTCTCTTTGTCGAGCGAGAAACCTCAGGAAACCGTTGAAGAGTTGGTGAAACTTCCAGAGGTAGATGAAATTTTTATCACTAGTGGTCTCCCGAACATTCACGTAATATTATATGTTTTTGATCTCGAGTCTCTTTCTCGTTTCCTAGAATACGTTTCGAAAACCGATTCTCAGGCTAAAATAAGTTTAGTGTTTACTAGATGCAAACTGGACAGAACGACTGAAAAGCTGGTAGCGGCTAAAAAAGCTATTCTTCATTGTGAGACGTGTGGTGTATCTATCTCAGGTACTCCATATATTTATGTATACAAGAACAGGAAGCACTACTTCTGTTGTCCTGTCTGCAGGAACCAATTTGTTGATAAAGTTGTAAAGTCGGTGCAGGCCCCAAAGAGTTAGTAGAGAAACGATTATTTACCCCCAGCGTTACATGAGTGCGATGAACTACAAGATAGATGAGAAATCGCTGAGTTTTCTGAAGGAAGCAACTGAGGCTATAGGTCCCTCAGGATTCGAAGAAGAAGTCTTAACCATATTCAAAAAACACTATTCAGTATTCGCTGACGATGTGAGAAGGGATAACCTTGGCTCCCTTGTCCTCGTAAAGAAAGGTACAAGTGAAAGGCCCCGAGTCCTCGTTGCCGGACACGTTGACGAGGTAGGATTTCTCGTAACCTCTATTACAAATGAAGGCTTTGTAACTTTTACAACTCTCGGAGGCTGGTTCGAGCAGGTTCTACTTGCACAACGCGTTGTAATCAAGACAAGAAAGGGAGAAGTAGTTGGAGTTATTACAAGCAAACCCCCACACCTCTTAACGCCAGAGGAGAGACAAAAGGTCATACAGTTTTCACAGATGTACATAGACGTAGGGGCTACAAGTAAAGAAGAGGCTGAGAGTCTGGGAATTCGGGTGGGAGATCCCGTCGTTCCATGGTCGCCCTTCATGAAAACAAGTCTCCCAGACAGGATCATGGCTAAAGCTCTTGATGACAGGATCGGAGCTTTCATTGCTATGGAGACTTTAAGGGTTCTACGTGAACATAACATAGAGCATCCCAACACCTACTATGCTGCCGCCACGGTTCAGGAAGAGGTGGGTCTAAGGGGTGCTGAGACGGTAGGGTGGATTGTAGACCATGACATAGCGATTGTGACTGAAGTCGACATAGCGGGGGATGTTCCTGGAATAAAGCCCAACGAGGCGCAAGCAAAAATGGGGAAAGGTCCTACAATAGTTACCTTTGACAGGTCAATGATTCCCAATCAAAAGCTGAAGGAGTTTGTCATCCAGGTCGCAGAGGAATCCAAGATACCCTTCCAATTGTCAGCCGTATCGGGAGGAACTGATGCTGGGAGACTCCACCTTTATAGGGGTGGCAGGCCTAGCATAGTGATAGGTGTTCCAACGCGACATATTCACAGCCATGTAAGTATAGCGTGTCTCGCAGACGTCGAAAACGCAGTTAAGCTTGTCGTGGAGCTACTCAAGAGGCTGGATGAAAAAACCGTTAACAGCTTTAAACACATTTAGAGGGATAAGACTGAATCACCGATTCAAATTTCATAAATATTTATAACAAAATTTATCTATATGAAAATTGTTATAAATAATCGATGAGCGTTCTTAGTTTGCCAAAGGAACGCAACGTTACACCTCTTCACGCTTTTATAGCCTCGATGCTAGCCTCTTTACGCGAGGAAGGGGTTCTCAACTATGCAATCGTTACAAGAGCTATGGAAAATGTCGGGAAAAAACTACTCAATATCTATTCTTTTTCAAATAATCCAAAAGAGGCTATATTAGAGGCTAATAGGCTTTTACGCTTTGCTGAGCAACTCAGTGTGGAGGAAGATACTCTTCATTTATATGTTAAGGTAACAACAAGGAGCTGTAATATATGTCCTAAGGCAGTAGGTGGCCTGGAACTCCCAGGACGATTATGTCCTCTCGTAGGATTCTTCTCGGGTATAACTGGACTTAAACCTGATTTAGAAAATACTGGGAGAGAAGGGGGGTACTGCAAGATAGTATTGTCTAAGATGTAGACAGTATCTTGTATTTTTTTCAGAAATGTGCTTGAAAGCCTTAAAAACCTTAAAGGTTTGACAGGATTCGTGCTTGATGCTGATAGTATAGCCGTACTTGGTGCTGGAAAGATAGGAAGTATAATAATAAGGGCTCTTTCAGAAAAACTAGACGGGGTCAAAGTTATAGCTACTGGTCGTAGCTATGAGACCCTTCAGAATGCTGCAAAGCTTGGAGCCATAGCTATACGTGAGAACCGCAAAGCCGTACTTGAATCGGATCTCATCATTATTAGTGTGAAGCCATTCCACTTTCCTCAACTTTTAAAAGAAACAGGGTTCGATGTGTGGGTTGACAAAACAGTTGTTTCGGTAATGGCTGGAGTCACTCTATCAACATTACAGAAAGCGCTTGAGGGCGCTGAAGTCTACAGGGCCATGCCCAACCTGAATGCCTATGTCGGGAGATCAGCGACCGCAATAGCCGAAAACGGTTCTGGATACAGGAAAAACACCGTGGATGCTTTATTCAAAACCCTGGGTACAACATACTGGGTTCCCGAGGAGTATCTCGACGTTTGGACAGGACTAGCCGGCAGTGGACCAGCCTTTATAGCGGAAATAATAGATGCTCTTGCGATGGGCGCCGTAGCCTCTGGGTTAAACCGTGAACTAGCATACAAGGCTGTGCTAGATGTGCTAGAGGGGACTGCTCTTTTATTAAGAGCACGCAGTAACATTCATCCTGCCCAGTTGCGTGACGAGGTGGCAACTCCATCTGGAACAACTATACGTGGGTTGACAGTTTTGGAGTCGAGGGGGGTAAAGGCTGCGCTGATGGAGCTGGTCGAGCAGGCTTCTAGGCGTTCAAGGGAAATTGGAACAGAGGTTAATGAGAGGGTAGTTAAGGAGCTTACCTTTATGCTTCAACAGGTAGAAAAGAATAAATGAACCTTCTCGTAGAAAATCTCCATGCAAGAGGCGAAAAAATACAATACTTTCATTTATGGGATAATAATCATATTACTTGTAACACCGTTCCTAGCCTACTTTACAGGATCATGGACAAAATATTGGGAGTTAGTAACAACACTGGGAGATGAACAAGGATATGTAGCTTTGGCGACTATAGTCTTTATAGTTTTCTCACCCGAACTAGGCTTCATCATGCTATTATCGCTACTATCATCCGCCTGGGTAAACATAATATTAAAGGACACTCTTCGACTACCTCGCCCTCCCTCCGATCAATGGAAGATCGAGGTTAAAGGGTACGGTTTCCCAAGCGGTCACGCTCAAACCTCAACAGCATTCTGGTCTGCCGCTTATATTTATCTGAGGAAAAAAGCTATAGCCCTGCTCGGCACCTCCCTTATAGCCCTAGTCTCCTATTCGCGGCTTGCACTAGGAGTGCACTACCCTCGCGATATAATAGGAGGAATTTTCCTCGGCCTACTCGTCTCGCTACTTACATACTTCTTCTCGCTGAGACTACTGAAGCTAGAAAAGAAGAGAGCTTCTTTAACCCTACTAGCATACAGCATCTTTGTATCTCTACTATACCTTGTAGACCACGATCCCACTCTAATCAAACTTGCAGGCGTATTGGCTGGTAGTTCCCTTTACCCTCTCCTCCGAGAAAAAATACAGCCTTCTCCTTCACTGTCCCGTCGCGTTCTTCTAGCTACAATAGTCTTAGCGCTAGTTTTAATCCTTACACGCATCTCAGGTTCTCTTCCTCTGATATCACAATTTGCTATTTATGCCCTAATCTCAGTTATTATAGTTGTATCACCAATAATTAGATATGTATCTAAATTATTTTGAATATTTTTCATTGATTCCAGGTAGTATAATATAATATGTTTAGAAAAAAGATAAAATCCCCTATTAAAAAGTAATAACAGGAAATATTAATGTCTCTAGTGGGCCATCTAATCAACCACCGTAATAAGCCCACGGAACCAGGTGGAGAGTTCTCGCCCCTAGCCATAGCTATTAGACAAGCTCTACTTAGTTGTTCAGAAGAACTACTTAAGGAATTTTCAGGGCTCCACCCGGTCAGGCTTACCGAGAAGCTTGAGGAGCTTCTTAGGAGGCATGATATAAATGTAGAGGTAACGTTACACCCCCTAAGCCTAAAACCCTTCCTTCTAATAAAAACGAACCCATTCACACTGCTCCTCTATACTCGTTCTAGGACATACGAGGTCTGGCCCCTCTTCAGGGAGGTTTCAGGGACTGCTTGAGAAGCTATCATATAACGCGGGCAAACATCCCCCAGTCTGGAGAGAACTCTCCTAAACCCGCAGCTTCACCTGCTTTTCTCGTCCCCTTTTCAATACTCGCTCCACCGTAAAAGGCTTGCTGGGAAGTGAGAAGGTCGCAGTCCAGGTCATAGTAAAATATATTCCGTAGGGCTTGTGCAAGGTGTACGTGAGCTGTTATGCCCAGTCTTGTTTCACCATAGCATCCGATCATATTCTTGATGCCTGCAGACTCACTAATGTAAGCGACTCTCAACGCTCCAGTCAATCCTCTGGTCTTCATTAGTTTTATATTGATAATGTCTGCAGCCTCGAATTCTACAGCCTTTAAGACGTCGCCCGGCGTCTTAACACTCTCATCCAGGGCTATGGGGATTGAGCTTTCACGCCTGATTTTTCTCAATCCTTCGAAATCATCCCATCTTGTAGGCTGTTCTACAAGCTCAACATCATATGATGAGATCCTGTCGATAACCCATATTGCATCCTCGACACTCCATCCTTGATTTGCATCGACTCTGATCTTTACACCCTCGCCCACAGCGTCACGCACCATTCTCACGCGTTTAACGTCCTTCACGGGATCTAAACCGAGTTTCAGTTTAAGTATTCGGAAGCCTTTTTCCACATATCTTAGCGCTCTTTTCGCCTGTTCTTCGGGCTCCAGCAAGCCAATAGAAATATCTGTCTCTATGAACTCACGGTACCCTCCTAGCAGGCGCCAGATTGGTTTACTCTGGTATTTTCCATAGAGGTCTACAAGCGCCATGTTTAACGCTGCACGTAAAGAAGCGGGTGTGTCTAAGGTCCAGGTGTACTCGTGGATTTGTTCAAGGCTTCTATAGTCCACGTCTAATGACTTAATCCTCTTAACTGCCTCCACAACATCATCTAACGTTTCCCCCAATACGTTCTTTGAAGGGCACGCCTCCCCCCAACCAACTAGACCATCCTGGGTAGAGAGTCGAATAACCAGTGTTCGGCTCTTATCGGCAACTCCGGTAGAGATGCGGAAAGGCTCTACAAGAGGGAGTTCGACAAGCCAGGCTTCGAGCTTTAAATCCATAAAGATAGTGGTTTCCCTCTATGGAATATACTTTTCGTTTTCGCTAATGGGTTGATGTTGATCATACATTGAAAATACTAGAGTAGATCTACCTATATGTAAAGTCAGCCCTAAATCATATCCTATCCCTTACCTGAGTTGTGTATACTGGTCTGCTAAACCTTGATGCTCTCAGCGAGTTAGAGAAACTACCTAAAAGATACAAAGATTATGCTTTTGCCTCTCTAGCCTTGGCTGCAGCCCGATTGGGTCTTGATTACAATAGCTTCCTCGCTGAGGTCGAAAACTTGTACTTAAAGTTATACGTCGAGGCAGAACTGCCCCTTTATGATCCCGAGTATTACGAGAAAGCGCTCAGAGAAGTGGTCTCAAATGTGACTTGGCTAAAGTATCTTGAAAGAGTATATGTCTTGGGAAGACTATCTGAAACCGCTTTCCAGCTCGATAAGGGGGATTACAAATATTTACTCGAGATGGCCTCGAATTATCTGCCCCCTCTCGGATACTCCGGTAGAGCTAGATTTTCGCTTGCTTTAGCTAGATGCGGTGAGCTTTCAAGAGCCAAGGAATTAGTAAGTGCATATAGTGTTTCACGCAGGGTTTCTTTTCTAGTCGAAGCTACTCTCTCAAGGCCTCAAGATTTTCAGCTTTTATCTGAAACTATGCAGCTCATTAGAAAGATAAGAAGCGGGAGACGGAGGATGGTGTTGTTATCACGCCTAGCGAAGCATCCTCTCTACTTTCAATTAAGAGCGCCGAAGCCACAGGAACTAGCACTTAAGCTCCCTTTGGGAGAAACTCTAAGGGACATGTATGTATCTCTTCTAGTGGCTAGAAACTTGGGTGAAATCGGCTTAGCCAAGGAATTTAGGGATAGATTCGAGCTCATTCTCAAACAAGTACCCTCGACAGACCTCTTGCCGGTTGAGGCTTCTGAGCTCTTAGTAGAAGTGGCTTATCATGCTCGCGGTATAGAAGGTTCAGTCAAACTAGCTTCTCAGTCAAAGTTTTATCCTCTATTAGTAGCACACCTTGCTGAGTACATTACGAAGTTGTCACTGGAACAAAGTATATTAAAAGAGGGGCAAGCAACAAATAACTTGAATAATTGAAGAATATCAAAGCGGTTTATTCTACAAAACTCTTATTAATTAAAAGAACAGGATATATTGAAAACTCATGTATATCACGATAAGATTTGAAGATGGTTACGAGATACCTGCAGTCGTCCTTGATTCCCGCTTTTATGAAGCTCTCAAAGGTGCAGTTCCAATAAAGTCTAAGACTCTCACCTGGAAGGAAGAAGTGTATTTCGAGACGGGAATAGAGTTTCATGGAGAGGAGTTTTCAAGAGTTGCAAGCGGTTCCCTAGCCTACTGGCCTCCCGGAAAGTCACTCTGCCTTTTCGCCTGGGCTAACCAGCCATATGGACCTGTAAATATTGTTGGATGGTTTTTGGGACCTAAACACTATGTTTTCGAGATAGATGAAGATGAAGAAGTTGAGGTGGAGGTCTTTAAACCTGACCTTTATTCCCGGGAAGCTGTTAGTCTAACGGAGCACCTTGTCAGTAATGGTTTCTACGCGGCTCCGAGAAAATGGGCGGGAACAGAGAGCATCGCTGGAGCATACGCTAAACACAACTTTCGTGTCGGCTTTGAAGTCTTTATCGAAGACTTCGGTTACATCGTGGAGTCGGATCCCATATATGAGAGAGATTTCACGGCAATCGATGAGGCCGTCCAGTTAAGGATGAAGAGAGTTGTAAAGAGTAGGGTTGACACCAACGAAGATGGTTACGTGATCTTGTCTGAGTTCGTCTCTAAAGGACAAAGCCTGGTTGAGGCAGTTTCACAGATTACAAAGGACTATCTGAAGGTAGTAGATATATTGTCCCTAGTGGGGTGAGTGTCATTAAGATTGTACTCTGGGCACTAGACTTCACACCCAACAACCATGTACAAGAAACTCTTTCGAAGCAAGTAGGGGACGAAGTTGTGTTTGTTGGGGTTGGGGCTTTAACTACAGCAGAAGAAATAATTTCAGCGATGACCGATCTAAAAGCTGAGGAAGTAGTCACAGCAATCGAGGATCCATGTGAAATGCACAAACTTCTAGATAGAGGCGTCCAGCCCCTTGTGGCCATAATAGAGGAGGTGTGTAGAGCAGAGATTAGGGAAGAATGTAAAGGCTACAATCCAAATACAGATGTATTAGTTGAGAGGGAAGAGGGCGTGGTTGCTCTCAGAATACGCGAATTCGCAAGGGTTATCGATATAATGTTTCAGCTTGTAGATCCGCAGGAAAAACACGTTCACGAGCACGAGGAAGATTAAGCTTCGTGGGATTTTACAAAAATGGAGAAAATAATTTAGTGGTTAAGAAAACTATTAATCTTGAGTCTTAAACATGAGTTTTAGAGCTGACACAAAAGAGCAGAAGACACGGGAAGATGAACTTATTGAAGCTGTTCTCAGAGTTCTGAGGCTTGACAGAAGATTCACAAAAATAGAAGAGAAAAACGTTAAAAAGATACTTAGAAAGCTCGATAAAAGCGATTTAACTTATATGGCAAATGTATTCGACTCTTTATATGAAGTCTTGCGAGAAAAATGCGTAGATTTTGAGGGCTAAGACATTAAACAACTTTGATTTCTTTGCGTCCCTCCCAAAGTCCGTGAAGGTTACAGTACTCTATTGCATGAATAACTCCACTTTTCTTTAGCACCAATTTCAATTGAACTTCAGGCTCTGCAAGCTCTGGCTCGAAGTGGACACGCGCTAACAGGACAGGGTTAAATGCCCTCCCATCTTCCTGGAAGTATACTTCAATCCATCGGATAGAGTGTTGAATAGTGTTTGGATGGGGACCAACACTTATCTTTACGTGAAAAGGCTCTCCGGACTTCACCTGGTCGGGAGCCTCGATTTTCGGCGTATGAGTCTCAACCTTTGAGATAGCCTCACCACTAGCGCTTTCAGGAGTATATACTAGGTCTCCGAATTTTTTAGGCATAGTCTTTCAAATAATAAGTTCTCTTCCTTTCATAAAAATTTTACTTGTCGAAAGCAAAGTTTACTAATAGTGAATGGTTAATCGAAAAAAGGGGATGAATGTGTCTAAGCTTAAAAAAGGAGTCTTACTTGCTGCGGGACTGGGAACCAGGCTTGTACCTTATAGTAAGGAGATGCCGAAAGAAATGTTGCCGATTTTTGAAGGGTTAAAAGGGAGGGTATTTCTCAAGCCTATTATCCAGAAAATTTACGAACAACTTTATGATGCAGGGGTACGAGAGTTTTGTTTTATAGTAGGGAGGGGGAAGCGGGCTATAGAGGATCACTTCACTCCTGACTGGGCTTTTGTCGAATACTTAGAGAGAAACGGTAAAGAGGAATACTCTTCTCTTCTAAGGGAATTCTACAGTAAGGTCGAATCCTCATATATTGCCTGGGTCAATCAGCCTGTCCCCCGAGGTACAGCGCATGCAGTCTACATGGCTAAGACATTTGTAGGCGATGATTTTTTCTTTGCCGCGGCTGCTGACAACGTCTTCATCGGGGAGAATGTTCCACAAAAATTGGCGGAGCTTCACGAGAAAAGATCCACTCCCATTCTTGCCGTCAAGAGAGTAAACGACCCTAGGAAATACGGAATTATTATTGGAAGGGAGATCGAGGATAGAATATACGAAGTCGAGGGGATAGTTGAAAAGCCCAAAACACCTATTTCTAACCTTGCCAACACGAGCCTGTACGTTTTTCCTCCAGAGATTTTCAAGGCCATAGAGGAGACAAAGCCTAGTGTGAGAGGTGAAATAGAGATAACGGACTCAATACAAATCTTGCTAAGTAGAGAAATAAAGTTTCTGGCATATGAGTCACAAGCCGACTGGGTGGATACGGGAACCTGGGAGACATTCTTCCGGGCAATAGCTTTATCGTTAAAGCACAGCGGAGGACATAACATTGTGTTTGATGTCCTAGAGGCTCTCAGGGAAAAATAACGATAAATATTTTTAAAAAGAAAAATAAAACTTGCCAGGTAGAATTTATGCCGGAAACCTCAAAGCACATACTTTCGAAGATTCTCCTTGTAGTCGAGGCATTCTTCGGTGGCTTCTATGTATCAATAACAAGGGGGCTCTTCGTCCCTATGATGGTCTACAGTGGCTATAATCTCGACATGGTGTCGATGGCTCTTCTCCCAACGGGTCTGGGAGGTCTACTTCTGGCTCACACATTATATAAAAGACCAGAGGCTGCCACCTCGCGCTTCCGTATAATGCTTCTTTCAACACATTTCTTTGAGAGGGTGTTATGGCTCCTACCGCCTTTTTTTCTATATAACCCATATCTTTTATCCTTGAATTATCTCGCTGGAAACCTTGTAGCGGTAATGGTGGGTTTACTAATAGGTGTACTAATCTACAGTATATTTTCGATAGATGATGTCATCGAGGTTTCCGTCCATAGATCCGCTGCCGGAGCCGCAGCAAGCATTCTAGGCTCATTATTCATGACATATCTTTCCGCGGTGCAAAAGGCTCCCGGAATATATTATGTGTTATATATAACAGCTTTCCTAGCGGGGCTTGTGAGCACGGGGTCCCTGTTGCTTTTACCAAACGTTCCGGGGAAGATTAAGGAAGAAAGGGTTGAGAAAAAACTCGAGGAAGAAGCAAAAATCAAGGGAAGTGTCGTTTTCCTCGTATTAACTTTATTCATGGCTGGAGGCAACCTGGTAGGCATGGCTTGGAGTCCTCTTCTGCGTCAGCTTGGAGCCCCGCTCTATATTCCACTAGCATTAACATTTGCCGGAAACATAGGTGGTCTCATAGGAGCCTACCTCTGGAGGTCCTATAGGGCCTACCTCGTCGCGATAGCTTTGAATTCGTTACTCACCGGACTTATACCTTACATATGGTTCCCACCTATACATGTTGGGATGTCATTCTTAACATCCCTTACATTTATGGGGGCTAACCTCCTCGGAATGCAGGTTTTCGCCGAGATAAACAACAAACTCGGTAGGGTAAGGGCTGCAGCATTTTTGACTGGCGCAAATTATGCAGGACTGCTTTTGGCATCTTCAACCTTAGCGTTGGGGATTTTTACACCATTTGTTAGCATGTTGCTAGCCGCACTCCTCAAGATGATCGGTGTGATAATGGCCATGCTGGTAATACCTGAAACAGCCGTTGTTCCTGAGAGGAGAGCCTACGAGTACAGTCGACTAATCTATTCAACGAGTACGATGGGTTACACCTTCACTGTTCAGGCTTCTAAAGAATTTCTAAAATTTGCCGTGGAAACTTTAGCGCTGGCATTATTACTAACTTTATTATATGTCATGTATAGACTAAGTTGGATGATAGCGGGGATCTAGAATGCCTCCCGATATAGACATACTTCAACAGCTTACCCTAATTCTCAATGAACTGGCATCATCTATTCCTAAGATTTTCTTAGTAGCTATAATCCTTGTAGCTGCCTTCATAATAATGAAGATCGTAAATGGTGTAATACGTTGGCTTATCAAAATTGGAAGATTTGAGGAAATATTAAGGGAGATGGTTCCCGGAGGTACTCGTTTGCCTCTTACAACCCTTTCAATAGTTTTAGCTGATGTTGCGATACTTATAGCGGCTTCTGCACTTATTCTTCGGGTGTATGTGCCTGTGTGGGAGCCTTTCTACCGGGAAAGCATAAGCTACATAACCAGGGCGGGTAGTGTTGTAGTGCTTGCTTTAATTGCTTTCGTGATGGTTGATGCTCTCGTCAAGTCCATGGGGCTTGAGAGAAAAACAGAGAGGTTTTTCGTCATGATCTCAGCGCTCATTCTAGTAATACTCTTTGTGGATCTGGCAGCTTTAAGCTCCGAGGTGAAGGTAGCCCTTACAGCTGGTCTTGCTCTCGGGGTCGGCTTCTTGATAGGAATATTTGCCCTCTGGGCCTTCTTCGGCGATTATATAGAGGAGCTTTTAAGAGCTTTAAAAAGATTTAATGAAGGGAAAGAAGGAGAAGGGTCTAGCAAAGAAGGAGCCACTCCGTGATAGTGTGGGAACATGTCTTTAAGTTTTCTCTTGGTATTCTTGTTGACTTTGCCAATTTATGTAGTCCTGCTCTATTACCTTATGATCATAGCCTTTGCTTCGCGCTCAAAAGATAAGAGTGTAGTCAAAGAGGATGCACGGGATTTTTCTATCGAGGTAGTTGTACCAGTCCGAGGAGAACCGCTCGAAATAGTGAAAAACACTCTTCTACGTAACAAGGAGGCCTACGAGTCAACACCATGCGTGAAAAAAGTGGTTATCTTATCTGACGACGATGTTCAATACGTTGAGACACTTAAGCGTGAGCTTGAAGGATTCAGCAAAGTAGAGGTTTTGAGGCGTTCCCAGCCTAAGGGAGGCAGGACAGGTGCGCTAGACCATTACTTCTCATACTCGACCTCCGACTATATTCTAGTACTAGACGTCGATGGAACTATAGACAAAGAATCCCTAAATTCTCTATGTATGCTTAGTGGCTCAGAGGCAGCTTATGTACTTCCCTGGAAGGGCTACTCACTCGACAAAACCAGGGTAGCCGAAACGATGGCCTTCTTCACAGATCTCGGATCCCTAATACTTTACAGACTCAGGTCTAAGGCTGGCTTTTTCGTTTTCCCACTGGGTTCGGGAACACTATACAATCGCGATGCCATAATTCGGCTTGGAGGATGGGGCGACAATATTGTTCAAGATGACATTCTGATGGGAGTCAAGCTAGCGTCAAACGGATTTAGTACAAGGTTTCTTGAGAATTCAGAGATACAAGTACTGGTGCCTTCAAAGCTTTATTCCCTGAGAAAACAACAGGCCAGGTGGGCTTTCGGGACCAGTGAAGTTCTTTCAAGGAACTTTAAAAGGATATTAGACTCGCCACTACCTCTGTATAAAAGAATGGAAATGTTTGCTTACCTGCTCCAGCCTCTTGAAACGCTTCTACCTTTCCTTGTTCTAGTGTTGGCACCTATTGTGGCTCTCCTGGAGCGTCCCAGTACACCTTTCAGCTATCAGTTTATGAATGTTATAGGTATTTTTCTACCAGCAGCTATCCTAGGACTATTGCAAGGCTTTCTCCTCTACGAGCTGGAAAAAAACCGTCTTAAAGGACTATTCAAATACTATGTTATAAACCTGGGAAGGTTTTCTGCGATACTTGCAGTTCTGTCACCTTATCTCTCGTTCTACGCGCTTAAAGGATTGTTGAGGGGGAAGATAAAGTGGGAGGTGACGCTAAAAGGGCAAAAGGAGAAGATTAGTCCGAAGGAGAAGAGTCCCCTATGGATTGCTGCATGGTCTGGTCTTGGAATCGCATCATCCATGATAACAGGTAATCTCTACACGCTGTTCGTGTCACTACTCTTCATGCTTGCCTCGCTCTACTGTCTCCTCAGACTAGAACTTTAAGTTAAAAAGAACCCTAATGTTATATGGTCATGGAAGAACAATGTATTCAGGTGGAGGCCACATTGCAAGGTAAATTAAACTGGGTACACTCATAGGGGTTCTAGTGCCAGATCCTCCAAAAAGAAGACCTAGGAGCCCTGTTGGCTGAGGTTTCAGCTCATAAACAGGTGCAGTCAGAGGTAGTCCGGCAAGCTCCTTTGTCTTGTTTATGGCTTCGTCGAGCGTCATTATACCGTCTATCAATCCTTCTTTTAAGGCTTCCTCGGGCGGGTAGGGTCTACCACTAAACACGTTCTCTCCCACATTCTTCCGGTGCTCGAGGACGATGTTCTTGAATAAGGCAAAGTATTCTTGAATGATTTCTTGCATTACCTGCATCTCTTCTGATGTCATGTTCCTATAGGGAGAGCCTATGTCTTTCAAAGCACCAGACTTAAAAGTATAGACTCTTATGCCAAGTTTCCCAAGCAAGCCTTCAACGTTGATAGTGGACGCGTATACGCCTATCGAGCCTACGAGAGCCGAGGGGCTTGCGTAGATTTTTGTTGAAGGGCTGGCAGCCATGTAGGCGCCACTAGCCATGCTTCCTCTAGCGTAAGAAACTACCACTTTTTCACGTGCGAGCTTCTTTACAGCTACGTATAAATCATAGGAAGCGGAGACCGTCCCCCCAGGGCTGTCATAAACAATTATGACAGCTTTAATTGAAGGATCTTCTCTGGCTTGCTCTAAAAGCTTGATATACTGGTCTATACCAGTTGACACCCCTAGAAGCGATTGGCTTGAATAGTCTAAAGCTCCTCTAATCTCGATCATCGCTACTTGAGGTATGAATTTTGGTCTAGTACTGCCTGGGGAAAAAACTGCTAAGACTAATCCTACGAGGATGATTCCTACGATGAAAAATAATGGCAGCTTTTGTTTGACTGATGATTTAGCTTGTGGGGTTAACATATTAGTTAATATATAGCACGAGGAATTATTTTAACGCTATGGTGAAGCACTACGAAGTTATAGTTTTTGGTACAGGTTCAGCAATGAATATTGTTTCTGAGCTAATAAATCAGGGTTACGAGGGAAGGTTTGCCATCATTGAGAACAACATTGTTGGTGGTATTTGTCTGACAAGGGGCTGCATACCATCTAAAATGCTCCTGGAAGTCGCTAGGAACATAAAGAGGATACGAGACGCATCAAAGTTCGGTATTAAGGTTTCCTATGAGCCCCCCGACTTCGCCTATACAATGGAACGTGTTTGGCAGAAGATATATCGGGAAAGTAAGGAGATAGAGCACTCCTTAAAGCATCATCCTCAGATCGACCTTTATCTAACTGATGGGGTTTTCGTAGGAGATTACACGGTTGATGTGGGAGGTCGTGAAATTGAGGGTGAAAAAATACTTCTATCAACTGGGTCTAAGCCTAAAATACCGCGGATCCCCGGTATAGAGGAGATTGACTATTACACAAATGACAACTTCTTTAAGGATTTGAGGAAACTTCCCAAGAATACTGTTGTAGTAGGAGGAGGGTATGTAGGACTGGAACTAGGCTTCTTCCTTGCGATGATGGGTAGCAGTGTCACTGTTCTCGAAATGCTGCCTAGCATCTTGCCAGGAGAGGAGCCGGAAATCTCTAGCTTAATGAAGAAGGAATTATCGAACTACATGGATATACGTACTAATCACACGGTTGTTGAGTTCCGCAAATCAGGTGACAGAAAAATTGTAGTGGCTGAGAACAAGCTTACAGGAGATAATGTAGAAATCCAGGCAGACGCTATACTCATCGCCTCTGGCAGAGCCTCTTACAGCGACGTCACGAGACCCGAAAAAACAGGTGTAAAGACGGACGAGGGAGGCTGGATAATAGTTGATGAGTATCTTAGGACGACCAAGAGTGATATATGGGCTTTCGGAGACGCAACGGGCAAACTAATGTTTAAGCACAAGGCCAACTATGAGAGTGTTGTCGTATATTATAATGCGTTCAAGGGAGAGCAGGTCAAGGCCGATTACCACGCGGTGCCTCATGCGGTTTTTACTGAGCCCGAGGTGGCAAGCGTTGGCCTCAGGGAAGAAGAAGCCGTGAAGAAACACAGGATACTCGTGGGATATGCCCGATATGGAGAGACAGCTAAAGGTGAGGCTATGATGGCCGAGGACTACTTCGTGAAAGTTATTATAGACAGGGAGACATCTGAGATTCTAGGAGCACACATAATAGGTCCTGAGGCATCACTCTTAATACAGGAGATAGTCAGTCTCATGTATACTGACACGAGGTCTGCAGAGCCGATTTATAGGGGAATGCATATACATCCTGCACTCTCAGAGGTTGTTGAGCGGGCATTTTTCCACCTACACGAGCCCGAGGAGTGGCATAGACACGAGCATTGAATTGACATTTTAGACCGTTAAATTAAAAAATTTTTAATTATTCTAGACGAGGCGAGGCATGTCGAAGAGGAGGCTCGTTTCAGCACTTGCTGTACTCTATGCTCTCTACTTTGTCGTGTATGTACATAGAACCATAACTGGCGTGCTTAAGCCTGAATTTGAACATGTGTCTCTCCAGTATGGTATAGATGTTGCTTTACTGTCCTCAACGATGGCTTCAGCTTATTTCTATGCTTACTCGTCGATGCAACTCCCGGGAGGCGTCCTAGCTGACGCTTTAGGAGTTAAGAGATATACCGCCATAAGCGGAGGTATAATGACGCTTGGGGCACTATTGTTTTCGACAACGAATCCTCAACTTATGATAATAGGTCGTATACTGATAGGCGCTGGCGCAGCGGCAATTTACATTTCCATACAAAGAGTGATAGGAGTATATGCAGACAAGAACAGTGGAGGAACATTAACAGGTCTAGCTCTCTCAATAGGGAATCTTGGGGCACTTTTTGCCACTATGCCTGCCAGATCATTAATAGACTCATTTGGTCTTCCTGTATTTTTCCTGGGTCTAACTGCTGTCACAGCGTTTCTTTCAATAAGTCCACTATTTAGCATCGAGGATGAAGGGGTCAGCACCAAGGGAGTTATGGACGGGCTCAAGAAAGCTATCGGACAATTAAAGGTCGTAGCTCGGTCCTATCACTCTATAGCTGTCGCCTTAGCGTACACCGGGACATATTCAGCAATACTAGCTTTCCAATCGTATTGGGGATACGAGTATATGCAGACTTACTTTCACCTTACAAAATCAGAAGCTGCTCAAGCACTATTCTTGCTGGCACTTGCATTCCTGCTGAGCGTTCCTTTAGTAGGCTTTATTAGCGATACTGTGCTACGAAAAAGAAAACCTATCTTAATAGTCGGATGTCTCCTCCACTCGTTGGCTTGGTTTACCGCGGCACTGCTACCCCTCATAGCTCCTTCCAAAAGCACGCTCTACGCTTTTACATTCCTATTGGGACTTATAGCATCAACACACATGGTTATTTCGCCGATGTCTCGGGAGGCTTATCCCCCCGAGTTCTCAGGGACTACGTTTGCCTTTGTAAATCTGGTGGGTTTTCTCGCTGTGGCTGTATATCAAAGCCTAGGTATATTTATAGGGGATCCGTTAATAATCTTAAAAATATTTGGCGTCAGCGCCCTTATAACAGGGATTATGGCTATAAAGACACGAGAAACTTTATAAAAAAATATTTTTAAGGGGTCTGGACTGCGCCATACCAAGGACTCCATTTACCCCAAGCCGGTATGTGTCCGATCGGTACGTTACTTGACGCTTTAGGGAAAATTAAAAGAACAAACTTCTTAAAAAACCAAGACTTGATAACAAGAATAACAAGTATGCTTTCGCGACTGGCATCGCAGTAGCATCCTATATTTCGGCCTCTCCTCTGTTTTGCTCTATGTGCCCTATCCGGGGAATATGCACAACAGCTGGTCCTGGAACCATTAGAGCTACAGAATTAGCTCTTTCAACGTTTCCCTTGATCCTCGAATTCACCGAGAAGAGGGCATGGTGTAAGTACTTCTGCCCCGTGGGTGCTGTAATAGGAGCTCTTGGCTTCAAGAAGATTTTAGGCTTCAAGATAGACACAGAGAAGTGTGTTAAGTGCAGGGCTTGTATTCGTGTTTGTCCTACATGAGCAATTAGTGAAAATAGCTTGAGCACAGGAGAGATTTCACGAACCGAATGCATAGTTTGCGGAAGATGTTACGACGTTTGCATGTACGACGCAATACACTTCGGTTTCCTCCCTCAAAAAGTTTTAAACCGGTAAAAATTTATATATGCACGTTTTTCCCCTTTTTATGTTTCTATTAACAGTAGGTACTGCTGAAGTGTTCTCAATAGGTCTCGGCCCTACAGAAATTCTTTTGCTCATACTTTTAGCTATAATACTATTCGCGCCGAGGAAAATACCTGAGCTTGCAAGAGCAATCAAGGAATCAGCAGCGATTATTAAGGAAGAGGCTAGCACTGAAACTTCGAAGGATGAATCTCAAGAAAAATCCGAGGAAGGATTGAAGAAAATTTCTGAGAAACTGGGCGTCGACAAAGAAGAGAAGAAAAAGAGAAAAATCTTCTAAATGGACCGCGAGCAGACTGGACAGTCAGGCCTCCTCCGGACAGTTAACGTGTCGAAGCCTTCCCTTGTTCCATCGAAAAGAAAGAGTTTTCCAACTGGCGGCTCTCCTGTCCCCGTTAGAATTTTCAACGTTTCGAGTGCTTCAAAAGAGCCTAGAACTCCTGCTGTAGGGCCTGCGATCGGGATGGGTCTTTCCTCCTTAAGCCCTTCAGGAAACACGCACCGTAAACAAGGCCCCTTACCTGGTACTACAACCATTAGCTGGCCATAAAACCCTCGAACGGCAGCGTGAACGAGAGGCTTACCGAGCTTGACGCAAGCCTCGTTTAAGAGGAAGCGGGTATCCCAGTTATCGAGACAATCTACGACAACGTCAGCTTTTTTGACGAGTTCAAGGGCGTCCTCTAGAGTTGCTATGCGCTTTTCGACAAGTTCGATCTCCACATTTGGGTTGAGGGTTTTCAATTTTTTTAGAGCGCTCTGGGTTTTCAGCGATCCAACGTCAGGCGTCCAATGGAGAAACTGTCTATTCAGATTGCTTAGCTCGACTCTCTCCGAATCAACAATTATTAGCTTGCCAACTCCTGCTGCAGTAAGGTAAACCGCTACAGGCGATCCAAGCCCCCCTAAACCCACGATGAGAACTGTAGAAGTCTTGAGTTTTTCCTGAGCCTGAATACCCCAGATACGTAATTGTCTATCATACCTTTCGAGTTCTTCTCGTGATAACATATGACTAGTATATTATTTGACATCAATTAATTTAGTTGTCTGAGTTGTCCCATTCAAAGTATGAAAGCGGTTGCAATTATTGGCTACAAGGACTCGGGGAAGACTACTGTTGCTGAAACCCTCATAAGATTATTGAAACAGAAAGGCTTTAGGGTAGCTGCCCTAAAGCACGCACACGGAGGAATTACGCTATATAATGATGACTCGAGCAGGCTTTTCAAAGCCGGGGCTGATTATGTAGTTGCTCTTTCAGAGAAGGAAAGCCTCGAGATCAAAGGTAAGCCTCCACTCTTCTGGCAGTATCTTTCCACTATGCGTAGCTATGATTATCTCGTTGTTGAAGGCTTCAAAAACACTTTCCCCGGAGCTAGAATAGTAGTGGCTAGAAGCGTCGAGGAAGCACGGGCGCTCACAAGTTCACTCGTCATAGCATACACTGGCAAGATAGCTGAAGTAGCTATGGGGGGAGAGTTAAATGCACCTATAATCAATATCTCCAAGGAACCTGAAAAACTTCTTGATATAGTGATGCAGAAAGCTTTCGAACCGCCGCCCGGTCTAGACTGTGGCTTCTGCAAATTCAAGAGCTGTATAGCTCTGGCTGAAGCGATTTCTAGGGGCGAGGCAACGCTTTCCGAGTGCACTGTTCTCAAGAGTAGGGTATCCCTGAGGGTTGACGGTGAGCCTGTCGAATTAAACCCCTTCGTCCAGGATGTATTCAAAAATGTAACGCTAGGGCTTATCTCTACGTTGAAGGGGGTGAGCTCTAATCCCAGAAAAATAGAGCTTTCCCTGTCGCTTTAAAAGAACATAAAAACAATAAACTTTTTGAAAACCATCTATGGTACTTCATTGTGATAGCTACTACCCTCGTAGGTAGCTTTCCCCTAGAATTCTCGGAGCCAAATATTAGACGAGCATTGGAAGATCAGGCAAAACTCGGCATAACATATCCAGTTCTACCGCAGTTGAGAGACTTCGTATACATCTTCTTAGAGCCACTAGTAAAGCAAGGTGTAGTTTCCTATGAGAAGCGAGGCTATGTACTAAGGCGTCACTTAGAGGAAGCCGAGCCTATTGTTCCACCGGATTACATTATCGCCAGGGATATTGCCCGTGAACTGGGTTTGAGGTTTAGAGTCCCTGTCACTGGCCCATTCACCCTAGCATCAAAAATAGCCTTGTCACTTGAAAGGGTCGGCGATATATCGGGGTCTGCTCTAACTGACAAGGACTTGCTTGAAAAAGTAGTCTCCTATGTTTCAGGCTTGGCCTCTAAACTAGACAAGGAGGTAAGAGGAGACGTCTATTGTGTTGATGAACCAGTCCTCGCTGTGATTGTTGGCGCTAGAAACGTTATGTATAATCTCACTCTCGAGTATCTTCAACAAGCCTTAGAAAGCGTCCTGAGCAGACTTGGTGGGGTTCATCGTGGTGTACATGTTTGTGGGAGGCTACCACCTCTCCTGAAAAAGGTTCTCCTCGGCCTCCATAATGCAGACTTCTTAGATCACGAGCACAGCGACTTTCCTTCAAACAGGGTTTATTACACGCGAGACGAGCTCGCGAAAAATTCCAAGAGACTAGCTTTCGGTGTTATCTCTCCTGTTAAACCCAGTGTAGAGGATTATTCTTCTGTGCTTCAACTTGCTCGTGAGGCTAGGGAGACTTACGGGGAAATGCTTCTCTTTTTGAAGCCTGACTGCGGCTTCGGCGGCTTGCGGGGAGTTTTGAATGGGCGTGAATACGAGGAGATTGTGCTTGAGAAGATGCGTGTTCTTGTAAAAGTCGCCTTAGAGGCGTGACAAATTGCTCTTACAGCTTGAGAGTCCAAGCATCTGCACTATTGTACGTCGCGTTAACCGCTTCGTTGTCGAGGTTAAACACGCTTGGAAGCTTACCCGAGCCCATATAAACAATACAGGAAGGCTACTTGAATACATCAAGGAGGGAAAAACCGCTTACTGTCTACCGCATAGGGGAAAGACTGAGTTTCGCTTGATAGCAGTAGATGAAGAAGGGAGCGGGGCTCTCATAGACACGCAGCTACAGATGAAGAGCTTTGAGGAAGCAGTTAGAAGGGGACTTCTTGATTGGGCTAAGTGCGAAATTGTTTCCAGAGCCCCAAGAGTCGGCTCGTCTAAACTAGACTACCTCCTCTCGTGTGGAGGATACAAGGTTTTTACAGAGCTTAAGAGTGCGGTTCTAAGGCAAGACGGATATGCAATGTACCCCGACTGTCCAACCTTAAGGGGTAGAAGACATATATGGGAACTAATAGAGCTCGCCAGAATTGGCCATAAAGCGCTTATAGTGTTTGTTGCCGGTATACGAGGAGTTACAGCTTTCAAACCCTATGTGGAGGGGGACGCGGAGGTGGCGAGGCTCTTAAAAATGGCTTATGAGAGTGGGGTGGGGATAAGGGCTTTCTCGGTTTACTATGAGCCAGAGACTTCTAAGATAATTCTGGATAAAAGTAGCCTGGAAATAGTCTTATAGTATTCAAGTACTCAGCATTTGCTTTATAAGCGTGGCGTACTCTCTTTTTGCCTCTTCCATGAAATCTACGCTCAGAAACCCGTGTGGTGTAGGAGTTTCAAATATTCTCTTTGGAAACTCAACACTTTCCGGGTCGAAGCCCTCACGAACCTTCAGCTTGTACTTTTCGCTTAAAATCTTCCTGCCAAGTTCGCTTAGATCTTTTTCTTGGAGCTCAAAGCCTAGTGGTTTGAGGGCATCGAGTATAATGTTGGGCTTGTATATTTCTCTGGCGAAGAGACATATCACGAGACTTGTTAGAACTTGTCTCCAGGCTTCTTCTTCCAACAATGCTGTGACCACTTCACGTGGAGAGGGCTGTTTACCGAGAGTTTTCTGGTCGTAGGAGTAGCCAGCACTATCTAGGTGGCTATGCCTAGCACCGAAAGAGTAGTTTAGGTATGCCGCAGGCCCAGTATGATAGCCTGCCATCTCATTGCCGGAGAAAGCGAGCGCGAATTCTTTTCCGCCGAAACGCTCTGATGCGAACTTTACACCCCTAGCCATGGCTTTATATAGTTCCGTGGGCTGTTCAGCTATCTTTTTAACCGCCTCGATATAGACGTTGTAGTTCCCCCAATCGAGTTCCAAGCCATCGAGATCTTCCTTGCTAATTAAACCTCTTTTGTAAGCCTCAGTCGCCCAGGCAAGTACCACTCCGGTAGTCATAGCATCAAGCCCGTAGGCTTCTACCGTGTCGATGAGTCTTAATAGGCCCTCAGGTTCACGGGCGCCGAGCATCGAGCCAAGGGCATAGATAGGTTCATAGTCATAGCCTATAAAGGTGGTTTTATAGAAGTAAGGTTCCTCCTCGTAAGGTTCCCGGAGTACAGCGAGATGTATGCAAGCAACAGGGCAGTGCGCGCATGAAACTCTTCTTCCGAGATATTTTTCGGCTAGGTATTCTCCCGATATCTTTTCGGCAGTGTCAAGGCTGGCTTGTTGAAGGTTAAATGACGGCAAGGCTCTGATAGCGTTTAACTGTAGGACGTTGACCGGTGTTCCGAGATCATGGTACTTCTTCATGAGCGGGCTTTCTACAATTAGGCGGAATATCTTGTCATATGCTTCACGGTAGGCTCTTTTGTCAGCGACTTGTATCGACGACTTTCCTGAGATCACTAAAGCCTTCAGGCGTTTACTTCCAAAAACGGCTCCTAGCCCGAGCCTACCAAAATGCCGATAAGTCTCTGTTATAACGTTGGCATAGCTTACCATTTTTTCACCAGCCTTCCCGATACGCATTATAGCTCTGAGGCCCGAACCGGGCTCGACTTCTCGTATAATCCTGCCGACCGTGTAGCTACTCGACATGCCCCACAACGCGCGTGCATCTCTGAAATAGACTTTATCTCCTTGAACTGAGACCCAAACAGGTAAATCGCTAGCTCCCTTTATCACTATGGCCCCGTAACCGGCAAGTCTTATGGCGACAGCGCTTCTCCCGCCCGCATGGCTTTCACCAAGGTTTCCAGTGTGTGGGCTCTTGAAAACGGCTACAGTTTTTGAAGCTGTGGGGTAAAGTGCGGTAAAGGGGCCCACTGCGAATACGATGACGTTTTCAGGGTCTAGGGGGTGCGTATTGCGTGGGAGCTCTTCCTCGAGAAGTTTTACGGCGACACCGGTTCCTCCTAGATATTCTTCGAAGAGATCGCTACGATCCTCTGTCCAGAACTTCTTGCTGGTTAGATCGATATACAATACCCTGCCAAGAGTACCGAGGACTGGCATTCAGATCACCTTGCTAGAGTTAGGACACCATAAGGACAATAGTTCGTGCAGTAACCGCAGTGGACGCAAATAATAGGCTTATTCATCTCGTAATCCCACATTACGGCACCAATTGGACAGGCCCTCAGGCAGTTTCCACAGCCTATACACTTGGAAGAGTTCAAAATAACACCCCCATCCTTACGTTTCACAAGTGCGCCTGTAGGGCATGCAGCCTCACAGGACGGCTCCTCACACCCCCTACAAACAACAACCTTATAGCCCCTCTCAACGCCCCCTATACTCGAAACATGAATGGCAGACTTGGCAAGGCCTCCCTCCCCAAATCTTCGGGAACAAGCAAACATACAGGACATGCAGCCTACACACTTGTCTACATCCTGAACTGTTAACCTCGTCACAATAACTTAATGAAACCGTCTAAATTATACCTATCTACGTAATATCTTATCTTAAAAAGAGGTTTTTATATAGCTTCAGCCTATTAATAACTGATGGTAGAATCTACTCCTCCCCTCGATAATCTTCTAGTCCGATTAGAACCTCTCACTCATGCCCGAACAGTCTCACTAGCCGCGGAAAAGATGTGGCAAAACGAGATACCCGTTGTAGCCGTAGTAGACGACGAGAAAAAATATCTGGGAGTGGTGTCTATCTTCACGCTCCTGAGGTCTCGTGCACACGGCGAGACAAAGCTCAAGAATTTAGTCGAGAAAGCCCCCCTCGTCCAGTGGCCCTCCGACCCCGTAAGTATTGCACAAATCTTTGCACGTACAGGTCTACCAGGATTAGCAGTCATCGAGAAGGGAAGCATTATTGGAGTAGTACATGCAAGACGAGTAATCTATGCTCTTAAATTGGCTCCAAAGGTGCCCGCACGACACATAATGTACCCCATAGAGCCCCTCAAGCCCGATGACAGCGTTGAGAAAGCCAGGAAGCTTATAGCAGAGATCGGACTTAGGCTCGTTCCTGTAGCCCATGACGGTAGACTAGTGGGCGCGGTGAGGGTATACGACCTTGTGAACTTTATATACAACACGCCACTTCGCAGGGACAAGCTAGGCGAGGTAAAGGGAGAGGTAGAATACTTCCTTGATCAACCAGTACACAAGATAATGATGTCTCCTCAGAGAACAGTTAATGTGGACGGTGTACCTACCATTGAAGATATCGCCGAGGGAGCTATTGTCTTGGACCCTAAACAAAATGTTGTGGGTGTTATATCCCCCTATCTGTTTATAAGGCGTCTCCTACCGGAGGTTGAGGAAGCCAAACTACCTATAAGAATCGAAGGGTTAGATGAACTAGACTTTATAGAGAGAAACCTTGTCACAAGAAAAACTGTCGACATAGCGAAAAGCGTTGCGGCGCGAGCTAATCTTCTAGAATTCTCGGTAGTCTTAAAGCCACGCGAGAAAGCTGGTGAGAGGCGGAGATATGACGTCCGGGTTTCGATAAAGCTAGATAAAGGCTCTTATACCGCGTCTACCTCTGGCTGGGATGTTGTACAGGCGGTCTTCGAGTCACTAGAGCTTGCCTACAAGAATTTCGCGAAGACAAAGGAAAAGAAGAGAGAACGTGTAATAGATCTTGCTCGTTTAAGGAAGAGGATAGGGTTTTAGCTAAGATTAGCTATATAGTTCGATTTTTCTATTATTTGGGTATGGTCGAGGTTTTCCGAGATAGGCTTCACGCCGGAAGGCTTCTAGGGGAAAAATTATTATCGCTTAGGAAAACCTGGGAGAAAGCTATAGTACTGGGCATACCTAGGGGTGGGGTTGTAACTGCGAAAGCAGTAGCTGAGAAGCTAGGAGTACCCCTAAACGCAATAGTTTCGAGGAAGCTTCGAGCCCCCGGCAACCCGGAGCTTGGAATCGGAGCTGTAAGCGAGTATGACGCCCTCTGGATTAATCAGGGTTTGGTAGAGGAACTAGGAATTAGTGAGGAATACTTGAACCAGGAGATATCGTTTCAACGAAAACGTGTATCGGAATACGTAGCTAAATTCAGAGGTGGTCTCGCGCTACAGATACCAGGGCTTGATGCGATTATTGTTGACGATGGGATTGCTACAGGTGCAACAGTAATAGTGGCTGCGATCGCGGCACGTAGAGCGGGTGCCTCAAGAGTAATAATTGCTACTCCTGTAATTTCAGATGACGTAGTGAGCCTTGTTAGGGAATACTGTGACGAGCTTGTGTGGGTTCATAAGCCGCTTCTACTCTACGCAGTAGGAATGTACTACCAAGATTTTAGCGAAGTTACAGATGAACAAGTTGTAGACATCTTAAAACATCTCCAGCCAAGTTAAAAACGAGAAATTATTCCTGTTGTTACACAGCATTTACAACGTTATGACCCGAGGCTTTTCTAAGCCTATTCATTACCGTCAACCCCAAACCTTTTTCCTCGAAGCCTTCAGCCACAATAAACTCGACGCCTAACTCGTCCATAGATCTTAAAGCCTTAAAGAGATTCCTAGCAATGATAAAGCTGTCGCTACGTGGACCTAGACTAACCACCAATCCGAGTCCTTCATATCTGTGTGCTGTCTCATCACTGCATAAAATCCCGACCTTGACTCCTCTAGAAATTTTCTTGAGAGCTATCTCCTTTACTTTTTCAACTAGCTTATCAAGGTTCTTATAATCTTCAGCTTCAACCAGGATCATTTCAGCCATAGGAGCATAATGCCTGTATTTTGTTCCCGGAGCAATAGCTTCTTCTGACTCCCGTATCCCACGAGCGAACTCAGGTACCGTTACCTTTACGCCCAAGGTCATTTCTATTTCTTCGATAGGTATGGCTCCTGGTCTTAGCAGGACGGGGGGCCAAAGGGTGATGTCAAGTATTGTTGACTCAACTCCATGGAGGGTTTCACCAGCATCAATTATTGCATCTATTTGGCCATTGAAATCTTCTATGACATGTCGGGCATGAGTGGGAGAAGGTCTTCCAGATCTATTCGCGCTAGGGGCTGCAACGGGTTTCCCTAATTCCTTGATCAGTAATTGTGCTACGCGATGCGCTGGAACCCTGACAGCTACTTTAGGCAGGCCGGCTGTGACCTCACTAAGCACCTGCTCCGCCTTTGGCAGGATCAGTGTTAGTGGTCCAGGCCAAAACTTTTCAATAAGCTTGTAGGCATAGGAGGGGATATTCCTGGAGACTCTCGGCAACCACTCAGGGTCAGCGAGATGTAGTATGAGTGGGTTATCTGGTGGTCTGTTCTTAACCTTGAAGATTTTGAGTACCGCTTCACGTATATCAGCTGCGGCCCCCAATCCGTAGACGGTTTCTGTGGGGAAGGCGACAAGTCCGCCCTCTGCAAGAATGCGGGCTGCTTCTCTAATCACGTTAATTGAAGGGTTTTGAGGATCGACTTTAAGGATCAGAGTCTTCGGTCTCATCTTCCAGGACTTTTCACCCTAAGGGAATTAAAATAAATATCTGTCCAGGTGTTTGTGATGTGGAAGAAATTAAGAATGTAATTTGGTTTATTCGGCGATTGACGTATTTTTAGAAAGCAATCGTTATATAGAGGGTTCTTTTCATCTTACACTGATACATCTTATGATAAATATAAACGAGGTAGTGTATGCAGCCCTACTATTTGTCTGGGTAATGTTCGTAGTAACAGTAATTGCGAAGCTAACATATGAGTTCTTTACTAAGCGCGGAGAAAGCCATAAGGTGGCCATTTATTATTCAAGAAAAGTGATACACATACTAGCAGGCGGAGTAGTGGCTCTCGTTGTCGCATTATACCCCCTATTTTCAACCCCAGCATTACCATTCGCCTTAGGGCTTCTCCTCGCATTGTTGACGTATATCCCGCATAAAACTGGTAAACTCATGTATTGGTTCCAAGACCCGGACAATATCTACGAAGTGGATTTCTGCATCATGTGGGCTATCTTTATAACTCTAGGCTGGTTTGCGGGCAACCAGCTAGGATATAATCACCCGTTCTTGTTCGGTGCATTACCGCTACTTTTCATGGCCGTAGGGGACGGCGTCACGGGAATAGTCAGGAATGCTCTCTTTAAGAGAAGGATAAAGCATTGGAGCGGAAATCTTGCAATGTTCATAGTGAGCGCTGCTATGGCTATCGCCTTAAATTTCGGACTCTCAGGAGTACTTTCGGCTCTGGCGGCGAGTTTTATTGAAAGAGTTGAGTACATAGGAGGCGTAAGGCTAGATGACAATATAACAGTACCTATCGTCTCTTTCACGACTCTATACCTTCTCCAGTCCCTTGGAATCTTTTAAGCTATCTCCTTTTTTTAAAACAAATCCTGCAACTGGGTAGTCCTTTATCTATTAGGATCACGATCTTTAAAGTATGATTTCCTAACCGAAATTTATTTAAACCTAAAAAAGTATTATGAACAGCAAAAAAGGGTGAAAACAATGTCAGAAGGAAGAATCCCCTTGTTAGGAGAAAAGATACCCTCGATGGAAGTTAAGACTACTCACGGAACAATTACTTTCCCTGATCACTATAAAGGAAAATGGATAGTGTTATTCAGCCATCCAGCAGACTTTACGCCTGTCTGCACCACGGAATTTGTAGCCTTCCAGAAGAGATTTGAGGAATTCCAGAAGCTTAATGTACAGCTTATCGGTCTAAGCATCGACCAGGTATTCAGTCATATAAAGTGGGTTGAATGGATAAAGGAGAAGCTAGGCGTCGAGATAAAGTTCCCCATAATCGCTGACGATACAGGTGAGGTTGCCAAGAAGTTTGGGATGATACACCCTGGCAAGGGCACGAACACTGTCCGAGCTGTATTCATCATCGACCCAAACGGTGTACTTAGAGCTATGCTGTACTACCCACAGGAGTTAGGCAGGAACATAGACGAAATCCTCAGAATGATTAAAGGACTGCAAACTGCTGACAAGCACGGCGTAACGATACCCGCGAACTGGCCCAACAATGAACTAATAGGTGACCACGTAATAGTTCCGCCTGCCGCCGACGAGAAAACAGCTAAGGAAAGATTGGAAAAGGCCGCGAAAAAAGAGATCGAGTGCTACGACTGGTGGTTCTGCCACAAGAAAGCCTAAAATAAAACTAATTTTTCTTCTTTTATCTGATAGTTTTACTTTCACCAAACTTTTACATCACAATTTTATACACATTGTATAGATTATGCATACGTGCCGGAATTCTTGGATCTGCTAGCAGAAGAGATTAGTCTCAAGAAGTCTTATCTTGAAGAAATAGCAGGAAAAATCTCAGAGCTATCTGAAAACTATAAGCGCATGGTCATAGAGAAATGGAGGCCTTTACCACTTCCACTTGAGGTAATCGATAAGATTTTTGCCGTGGATAGTAGTACTGGTATAGTCGAGGTTAGAGGGGGAGGAGTCGTACTTGTTGCTAGAAGCATGGCCCTCGCACCCTTCTCGAAAAGTTTCAGGAAATTGATTGTGGATGCTCTCTATCCTCGCAACACGAGGGATTTCGAGGAATATGTGAGGCTTATGAGGGAACACATAGAGCACGCTGTTGCTCTTGAATCGCTAGAGGATGAACCTGAATTTATCCTCATTGATGGCTCGCTCTATGGACGTATGATCCATGTCCTAATGGAGTTAGATCTCGAGGGTCGCGAAGACTTCATGTTCGAATATGTAAGAACTTACAGCGACTTCTTAACTCAAGCTGTAAAGCGTGGTGTGACTGTTTTAGGAGTCAGTAAGGACTCACGTTCAACACTTTTCAAGGAGGAGCTGTTAAAGAAAAAAGTCCTTGAAGTGGCAAGTGAATCAGGCGTAGAGGTAGAGGAGGTTCTTCGATTATGGACTGCCTTGAGGAGGAGGCCTCGTGAGGTTCTTGAGAAGGTTAGAGAGAAGGTTAGATCGGGAGAGTTTCCAGCCGTTATCCTGGATTACTTTGAACAGGCCCGCTCACATGTTCCAGACTCTCGCATAATTCTTGAAGCAGGTGTAGGTCAAGGCTATTCGACTCCTTTGATCCTGTCTCTCTCAAAGGTAATAGCGGGACAGTTTGACCTTGTGTTAGATGAACGTGCCAGCGACGGTAACATTGAGAAGCTTGCCAGTGTTTTCGAGAAATCAGCTGACAAGCATAGAGGGGAGTTTGTAAAAATGGCACACGAGCTTATCGCCCAGCTTAGAAGCTATCCTCCTGTTTTGATGTCATACACCATTATGGGGCCTGGTGATGATCCTTTACGTGTTGATATTATAAGTAAGGAGATTTCCGACGTAGGCTTTCTAAAAAGTGGAGCACTCCAAAGCTCTACTCGGTTCACTGACGATGATACATCTATTGCAACTGTAGAGCGGTCCTTGTCACTTTTAAGAGGGCTTTATGCAGGTGAGAAAGGCTACAATGTTTTATTGCTAGAGGTAGACCGCAGGGTTAAAATTTCAGCTGCGACTCTGGAAACATACAGGAGGGTTATAATGAGGGAGCTTGATACGCTTATTCTCCACTCGAGGGGTGAGAGACGTGTCCACTACCCTTAGACTCGTAGGAAGAATAGTTGAAAAAGCGTCTCCTGAGAGCTTTGTTTTCGTCACAGATAAGGAGGAGCACCCGCAAAAGTTCGAGTATGTAATAGTCAAGTCTAGGGAATATGTCAACGGAGTTCTCCGAGAAGTAGACGTCCTTGCACAAGTGGTCGGCGTACTCTCTAGCAGTACTGCCTTCAATTCATCATTGAATTTGACGACACTCGAAAGGGTACATCGGGCCGGTATAGACGACTCCAATATCCTTTGTACGGCTAAAACACTTGGATTCCTAGCCGAAGAAAATGG
Organism: Thermofilum uzonense; assembly: GCF_000993805.1. Lineage (NCBI taxonomy): Archaea > Thermoproteati > Thermoproteota > Thermoprotei > Thermofilales > Thermofilaceae > Infirmifilum > Infirmifilum uzonense. Next base: position 281,523 of record NZ_CP009961.1, read on the forward strand.
TCGCCGGGTTGTACTCATGCCTAGGAGAGCACTATTCCCAGGTAATCCAGTCTTTTTGGCTCCGGACGTGTTAGTCAGTAACTTTTTTTCCTATGAACCCGAGGAGGGACTGTATATAGGTACTCTGGTTTCCCGAAGTTCGGTCCCCGTTTACCTGAGCGTGAACGGCTTCAGAAGGCATGTAGCTGTCATTGCACAAACAGGTGCTGGTAAATCTTACACTGTTGGCGTCATAATAGAGGAACTCTTAAGGTTGGGTGGCACAGTTGTCATCATTGATCCACACGCCGACTATGTCTTCCTGAGCAGAGACAGGGATATGAAAAGACACGAGTACTCAGATAGAATCCTAGTCTTCAGAAACCCAAACAGTACGGGAAGATATTCGTCGAGTCAGCTGGATAACGTCAACGAGCTTGTTTTCAAGTTTTCAGAGCTTGAAGGCGACGAGGTTGCCGGTGTCGCCGGCATCCCAGAGGGGTGGTCGAATGTTCGGGAGGTAATACGTGCGGCTATCAAGAAGCTTCGCGAGAAAGGGAACGATTATCAGGTCAGGGATCTAATACAGGTGCTGGAAGAGATGGCTGCAAGGTCTGGAACTAAGAGAGTTAAAGAGGCTGCCCAGCGAGCTATAAACCACTTGAGACGTTTAACTAAGTTTAAAGTGTTTGGGGAAAGGACTACTTCTCTCAAAGACGAGATACTTAAACCCGGGCATGTATCAGTTATCGACTTGTCAGGGCTAAACGATGCAAGCCAGGACTATATTGTTAGCAGGATCCTTGAAGGTATATTCGAGCTGAGATACACGGGGCAATTCAGGTACCCTATATTCGTCGTGGTTGAAGAAGCTCATCGATTCGTCCCGGGTAAGGAGTCCAAGAAAAATACCATGTCCTCTCAGGTTATTAAAACAATAGCTGCAGAGGGGAGAAAGTTCGGCGTTTTCCTCGTACTGGTAACCCAGCGGCCCAGCAAGATAGACTCGGATGCTTTAAGCCAGTGCAACAGCCAGATAATATTGAGAATAACAAACCCTCTGGATCAGAGAGCAGTTCAAGAATCAAGCGAGAGGCTCAGTGCAGACCTCCTTGCAGATCTGCCTGGGCTAAACGTGGGTGAGGCTGTAATCCTAGGTGAACTCACGCGTGTGCCCGTGGTAGTCAAGGTTCGTGCTAGAAGGACAAAGGAAGGTGGTGCGGACATTGATCTGGTCGAGGAACTAAGGCAGGCAAGGGAAGAGTTAAGGCTTACCACGCCTAAAATAGCTCCACCAGCCAAGGGTGTATTCTCAGAGGTGTAAAACATGCCTCTTAGGCTAGTTCATACAGCTGACAACCACCTAGACCCAAAACTAAGTTATCTTGGTTCGAAAGCCCTCGATAGAAGACTTGACTTCTACAAATCCTTTCTCAGGGTTGTCGAGTTCGCGCTAGAGAGGAAGCCTCATCTATTCTTAGTCTCGGGGGATCTCTTCGATTCGATAAATCCCCGAAACCCCGTAAGGACGAGAGTATTGCAAGCTTTCCGTCGAATAACGTCTGAGGGCATTAAGGCCTTCGTCATCGGTGGCAACCACGACATGCCTCGATCACAAGAAGAGGGCATGTCACCCATAGGTGAGATTGAGGCCGCAGGATACGCGACATTCTTCCCAGAACTAGACGAGTTCAGGGTGGAGCACCTTAAAGTCGAGGGGCTGGACGTAGCAGTAACGGGTCTCTCCTTTGATCCTACTCTGGAAATAAGCTCTAATCCTCTTCGTGACCGCAACCTAAGGATCCCAATCGAAGGGGATATAAACATCGCCATGCTCCATTATAACTTTGCAGGCTTCAAAATACCCAAGAACTGGGCAGCACCCACGATAACTCCCGCAGATCTCCCCGAAGGCCTCAACTATCTCGCCATGGGACACCTCCACGGGCACTCCTATACAACCATTAAGGAGACACTCGTGGTCTACCCTGGGAGCACTGAGCGCAGAAGCTTCAACGAGGAAACTGACGATAAAAAGGGATTCGTGTACGTTGAGCTCACTGGTAACAATACACCCAGACTGGAGTTTATAGAGGTTCCGACCCGTCCCATGAAAACTTTTGAGGTAACTTTAGACGAGACGGTTGACGAACCCGTAACCAGGGTTCTTAAAGCCGTTAATGTCGTTGATCAAGAGCTATTGGCAAGGATCGTAATAAAGGGAAGCCTTCCCGTTGAGAAGATGTCACGCTACAGCAAGGCTGAACTATTAAACAAACTAGCAAACAACTTTTTCCACGTTGTCGTTGATGACTCTGGTCTTAAAAGCCTCTTCAAGGAGATCAAGTTAACATCTGATATAAGTTCGCCAATCGATTCCTATAAAGAGTACTTCAATGAGGCCTTATCCAATGTGACGGGCGAGGAAGCGGACATCTTGAGGCTTGCCCTGGAAATAGGTCTTAAAGTACTACAGGAGGTGGGAGCGTGGTAGTCATACATTCCATTAAAGCAGTAAACTTTAGAAGGCTTAACCTGACGACGCCTCTCAGCCTAGGAAAAGGATTTTATATAATAAAGGGCCGGAACGAGGCTGGCAAATCCACCTTAATCGAATCCATACTTTTCGGTCTTTACGGAGACCATCAAGTCATAGGCGATTTGCGGGGTAATCCACGCGGAGGCTATAATGAGGTCGTGAACCATAAGGCTCGGAGAGCACAAGTAGAGGTCGAGTTCGAGGTCGACGGTAAAAGGTACCGCGTGTACAGGGAACTTGTCAGAGAGGGTGAAACGATAAAGCAGGTTAACGCTCGCCTCATAGAAATTACACAAGGCACTGAAAGAGTCATAGCTTCTGGTACCAAGCAAGTAAACGATGAGATTCAACGTCTCTTAAGAGTCTCATGGAGAGAGATGCTCTCCACAAACATCGTTGCACAAAAAGATCTTGAGAGGATTATTCAAATGGGTAAAAGCGAGCGAGAACAAATAATTAACCTCATGATGGGTCTTGAAAGCTATAATAAGGCTATACAGGCTCTCGAGGAAACAAGGAGCAACAAAAATCGTGAAAAAGAACAACTTGATCGCGTATACCAAGAAAAAAAGAAGGAAGCCGACTCCCTAGAAGGAAAAGTAAACTCAATTCCAAACCTTATGAGAGAGCTCAAAGAAATAGAGGAAAAAATCCCTGCTCTAGGTGAGGAGGAAGCTGCACTCAAGCTAGCCCTTCAATACTTGGCGCACCTGAGGCAATCCCTTTATAAGAAAAAACAATTAGAGGACAAGAAGTCGCGTGTAGAGGAGCTCATAGCTGAAACCAAGAAGGCTATCAGAGATGAACAGGAAAAAAAGAACAGAAATGATAATGAAATAAAACAAATAGAAGGAAAACTACCAAAGTTACAAGATGAACTCGAAAAGATCCAAAAGGAACTTGAGCAGCTGCAATCAACGTATGAAGATAAACTGAAAATACTTAGCGATTTAAAATCCTACAAGGATAACTGGGACAGAGAGTATGACAGGATGAAAGGGATAAGCAACGAATTAGAGACTCTAGAAGACGACATAAGGAGAATAGAGATCGCTAAAAAGGAGCTCGCGAAACTCGAAGAAGAGAAAAGAAATATAGAGCTACTCCTAGCTTCCATAAAACCCTCCATACAACCTTATCTGAGTAGTATAGGTCTCGCCTTCATAGCTTTGCTCGCTTTGCTATACCAAGCTACTTGGGTTGCTATTCCACTTTCAGGCGTCTCACTTATTGTTTTTCTTGTAACCTATCATCGTAGATCTTCCCTCAAGCAAGAATTGCTAACTAAACTGGGTAGACTTGAGTCGGAAATAGGTCCAAGGAAAGCTCTTGTTGCTCAGCTTGAGGGGAAAAATAAACGTTTAGAAGATCTAAAATTAGAGGAAGAGAAAATCCGGGCTCATCTCGAGAGACTGGAACAGGAGATCATCATACTTACTGGCGAAAGTAATGCAGCAAGCATTGATAAAGCATTAAATGCTCTGCAAAATGAGGTTAAACTCCTCAGTGAGAAAATTAATGAACTGAGGGAAAAGGAGAGCAACCTGAAGGCTGGGATTGAAAGCAGTGGCAAGCAGTTAGAAAGGCTCAAACAGGAAGTCAAGGAATCCACAGAGAAGCTAGAAGAACTTAACGCTAAATTAAGCAAACTAGAAGAGAATAGAAGGAAGATATTAGAGGAACTGGAGCACGTAATCATACCATCCGTTCCACCAGGACTCAAGGGTAGGGTAGAATACGTTGAGATGGCTGCTGAGGAACAAGACCTCGACCTGGTAGATAGGGTATATCGCAAGTTAGACGATGATTTACTGGGAATCTCTAATAAAAAAACAGAATTAAATGTACGGAAGGAAACCCTGAAAAAAGAGTTAAGCGAGGCTGAGATGATTAAGCCGCGACTACAAGAGCTCCAAGAAGAGATTAAAAAATTAGAGGAAGAGCGTAAACGCCTCGATAAGGAGTTTGAAGCTGTCAAAAGAGCTCTTCAGGCACTGAAAGAGATATCACGTAGGAGGCGTGAGTTGTTCGCCCCTCTGGTCGAGAACTATATGAGCTGGACAATAAACTACTTTACAGACGGAAGGTACAAAGCCGTTAGGTTGCAGCCTGATACCTACGACTTGGAGGTATATGATGCTGAGGCAGGAAGATGGCTTAGACGAGACATTTATTCAGGGGGAACGAACGACCAGTTCCTTTTAGCTTTAAGGATAGCTTTCACGCTTGCGCTTCTACCTAGCTCTAAGGGCTCTTATCCTAAATTCATAGTTCTCGACGAGCCTCTCGGCTCGTCGGATGGAGAAAGGAGGGAGAGGATAGTTAGTTTCTTCGCAGGGGAGCTCTCAAGGTTCTTTGATCAGATCTTTCTAATAACCCATGTAGAGGTGGAGGAGCCACCCGGAGCCACTATAATTTATATCGAAGATGGAAGAATAACAAGGGTATACAAGGCTGGCGGCGAGGAGGCATAATTCTCAAGTGTTAGACGAGCATTAGTAGAGTAGGGTTTCGAGGTAATTATTTAAGGACTCCATGCTTTTACAGAGATGTATGAGGGTCGCTGTCGGCTCAGACGACCTTTACCCAGTCGCCTTGTTCATTGTTAAGGAGTTGGAGAGGAGAGGCTTTGAGGTTATCAAGGTCGGCTCTCTTGAGACGGGAAAGCCTTATCCCTGGCCAAGAGTTGGGCAGACTGTAGGAGAGCTTGTAGCCAGCGGTAAAGTGGACACCGGTATAGTGATATGTTATACGGGGACAGGTGTTTCCATTGCTGCAAACAAGGTTCGCGGTGTTCGAGCAGCTCTTTGTTTCGACGCTAAGACGGCTAGAGGCGCTAGACTGTGGAACGATGCAAATGTGCTAGCCCTGAGCGGCAGGCTCACTAGCGAGGAGGTCGCAAAGGAGATCCTAGACGAATGGTTCTTGACGAGAGAAATAGACCCCTCTGAGAGAGAAAACATAGAGAGCCTGAAAAGGCTAGACGCTGAGAGGTGCACGTGAGTGCATAAGGGGTTTACTAAGAGCGAGGAAGGCCTCTACGACGAGTTCGAGGAAAGGACACCCTACTGGGATTACAGGACAGACAATTACGCCTCAATTAGCGTCAGGGACAGCAAGCTTACACTTTGTAGCGGTCCAACAGAAGCTCTCTACTATTCCAACGCTGAGATATCCGATGGAAGGTTTGACGATCTCCCCTGGGAAACCAAGACGTTTGAGGCAAAGCTGAGAATGTCTCAGCTGCACTACGGCTCAGCAGGATGGGGCTTCTGGAACCACTCGATGCTCTTCAGCCTCAGCAGGCCGATATGGTTTATACATTTGCAGAGCAGGGGCCCATATATTTTCCAGGGCTTCTTTGCGCAGGCTGTTACAGGCTTTATACCGATTAAAATTTACCGAGGATCTCTGCTGGCTCCAAGCCTCATCTCAAGGCTAACAGGAGGTGCGATAGGCGTAACAATTTACACTCACAAACCCGTGCTTCAAAACCTCGATTTAACTGATTGGCACACCTACAAGATAGAATGGTTGAAGACTGAGGCAAAATACTATATAGATGGCAGCCTTGTAGCCAGGCTTCCCATTAATGCAGGATCGTTCAAAGCAAGGGCGGATATATGGATAGACAACGCAGTCTTCGGCTATAACAGAAGAGATGCAGGTCAGGTCTACAGGCACTTGACCCAAGAGAATAGAAGCAAGTCCTGTATCGAAGTAGAATATATAAAAATCTATTAGATGATACCCCGCTTAAATCTATTTAAACGAATCACTTATTAGTTCATAAGAATACAAGTAATTCTATAGAGGACTGTATTCATCATGCATAAATGGGGAAGACGAAGGAGAACAGGCAGACACTGGAGGGGGTCTCCCCCCAACGAGAATTCTCCTCAAGGAATAGTGTTCCTACCTCTGCCTGGGAACACGGCTCACATAAATCTTGAGGAGAGCGTCGATATATATCCGGAGGAACTGGAAGTGTTAAAGATAGTTTATATTGATGGTTTAACAATTGATGAAGCGGCGTCTATGCTGGGTTTTTCAAATGCCACTCTATGGCGAATCTTAGACTCTGCTAGGAGGAAATTAGTTGATGCGTTAATAAATCTGAAGCCTATTCGTATAAGCCTCTCTACTTCAAAACCATCCATGGAGGAATGAACGATTAGGCCTCACCGTTATTCACACTGAAAAGTTCTTATTGTTGTAAAATATCTCATTTCATTGTCTGTTCCAGGCTTTATCCTCGTTCACGGCATCGAAAAACTTAAATATATGTGAAATATATTTCAAAATGGTGTAAGACATGTCACCAGGTTGGGGGTGGTATCGAGGCTGGGGACCATACCCAGGCAGAGGACCATTCTCTTACCTTCCGCCATGGCAGCGCCCTGGATGGATCTACGGACCAGGATGGTGCTGGTGGTACTACGCACGCTACGGCAGTCTTCCAACGTTTCCACTTCCCACCGCTCAGGTGCCTACTGTACAACAAGAGTATCTCGAAGCATACAGGCAGTGGCTAGAAGATGCACGACGAAACCTGGAACGGGAGATCCAAGAACTGGATAAAAGAATAAAGGAGCTTAAAGGACAAGGAAAAACCGATTAATTTTTCCCCTTAAGACTTCAATATTTTTTTTTCTTTCTCCTACACCCTAGATTTTTAGATAGGGAGGCTCATTACTTCCTTATTTAGCTCTTCTCCTCATATATACATAATGATTCCTTGAGAGTGCTATGTTCTGATTCACTACCACTTTAAAGTGGTAGTGTAGTAAAACTTAAATCTTTGTATTGGAGTTAATATTCTTGATGAGCCAAACGCAAAACAAGTTAGTCATTTTCGCAGTTGTCTTGGCTCTCCTTGCCCTGGTCCTAAGTCTTTACTCCGTCATCACTCTACAATCACTTGCCTCGCGCATAACCGACTTGTCAAACTCTGTTGCCGGTCTAAAATCTGACATACAGGCCTTAAGTCAGCAGATAGGTAAGGCCGTCCCAACTCAACCAGCTCCTCAGCAGAAAGTAAAGCTTGTAGTCATAGGACCCTGGAGTGGGGACGAAGCCAAATACTTCCAAGCAGTCATAGAAGCTTATCAGCGAACCCACCCCAACGTTGAAATAGAATACAGGACGATGAGGGCGGAGGATGTTGCGGCAACAATGCCTATACAGTTTGCCGCGGGAGTTGCTCCGGGAGACGTCATCTTCGGATGGGGTTGGTTCATCGCCAAGATGGGTAAAGAGGGACATTTGGTAGATCTTACGAGTATCATCAAGCAAGACGAGTATGTTTCCGGAATACTGGATGCCGTCAAAGCTGACGGTAAGGTCTGGGGAGCTCCATTCACGATGTGGTTGAAGCCTGGCTTCTGGTATCGTAAGTCCTTCTTCCAAAAATACGGGTTATCCGAGCCAAAATCTTATGACGAATTTGTGCAGCTTTTAGAAAAAATCAAGTCTATACAGGGTGTAAAGAATCCGATTGCCAGTGGAGACGGTATGGGCTGGCCTTTGTCTGATATCGTGGAGCACTTCATAATAGCCTACGGAGGCCCCCAGATGCAGTTAAACCTCATTTCCGGTAAGACGAGGTTTACAGATCCTAGCGTTAGGAGGGTCTTTGAGAACTACCTTGTGCCGTTGCTTCAAAAGAAGTACTTTAGCGAGCCTATTGAGTGGACTACTGTTATCCCTAAATGGTGGGCCGGCGAGTATGGGTTATACTTTATGGGTACATGGATTACCGGAATGGTGGAGGATCCCAATGATCTTGACTTCTTCCCGCTCCCTGAAAGTAAAGGTGTCGTAGGAGGGGCTGATTATGCCTTCGTACCTAAGTACTCGAAAAACGTAGATGCCGCTGTTGACTTTCTCAAGTTTTTGGCCACCGAAGGACAAGGGGTTCACGCGAGCGTCCCGTCAGGCAAGATACCGACATGGACGAAGGTTCCAGTAAGCCAATTATGGAAACCTATGCAAAGCGTATATACCAAGATTACTCAGAGAGGAATGGCGATCCTGCCTGACCTGGATGACTCTATTGGAGGAGACTGGCAGAAGCTTTTCTGGGATCAGCTGAAGCTCCTATGGGTCAACCCCGGGGCATTGGACTCCGTACTTAAAACTCTGGAGAGCGCTCAGCCGAAACCTTAAATCTTTAAAAATAAAAAATAAAATATTTTTTTGGGTGAAAAACTTGAATAAAGAATCGAAAATTGATTTATTATTATTTCTTTTACCTCCTCTGGTAGTACTCTCCATATTCGTCATTTATCCGATCATTGGGACAGTCGTCCTCAGTTTTATCTCTAAAGGGACTTTTTCGCTCTCAAACTATTACGAGGTGCTAACTGAAAGCATACCTCTCAAAGCCTTGATCTTGACAAAGCTGGAACCAACACCTCCTTGGGGAGCCCTCATCCACAACGCAGTTTGGATCTTAATCTCTGTTCCTGCGGTTGTACTACTAGGGATGATACTAGCCTATGTTCTCAGGTATGTTTTTGGATCAAGCTTTGTCTTAGGAACAGTTTTCCTAGGGATGGTACTACCGGGTGTCGTTAGTGGTCTCGTAATCAGATTCATGTTCGATGACAGCATAGGTATCTTTCCGAGAATATTCGCGGTTTTAGGGGTTCCTATGCTCTCAAAGACATGGACCATATACCCTCAGACAGCTCTATTAGCCCTTATTTTAGGATCTATCTGGCTCTGGCTTGGATTCAGCGTTACTCTTTACTCTGCGGGTCTTGACTCCATACCTTCAAGCATGATAGAATCAGCTCTTGTAGATGGTGCGTCGCAGTGGCAGATATTCGCCAAGATTATCGTACCTCAACTTAGACCCGTGACTACGGTTGTAATACTTATGACCGTAATGTGGGTCCTGAAAATTTTCGACATAGTATACGTTGTCACGGGTGGAGGACCCGGCGGATCGTCAACAGTACTCGCCATGATAATGTATATGTACTTTGCCAGCTCCCTAGAGTACCATAAGGCGGCAGCTGTCGCCGTTATATTAGCTCTTCTAACCCTTATACCTGCGTATTGGTATATTCGCATAGTTTTAAAAGGTGAGAGAGAGTGAGTAAAGCTAGGATTTCACTTAAAGGAGTGCTTCTCAATCTCATCGTATGGGTTTTTACCATCCTATGGCTCCTGCCCTTCATAGCTCTACTTATTATGTCTGTAAAGCCCTACACGGAGGTAATACTTCATGGGTGGTGGAGCCTTGGAGGGAATTACTCGCTCAAAAACTACCTAGAGGTCTTGATGAATCCCTCCTACAACTTCCTCCAAGGTATAGAGAACTCATTGATAATTTCAATTACGAGCACAGTAATACCAATATTTTTCGCAGCAATGGTAGCCTACTCTCTAACCTATCTGTCGTTCCGATACAAAACCCTCCTATTCACTATGATACTTTTCTTCATGTCTATACCCCAGCAAATGGTAGTTATACCCCTCTTCAACCTCTATGTGAAGCTAGGATTGAATAACACGCTAACTGGTCTTATACTGCTTCATAGCGCTTGGGGTATACCATGGATAGCCTTCTTCCTGCGTAACTATTTGAAGCTTATACCCTTAAGCTTCGTTGAAGCCGCGCGAGTCGACGGCGCCTCCGAGATGAGCATATTTCTAAGAATTCTGCTACCTATAAGCATACCCGCACTAATAGCGGCATCCGCCATACAGTTCACTTGGGTGTGGGGCGACTTCTTCTATGCTATGATATTTCTACCATCTCCAGACCTCTACGTCGTCACGCAGCGCTTAGCACTACTTAAGGGAGAGTATCACATTGACTGGGGGCTACTGAGCGCCGGAGCCATCCTTGCAATGATTCCTCCGCTCGCAATCTACTTGGCCTTTAAGAAGTATTACGTGAGAGGTTTCGTGGGATGGGGCCTAAAAGGGTAGCATCGCGCCTCAGAGTATTTTTACCTTGAAAATATGCCCTTCTATGTCCTCAAACCTGGCTCCTCTCCCTCCAACTGTTAATTTTTTACCTCCAACATCAAGTACAAGGGCTAGTGTTACCCCAAAGCTATTTTCTTGCAGGGCTAGTGGCTTGCCACTAACCTCGACCATTTTTCCGCTTTTTCTCTCGACTCCATTAACAGACACCATGGTTTGATAACCTTTTTTCAACACGTCTGATATAACTTCCCTAATAAGCCAAAGTGACGTGGAGGTGTATTCTAAGCCTCTCAAAGCCTGGATCTCCTTTACAGTCTGACTTACGCGCCACACAGAATGATTGAAAAAATCATTTAGTAACCTGAGCAATCCCTCATCAGTTATCTCGAGTGTGTTCTCATCTTGAAAAACGAGACACTTAGCAGAGTCTACAATAATTATTGGTAGAACTCTTACCGCTCTTCTTCGAATACCTATCCAAGGTGCTTCGGCATGGAATGGCGGATTTGCCTCAAAAGAGACGAGGGCAGTTAGTCTTCCGGGCTTATTCAAATACAATTCAGGATCTTCAATAATTTCAAGTAGTAGCTCGGGTGTAGCCGCTATCAGTATCTCGTATTTGGCACTCAAGAGCATTTCCCTTGCTCTCCTCAATAATTCGCTGTAATTTCTAATTATTTTTACACCAAATTTAGAAGAGGCTGTTGTATATGTGATATTTTGCCTTAGTACCTGTAAGGCAGTCTCTTTCTTCTCTAGTATTTTCCTACTAGCATGATCGGCTAGCCTTTCAACAGCCTCAGCAGGGGGTACTCCTCTATATCTTCTAGGCTTTGCTAAGATCTCTTCGACTATTCCCAGCTTTGTCAGTGAATCAAGGATCTCGTAAATCCTTGGCTGTGGTACCCTTGCTAGAGAAGCTATCTCACTGGCTGTTCTCTCCTTCCCATCAGCAATCGCCAGATAGACTTTAGCCTGGTAAGGGGTTAACCCAAGTTCGATTAGAGCTGTTTCTGCTAGTTCACGCGCGTTATTCACATTTTTCAGAATATTCTGTCTTCGGAAAAATATTTCTTTAAGATAACTACTACTTAATTGTGGTAGCCATGAAAGTAACACCAAAATATACACGTAGCATTGATGATTATGTAAAAGTAACAGGAGAGGACGATGTTAATGAGTTGAAGGCTCTGGGAGAAAGTTTCCGAGGGAAAAGCATCCTTCACATAAACTCTACACCTTACGGGGGAGGTGTGGCCGAGATTCTCCACAGTATGGTACCTCTAATGAAGTCCCTAGACATCGATGCAAGGTGGGAGGTCATAGAGGCTGAAGATGATTTTTTCAACATAACGAAGAAAATTCACAATGGTCTGCAAGGAAACCTTGACATTTCCCTAACTGAAGAGGAGTGGGAGGTCTACCTCAAGTGGAATCGGTACAACGCTGAAATTCTCGATCTGGATGCCGATTTCATAATTGTACACGACCCACAGCCTATGGCACTTCCATCATTCGCTAAAAAAGGCAAGCAACATTGGATATGGAGATGTCATATCGACTTGACTCATCCAAATCCGCTTTTTTGGAGACGTCTTGGCCCACTCGTTAACCAGTATGACGCGGTGATTGTTCATAGTGAGGAATATATTCGTGACGAATTTAAAGATAAAGCTTTCGTGTCACCTCCCAGCATAGATCCCTTAAGCGATAAAAATAGAGAGCTAACGGGAGAGGAAGTTGTAAAGGTATCCGAGAGATTTAACGTTGATCCAGAGAAACCTTCCATAACGAAAGTTGCAAGATTTGATCCATGGAAAGATATCCCCGCTGCGATAGACGTTTACAAAATATTGAAGAAAAAACGTGATCTCCAGCTTTTAATTATCTCGATGATGGCTAGAGATGATCCAGAAGGGTTAGTTTTTTACGAAAAAGTAAAAGAGCACGTTGGTCAAGACGAGGACATACATATACTGACTGATGAAATGGGAGTCAGAGATTTAGAGGTGAATGCCTTCCAGCGAGGGTCCAGGGTAGGAATACACACGGCTATACGTGAAGGCTTTGGTCTAGTGGTCTCCGAAATGCTTTGGAAAAGAGTACCTGTAGTGGCTCGACCAGTTGGAGGGGTAAAGATACAGGTCATACATGGCGTGACGGGTTACACAGCTTCCACAGTTCAGGATTTGGCCCAACATGTTGAATCACTCCTGGAAAATGCTGGGTTACGTAAAAGTATGGGAGAGGCAGGACGTGAACATGTTAGGAGGAACTTCGTTATTACACGACATGTTTACAGGTATCTCTCCCTTCTCGCCAAGTTCTTATGATTGAATGTGAAATAAAAAGATGTGGTATTTCTTTGGTTATTCATTATTTAAGACTTAGCCGAATTCTTTGGTTTTTACATTAGCGTCTTGAGGATTATGCTTAGAAAGTTTAGGAAAACTTCTGATGATTAGTTTCTGCGAAAACTAAAGTAGACTCAGACACTTGCCATTAAATAACAACTTTACTTTCAAATATATAATAGGAAGCATTAATTATGATGATCGTCAGCTTCTTTTGGTTCTCCTGCCTCCTCAACTTTCCCGCTAATAAAGTTCTCTACTGCTTCTTCAAGAGAAATCGTCGCTTTGCCCGGAGAGGGCCTCACATAGAATATTTTCAATCCGAGATCCTTAAGTCTGTAGAAAGCCCCATATCCTATGCCCATGGTTAGAATTGCCTGAACTTCTCTGCTTAGAAGCTCGTGGAGAAGCCCACTCACCTTTCCGTGTTCATGCGCTTCATGAACATTTTGAAACACCTCTAAAACCTTAAATTGGGAGTCGCCGACGTCCACGATGGCGAAGGCTGGAGCTCTACCGAAATGCGGTACAAGGAAATATTTCTCCCCAGATTTCACAACCGGGATAGCTATCTTCATAATCATCACTAGACATCAATATCGACACAGTTAAAACTCTAATCTGGGTTCTCGACCCCTCCTTCAGACTTCTCTAAGTCTCTAAATGCTAGCCTTAAAGCGAAGTGTAAACCCTGAATTTCCTTATCGCTAAGGCCATCTCTATCAACCTCTCCAAATATATGGCCGCACTTTTTACACCTGAACACCTTTACCTCTCCTCTCCGTGTCACATAGCTCTCAAAAACCTCTCTACCCTTCGAGCCGCATCGCGGACACATGAATCTCTCGTGGACTCTCTCGTACCCACAAATGCATCTGCTCCTGGCCTCCACAACCTCAAAGCTTAGCGTAGGCTTTTTATCAAGTAAAAGGAGGGTAGGATAGTTTCCACATATTGGGCAGCTCAAGTTCGCGGCTTCTATTTTTTGACTAAATTCATTAACGAGGAGTCTGCTCAACGTATAGTCCAAGAGGGCTTTATCACTAGCCACATCCTCAGGCAATGCCTTCTTTATCTCTTCAATATTCTCAACGTTTTTTATTAGAGGGGGCTCGAATCTGTTTAATACGGGTTTTGGGGAGCTTATGATGAGTTCCTCTAACCGGATGATGTATTTGTAAATGCTTTGCATTGTCTCCCTGCAATTCTCGGATTCTCCACACACAGCTCTAATAAGAGACTCGATAACCTTGGACAAGTGTACTCACCAGGAAAGAAGGTAAAGGTAAAGAAAAAGATTTTGTTTATTCTTCAGGGGCTATATTATACCGCTTGATAAAGGCTTGCATGTGGTCCTTAAGCCACTCGAATGGTGCGTAGCCGTCACCGAACATCGCTTCTAATAGTGGCGTGTTAGCTGGATGTAGCGAGGCGAACACGTGGAGTAGGACGAATAGAACTGTTATGCCGAAGCCTAGATCGTGTAGGAAGAGTAGAAGTGCAGCGGTCTGGTCTGAAAGGCCAAGGGCGAAGCGCAGCATAAGGCCCACGCCGCTGAGGGCTAGTAAGGCGAATCCTATAGCAAGGAGTAAAGCTAGGTAGGCAACGAACACGTTATGTCTTTCCAGTCTTTCCTTGACATCACTTGGTAGTGGTTTGCCGAACAGGTATAGCCCGGCTAGTGCTTTAGCCTCCTGTATCTGCTGCCCGATAGGCTTTTTCAACGCGTCAATGACTCTCAGATTTCCGCTGCAGAAGAGGTAACAACCATATATTATGATGAGGCCTCCCCACGCTATTCCGAAGATCCTGTGGAGTACCCTGAAGACTTGCACGCCCGCGGTGACTGGATCGGTGTTCATGTAAGGTGCAAAAGGTAGTCCTACTATGTATGCCAGCCAGGAGAAGTACTCGATGGCCATTAATGTTATCCCCGTTATAGATAGAAAAGCTATGAAGTGAAGGTTGTGTGTATGCGCGATCCTGTAACTGTTACTAATAATTTTTACCCTCTTCATTCCCTATCACCTGCTCTCCTCTTTAACCTGAGTCTTCTCCTCTACCCTGCTCTTTCTCCAAGCAACCAACTCAAGCCCTGCGAGAAGCAGCGCGCCCAGCGCACCACCATAAACGATAAGCTGCTTGAGGATCTCTCTACTCTGCTGAGTTGCAACCGGCTTGCCACGGTCAGCAAAATGCTTTTTGATTGCAAAGCTCCTCCTATCTGAGCTAGCGTAAATCCATCGTGTCCCTCCGCCTACATAGCTGTCAAGGTTTAGCCCGTATACGAGTTTTCCTTTGGCTTGCATGTCTTGGGCGGCGGAGATTATCTCTGAGGCTTTGCCGAACTTGAAGACTCCTGTCGGGCAAGCCTCTACACAGGCTGGGAGCATACCGTTTTGTATTCTGTCGATACAGAACGTGCACTTGTAGAATTTTCCGTCGGAGCCTCTTTTAGGCACCCTGAACGGGCACGCGGTGGCACAGTAGCCGCAGCCAATACACTCGTCTTTGTTTATGACTACGGCGCCTTCAGCTGTAACCTTAATAGCTCCTACAGGGCATGACCTTGCGCACGGCGGGTCTGCGCAGTGCATACACTGGAATGGCAGGGGGCCTATGTCCACCTGTTCAAAGATTTTATCACCTGAGGGGAGTAGCAGTGCCTTCTTGGTCATGTCCTCATAGTAGAAGACGACTTTCCAATCGTCTGCGGTAAGGTCTGGAGGATTAGTGAAAGTCGGGCTGAACTTAGTCATTTCTGCTGGTCTACCGTTCCAGTCCTTGCATGCAACTTGACAGGCGCGGCAGCCAATGCACTTATCTAGGTCTACTAGTACCGCATATCCCTCCTTCATACCCGGGAGATTTTGTACCACCATTCTTACATCACCTCGGCCTTCCTGATCTTACCAATCCAAGCCTTACTCTCCTGTATAGTCGTAACCACATCACCCACATCGGGTGATATGAAGTTCCCCTGGGGTCCGGTCACGTATCCCAGGAAGCTGAAAGCCCAAATCACGTTAATCTGAGGCAATTCCCTACCGTTAACCGTCAGATACGCTTCTCCCTTGGTAACGAATGCCTTCATCTTAATAGAGCCTCTCGCTGTCAGTATCTCTACCAAATCTCCCGATTTCACTCCTAGTTTTAACGCAAGTTTCTCTGGAACATATACGAAGGGCTCTGGGTCGAGCTCTGCCAGTAGAGGTGTACGTCTTGTCATCGAACCACTATGCCAGTGTTCTGTCAGCCTGTTCGTAGTTATCACGACGAGTTCTCCTGGAAGGTTGGAGAGATCATCGGGAGTCAATGCTAAGCCTACTGGTTTTCCTTTGACTATGTCCGGCTGTTCGTTCAGGACTTGGAGGTTATATGGGTTGAGGAAAGCTAGAGTAGGATACATCAAGGCCATCTCTACGTCTGGGCTTTCTGCGGGCTCTGTGTGTATCGGCCATGTGAAGGAGTAGCCGGCGTACCATCCCTTGAGGTCTTGAATCGTCTTGTTGACCGCTTCACGCATATTCTTGGTTTGATCATAATAGGCTTTCAGGGTAGCTCTCATCTTTTCATATGTTGGCTTAAAGTCCCTCCAGCCGCCTCCTGTGAAGAAGAGTCTCTTGAGAGTGGCTTTCGGTGCCGCAGTGACCTCGCTGTCCCAGTAAAGGGTATCGTTAGCCCACAGGTACTTCATTCCGGTTTTCGCTACGAATTCATCAAATGTAAGTGTCTTGACCTCGCCTCCCTCCTCGATGACGAACTTGCCTAACGGCACGAGTTCATTTGTCCGTATGAACGTCATCATGTCTACGCCGCCGAAGACGTCTGCTATACCGCTCAGGCGCCTCTTGAATGCTCTGGGTATCCAGTAGTTATGACCCGGTATAAACGCGGGGACATACTCGCCTGTAAACTCGTCTATCCACTCCCCGGTCTCGCCCGATGCGGTCCACTCTTTCCCAGCCGCCCTAATTGTGTCGGTTTTTCCTAACTGGTCCACGAGGTCCGTGTAAGCGTAGAGTATGCGTACGTTCATAGGCCAGGCCCAGCCCCAGTCCTTGTATATATTGAAGGAGGATGAGAACAAGCCGTCTATTTCTCCCGGCTTCCTGAGTTTCCTGTCTCTGCGCATGGACGTGAAGACGTCCCGTACTGGGTCGTACATGCCGTGATAGATGAGCATTCCAAAGTTGATTTCCTTGTTGATGATTCTCGGATTAACTTCGGATTCAATGTCTCTAATTGGCTCAGCCGCTCCTTTGCCACCCGAGTAGTCCCAGCTCTTGTCGGGTCTCAGGGGCCGCTCATAAAGTAGTACGATTTTATCGCCCCTCTTTATCTTAACCTTCTCGGACTTTAACCCGAAAACTTCGCTTGGAAGCTTGATTGCACCGTACTCCCTTAGATATTTGTAGAGCTTTGTAGCTATCCAGTAATCGGGCCTAGCCATGCCTCGCGGTCTAACGGCAGCGTAGGTCCACTGTATAACTCTATTACCGTTGGTTCTAGTACCCTCGACTTCAGCGAACGACGCTGCTGGGAGTAGGACATCTGCAAACCAGGCTGTCTCGGTCTCGAATATGTCGCTTACAACAAGCAAGTCGAGGCTTGCTAGAGCGGCCCAGATCACCTTGGCATTCGGGTTAGTGACCGCCGGGTTCTCCCCGAATATAAAAGCTACCTTTATCTCGCCGTTAAGCACCCTCCTTGGAAAAGTTATTTCAGTGGAGCCTGTGCCGAATGGGAAGTCGCATACCACGGTGCCATTTACTGGGTCGTCTTCTGGAACGGTGCCACAGAAGAAGCCCCACATCAATTCGAATCTTCTCCACCCGTAGAAGGTAAATACCTGGAGGATTTTTAAAAGGTCAGCTTTTCCTTTGTCAGGGGTTGTGGTTGTGAATATCTTTTTGCCCCATTCGGGAACCTGCCAGTTCCAAGCATCGGGCATCCCCTGAAGCTTCCAGTCTTGATACAGGCGTACTACGCCGGCGGAGGCGGGTGAGGCATGGTATCCTGGCAGTGCGCCAAGTCCTGCCCCTTGCACATCCGTTATTCCCTGAACATTGCTATGTCCCCTGAACGGGTGTGTTCCACCACCCACGAATCCTACGTTACCCAGGAGTAGCTGCATAATCGCCGCTGACCTTATAATGTTCACGGTCGCGTTTGTGTGCTGGGTCATTCCCATAGCCCACTGCACAATACCATGCTTCTTGTGGTTTGTAACGACGCCAGAGTTTTCCACGTATATCTGGGCAACAGTGCGTAGTAGGTCAACGGGTACTCCGGTTATTCTTGAAACATTCTCAGCAGTGTACTCTTTAAGCAGCTCCTTGAAATCTGCGAGGTCATCATCTGTTATGTTCCAGCGAGCCCTTAACGCCTTGAATGTATCCAATGTATCGATTGGTGGATTGCGTTCGTAAAAGGCATAGTAGAGAATGTAGAGGAATACGGCCGTATCGGTGCCGCTCCTGAAGGGAACCCAAATGTCTGAAGCCATCGCTGTCCTGCTGTACCTGGGGTCAAAGGTTATGAAAATAGTTCCACGCTTCTTCTTGCCCTCCAGGAAGTGCAGGAAGGATAGAGGATGAGCCTCCGCTGGACTTGAGAAGAAGAGGACAACATCTGCCCATGTTACATCCTCGATAGTGGCTGTCTCTGCTCCCCACCCATAGGTCAATGCTAGGGAGCTCACTGTCGAGCTATGGCATTTCCTGTACTGGGAGTCTATGTTAGTGGTTCCGATAAACTGGGCAAGCTTAGCTGTTAGATATCCACCCTCGTTCACCATGATTGATGAACCGATGAGTTGTATGGGTAGCTTGGATCCCACGTAGTAGTAGCCATCTTGCTGCTTAGGAGCACCTGTAGACTTTCTCCAGCCCTCTAAAATTTGGGCCGTCTTGGTAGCTATGTATCTGAATGCTTCATCCCAGCTGACCACTCTCCACTGGGGCGGGTACTTCTTAACAAGAGCCACAAGCTCGTCCCAAGACTTTGCGTTGAGTATCTCCTCGGGTGGAGGCTTGGGTCCAGTCCTAATCATGGGGTACTTTACACGGAGGTCGTTATCCACAAGCTCGAAGGCAGCTTTACCCTTGGGGCACAAGGCCCCCGAGTTGATATATGAGTCGGCTGACCCCTCTGTCCAGACGATGTCATCCCCGATAGTGTAGAAATCTATTGAACATCCCATCGAGCAGTAGGGGCATATAACAGGTGTTATCCGTGCCTTGGTTAAAGCAGTTTTACCTCCAATTTCTCCTAGACTCCACTCTTTCTTCCAAGGTTTCAAAGGTACGGGTTGGGCTTCCACGGGTATGGCTAGGGCTGACGCGGCAATAGCGGCGAGCTTTAAAAAGCTTCTTCTATCCAAACCCTCACTCATTAGAACACCCTCTTCAATTCACCTTTTTCACGTTTTCCGTAGAGTCTCTTTGCTTGGAAGCAGGTGAAATCTTCCTCCTCCCAGTATAGCGCTGCAAATCCATGCATGTACTCTGGGATAAGGCTGCTCTCCTCCACTATTTTCTTTTTAATGGCGGCAAGTTGAGAGTCTAAGTTGTTTTGAGGCTTCATAACAATATAATTACTTAATAACTATTTTTTAAGATTTTATGTTTAAATGATAATTTGTAATTATTCATATAGAGAGTTTTTCCGATATTCAGGCTGAAAAATATCGCTAAATAGAGATTTTTAACTCTGTACCAGTAAGCGATGAGTTTCTCCTGAAGTTTAAAAACTTAAAAATAAAAAGAAATTTGTTGTTGAACGTGCTTTGTAGCGTGCTAGGTATCTTTTTATTTGTTCTGCCTTTCATAAAACATGTGTCTAAAAGTGATATAGTTAGCGTAAAGATACTAGTTCTTGTAGACGACTATGCAGGCTTTACCAACTTACTCGCAGAGCATGGGCTAAGCATCATGGCTAGTATCGAATATCGAGACGGGACTATGTATAAGATACTATTTGACACTGGGCAGTCCGGGGAGGTCCTTTTAAAGAACATGCAGAAACTTTCTCTAAATCCCAGTGAATTCGATGCTATCGTTCTATCACATAGACACTATGATCATACGGGAGGCTTGGTAAGGCTGCTGGAGTCAACTGGATCAAAACCGGTTATAGCTCACCCAGATATTGAAAAACCCAACTACGCTGATAGAGGAGGCTTCAAGAAGTTCAACCTGGGCTTCACGAGACAAGACATTGAGGCACTCAGGATGAGAGGTGAGCTCGTACTTTCACGAAAACCTCTCGAACTCGCACCCAACGTATGGTTTCTAGGGGAGATACCGCGAGTGTACGATAATAGTTATGCGGTCAAGGGCTTTCTTACTCTGGAAGGGGGAGAAATTGTTCCCGATCAGATGCTAGACGATACGGGAGTAGCGATAAAGCTAGGTAATAAAGCGGTTGTTTTGGCCGGCTGCAGTCACTCCGGCATTTCCAACATCGCGGCGCAGGCTAAAAGGTTGACGGGTGTCGAAGAATTGAGTATTATAGGTGGATTGCATACCGCCAGCGCGACTGACAGCGAGGTCGAAAGAATAGCCTCGGAGCTAAAAGCCCTTGGCGTGAGCGAGTTACATGCTGGGCATTGCACCGGGTTTAACGGTATCCGTGTATTTCATCGCATCTACGGTGAAAAATTAAGGATTATTCATAGCGGTTATAGAGCGATATTTGTCTAGATTCTTTAAAAGGGTATTATGAGTGGCAAGACAGACGCGTAAAGCAGTGCTGGGAGGCCGTCACCCACCCTTATTCTCTTGAGACCTATAAGATTCACACCTATTCCTATCATTAGCACCCCACCAGTAGCCGTAATCTCGTTTACCACTATCTCAGGTAATGCCTGGCCGGCGATGCTTCCGAGTAGTGCGAGGGAACCCTGCATAAGTAATAGCGGCACTGCGCTGAATAATACCCCAACGCCCAGTGATGCAGCTAGAGCTACGCTAACGACTCCATCCATTATTGACTTAGCAAGTATAATAGAGGGGTCCCCCATCCCATCGCGTATAGAACCTATTATAGTCATTGGGCCCACGCAGAAAGTTAGGAATGCTGTCATCAAACCATCAATAAACTTACTGTCGCCACTAGTGAACCTCCCACCTAACATCTCGAGCCTATTCTGCAACCTCAGGAAAGTTCCAGTTGCTTCCCCGAGGATTAAGGAGAAGAGAAGGGCAAGAGTTCTCTGGCTCTTTAATGCCATGCTTATACCAAGATATAAGGTGAAAAGACCTATGACTTCGGGTAGAGAGTTCACGATTCTCTCCGGGACTTTTTTCTTGAAAGTTATTCCCGTCAACGCGCCCAAAACTACTGCTAGGGCATTGACGAAAGTTCCAAACACTAGGAGGCATTAACTTGCATTTTTATATTTTTCTTTCCTTGATATTTGTAAAAGTTTCAAAGAATTTTACAGGAAAACTGATCCATGAAAGTGAAAACAAAATCCCAGAATTTCTAAGTTAAACTCTGGAGCGTTTAAATCAGAAATCTTCCTATTTGGAATTTATCATGCTTAAACATCAAGAGGTAGACTAATATTGATACCTGTAGGGTAATCTTAGCAGTTGACGGTGAAAGGTGAAGGTGGAGGACGACTCATCGAGTAAATATCTTGTTTCCAAGCTTCTAGGCTTACATACACCCTTCTACCGCCTCCGCACCCTAAACAAGCTATTTAGCTTGGATAGTTCCCTTATCTACGTAAAATATGAGGGAATCAATCCAACTGGAACCCATAAAGATAGAGCGGCTCGAGCACACGTTGCACGTGCAATACAGCTAGGAAGGGACACTATAACCGTCGGTACCTGCGGGAATTATGGCGCTGCGATATCCTACTTTGCTCGTCTCGCAGGGGTCCGTGCGGTTATATTTGTACCCAGATCCTATGAGAATAGCAGGGTTGACGAAATAAAGAGGAATGGGGCTCGTGTCGTTTTTGTTGATGGAACTTACGAGGAAGCTGTAATGCTTAGCTCTCGCGCTGCGAAGGCCAATGAATGGTATGATGCTAATCCTGGTAATTCCACCGATCAGGTGAGTTTTGAGGCCTATAGTTCCATAGCTTGGGAGATTATAAGAGACTTGGGTGATGCTCCTTTTGCCGTGGGAGTTCCTGTAGGCAACGGTACTACACTTGTAGGCATATATGAAGGTTTTAGGAGAGCTTACCGAGAAGGTTTAGCTACACGTGTACCTAGGCTCATCGCCGGAACAACGTCGCTAGGGAACCAGATCGCTGTTTCGTGGAGCAAGGGGTCTACAACGCCCATTCCGCTCTCCCCCTCCTACGTGAGAGAGACCCCTATAAACGAGCCCTTGGTCTCCTATGTCTCATTCAACGCAGAGGAGGCTCTCCGAGCAATATATGATACAAATGGAAGAGTTTACGCTTTCAGTGATGAGGAAATGCTTGAGATGTCTCTCATGCTTAAGGCTGTGGAGAGGATTCCTGTGTTACCGGCCTCTGTTGCCTCTCTCCTAGCCCTAAAAAGCTTTATCAAAGAGGAAGAGGTGGACGGTTCCCTAGTTGCGGTGATCACGGGGAGATGGCGGAAGATAAAGCAATAATTCTGTCGGAAGGACTCTACGCGTCTACAGACGGCAAAACTGCTCACGGTCTTGTAAGGAAAAGCCTTAGATTTAAGATTGTGGGAGTTATTGATAGTACTTTAGCTGGAAGGGATGCCGGAGAGGTTCTTGACGGAAAACCCCGTGGAATCAAGATATATGCAAGTCTAGAGGATGCGTTAGGCGAACACCCCGATGCAAAATACCTCATTATAGGTGTTGCAACTCCCGGAGGTAAACTTCCAACGTTGTATCGTGAGATCATTAAAAAAGCTATTCAGAGGCGTCTAAGCATAGTCAACGGTCTTCACGAGTTTCTCAGCGACGACCAAGAAATAAGTTTGCTGGCGAAGATATATGGTGTGGAACTCATTGATGTAAGGAAGATCTTCTACAACACAAGAATTTTCTACACAGGTAAAATAAGGGAGGTCAAAGCACTGAAAATAGTCGTCATCGGCACCGACTCAGCGATAGGCAAGCGAACCGTTGCACACCTAATTGCAGACGAGTTAAACAGAAGGGGGGTCAAGGCTGTCTTCATTGGAACAGGACAGACAGCCTGGATGCAGGGTGCTCGCTACGTGTTTGTTCTAGACTCATTGATCAACGACTTCATTCCGGGGGTACTCGAGGACGTTGTATGGCGTGCATACATCGAGGAGAATCCCAAAGCAATCGTTGTGCCTGGACAAGGAGCCCTCCTTCATCCCGTCTTTCCCGGTAGCTATGAGATACTAAACCTTCTAAAACCGGAGGTCATAATCCTGCAGCACGCACCTGGTCGAAAGACCCTGGACGGCTATCCCGAGTATCCTATGCCTCCACTTGAAAAATACTTTAAGCTTGTGGAGCTCATCACTGATAGGAAGATATTCGCTTTAACCATTAACACGGAAAACCTCTCGATCGATGAGGCACGCAGAATAGCCTCCGAGCTAGAGGAGAAGTATAAGATCCCTGTTTTGATACCCTTGGTTGACGGGGTGGGAAGAATCGTTGACCTTATAATGAAACATTATCCTCAGTTGGGTGAAACGTGACGGTAGACTTGAAGTGTTTTGACAAAATAGTTGTAGGTCCCGTGAAGGTGAAGAAAAGATCCTCAAGTATAAGATACGAGCTGCATTTCAACGGCGTCAGAAAGGAGTATACACTGATTCAATCTTATCCTGAGGAAGTAAATATAAGGGGATTCGAGGAACTCGCCGTCCTTGCCGGGATTGTTCCAGCTATCAATTATGGACTCTTCACACCCCTCATAGAGATAAAAGCTCCACTTCATGAGTTAGACTACAAATACTTCCTTGACATGATGGACATTACCGCCCGGGATATATTTGTCAATAGGATAATAAACAAGACAGGGCTAATAAAAGAGGAATACTTACCCAAAGGAGACGTGTCACCAGAAGATGCCAAGCCTATTGCGGATGTTGACGTAAGGGAAACATTTACGGGTACACGACTTGACTCCAGGCCAGAGGAGCACAAGTGCACTGTAATGTCCTCAGGCGGAAAGGAAAGTCTCCTGGTTTATGGCCTCCTACGGGAGGTTGGATGTGAACCATACCCTTATTTTGTAAACGAATCTGGCCGGCACTGGTTTACGGCACTCACAGCCTACAAGGGGCTCTCCTCTATGGATCCCAGGACAAGAAAAGTATGGACTAACGTGGACAGGCTCTTTGCGTTTATCGAGAAGAATATGAGGATTGTTGTACCCTATTATTGGAAGAAAAATAAAGAGATATATCCTGTTCGTTTGTTCTGGTATGCACACTTCATTTTCTCTGTACTACCACTTGCTGTAAAGAACAATGTGGGGAACGTCACTATGGGGAACGAGTTCGACGACCCTACTGGGCTAACCTATGAGTTTAACGGGATACGACACTACTACGCTACATACGATCAATCACTCGATTTCGACGATTATATGACCAGCTTCATGGCTAAGAGAGGCATCGGGATTAAGCAATGGTCCCCCCTGCGCCCCATAACGCCTATTATCGTCCTCAGGATCCTCTTCAACAGATACCCAGAGCTAGGAGTCCTCCAGACAAGCTGTCACTCAACGAGAATAGAAGGGGGAGTAGTCAAACCTTGTGGAACCTGTTTCAAATGCAACGGGGTGCTACTCATGATGCTTGCTGAAGGACTCGACCCTACGATTATTAGATATGAGAGAAAACATATAGAGACTCTACCGGAAAGATTGGAGAAAGGACTTATAAGGCTTGAAGAGTCCCTTGTAAAGCATTCCAAATACTTGATAACGCAGAGGGGCTTGTGGAGCTTCTCTGAGGCGGAACCCGTATGGCACGTAGAAATGATACATTTTGACAACATTAACGCCCGAACAGATTTTATACCTATAAGAGAGCTCCGTGAAAAGGTTCTCGACATATACGAGAAGTACACGAAGGGCTACGTGTACCTGGTAAATGGTAAATGGCTACCGGGGTCTCGCCCAGAATAAATTCTCGCAGAGTGTGGAGAACCTTATTATCCAGAATCTACAGGTTTACATAAAATCCTTCTCGGGTCCAGGTGAGAAGGACTTTTATATTCTTTAAGTTTAGACGTGAAACGGTTTCAATCCATTTATCTGATAAAGCAATTATTGCAACTGCGCCAACAAGCTGAGCCCTAGCCTGTTCTACAAGAGATGAGAGGGCATTCAGAGATTGAAAGTCGTTAACGATGCTCTTGACGACAAGAACCTTACTATCCTTTGGGATACTATCCTTTGGGATGTGAAGGTAAACGATTTCTCCTCTCTCCCCTGACACATACGACGCCGTCAAAAGTTTCCCCCAATTACCATAAGCTCTTTCAGAAGCCACAGCGA
Organism: Thermofilum uzonense; assembly: GCF_000993805.1. Taxonomy (NCBI): domain Archaea; kingdom Thermoproteati; phylum Thermoproteota; class Thermoprotei; order Thermofilales; family Thermofilaceae; genus Infirmifilum; species Infirmifilum uzonense. The sequence goes on from NZ_CP009961.1 coordinate 306,799, forward strand.
CATCCGCAAGTAGCCAATCAGCAGCCATTACAGCCAGGCCGGCATTCCTCTCAGGATAAGTCAAAACCGTGTCAACCTCAAGGTTCGAGTAGAATTTCCAAATAACGTAACCAACCAGGTTGAGAATACGTGGATTGAAGAGTATTCTCCACTCCTCTACAACCTCATTCTGCCTTAGAAGAGCTTCTCTTAGGGCTTTCTCAACCAGTCTTTTTTCGCGAATCGCATCAAGTATCTTTTTCGCGGTATGTCTCTCTGGAAATTGAGAATAGCTGGTGTATCTCCACAGGACCTGAGACGGTATACCTAGAAACTCTTCCAGTTCTTTGAAAGTGTATACCTCTTTTAGACCGTTAAGAAGTCTTGCAACCACGTACGAGCTTTCTTCACTCTCACTAGACATACAAGGCCTCTATCTTAGTGATGTTATATAAGTCATTTAAGTAATTATTGCGTTTTTGCATCAGGCTTCTCTTCCACATCAAGGAGACGTTCGAGCTCTTTCCGAGTTTCCTCCTGGAGTCTCTTTATCTCCTCCACTTTACTCCTTACCTTGTCGAGCCACTCCTTACTAGACTCGATACCCTTGTGAACGAAGAAAGCTATTCCTTCGTTCCTGCTCTTAAATATCCCTGCCTCGACTAGAAGGTCTATCACGTTAAGGTCACTCTGCGGGAGTCTTACAGAAGAAATTATCGTGGTGGGTGTCCGAGACCATAAGCCTGAGAAAGCCTCGCGGATAATGCGGTCCACCTCCCTAAGTGCCTCATCAATCACCTTGAAATCACCCCGCAAAACATTCAACTTGGCTGGTTCGGTAAAGGATAATGAAGCCATCGCTAAGCCTCCTTGTTTCCTCCTCTCGCGTAAGACATCTCTGAGTCTTTCAACCAGATCATCGGCCCTGTCTTCCAAGTCTTCAATCCTAGTTTCAACTTCATCTAAGACGTCGTCAATATAATCCTTAAGCTCCTCAAGGAGCACATCATCCTGTATGTTGTTCTTTAGGGACTCTACGTTAGTGAGAAATCCTTTGAATCCTCTTTTAGCCTCTAGCTTAATTCTTTTCAACTCAAGTCGGAGTTTTCTAGTCTCCGATAAAAGGCCTGCAATTTCTGATGTTTTTCCAATCTTTAAACCTTCCTCCTCGAAGGATCTTATTTTAGCTTCAAGGTTTGATAGCTTCTCCATAATCTCGGCTCGATGTCTTTCAATCTCATCGAACATACTCTTAATTGTATCATTATGCATATGTAATGTAACATTACAAAATTATTTAAGTTTTTCCATGACGAAATACTGAGTGGAAAATGAGGGAAGTTAGAAAGTTCTATTTACTCCTACACCCTCGCCCAGCTTACATTATAGGGAGTGGTTTAGTAGGAGAAAGGGTAAACTTCATGGCTGCTAGCTGGGTTACGCCCGTAGCAGAGGAGCCGCCACTTGTAGGGGTAGCTATAGATGTTACAAGCTATACTCACGAGCTCATAATTAAATATGGGGAGTTCACCGTGAACGTTCTGCCTCTGTCCAGAATAAACGATATATATTACTTTGGAAGCCGCAGCGGCCGTAACGAAGACAAGTCGTCAAGACTAGGATACAAGAAGGGATCTAAGGTGAGTGCTCCTGTGCTCTTAGACGCTGTTGGCATTCTTGAGTGCAAAGTTAGCCATAGTATCAAAGCAAACGATGTCACTTTCTTTATTGGAGAGGTCGTTGAGGCCGAAGCCGACGAAGAGGTCTTTGATGAACGGATCGGTTGGAAGACCTTAAAAGCAAAAATACCTCTCCACAACTGGGGAAAACTATTCTATGATATTGGCAGAGCCCACCGTGTAGAATAGGGCTCTAAAGAAGCGATATGACCTCGATCTCTATGGCTGGTACAGACTTTTCCTCGCTCTCCTCCCCAACCTCTTCGCTGTAAAGCCTTATATCTCCATATTTAGTCTTACCGCCGCTCATCCTGTGGACTGCTTCCGTGACATGGGCTGCCTTCGAGATATTGTGTCCTCGCGCTTTAACAAGGATTTTCCGGCTACCCTTTTTAAGCCGCTCAAGTATATACAAAACGTAGGTGCTAACAGGCTTTTCACCAATATAAACCACATCTGGCTCCGACACGCTTTCTCATTTATAACTTAATAGTTATTACTATTAAAATTTTTATTTTTATGCGCTTTTTAGAGGTGAACACTACGTTAGTTGAACAATTAATCCTCCCGGGGCTCTAAGCGTCTTCACAAGCCCTTTTTCCTCAAGTCTTCTTACACGCCTCAAGAGGGTAGTTGAGGGTATTCCTAACGATTCTCGTAGATCCTTGAGGTAAGCTTTTCCTCCGTTTTTCCTTAGGAAGTCGATGATAGCTTCTTCCTCCTCACTTAAAAAGGTACTCTTTTTATTCCTCCCCCTTCTGAGAATAAGGAGTAGTACTACAACTAGGACAAGGATAATGGCGATTGCCGCGAAAACAAGTTGGACAGGTATCCACGTCTTTCCCTGTAAATATGTGCCTGTTTTTTCCTCCGCGACCGGTACCTCCATAGCACTTAGTGAGAGATCTTCTTCCAGTCTATTATACCTGAAAACCGTGAAGTTTCCCTCCCTTAGTACTAAGTCTGGTATGGGCTCCACTCCCAGTATCACGTAGTTAGCGTGTATATACAACTCCAGGCTCTGATTCCAACCCTTGACGTAGAGAGTAAGGGGATCCCCTGAGAGTTGAGAAAAATACGTGATGTTAACGGTATCCCCAGCAGCCACCATGACTGTAAGGGTGTTGCCGGTCAGGTTGTAGAGTGGCACGCCCTCTAGCTTGCTGTAAATAGTAAACGCCTTAACACTACCGTAAAGGCTAACGGTAGAGATAGTGTCTATTTGTGAAGTAAGAAGAATAGTACCCTGTAGGGTGTTACCGGGAGCTATTATAAGCTTCTCGTAGCCGGTAACCGGTTGAGACAAACCTAGGTAACTGTACAAAATAAGAAGTAAGCAAGCAGGAAGAAGCAGCTTCCTATTCATATGCATCCAATATATGGTTAATGATATATATATTAGTCGCCAATACCCAACAGAAAACTCCTCGAATAGCTATGATTCTAATTTTATCTCAAGACAGGAAAAAGTGTAACACAAATTAACGATTAACAATTCCTTCACGCTGCTTTAAACCATAACTTAAAAGGCCTTAATAGGTAAGCCAGGCTTTTTAAGCTAGCTAAAGCTAAATCAGTGTATGGGAAAATAACTCGAGGAAAAATACTTATTATTTTGAATCTATAACAAGAAGTCTCCTATCTTCCTATCAGTTTCTTCAGGAAACGGTAGATGTTATCTATATAGAGGACTGTTTTCAGGTATAAGTCGTGGAGCCAGGAGCTTATCTTGTCCCAAAGACTTCCCTGTCCTTGAGGAGGGGTCTGGGGTGTTGGTTGTATCGAGGTTTGAGGTCTTTCCTCTACTGGCTTTGGTGGGCTAGCCGTAATTTTTGCTCCTTTGGCTAGGTCGAGGGTTAGGCTTGCGAGCTCAGAAGCAAGCTTTAAGTACGCTAGCTTGTCCGCGTCGGTGGTGGCATACCTGCTCTGGTTGTAGAAATATATTCCGGAAATTAGGTCAGCTGTTGAGGAGAGTATAGTTTGTGCCCTTGTTGATGACACTTCGAGGTAGACAGGTGAACCAACAGCTCTGCCTTGGAAGTCTAACATCGAGGACTCCGCGAGGGCTATGCTCCTTGCAGCCGCTATGGAGGCGAGCACATAGTATCCTGATCCGTATAATGATACAGAGGCGGAGTAGTAGGTACTGGAAAGGTCGAGACTTGTGGAGGAGTATCCTGTCTGGGAAAGGACTGCGTAAACGTATGGCCAGGTAGATCTCGCTATTGAGAGGTATGTGCTAGCCGACTGCCTCGCGTCAAGGGTGGCGCCCACCGGCAACCCGTTTATCCAGTGTTTTGCCTCATCGACAAGTGCGGTGGCGTAGGCCAGGTTCTGGAGAGCTGTTTGGGGATCTTGGCTCCAAAGTTTAGCAGAATCGTTGAAGAGTCTCGATGCTCTAATGGCAAGATCCCCTGCTATTACGAGGTAGTTTAGCTCTTGGAAGTTTCTTGGGTAGGTGTTCTGTATTGTCAAGATTAGCTTAGAGATATTTTCACGGGTTGAGCTTACCTGTGTATCAATATTCTTGTTTAACGAGTAGTCTACGAGGAGCTTTATCCACCTAGATATAGCTATGCTGGATGTCAGAAGGGGTATTGTTCCGATGTCATGAGGATTTTGTCGGGCTGTCTGAATGTAGGGTTGAGCATATGTATTTAGATAGTTCACGAGGGCGCTTTTGGTGAAGGATGTTAGAGTCGACTGATTAACATATGCCTTAGCGTTGTATAGTTCGAGAGAAGCTGTCTGTTCGAGGGCTTGCCATATCATGTCTATTTTGGATCTTGCAGAGCTGCTTACATAGGGTATCGTAATGCTATTGGGAGTTATATTATAGTTGAAGAAGTAGTGCAGCGCATCCTCTATCGTTGATACCTCAACGACTCGAAGGTTCCAGTTTTTCAGTGCATAATCAGTCAAGTTAATCCTAACAGGCTGGGTAGAGTACACCTGGAAGGGCCCAACTTTGTGCACTACAACCTTGTATGTGGTAACAACGCTCTCTCCAGGCGGAACCAGAAATACCTTCACACCACTGGAGGCCATGGCTTGAGCTTTCTCATAAACACCTCCCACAGGCCCCACAGTACCATCAGGAGATATCATACCGGTAACAGCGATACTCCTATTGATGGGTTTGCCCGTAAGAGCCGAGTATACTACGACGGCCATTGCTACTCCTGCGCTCGGGCCTCCAACAATAACTGCATCGCTTTGAACCTTGAAGTAGAAGTTATATTTGTTGAAGTCGACGCCTAGCACATTACTAATGACGCGTGTAGCTGCCGTGGCTGCTCCCTGGAAATCCTCTTGTGTAAGAGAGTAGGTAGAGACGTATACGTCGCCCCAACCCTCAGTTATAAACACACTGATGTTGGTAGCGGATCCAGCATAGCCCGTCTCGGTCTGAGTCACGGCGGGAGCAAGTATCCAGGCAGAGCCTATGATTTTTAACTGGTTGTATGGACTGGCGGATGAGATAAGTCCCAATCCGATAATTAGTATTAAGAGAAGGGGTACCAGAATTCTTCTCATATGGCAAGAATCCTAAAAGCCATCTAAAAAGGTTATCTATCCTTTCACTCTTTAACGCTATTATCTATTCTTGTAAGCGATAAATACCCTTGACGGAGTCAAAGATACCAATGGTCTTTATTAATGCTGTCACGAGCTAGCTTCAGGAGTCTCTCGCGGCAAAAAATAAGACTCTGTAATGGAATAAGGGTATCGAGGGATGAAGAAGGGACAAAGCGCTGCCGAAAGCTGACGAGACCGCTACAAGCTGACCTCACATTGATCAACCGTTTCCCACCAAGGTTTAAATATTAAGACAACTTGAAGACAATAATGTCCCAGACAAGTCTGGGTCTCGAGGAGAGAACGGAGGCTGCCCTGTCATACCTTCTCTTTTTCTTTTCAGGTCTGATAATTTTCCTCTTAGAGGAGAAAAGCTTATACGTAAGGTTTCACGCAGCACAGTCTACAGTAACCTTCACCTCGTTGATAGTACTCTCCAGGATAGTCTTGTTTATCCGTGGCGGCTTTGTTTTATCATGCTTCATAGAACTTCTCTTATTAATTCTCTGGATTATAGGGATCATTAAGGCCTATCAGGGTGAATGGTACAAATTCCCGCTATTTGGAGATATAGCAGCATCCATTCTCAATCTGCGGATATAGCCTGGCACCCCAGGACAATAAACTTAGCACACAATTAGCTTTTCTAGCCGAGTCTATAGAATCCAGTCACAAGAAAGAGAAGAAAAATTTAAGGAAAAAATATTTTAGTTTAAGGTTTATGTCTAGGCTTAGCACGACAAGCGAACCTTGCCTGTATAATTAATTCCCTCAGCTCACTTGAAGCCGCTGAAGCCTTAGATGCGTCCTTGCTGCTTAAAGCGTTGCTTAATTGATTTGCGGTAGCGGTAAGCTTCTCAGCTAGAGTGGCGTTGCACGGCCTGATGACAATTGCAAGTTGCTTCGCCATTTGTACTAAACCCTCCTCCCTTGCATAATGCCACATGAAAATTTCGCGCTCGTGATACTGGTACGTTAAGGATCTCATTAATCCTAATGCCTCTCCATATCTGCCGTTAGCAATCAGTGACTTTAATCTTTGAATACTATCACTAGCCCATTTTTGAAATTCAGACGCTGCTTGAGGGCTTATCCCTTTAAGCCTATTATATGTGTTGTTAAAAATTCTCTCTAACCGTGTGGCGTCTTCGGAAATGTTCTTCAACCTAAGCTGGTGTGCTAGGGTAAAGACAGATCTCTCAGCCTCCTTTACCTCACTCCAAGCTTGCTTGACGAGCTGAAGAGCTGCAGAAGTATCGTTCAACTTAAGCTTCTCTTCTGCTTGGTTTAGGAGGTTTTTTGCATCCGATAAAAGCTGGGTTAGATTGTGAGTATCAACTCCTTTTTGCTGGAAACGTGAGGCTACATTCTCCATAGCATTTATCTGGTTTCTCAGCGCCCTGATTTCCGCCTCTATACTCTTATTTACAAGGTGTTTACGTTCTGCGAAAACTTCAGGCACTATTTTCCTGGCAATGTCGATGAGTTCAACCCTTACCTCTCGCAATACCTTCGTACTCTCGTTATAGTTTCCAGAGCTTGCGAGGCTTGAAGCATTGTTGATCAGGGCTTTAACTTCATCCAACTGCTTGAGCAGCTCCTCCTGCTTTGTTGTATTGGTCACCTTATTTTTAACGAATGATTGAAGCCTGTCGACTTCCTTGCTAAGTATCTCTATGAGCTTATTGATTTTGTCAGACTGTACGGGTTGCGCGGTGGTGGCAGCTAAGGGGTATAGCAGTATCAGCGTTATTATGGCTATTACACTCGTAGTCTTTAGCGTATCCAGGTCTTTTACTCTCAAGCCTGGTCACCAGTCGATATGTCGCATCGAAGGTTTTATGGATTAAAACGGTTTTCAATGAAATCAACGTTATTTATAAAAACAAACAAATATAGCACTTAAGGCCGGAATAAGGGGCAAGGATATATACATGTTATTCGAGCTCTTGCTGACCCGAAGGAGCATCCGGAACTTTCAGGAGAAGGATGTTCCGGAAGAACTAATTGTGAAGGCTATAGATATTGCTAGGCATGCGCCAAGTGCTAGAAACACACAGCCCTGGAGGGTTTTAATAATACGAAGCCGAGACCTTCTGGACAAGCTCTCAAGGGTTGCTCCAGGAGCCAGACCTTTATCAAGAGCACCGCTAGGAATAGGCGTCGTCGTAATGCCTGAGGAATCTCCTTTAACGTTCATGATAGACGGGTCGATCTTCACCACATACCTATGGCTTGCTCTTACTTCTCTAGGGCTAGGAGCGGTGTGGATAAACACCTTAAGATGGCCCCAGTATGCTGAAATCCTGGGTATACCCGAGGATGAAGTGCTTCTCGCCATCCTGGCAGCAGGTTTTCCAGCTGAGTCCCCCGCCCCCAGACCACGTAAGAAACTCGAGGATCTCTTAACGTGGTTGTAACCCTCTTTTAGATTCTCAGATTTTTTCAACAAGCTCCTTTATAAAGAGTGACCTGGCTAATACGCTGAGCTTGTCTAAACCCCTGTGAATTACTACTCTCCCACAGTCGACTATTCTTAGGACTTTTTCCTCGAAGAGCCTGGTATCAACACTGGCATCGAAGACTAACTCCTCTATTCCTACGAGAAATAGGGGACCGGGCGCTCTTTCAAGGTCTTCTCTTGATAACACGAGCCTCCCAACATGTCTAACAAAGACGGGTTTATGTTTAAGGACTTTTGCAGGTATGATCTCTTTTATTATATCAGTAGTGCTTAACTGTATTCCAGCCAGTTGTGGACCAGCATCAGCCAGGGCGAGTAACACCTTGAAGGCTTGGGAAGCTAGTGCTCCTACGCTGACGCCCATTTTTTTCGCAAGCGTTGACATTTCATCGTATGCCGCAGCATCCACACCTCTAATCATAACGTTTTTTAGTCTCATTGTTTCACCCATGGCTTCTTACCTCTATTGATTGAAGCTTCGCCTTGAGAATCCCAATCCTGTTAGCTAGATCAGCAGTTGATGTTTTCTCACTTGTCCATGATCTCCGGCGAAACATAACAATATAGACACCAGCAGCTATAACGCTAAGTGCGAGGGGCCAGTAAGCGTGGATCTTTCTAGCAGGAGTTTCAAGAGAGACACCCGAGATTTGCGGTTCGCTTCTTTTTATCTTTACTATGGGGAGTGATACATAAACTACATCTCCCATAAGTTCAGTATTCACCTCAAGGCCAGGTGTCCTAGACAGAGTCTTCTGGGCAAATATAGTTGAATTATACTGTTTGAAACTCTCAGGGTAGGCTGGACTGTCTAAAAGTTGTGTCACCTTTAAAAGACTAGAATCTATAAGCTCTGCCGCCTGCCTTAAACCCTTTGCCAGCTCCCGAAGTCTACCTGAGGCTTCTCTTAGCGTGCTAGCCATAAGTGTCAACTTCAATGAGGCTAGCCTCATGTTTTCCACAGCCTGTGTGAGCTGGGCTTCAATCGAAGAATATTGTTCTATCATCGACTTCACTTTTACCAGCTCTGATTGGAATAAGGTAAGATTCTTTTCAGCCTGGTCTAATAATAAATGTATATCTTTTGTTGTAAGATTGGTGCCGGTTAGGTTCAAGTACGTTATAATCTCCACTAACTTCAAGTCTATGTTCGATACGTTTGAACGGATCTTCTCAAGATTCACCCTAGCTTTATCCACGGCTGCAGATGCATTTTCGAGTCCAAGTTTAAGAGAGAGTTTTGCTTTGCTTAACTGTTCCATGCCATTTGAAATTTGAGCTGCTGCATTGCTCATGGCTTTACTGGCTTCATCTACTTGGACAGCAGCCTTATCAAGCATGTTTGCCTCTTCCTCGAAACCTGTGCTTAAATTGTACAACAAGTCTCTAAGTCTCGTCACATTTTCCTTGAAACTTGTCACATTTCCCAGGTTTTCCTGGAGTAGCTTCAGAGTGAAGGCTCTGTATCTTTCGATAAGTGAGGATTGCAGCCTTGGATCTAAGCTAATTGTCACCGTAGGGGCAGGTAGTAAGACTTCTCCCCAGGGATTTTCACCTCTAATTTCAAAAACTACACTAAGCCTATAACTTTCATTCATAAACGAAGTCCATTGGAAGGCTACCTCAGTTCCGCTCTCGCGCAGGCTCTGAGGACTATCACTGTACTTAACAGGGTAAAGGTATAACGGATCCACGCTCCACGATATTGAGATGGGTAGTTGTTGTTTTTTTACAAGATCGTCGATCGCCTCCACGACTATAGTGTAGTTTATTAAATGAGACCTTAGAGCTGTAGCGTAACAGTATCCCTTGCTACAATCAGGTTGAAGCGTTTTCCCATCGGCTTCGAGTATAACCTTTACGTGGAAGAGATTCTTGCCACTGATACTGTATTTTAAAGAGTCGCCAGGTTGAACCTCTATTTTATTCCACACAAGCCCTATTAGAGAGCCAGCCTGCACGATCTGTGATGGCTGAACCGTGGCAGATACAGCTTGATCACCAGAAAAAGCGATATAGTCTGCTAGGCTCCCGTTAAAGCCCGAGTCGAATACCAAGCTAACAGTGACTGTTGTATTCTCACTACATCCTGGGAGTACATCCAACTCGCGTATTATAGTCTTCCTTACGTTGACTGGACTAGCGTAGCCTGAATACACCACGGATGTTATTGAAAGTAAAATTAACAGTAAAGTCAACACACCACGAAGCATCATGAATGATCTGAAACCTTCTTGTATAACACATATATAAATTTATCCTTTTAAATTAGCAAAATTTACGACTTTTAACGAAACATTTATTCCTATAGAGCCTTCTCCAGCCTATTTATACGATGTTCGAGCGAGTTAACCTCAGCCTCTATAAGTGTAGGGTCGATGCGGTCCTCTTTTAAAGCTCTCTCAAGGGCTTCTAGTTTTAATTTCAGCATCTCTAACTGGATCTTCTTAATGTCACCCGAACTCCCTGAGGATTTAATCTCTTTTACTATCTCAGTTAAGGTACGCTTGGGGGGCTCCTCGTATATAGCGCCTGCCCTTATATAGTAGGTTCGTGTGGACAGCTCAGCTATTTCAGGGTTGTGTGTTACGATGATTATTGTCTGACCAAAAGCATCATTAAGCCACTTCACAAGGGATAACACTCTGGCGGCTGTGTCAACGTCAAGGCTACCGGTTGGTTCGTCCATGAGTATTATGTCTGGGTTCGGTGCTAATGCCCGGGCTATTGCTACGCGTTGCTGTTGTCCGCCGCTAAGCTGGTTTGGAAATTTGTTTGCGTGGTTTTTCAAACCTACAACCTCCAATGCACGTATGGCTATCTCCTTAGCCTCCTTAACGTTGAATATCCCTGTGAAGAGTAGGGGGAGCATGACGTTCTCTAGAGCGGTGTAGTTTCGAATAAGGTTGAAGGACTGGAAGACAAAGCCTATCTTGCGAGCTCTAACTCTAGTTAGTTCCTCCTCGTTCATGTCGGTTATATCCACGCCCCCCACTATGACGCGTCCGCTGGTTGGCTTGTCCAAACCTCCAGCGATCGAGAGAAGGGTGCTTTTACCGCTCCCGGAGGGCCCCATGATTGTGGCTAATTCTCCTTCTCTTATTTTTAGGGTAATCCCTTTAAGAACCTCTATCTCCTCTGTAGCTGTCTTGTAGACTTTCCTTATATCTCTCAGCTCTAATGCGTACTCACTCACTCTTCAACACCTCTACAGGTCTAATAGACGTGGCGCGCCATATTGGGTACAAAGATGAAACGACGCTAAGAAGAGTTGCGAGAGTTACTCCTAGAAGGAGAGTTAGAGGCTCAAGGATCAGGGGAGGGTTAAGGAAACCGTATGAAGCTACAATGCCTATACCGACTTGTGCACCAAGAACTCCGAATACAAGCCCTAGAAGGCCCCCCGTCACACCATATATGAGTGCCTCCATTATGAATATCGTTGCCACGCTGCGCCTACTAGCACCTTGTGTTCTCATAATTGCTATCTCTCGTTGATGTTCCCGCACAGTGGAGGTGATGGTGCTCGTGGTTCCGAAAACGGCTACGGCTAGACCGACTAGGGTTGTTGATAATAATAGTCCCTCTATAAGTGACATAACTTTAAAAACTACGCCGATAACTTCTTCCCGCATCATAACGCGGGAGCCAGGGTATATCACGGATATGAGGTTCTTCACGGCTACTGGGTCAACCCCCTCCTCTACTTTTACAACGGCCATGCTCACATAACCCGGTCTCCCAAGGAGGGTTTGGGCTTCGCGCAGAGGGAGGATTATATAGCCGCCGGCTGCACCTATCTCCTCTATCTTCATCGTGACTTCTGCTATTCCTATAATCTCGTACTGTCTAAAGAAGCTTCCATAGGGTGGTTTAACTGTAACCTTATCACCGACTTTTAAGTCTAGTTTTTTTGCAAGTCCGACGTCGGCAATCGCGTAAGGACCAGCGAGTGTATTGAAGACGGAGCCGTTAACAACCTTTGAAACAACATTTTTAATATCCTCGGGCCTCACCCCTAACACGAAGACAGCGTTTCTACCAATATAGCCTGTGACTAGGATTGCAGGCGTTACATCCTTTACGCCTGGAATCCTCTTTATCTCGTTTAAGACATCTTCTGAGACATCGTATAAACCCTGGCCATAGACCACAACTTCTCCAGGTAGAACTTGCTCCACTATGCTTTGAGCTGCTGTGCGGCTCCCTACGCTTAGAATCCTAAGAGAAATGAATGTTGCTACACCGCTTGCTATCGCTAGGATTGTGAGTGTAGCTATTAGTTTCTTGAAGAGTATGTCCCTTTCGACGAATTTTAACGCCACGAACAGTAAGCTCTGTCTAGACACGAAATTGAAAGCTTAAAAGGTATTTATTTAACGTGACTGTCTACTATTCCTATTCATAATTAATTATCATGGGTTCTTTATGAGCTTCCGCATTTCATCGAGCATTTCTTGAAGCGTTAGGGATGAGAAGGAGAACCCGTGCTCGCGGAGAGCAAGGGAGAGTTGCACTATCTGGGGCGGCTTAATAGCTGCTTTTTTAAGGACATCTACGGTATAGAGGACTTCCCGCGTGGGACCATCGAGAATTTTCTGCCCGTCAGCTATAAGGACAGTTCGTGGTGCCACTTCAGCTACAAATCGCATGTCATGGGTGATTATGGCGATTGTAAAGCCTTCCCTGTTAAGCTTTTTGACGAGGCTCGCTAGAAGATGCCTTCCCGCGTGGTCTTGCCCCGTTGTGGGCTCATCTAGGACTAACACTTTAGGCTTCATCGAAAGAACAGATGCCACTGTGAGGAGCTTCATCTTTCCATAATCCAGGTCGTATGGGTTATGATCCTCATAACCCTCAAGTCCCACAAGGCTAAGTGCCCAGCGTACTCGATCCTTGACCTCCTCCTCTGAAAGGCCTAGATTTCTAGGGCCGTAAGCCACTTCTTGAAAGACATTGCTCTCAAATATCTGGTGAGATGGGTTCTGGAAAACGTATCCTACCCGCTTGACGATCTCGTGCGAAGGCGTGGTTTTAGTATCAAGCCCCTCAACGAGTACAACTCCTTTGGTGGGCTTCAAAAGACCGTTAAGATTCTTTGCTAATGTCGACTTTCCTCCACCGTTTTGCCCTATAATCGCGATCAATTCACCGGTGTTAATAGTGAGGTTTATGCCCTTAAGAGCCCAGGTGTCTATTCCAGGATACCTGAACCATAGATCTTTTGTCTCAATTATGATGCTCATCAGCTAACACCCAGGAGTTCACTGTATATTTTAACAGCTTCTTCCAATGTAATTGGGTATTCAGCTTCCAAGCCAAGCTCCTTCTTTATCGCATGGGCAAGCTCGGTAACGCTAGGAGGATCAATTCCAATTGACTTCAACTCATCGACTTTCCTTAGTACTTCTCTGACCGGTCCATAAGCAATTACTTCTCCGTTAAAGAGAACGAGTGCTTTATCAGCGAAATACGCGACCTCCTCGATTTCGTGCTCCGCTATGACAATAGTGGAGCCCTCATTAGCTAACTTCTCAATGACGGAAAGAACCTCGAACTTCCCGATGGGATCGAGCTGAGCTGTGGGCTCGTCCATGACTATCACTTCTGGTCGTAGTGCGAGCACTGTAGCTATAGCTAGCCTCTGCATTTGTCCGCCCGAGAGCTCAAACGGCGATCTTTTCTCTAGGCCTTCTAAGCCGACATACCTGATTGCTTCTTCAACTCTCTGTCTGATCTCCTCCTTAGGCTTTCCTAGCATCATGAGGCCAAAGGCGACCTCCTCCCAGACGGTCAGAGCCAGCCCTGAAATCTGATCTTCAGGGTCTTGAAATACAAGCCCTACCTTTGTCGCCAGCTGCGAGACACTTGTGTTTAAAACCTCCTGGCCATCTATGATCACTTTGCCTCCATATCTCCCTCCATAAAAGTGAGGCACGAGGCCATTCAACGACTTGCATAAAGTGGACTTCCCTGACCCGTTTGGGCCGAGAATAGCTAGCACCTCCCCTCTATGAACCTCGAAGTTCACCTTTTTGAGCACAAAGTCCTTGCTCGTCGGGTATGCATAAGTGAGATTTTCAACTATTATTACCTTCTCGTTCCCACGTTGTCCCAATTCAACCACCCCATATCCAGCTTAAGCCAGCTATAGGAGAATATCCTATATTTACGTAAACCCAGGCTAATACTGCTGTGGAGACAAACATAAGTGAAAGGAAGATATAGTCGATTTTCATCAGCCTTGCCTCATAAAGGAGAGTCTTCTTCACCGGTGCACTGAAGCCCCTAGACTCCAGCGTTATAGCTCTTATCTGAACCTTATTTAGAGAGCTTAAAGTTAAGGGTATAACTACAGAAAGATAATTCTTGATCTTTGCAACGAACCCCACATCTGTTCTCAGTCCTCGTGCTACCTGAGCTTGAAGGATGGTTTCCGCTTCCTTTGCGAGGAGGGGGATAAACTGGAAGGTTGCGACAACCATGTAGATTAGCTTGAAGGGTACTTTCATTTTAAACAGTGTGGCAACTAGCTTCGCCTGATTCGTGGTGAGGAAAAAGAGAAGGGCTGAAGATATCGCTACAGCTATCCTTAAGGGCCAAGTTATACCCCATCCTAGTCCCTCTAGGTAAACAGGGTACTTATTGCCGAATACATCTATGTATCCTATAATTGTCTTATTCCATGGAAAACCAAAAGGCAATGCAAGGATAGGTACTGCGAAGGCTATCCATGGCACTACTATTATTAGAAGTGTCTGCAGGATTGGCTTGGCTACACGCGCATAGAAGGCCATGGCCAGGGTTACAGCTACAAAGATGAGGTTGAGGTATGGGTCATAAAAAATGTAGACTATTACCGTAGCCCATAGAAAGTATAGGAATTTTACGCGTCCATCCAGTCTTTGTACAAATGTGTCGGCTTCTACAGCGGTTTTCTTTAGCAGTGACACTCCAACTGACATTTAGTTCAACCCAAAAGAAAGAAAAAAGAATCTTTTTAACTTATCTCGCCAGAATGAATCGCTTGGGTATACGCTGAGCTATGATCACTGAGATTATGAAGCTTATAGGCTTGTCTATGATCTCTGTAAACATGTTCTGGACATAGTTAGCTAACACAAAGTTGCCTGTTGAGCTTAACACGGCAGTGTACACGGCCGCAGCTAGGGGCTTGTATAGTGGGCCGCCGCCGAAGACAAGAATAGAGATAGCTGTGGTGAACGCGGGGTATAGGATGCCGTAGAGCACTATCATTGCAATCCAGGTCATTGGTTTCTTAAGATCTGTCCAGCCCATCTTCATCATAAAATACGCTATTAGAGCGATGGCGACATTTGCGAAGCCCCATATCCATGAAGGGAGACCCCATACTGTGAGAGCCATGATGATGTTGTAGAGGAAGCCCCCTATGGCCCCCACCCAAAAGCCTCCTATAAGTGTGCCAAGTATTGTAGCCCAGGTGTCACCCCATATGGGCGCCTTTAGAGCCTCGACGATAACTCCTCCAACATAGTTCAAGGCAGCTATAGTGGGTATGAGGACAACGGCTATAATCGCTTTCCCGGTAGGAGAAATCTCTTTGATTTCTGATGACATGTTGATCAGAAAAGAATATTAAAGTTTTTACTTATAAGTTTTATGTTTTAACCTTAATAATCTGCCTCTTCGTGTTCCTTACCACAGTAAAAAAGGGTTATATCTACACAACATTAGGGTCTAAAGGAACATGTATGGAAGTACGCATTAGATTACTAGTCTCTTCGTTCACCTTCATGGTGGGGATAGGGGCTATTATAGCCACTCTCCCAATAGTTCTTAGAAGCATATCTACTAACAGGGTAGAGATTAGCCTAGCGGTGACGGTATGGGGGCTTACTTACTTGTTGTCAAATATACCTGCGGGATTCCTGGCCGACAGGATTGGTGCTAATAGGATCGTTCCAATAGCTTTCCTAGCGAACGTTCCACTAGGTTTTCTCATGTATTTCGGTCAAACAGCGCTAGAATACACACTGGCCAGGGCTTTAGAAGGTGTAATGGAAGCCCTAGTTTGGACAAGCATTATCGGGCTTATGGTGAAAAACACGCAAGACACAAAGATACTAGGCGTAAGCTCTATTTATGCGACGATAACTTTAGGTTTCACACTTGGTCCCCTTGCAGCAAATATACTCTCAAGCTTTTCTTCTAGAGCTCCATTCTTGTTGTATTCCTCATGCTCTGTTATCTCCTTCCTGATGACTGCTTCTCTCTTTAAGCTTGACACGGTGAAGCTTGAGAAAGTTAAAATTAAGGTAGAACTAGGTAAGAAGACGATTCTCCCTTTACTGAACGCCCTAACGGTTGGGTTGATCGAGAGTCTTCTTATAGTATATGCTCCGGAGATATCCCAGGAGACAAAACTATTGAGTCCTGAGAGCTTGGTCTCAGAATACTATTTCTTTGGCCTGCTAGGACAAGTGAGTGTGGGTGCTCTTTACACATTTATACTCAGTGAGCACTACATATCTCTTGCTTTTATCATGCTAGGCCTTACCTTTATCATTGTACCGGGGAGCATGATGTTTGTGTCAATAGCTCTCCTTGGTTTCATAAACGCGCACATTACGAGCAGAGCGCAGGCGAAAATAGCTGAGAACATGCCAGGAGTCGAGTCTACTGGAGCAGGCCTAGCAAACTTTGCGTGGGCTCTAGGCTATTTTCTTGGAGCTCCCTTTTATAGTGCTTTAAATCCCGGCTCGCTTGCTCCACAAGTCGCCATTGCGACTATAGTCATAACAATGTTGATAGTGTATCTAGTTATCTATTACCTTGGTAACCCACATCAAAGGGCAAAGGCCTAGAAAACATTATACGTGCTTGCATTATATTTGGAAAACAGTTACTAGAAGTCCATCGCATGAAGCACTTCAGGGGGTAGTTTGAGGCCAAGCTGACTCAGTATAAGTTTACTGTACTCTACCTGTGCCTTGAGCAGCTCCCGAAATTCATCCAATGATAGATAACTTGTAGGGTCAAGTTCCTTCAGCCTTTCAGAGGGTATACCCGGCACCTCAGCGGGTACCAAAACTTTTTCTCCCCAAACTGGATGAGGCTTCCACTTAACAGCACCTCTGGTTGCCTGCAACAGGAAGAACTCAGTTTCCTCTATCGTAGGCCTGGTTCCGCCTACAGGTTTAGGGACACCATCCTTTATCTGAAGTACTGGTTCAGGGATTCGAAGAGTCCTCTCACCAACTTTCACTTCTCCCCATTTATACTCAGCTACTATTCTCCCGGTTGTATTCCACATAAAGACCTCGACTCTATGTCCCTTGCTCTCCCATTTTTTCAAAAACTCGTAGAATCTCAAGACGTGTGCATCGTCCCCAACGCCAATGGTGAATTCGGAGTAACGTGGTACAAACCTAACTCTCCCGACAAGTTCCCGTGCCTGAGCAGGGTGCCCGACAGTTCTACCGTCCGCAAGTGCCTTTGCGATAAATTCGGGTTTGTTAAGCTTTACCCAGGCGTAGTCTGTGAAGTATCCCGGTGAGAGGAATACAGCCGTATTCATGGGCCCGTCTGAGTCAACCTGTCCGTCAAAATAACTGGTGTCCTCCAAATATACTACTGATCTCGCATTCCTGTTGAGCATGCCGAAGTATTGAAACAATACTCCTTCGAAGCTGGGATTACCTTCACTGTTGAACTCCGTGTTCTCGTGCAATGCTCTGGGGCTGCTACAAGCATTCCACATTGCTTCCTGTTCAGGTGTAAGATCCTCAGTCTTAACCCATGCCCCTCTCTCTGAGCCGTAGACTCTATCCTCACATATAGCCACTATGTCGTCGTTTCTAATTTTCTGGTCCCGTACATACTCTAGGGGATTTAGCCCGAACTTTTCAAGATAGATTTTAGAGTTACGCTCGGTCCACGTATAGAAACCATGCGTAGACTTTCCTGAACCCGTCAACCCCCAGATAACAAGAGTCACCCGCCTCCATTCGTTATCTATAGTTCTAACGGTGAACTCCCTTAGAGCCGCATGTTCCCCAGTACAGCCCTTTTTGTAGACGTGATATATCCAGTGCCTCAGTGCACCTTTCTTTATTTCGCCCTGATAGCTTGAGAGGGTTATTATAGATAGGTTGTGTTGCGGGAATACAAGAATAGCCATGAGTCTGTTTGTCCCTGGTATAAGAGGATTTCCAAGATAGTGGGGTATAACAAAGAGCTCGGCTTCGGGTACACCGTCGGGAGGGGCAGGGAACACTAGTTGGCTCCACCTATAAGCGAGATCAGGGAATTGCGGGTCAACGTAAACCCTTGTATGCATCTGAACCTTCGTCCCTGGGCGTCCATAGTATCCATCTACCTTTATAAGTGGACCCTGGGCTAGAATGTGCTCAAGAACCCTGAGCATCAACTGCTTATGCTCTACTCTCAGATCTTCATCCTTCTCCACTATGACGGTATTAGCCGCCGATCTACTCCAGATATTGCTCGCCCATCCCAGAGCGCCGTTCCTGTATTCTGTGGCATACAGCTTAGCTCTCTCACGTAGATCCTGGGGGTTATCGAGGATAGGTTTAACTCCCGCTTTCCTCTTCAACTCAATTATACGTTGAAAAGTTTCCCTAAAAAGCTGGGGAGTGAGTTCATCCACAGGAGGAATTATCTTCGAGCTCATTGACTCTCTTTCTTAAATGTAAAAAAGGCTTTAAAAAATTTTTACCATAAAATTGATGGTCAAAAGAGGAGTTCGAAAAGTGTTGTTCCACCATAATATTTAGCCCTTGGACAAAGGTATAATGTGTCATCTTTACACCCAGTTTTAATACAAGACTCAACATCTACCCCGGTTATGGTAACTCCAAGTTTTTGAAGCGAATGAATTATTTCCTTGCTCTTCTGAGTGAGAAGACATGGTATATGGATCTTCCCCGTATAGGTTATACGCGGAAGGACCTCAGGTTTTTCTAATAGGAATCTAATTCCAAGACCATGGGCACTCTCGGGGGAGAGACCTATAGGGTCAAAGGGCTTTAACTGTCGAAGAATATTCTTCAATGAACTCTTGTCGACGGGTTTTCCCACACTATACCTCTCATCTATACCTCGTACTACCGCGAGCCCCCACAAGTATTTCTCGGCAAGCTTAGTGCCAAGCTCCTCGTCTAATCCTTCTAAAGAGACAAGCATGGGTCTTCCCATCTTCTTAAACTCTAGGGTTAGCTTGACAGGTTTTTCCTCGAACGTTTCCGGTAAAGGAAAGTTCAGGGGACAGTCAAAACTGCAGCGCCAGCACTTTAAGCACTTCTCAACTGCTAGTTGCTTGTCACGCGAGTAGCCTAGAGGGCTCAAAGCAAGGTTTCCCGTAGATGTATAGGTCGGACAACTAGCGATACATATTCCTGGACAATAAAGACATGGATTCTCAACCTGGCGTGCAGGAAGCATTACAAACCTTGCTACGAGGCCCGGCGTAATCTTGATGATTCTTAATACTTTTATACTCGGCAACCTTATTCACCGAGCCACTTTCCTGGGTTCGAGACGTTATTTGGATCAAGGCAACGCTTTATCCTTTTAAGGTATTCAAGCGTGTCTCCAAGTTCATCTCTAACCCATTTCTTCCTCAGTAACCCGATTCCATGATGGTGGCTAATCGTGGCTCCTGTCTCCAAAAGAGTCTTCATGGCTTCCTCCCACATTCTCCAATACGTTTCTTCATTAGCCTCATATGTCAAGGTAAAATAGATGCAGGCTCCAGTTGTATAGAAGTGGGAGGCATGTGCAAGAACCGCGTACACTCCCTTGACTTTCTTGACTCTTTCCTTGAAAACCCGGTAAACGCGGGGCAGGGCGCTCCAGGTTGCTGCAGTCTCTATGGTGTCGAACCATAGATTAAGTGGTACGACAAGTTTCTTCAACTCTGAGATAACGTCAAAGCGCATTTTAAGCCACTTTTCAACCGGCTCGGAACCAATAGCTACGCCTCCGTAATTCTTAATGATTCTTTCGGACTCCTCAGTCTTTACGCTTAGGAGTCTCTCGTTATCTTCCTCGAATATGAGGAGGAGGATGTCCCTATCGTGGTGGAATCTTAGCGAAGCATCTTCCCTATCATACAATCGGGCAACCGCAGGCGTCAAACCCGAGAGCATCAACTCACGCATCGCCTTTAGACCTGACTCGAAGTCGGGAAATGCATAAGAATTCTTCCATTGATTTTTAGGTAGTCTGAAAACCCTTAAAACGGCTTTAGTGATTACACCGAGCTGTCCCTCACTTCCTATAAGTAGGTATTTAAGATTGGGACCTGTTGCAGCTCTGGGAACAGTGTTTTTCCTCAAAGGAATGATTGAGCCATCAGGGGTTACGACCTCCAAGTCCAATACGAGTTCCTCTATGCCTCCGTACTTAGTGCTGAACTGGCCTGTGCTCATGGTTGCTATCAAACCGCCAAGGGCGGCTTCTGGAAATGATTGGGGAATATGTCTCAGTGTAAAGCCCCTAGAGTTTAAGAAATCTTCTAGCTTTTTGAGAAGAATACCCGACTCCACTACAACTATAGCATCCTCCTCTGAGAAAGAGATAACCTTGTTCATCCTCTTCACGTCTATAACTATGCAGTCCTTACAAATCGTTCCTCCTATGACTCCAGACCCTCCGGCATATGGGACAAATGGGATCCTATAATCGTTACACAGTTTAATTATCCTCGAGACTTCCTCAACGGACTCGGGCCACACAACCCCTAAAGGTAGAGGCAGTTCCTCGCCCCTCGTCTCCTTCAATAAAGCTAACGGCCAATAGTCCCTGCTGTATAGCCTAAGTGTAGTCTTGTCCCGTGCAACTCGTCCAGGGAACTCTGATTCAAGTTTCTCTATAAGTCTCTCTTTAGGAAAATGTTCTTCTCCCATTTCGATAACACCTTAAGGATTTCTATAAAATTTGACATATACATTTTACGAGTTTCTTGTGGGAGTGTGGGAGTAAAAACTCTCTGAATTTGTGGAAGGTCAGCCAATATCTCCCGACCAGCACGTCCTGATCCAAGCATTAACAATTTAAGAACACCCCGGGAGCTAGCCTCTGTGTCTGTCGGACGGGCCACTTGTATCCCAGTAGCGTCGGCCAGCATTTGCAAAAATGCGTCTGATTTTGAGAAGCCACCGGCAACCCACATAGGTTCTTCAATATGTTTTATGTTTTTCATCGCAGCTTCAGCAAGGTAGGCCATGTAGAGGGCAACCCCCCAAACTAGACTTGCCACAAGATCAGCCCTTGTTGTATGTAATTTGAGGCCAGCTATTAAACCAGATATGTTGTTGGCTTTAGGCGTCCTGAGGCCTCCAAAGGATGGGAGAAAAAGCAAGCGCTTATCTCCTTGAGCCGCTAAAAACTCCATTTCCTCGTAATCTTTAAAGAAACCAATGCTTTTCAGCCAATCAACAACTGAACCCGTAGTCCTGAGGAACCCCTCAACCCCATATGTGATCGATCCCTGGTCTTTCAAAATAACTATAGGAATAAGCCCTGCCTCTGGCATCCTATAATCCCCGGTGCATAGCTCGAGAAAGCTTCCAGTCCCGTGAACGCTTTCAAGCCTCCCTCTTTTAACGACTCCCAAGCCAACCGCTGCTGCTTGTTGGTCAGCTATAACCGCGTTGACTTTGAGCCCCTCAAGCTCTCCTATTTCTTCGACATTATCGACAACCTCGGGAAGTAATTTTGGAAGGCCTAAGATCTCATATACAAGTCCTATATCTCTAAAGTTACGAGGATGGACAAGACCCGTTAGAGTTATACTTGTCGCATCTGACAGGAATTTTCCCGAGATATTGTAAAGGAGGTAGGAGTCCAGCGTCCATAAAAAAGCTTCTCCCTTTTTAACCTTCTCCCTCAACCCACTAATGTTCTCGTAGATCCATTTCATAAGGACAGCAGGAGAGTCTGGGCTCAATATGTACGAAAGAGGTTTACTTATGCTCCTCAGCGCTTTTACATGGACAGGGAGTCCTCTGAGAACACTATTTCCTCTACCATCAATCCAAGTTATAATATTCGTCAAAGGCTCACCACTTTTGTCCCAGGCAACCACTGAAGCTCTGTAAATAGCGAGCCCTAGATTCTTCGCACCTTTTTCCCTCGCTCTACGGGCAAAACCTCTCACCACTTTCAGGATTTCACGGGAATTTTGTTCTATTAGCCCTGAAGCTAATTTCTCATAGCCCAGGATAAACTTCTCATTATGGATTAGTCGCCCATCAAGATCATAGATTGAGAGTTTGATGCCCGTTGTCCCAACATCTATAACAGCGTACATTTAACCCGCCCTTATTCTAACAACTTTCTCAGCTGGGATTTCCACAACCGGATAGGGCTCGTCGACGGTAATCTCGCGTCCGTTTATCTCGGCTTTTAACCCCTCTCGTAAACCCAACATGACATACGGATGTCTGAGTTTAAATGTCTGCGGTACCACAGGTATGTTGCTCACGATGCGTCCAGATTCTCCCGGCTCCAAAATAGCATGAGCTACCAAATTTGAAGATTCAACTATCTTAAGGGGATCCTCTATAATCATGGCGGCATTTCCAGTGGCAAACCTCGTGGTAAACATGTTTAAAGGAGTGAGGCAGGCTAGAATAAGCGTGTCAACTGCGAATTCCCCGGCGGTTGTTTTAACTTTTTCTACACGGCTCTTACCCTCAATATATAGAACTTTACCCTTAACAGCTTCGACTCCAAACTCGCGTAGAGTGTCGGGCTTGTAAATAAAGGATTCTTCATCGTAGATAACTATAATCTTTTCAGCTAACATCGAGAGCTTAGAGACTAAAGACAGAGAAAAATGATTAAACCCGTAAACCAGAATGCGCTCTCCTATGAGGAAGCCCGAGTTGGTAAAGTCCCAGGCTGAGGAAAGTGTGAAAACGCCTGCAGGTCTATATCCATAAATCCCGAGCTCTAAGGTTGTTTTTTCCCGGAATCCAGATGCAAGAACAGGCATACCCTTGTGGAACTCAGTTCCAGTTTCTCCTAGAGTCCACACTCCATTCTCCTCGACCCTATAAACCATTCTCTCTGTCACTACTTTTGCTTTAGACAGGAAACCGCTGACCAAATCCTTACCCCGCGAACGGCTGACTGGGAGATCGTCGTAGAGGAAGAAACCACCAGGTCGGCTACGGGTCTCGAAAACGATTGATTGCTCATGGTAAGAAGCTAAGGACAATCCTGCGAGCCCGCCGCCGATAATTAGGAGCTTTATTTCGCCCTTCTCACTAACCAAGAGTTCTCCCCCTTAAAAGTAACATTTTCGACTCCTACACCCAGCTCTTCCGCAACTATCTTCGCAACCTCAGCGATGCATTTAGACCCCTGACAAAGACCCATACCGGCGCCAGTTCGCAGCATAACCCCTTGAAGAGTCTTTGCACCTCTCCTTACCGCCTCCCTAATCTCCTCCTCTGTGACAAGGTTACACATACATACGACTCTTCCCCTAGCTTTCTCGGGTGCATATCTGCTCTTAGTGAATGGCTTGCGTAAGAGTATGTTTTCCTTCTCTGATAATGTGAGACCGGAAGCCTTCAACATTTCGAGAATCTTCTCAGCTATCACTGGAGAGGCTGTGAAGGCGGGCGACTCTGTTCCAACAGCGTGGACTACACGTTTGGACTTTGTAGAGTAAACTATACGGAAGTCGTTTTCAGGGGGTATGGGCCTTATCCCTGCATAAGCCTTGATAGGTATCCCGGGATCAACATCCAAGAGAGGGGAAAATTTCTCCATTAGAGCTTTTATGTCCTCCTCATCAACACTCAGATCAGACTTGTCGCGTGCTGGTCTAAGGTTGGGACCCCAGAGGCCCTTACCGTCCACTGTGAACATAATTGCTCCGCCCTTAGTCTTAGGGTCGGGTTTGAGGTAAAGTGGAGAAATAAACCTGCGGGTAACGCTCCTGTCAAACACGAGTAGTACTCCTTTTCCCAGTTCAAAGCTGACTTCATCGCCTAGCATGTTGTATATCTCATCGGCCCAGAGTCCAGCCGCGTTCACGAGGAACCTAGCCTTGTAATTTTCCCCTTTGTCCGTTACAATCTCAACAAAGTCATCTTGAATTGATACACGGCTCGCTCTTGTGCTAAACTTGAATTCAACACCATTATCCTTTGCAAACTCGTATAGACGATACATGAGGTCGAAGTTGTCTATGCATCCATACCCGTACACCTCGATCGCTCCTAGGGCCTTTTTTGTTAAGGCAGGCTCTTCTCGCCTCAAATACGCCCTACTTCTAAGCTTGACGGGGTAGTCTTTGCCGAGATTAATTTTCAAGTAAAGCGCTATCAGGGGCATGGCTAGCAGGTGGTGTAGCTTTGTAGCCACAACAAGAGTACTTGTTTTTACGTATCGGACTCCAAGCCTCTCGGCTATTTCAAACATTCTCTTGTTTCCCTCCCTGGCCATTTTACTCTTAACGGAGCTGAAGGGAAGCTGCACGACGTGAATTATGGCGGCGTGACCCTTAGATACACCCCATCCAGGTTCAGGATTTTCCTCGAGAACCAGAACGCTAACATTGTAATGAGCGAGCTTGTAAGCCGTCATTAAACCTATTATTCCGCTTCCAACAATCACTACGTCATATGATCTCATTGTAAATTTACACAGGGAAAATATATTAAAAATTTTCATGTAGTCTTTACCGAAAGAGAATGTCTAATACGTTTAGACCATAATAACTCAAATTGAAGCAAGTTTCAACGGCGAAGCTGACTCATTAATCCCAATATAAGGATTAACACGGCCACGATTAGGGATATATTAGGAGGAATACTGGCCCCCCTTAAGCCGATGTATACAAGTCCCGCGCCCATAGTAGCGAATCCCAAAGCCAGAATCTTCTCCATGACCGCATAAATTATTGCGGCGAAGGCAAGGGAAAGTACTACTAAAGCCGTCTCACCGTTAACTATGTAGCCGGTTGCCACTAAAAGGTAAGATATCATAAAGCCGGTAAGGAGTGAGACGACCAGTTTAAAGGCTGCAAAACCTATCATTGCACCAATAATAAATCCTAGGAAAAAAAGCACGAGAGGGGTAAGCGAGGCTTTAAGCGTAGGTGTAGTGAAGGCATAAAATACGTACCCTAGCCAGAATCCAAAAATGAGTGAAGCTGTAAGCCTAGCCAGGCGAACGCCCCAAAGAGCTGTAAAAACCCCCAGTAGTATAAAAAGAATAGAGTCCCAGAAGCCAACTTCACCAAACATGTGTATTCAAGTCTTTTTCAAGGCCTCCATAGATAAACGTTTTCTTGTCTTAAAGTAAAAAACAAGCGAGATCAGTAAAAGTCCTGTGAAAACGCCTAGGAATATCGGGTTCCAAGCGGCGCCCTCTCCAACGCTGGACCATACAGGCAACTTAGAGTAGTCGGTAACTAACGGGAGCTGGCATCCCCTCTGCGGGACGTAAATCGATGAGTCAATGTAGGGCTTAAACTGTCCATCATCCCATACTAGCCTCATATCCCAGCCTGCGAGTCCCAGCCTTGCCTGTGACACTATTCTTGCCTTTAAGCTGTCGTTTAAGCCGACGAGAACACCTGACTTTGTGAGTCGTTCAAGTTCAAGACCTAGCACTCGCCTAAGATCCTCGTAAGTCACTGTAGATGCTTCATCAATGAGTTGAACACGGAGCACCGGATACGGCGTACTAGAGCCGGGTATTGTCTGGAGGCTTAAGACGACTGCGAATCTATCGTCATAACCGCTCCTATATGCGAAAACATTCAAGCCGATTTTTGAGACCTCCTTGTAAGAGGATAGCTTAATCGTGTCAAGTCTTATAGAAGGAATATTGAGTACAACCTCAAAGGCGTTTTCGTCCAAGGGCTCAAGGCACTGGCCTAACGCACGGATGATCCCCAAAGTAATAAAGAGGACTAGCACATAGCGGCAAGCCTTCATGATCTCCCCCCAAGAACTAAATAAGACCCTCTTAACTGTTTCTAGTCTTAGATAACAATATTTTTGAACTAAAATATTTAAAAAACAATAAAGTTTTTTATTACTTGTGTCTCAGGAAAACATCCCTCAAAAAATCAGAGGAGCAACGATAAATCTCATACTTTGGATTTTACTCTATATAATCGTTAATGCCCTGATATTTGCTACCATACCCTCCCTTATCCCATCGTTCAAGGATCTTATAGACCCATATTCGACCTACATAGGGATAGGCCTCGCCTTATTCTTCGGCTACATGATCGTGAGAAGTTTCTCTAATCTCGTCTACTGGATGCTCCGCATACGCCACCCACACAGCACAGCCGCAGCCGTTAGAAGCATCTTCACGATAATGGGCATTGGAGCTCTAGCAGCAGGCATCGCCGGTGGAGCCGCGGGTGGAGCAGCCGGCGTGGCCCTCGGAGGCTTCATAGGTATGATCATAGGCTATGCTACTCAACAAGTCCTTGGCCAGGCTGTTGCAGGATTATTCGTGCTACTCGCCAGACCTGTAAGGATCGGAGACTATGTTAATGTTGCAGGAGAGCAGGGAGTAATAGAAGACATCTCAACACTTTTCACTCAGGTAAAGAAGGATGACGGGACCATTGCATTAATACCTAACAACCAACTCGTGGGCTCCAAGATTTATATAATTAAGAGGTCTCAGTAAACAAAGGATTTTTTCTACGTGAGGGTCTGAGTGCTTCAGCATATTCCACTATTTTTGCTAGGAGACTCTCTTTCTTAATCTCCATTACCGCTATTAACTCTTCTCCCATGACGTCCTTTAACTTTACACGCACACGGTAACCCTTCGACTCCAAGTAGTTTTTAAGGGAGACGGCAAGGCTTAACACGTAGCCCCTTGGACTTGTAGGGGGTGTCTTCTTGAGTAAGTGTCCCTGTGATGTAAGCCTTAGCCCGGCACTCGCCCCCCATGCTAGGGCTAATTGAAAAATATGTTTTCTGGCTTGAGACTGTACGACCACGCCGCGGGAACCTGGTGCTATGATGAATATTCCGTCGTATGAGGGACGCAGGGTTTGGGCTAAGGCCTTAATGGGAACAACAAATAGTACGTAAAGTAGGAAAGAGAATATGAGCATAAACGATTTGAGAGTCTCGAACAAGAGGCCTCGAATAAGCATTTCCCCCATTCTCACTAATATATTTTTGTCTAGGGTATGACTCGCATAATTTAACTTTTCTATTATATGATAATGAAACAAAACATATTTAGAAAGTTAAAGAACGATTAGATGTGGAGACTAGAAGGATAGTAAGAATAGGGAGCAGTTTTTATGTCGCGCTCCCGAAAACATGGGTTCAGGAAAGGGTTGGAGGAAACGGTATAGTAGCTCTAACAGTGGAAGAGGACGGATCCCTTAAAATTACGCCGTTCTCAATTCGAAAGCAGGACGAGAAAAAACAAGTTAGTTTGTTGTGCAGCAAAGATCTCTTCAGAAACATCGTTTCAGCATATCTTCGAGGATTTGAGGTAATCGAGATAACAGTGAATCCAGAGTGCCGAGACGATGTTCTGAGAACTGTCGAAAGGGCTAGGCAGTTATTACTCGGGTTAGAGCTTGTGGGGGAGGAGCCTGGATTAGTTGTTCTGCAGTCCTTTACGAGGCCTGATTACGATCTGGACTCTTTAGTACAAAGGATGAGTTCTACAACCTTATCCATGTTGAATCTCTCGTTCCGTGTTGTCGAGACAGGGGATCTTTCCCTAGCTGAAAAGATCTTATACATGGATGATATAGTCGACAGACTATACTTCCTTGCTGTACGAATAATAAGAAGCAGGATATCGGATCCCTCATATCCCAGCTCTGAAAAGGTGAAGCTTGTAGATACGAGAGTAGTTGTACGTAATCTGGAGAACCTCGGAGACTTGCTGGAAGAATTTATACGCGCTGGGGTCGTGAAGGGTAAGGTTGACTGGGAGTTATACGACAGGCTAGCAAGCTTTCAAAAGAGGGTTGTAGCGCTTGCTCTGGGAGAGAGTATTGTAAGGGAAAATATCTATGAAGAATACTTAACTCTCGAAGACAAGTTAGCCAGGGCAAGGGTCATATTGCCACCAAGGTTTTATGAGACCTTAGAAGATATGAAGTCACTGTTAAAAGATATTCTTGACCTATCTTGAACAACCCTAACAATTATTATCTAGGGTCAAAAGCTTTATCTCTTTAATGTCACTTCGAATACTTGATGAGAACGAGCGTCCCGGTAATCGTCGGCCACAAGGCTAACCGAAAAAGCATACTACAAAAATATCTCAAGTTGACCTTGAAGTTCATCGAGTTTGACGTTAGCCTAGCTAATGGTCGTTTGGTTGTAAAGCACGGTGTAGAATCAGGAGCTCCCGGTGTTAAAAAGTTCATTATTAACTACGGGTACTTACTTATAGAAGGGAAAGATCCTATCTTAGCTCCTTCAAACCTAGAGGAGCATCTCAAAGAGATAGCGGGTAAGGCGGGAGTTTGGCTTGACGTCAAGAGTAGGGGTGTCGAGACAGAGGTTGTCCGGCTAGCCCTGAGCCATAGCATAAGCGACGTCATTGTCAGCACGGGCTTTCATAACATGCTAAGAAAGGTTAAGGAGAGCTATCCCAGTGTTTTAACTATGTTGGGAAATGTTGATTATCGCCCGGCAAACCCGATAAAAGAGGTTGAACTCGCACATGCTGACGGTGTTTCCATAAATGTCCACTACATCGATAAAGAACTGGTTGAGGAGTTACACTCTGTAGGCTACAAGGTCGCCGTTTGGACCGTGAACGACCCGCAGAAGGCGATGTGGTTAAAGGAACTTAATGTAGACTACATCATAACGGATATACCAGAAAAAATAACCAGGATACTTTTGGGGTCTTAGAGAGAGGCTACAAAACCCGGGATCCGCGGGAAAGCCTGAACCTCTGCGATATGTTTTCGCTGTGTGAGCCAGCGTACAAGTCTCTCAACACCTATACCTGCACCGGCACTCGGGACTAGTAGGCCTTTCCTAGCTAAATCGAGAAAATACCTGTAAGAGTCGAGTAAAACCCTATCTCTTCCCATTTTATAAAGTATTTTCTCGTACTGCCACTCCCTCTCTGCTCCCGACAACACTTCCCCATATCCTCCGGGCAAAATTAGATCGTAGTTGTGCCATTCTCCAGTCTTGAAATCCTCGAAGTCGTAGAACTCTCGGGGAATGTCTATTACCCAAAAAGGTTCTTCAAGGGTGGTAGAAGCCTGAATTTCCCAGTCTGAACCATACGTCTCCTCGAGATCCCGCCTCCTATAGATTTTGAAAGGTGTAGAAGGCTTTTGTATTTCAACTCCGATCTCTCTGAATATGCTTGAGCAACACTCTTCGAGATGGTCAAATAACTCTGAAATCACTCCTTCAACGAGGCGGAATATGTCTTCCCTTTTTGCCTCTCTAACTTCAAAGTCCAGCTGTGTGAACTCATATGCATGCCTGCCTGTGGAAGCGCGTTCTCTTCTTTCTATGCGAATGTTAGGGGATAACGTAAAGATTTTCTCGTAGCCTGCAGCAACAAGTATCTGTTTATGGAGAATCATGCTCTGGGTTAGCCTGACCCTTTCACCATAAATCTCTAGCTCGGGTCGGGTCTCGATACTGCTACCGGGGTCTGGCCAAAGGGGATCTGTAGCCTTACTTGTTACAACGGGTAGCAACCATATGAATCCCCTATCTAGGAATGACTTGGTGAGTGATTTCAGTGTCTCAGAGAAAATATAGAGAATATGTTTTTTCTCACTGTTTGCAAGTGAGGTGAAAATATCGGAGGTTAGGCTTGCATCAAACAGAACTTGTGTCTGGGCTTTCATTCTTGTTTCACCTTTAGCGACAAATCCTATGCATATTATTCATAAAAGTCTATTTACAATATCTAGGAAAAAACTGCAATTTTATAGCCATTTTCCCTATAGAAATCAGAACAAAATACAAAAACACTTTGCTACTGTTATGAAATTTATTTTAAGTAGAACTCAAGTTTCCTTAGAGCACTCTGAATATCTTCACTCCGAAACACTTTGGCTATTTCTTGCCTTATGGCTGAGGGAGCTAAAGAGGGTCTAACCCTAAGCCTTACAACTCTCTCTGGGGTTGCTATAGGTCCCACTTTCTCGCGTACAGCTTTCACAATCTCCTCCTCCTCGGCTTTTCCATAGTATATTACGAGAGGTGTTTCAAATTTGTCAGGGTTTTTCATAGGAACTGTAAGTGCCCATTCGACCGTCGGGTCCGACATTATGCTTTTTTCGAGTGCACCAGGACTCAGCCTATAACCGCTAACCTTTAAGATTGCATCGGCGCGTCCCGCAGGGTATATGTAGCCGCTGTCACTCATAACTGCTAAGTCGCCTGTTTCGTAGTAACCCTTGTTCCACGATTCGAAAAATTCCTGTGACGCCTCTACTGGGGTTGAAGGCCAAGGACTCCTTATCACGAGCTTACCTGTTTTTCCTCGAACAGGGATACCCGAATCGTCTACTACATCCACTGCAAATCCTGGAAAGGGAAGACCCGCAGAGCCGGGCTCGATGGGAGTGAACGTATAGTTTACGAGGTTACCCGTTAGGAAGGTGCCCACCTCACTCTGTATATACATGTCTAAGACAGGTATGCTCCCGTTTCTAGAGGATTGTGAGTCCACTATAGGGTAGGGCAGGGTTCCAAGGATCTCATAGCTCCAATGCCAGAATTCCGGCTCAAGTGGCTCAGCCGTTATTATTATCTCTCTTAGTGTATCATTCTTCGACTTGAAGATAGAGGGATCCTGTTTCGCTAGAATCCGTATAGCGCTTCCAGTCGTGATAAAAACCGTAACAGCGTAAGCATCGATTATGTCCAGCCACCTGCTCCAGCTAGGCCAGTCGGGGCCACCATTATATAGCAGGACTGTAGAGCCGAGCATTAGAGGACCGAAGAGCTGATAAGTTACTCCTGTTATCCATCCTGGCCAAACAGTACAGAAGACGGTGTCCCTTGATCTAAGGCCTATCCATCTCGAAGTAGA
This sequence comes from Thermofilum uzonense, assembly GCF_000993805.1. Taxonomy (NCBI): domain Archaea; kingdom Thermoproteati; phylum Thermoproteota; class Thermoprotei; order Thermofilales; family Thermofilaceae; genus Infirmifilum; species Infirmifilum uzonense. The sequence goes on from NZ_CP009961.1 coordinate 337,549, forward strand.
GTATGCCTGTACGAGGAACCCGCCTGCCGCGTGTGTGATTGGCTTAAAGTCCTCTGCATAGCCGCTGTGAAGTCCGAAAAGCTTGTGGTTTGAGTCCACCACCACTTCTCGCGAGTTACAGGAGTATTCGAGAAGATCATCGTATTCCAAAAATACTTCCTTATTTCCTGAACCCTCCAATATCACCAGAACACCCTTGGAGGACAAGCGTTCAAGATAACTTTTACTGTTCCCTAATACATCTATGTTTTTTCCACGACGCATGTACCTCGCTGTTACAAAAAGTGCTTTAGCATTCCTAGTAATAACACGTCTATACATCTCGTAGGGGCTAAAGCCGGTGAATACAGGCTCGAACGGCAGTCCAGCCCTTATCGCTGCGAGCATAAAGGCGAAGGCAGCGATCGTGGGTGGACTGTAAACAACTACCCAGTCGCCCTGACGCAACCCTAGGTTTTCAAGCGCGCAATGAATCTTCGCAACCATCATTTCCAGCTGTGCATAGCTTACCGCCTCAGCATCTCCATTCTCGTCCAATCCGATAAGAGCCGGTTTTCCCCACAGACTTGTTCCTCTATGCTTGCCTATGATGTTCTCGAAGGGGCTTAGGAGGCCCCCCGTGAACCATCTCGCATTGGGCCCCTCACCTGATTTTATAGAACTCCATTTTCTCGACCACCTAAGCATATCGGCCTCTGAGCCCCAGAACTCCTCTAGTTTGCGGATACTCTCCTCATAGACCTTCCTGTATTCCTGTATCGGTATGGCTTTGTACCTCATTGATGGTGGGACAATCCTACGCGCGCTCAAACTCGGTCAACCTCTAAGAGCACCACCTGAGTATACGGCTGAGTAAGCCTCTTGAATATACGCGCTTTGCTAATATCCTCCCAGTGGACGGGTATCGCGATGGAGGGTCGCAGGGTTTTAACGGCCTCGGAGGCCTCCTCTGGGGTCATAACACCATCCCCACCCACTGGCACCAACATTATGTCTAGTGGCTTGTTCTTGACGCTTAAAATTTCCTCTATTAGATCAGTGTCACCCATGTGGTATATCCTGGGCCCACTACGGAACTCCAAGACATAGCCAGCCCCGAAGCCTCTGGGATGCTTTACAGTCTCTTGAATGCCAAGATTGTAGGCATGTACAGCCTCAACTAATACTCCGTTGCTTAACTCGATACTCTCACCAGGAGCTATTCTATTCCCCCTGAACGGTGAGACTACAACCCGAGACCAATCCTCAGCAGGAGCATGCCTCGGGTGATCATGAGTATAGAGAGCGTAATCACAACGCTCGGGCTGCACGACATCAATGCATATACTGGTTCCTTCATAATCTAACCTGACACCAGCTAACCCCCTTCTCGAAACTTTAACACCCCCGAATCGCAAGGACTTCAACACGACCACCTAGCAAATCCTAGGGACGAGAACTCCTCTAGGCGGCTCAATTACCCTATAGCCTCCCACAGCCGTCTTAGACAAGACATAACTCTTGTACTTCTCGCTTTGTTTAACCTCCCCGATAATCCTGGCATTCTTAAAACCGCTCGAGACAAGCCTCTCTAAGACAATATCTGCCTTCTCGGAAGCCACACTGAGCACAGCAACCCCCTCGCTTGCCAAATATACCGGGTCTACACCCAGCATCTCAGCATATCGCTTAACGGGTTCACGCACGGGTATATCCTCGTCTCTGACAACCATTATGAGCCCGCTCTCCTGCGCCCACTCATTCAATACGCCTGCGAGACCACCACGCGTGGGGTCCCGAGCTGCGTGAATATACCCCGCGAATTCTTCAAATACTGGTAGAAGTGGGGTCAAGGGCTTAGAGTCACTTTTTAAAAGTCCATGAGCTATCTCCTCCACATCTCCTAGTCCTAGCTGCGACATCAGGATAACGGTTCCGTGGTCACCGATATAATCTGTCACAATAATCTTGTCCCCCGGTTTAGGCTCGTCCACAATAGGGTATACGGCAACTCCTATACCAACGGTTGTTATCACGATGCGATCTAGTTGACCCTTAGGCATTACCTTGAAGTCACCTCCAATTAGAGCTACACCCTCTTTTTCCAGAACAGATATTAGGGAGTCCACAATTTCCTCTAGCGTTTTCAGGGGGAGCCCCTCCTCTGCGACGATTGAGTCGAGCATGGCTATAGGTCTTCCACCCATCATCACGACATCATTTATCGAGCCGGACGCTGCTAGACTTCCAATGTTACCGCCGGGAAAGAAAGGAGGGTTAACAGTATAAGAGTCAACGCTTACCACTAAGAACTTACCGTCAGGCAACGGGATAAGGGAGCCATCGTCGGGTTTATCTATCCCGACACCCCCCTCGACACGCTTGAGGTTGTCTGTAACCCTGCTAAAGACTACTTTTCTGAGAAGCTCTATTGTCTCGCTTCCTCCCTGCCCGTGGGCAAGAGCAAGGGCATCGATTTTACTCAACCCGGGTCTACCTCTTCTTGAGCTCCTCTGCCAGCCTCAAAATATTCTTATACATTTGTGCCATTAGTTCGCCTTCCTCGCCTAAAGTCTCTCTTATGAAAGATATTTGTTCGAGTATACTTTCCTCTGTGAGCTTAGTTATAATAACGCCTGCATGAACCACCACAAGGTCGCCCTTCTCGACTCTACCCTCCGATATTCCTATAAACACTTCACGTGTAATCCCGTCGCCATAGTCGACCTTAGCGACCTTGCCGTCAGTGTCCAGAACCACCGCCGAGGAACCCCAGCACATACTCTTCAACTTTTTCAAAGTAACACGTTAATATATATTAATTGTAAAAAAGAGAATAAGAATAACGTCAACATCTATATAAGGCGCTTATCCCAGCTTGAACTGTGGCCCAGCAGATATTCATTCTACGCGACCCACTACGCTGCTCCGGATGCCGTTTATGCGAGGTCGCATGCTCTCTACACCATGAAGGTACTGTATGGCCGGAGGCCAGCAGAATAAGAGTATTCGAGTTATACCCTGGGGTGGACGTCCCCCAGACTTGTGCGCAGTGCAGGGACTACCCCTGCATAAAGGCCTGTGGCCAGGCGGCTCTAAGGGTTGATGAGAAAACAGGTGCGGTTATAGTCGACGAGGCAAAATGCACGGGTTGCGGGGACTGTGTAAGGGCCTGTCCGGGCAAGGTCATGAGGCTACACCCGAAGACAGGTAAGGCGATGGTTTGCGACCTTTGCGGTGGTGAGCCGGAGTGCGTTAAGGCATGCCAGGATGCTGGCTTCCATGCTCTACAGGTTGTACCTTATGAGAGTGTTGCCCTCAAGATCTACTCAATATTCCCCGAGGAAGTGGCAAGGAGGCTGCACGAAACACTTTACGGGGGAGAAGAGGTGTTTCTAGGATGATCTACGGGTATCATGGTCGCCTATTAGATATAGACTTGTCCCATGAGAGAATAGGAGAGCATCCTCTAGAGGAAGAAGTTCTACGCGACTATATAGGGGGCCGCGGACTAGCCGCTTACATTCTTCTGCGAGAACTTGGCCATAGATGGGAAAATGTAGACCCCTTAGGGGAAGAGAACATACTACTCTTTCTAACAGGCCCTCTTACTGGATACTATCCCGGAGTTAAGCTGGCGGTATCAGGTAAGTCTCCACAAAGTAACGGCATTGTAGGGAGTGTGCTTTCCTCAGAGGTTGCTATTGAGCTCAAGGCGGCTGGATATGATGGTGTATTGGTCAGGGGTAAGGCTAGGGACCCCGTCTATGTATACATTGAAGGGGAACGGGTAGAGATAAGGGATGCAAGCCACCTATGGGGTCTAAACGGGCGTGAAACATTCAGTAGGCTGATGAAGGAGGTCTGGAACAACCTTAAATCTAGGAATCTAGCCCGTCAAGGGTTGACAAAAGAGCCGAGCTTTGTCTACATTGGACCTGCAGGCGAAAACAAGGTCAGAACTGCAGCCGTTATGGCTAAGCTGGCACACGCCGCCGGCTACGGTGGTTACGGAGCTGTCATGGGCTCAAAAAACCTGAAGGCACTCGTAGCAAAAGGATTTGGTCCCATGCCCAAGCCAAAGCACCCTGAGTGGGTCAAGCTCCTCATTAAAGAGTCCTGGAACAGGCTAAACCGGAGGACAACCTTCAAGCAGTGGGGTACGGGTTCAGGGGGCTACCAGACCGCCGCGCTAACGAGCAGTGAGCCTGTGAGAAATTGGCAGGAGGAATGGCACGACAACCGCGCTATGGGACAACAATACTTCGAGGCTCATTGGGTTAAAAGATTCTGGGCTGATTACGGGTGCCCCTCGGCCTGCATGAAAATATCCTACTTGAGGAGCGGGGCTAAAAAGGGTGCCCTTACAGACACTCCGGACTACGAGCTTCAAGCCTACATGGGGCCAAATCTAGGCGTCTTCGAGCCTCGCAGCTGCATCTATTTGTCATCGATCGCTGACGACCTCGGCCTTTGCGGTATACAGACAGGTAATCTTCTAGGTTTTGTAGCCGAGCTCTACGAGAAAGGTCTGCTAAGCGAGAAGGATCTCTCAGGAGTTAAGCCGAAATGGGGGGATGCCGAGGCGTTTGCACGGCTTATGTTAATGATTGCTAAGCGTGAGGGGCTAGGGAAAATCATGGCTGAGGGAGGTTTTAGGTTTGCGCTTGAACTTCAGAAACTCAAAGGAGTAGATGTGAGAAAATACCTTGTACACTCGAAGGGCATAGCTATAGGGGCTCACGGAGTCAGGAGCGGAAAAGACTATCTTCCCGAATTCTCTTACGCTACAAGCACACAAGGCGGAGACCACACATCAGCCCCCAGAAAACCATATGAGGCACCCTGGGGCGAACTATGGATGACCTTCCCTGATTCAGCGGTTATCTGCGCCTTTAATGCGGAGACAGACCTTATGTTCCAGTTTCTTGAAGCGATAACAGGGTTCGGGATCACCCGCGAGGAGTGGATGAACGCTCATGCAAAAAGAATATTATCCCTCCAACGCGTCGCCCTTTTGCTCGGGGGACCAGACATATACTGGAGACCTCTAGAGGACGATGATCTTCCTCCACGTTTCTATGAGCCGCTCCCCTCAGGTCCTTTCAAAGGTAAAGCTGTGGAAAAGGAGAAGATTGAAAAAGAGAGAGCGGAGTACTTCTCCTTCATGGGTTGGGACAGCCTAGGAATCCCCAAGGAGGAGACACTACAGAGCCTGAACATAGAGTTTGTGAGACCATTCTTGGCAAGAGTCAAAGGAAGAGTGAATAATACGCAAGAAAATTAGTTTATCTCTCTTGCCGTTATCATATATCCATGTACCTACCACCAGCTAGCTCTTGATAGACGAACCATTCAAGCAATTTTACTGAACAGCACTCCAGGCTAACAGATAGCTCGATCTCCATTTGGATTAGTGCTTGATGCGGGAAATAAAAAGCAAAGGAGGTTTCATACGCCATAATATCCAGATATGAGAGTAGATGGCACGTTTAGGCATGAGTCGAGGCTATTACCCCTCGAGACTCTAGTCTACACACTTTAAAAGAGGGGAGCCACGTCTTACCCTTGCAAGGCTTCACGATTGTATGCCCCTAAAGTACCAGGGAAGTGAATACTAGAACACAGACACCTGCTTACCACCGTCGACAGGTATCATGGCCCCATTTATGTAGGAGGCGTAGTCACTCGCAAGGAAAGCTGCAAGGTATCCTATCTCTTCTGGAGTTCCCAAACGTCCAGCTGGGATATCAGAGGTCAGTCTTGATAAGGCCTCTTCGAAGCTTATCCTTTCCTTTTCCGAGGTAACACGCGCTATCTCTTCTACCCTCCTTGTTTTTATAACTCCAGGCATGATCCCATTAACTGTGATACCATTGGCCCCGACTTCACGGGCGAGGGTCCTTACAAGCCCTGCGAAGCTGATCCTGATCACGTTGCTCAGAGCTAGGTTCGGGATGGGCTCCTTTATAGCTAGGCTCGTGAGGAAGATGATCCTCCCCCACCTCTTAGATATCATGTAGGGTAGAACTATCCTAGTGAGGTATATCGCGGGATAAATCAGTAGCCGGAAAGCTTCCTCCCAATCATTCATATCGAAGTCCATGAATCTCCCGGGCTTTGGGCCTCCTATCGAGTAAAAGAAAACGTCAGGCATTCCCAGGGAGCCAAGTTTCTCAGAAATTCTTTCCAGGTCCTCACGCTTGGTGAGATCTGCTGGGATAATGTGAGGCTCTCTACCGGAATACTCCTTGATTTCTTCGCTAGCCTCCTTCAGTCTAGCCGGGCTCCGAGCCACAATAATAACCTTGGCGCCGGCTCGGGACAATACCTTAGCAACGCCGAGGCCTATACCGCTTGAAGCCCCGGTGACCAGGGCTATTTTTCCTTCTAGGCTTATTACGATTGCCATGAAATATAATTGATCATATCTCTAGATTTATTTTTGTCTAGTGACGCACTAGTTCTAATTTATACGCAGCAAAAGTTTATTTCGCCTAACAAGTGGAAGACATGGGTGCAGGTTTTCTTGGAACTCAGGGTTGAGCGGCTCACAGCTTCCGTAGACAGCAGTGAGATAGTTAAGGATATAGATCTCCTTCTTAGAAGTGGGGAAATTGTACTCCTGCTAGGCCCCAACGGTGCAGGCAAGACTACGCTTCTCTCAGCAATAGCTGGGCTTCCACGCGTTCATGTTTCGCGTGGCCGTATTTTACTGGGAGGCGAGGACGTTACCCCTCTGCCAGCCTATGAGAGAGCGAAGAAAGGCATAGTCCTATCCTATCAGATTCCACCAGAGTTAACGGGAGTTAAGGTCTCAAGGCTGGCCAAACTGATAGCAGAGCGCATGGGAGGCGAAGATCTCATTGGGGCTTTATCAAATATACTTGAGATAAACCATCTGTTCGAGAGAGACGCATTTAGGGGTTTCAGTGGTGGTGAGCGAAAGCGCGTCGAGGTCTTCCTGACAGCGCTTACAAGGCCAAGGTTCGCGCTCCTTGACGAGCCTGACAGCGGCGTAGATCTTGATAGCATAAAGCTTATCGCGGAGGCTATCAGGTTCATGGTTGAGAAGCTCAGAACCGGTATGTTAATCGTTACACACACGAGAATCTTAGCCGAGCGTGTCGGCATAGAAGCCCATGGAGTGGTGTTGAAGGAGGGCCGTATAGCATGCTCGGGTCGGGCTTCTGAACTGTTAGAGTTACTCGAGGAGAGGGGGTTTGATGGTGTCTGTGGTGGATAGGGAAAAGGTTCTTAAGGCATTGGAAAAGGCCTCGCCTTACGGACCAGACATCGACTTATCAGCCTACAAACCTGCGGGCTCGGTATACGGTTTAGAATCCTCTATGGAGGGTCTTGAAGAGTCTGTAGAGAAGAAGATAGGTGTAAAGCCGGGACAGCTGAGTTACCTTCAGTGGGGCGAGACCGCGCTCGCAAAAGCGATGTCGGAGAGGTTTAAAGAGGTGGGCGTTACTGTAGAGCCCTTAGCGCAGGCATTAAAAAAGTACGAGCTCGCACGGAGACTTGCATGGAAGCTCATAGAGCCCGACGTGGATAAATATACAGCTCACACGTTCCTGTACGGAAGGGAGGCTGGATACTTTGTATATGTGCCTCCAGGAGTAAAGACTCCTTGGCCAGTCTACACATGCCTAAGCCTTTTCACGGGTTACGATGAAGTTCAACATGCCCACAATATTATTTATGTCGACGAGGGTGCTGAAGCTCATGTCACGACAGGCTGCTTAGTCCCCCATGGGAAAAGCGGTGGCCTACATATCGGCGTGTCCGAGTTCTATGTTGCTAAAAACGCTAAGCTAGTCTTCACAATGCTCCATTCATGGGGTGAAGGAACACACGTCAGACCACGAACCGTTGTCCGCGTGGAGGAGGGTGGACAGTACCTGAGCTATTATGCCCTTTACAGCCCAGTGGCTTCAGTCCAGACTTATCCAAAGGTATACCTAGACAAAAATGCTAACGCTAAGCTAGTCTCGGTTGTAGCAGGTACAGGAAATGGCTACTATGACCTTGGTGGCGAGGCCCTCCTACGTGGCGAAAATGCCTCCGCAGAGCTTGTTTCTCGAGTTATCGCGAGTAAAGGCTCTAAAATTTACACGAGGGCTAAGATCAATGCATCGGCTCCCGGAGGCAAGGGTCATATTGAATGCCTCGGCCTACTAATGGACAACGAGTCGATAATAGAGGCCATACCTGTCCTCTCCTCCTCAAAACAGGAAGTCCAGTTAACCCATGAGGCGGCCATTGGGATGATAGCAGGCGAGAAGATAGAGTACCTGATGTCTAAGGGCTTCAGCGAGGATGAAGCGAGGAGTATACTTCTTAGAGGATTTCTCGCTGCGGAAGTGCCCGGTATCCCGCCAGCGGTGAAGGTAGAGATAGATAGGATCATAGATTACATAGTCAGGCATGCGTTTGGATAACCTCAACCATCAATTGGCGTGTATTTTTGTAGAAACGCTTGGTTTAAGCCCCTGAGGGTTTCTCAACCCGCTCAAGACACTTGGATGAAGAGATTTAAATAAAGGGATACGCGTGAAACACCTGTGGAGTCTCGCAAGATAGCCTTAGCCAGCCTGATAGCATCTCTCTACGCCATACTAGTATACATTCTTCCAATGACGTCATTTCTCCTTTGGCAGGTACGGATTGCCGACTCTCTTCTGCCCCTAGTCACTGTTCTTGGTTATCCAGCCGTAATAGGAGTCAGTGTCGGCTGTTTCATTGGAAATATCCTGGCTGCCCCTTGGGGCTCCTCAGGCCTTAATTTCCTTGACGCATTACTCGGTAGCTTGGTGAACTTTGTCGCGGGATACACTGCATATAAGCTCGCCTACAGGAGGGGATTTTTACTAAGGGTTGCCGCTGTTCTATCACAAGTTATGATAGTGAGTATTGGAGTGGGAAGCTATCTGAGGTGGTTCCTTTTATGGGCCTTTAATACAGATGTGACGCTGGTGGTCTCCATTGCAGGTGTATTACCCGGCTCGCTGGTATCTATTTTCTTTCTAGGCTTACCTCTATCGTTGGGAGTTGAACGTGCTTTAAAAACAACAGGATATCGCGTAGAGGTTTAGGACCTATAAGTCTCCCTTACACCCTTCCAGGCCGTTTCAAGTCTAGTTTTCTTCTATTCAAGGTCCCCGGTTCAAAGGAGAAGCTCACGCCTGGAGTAAGGTTATTAGATTACCAGAATCAATGTTTTCTGTATGGTTGCGATTGACGCAACGAGGCCCTCCCGCCTCTCACTCCTGGGTCGATACGCTTTCCCAGTAATAGTGCTAGTCTTCGCTACTGGGGATTTTCTTGGACAGTTCACAATCTATGTTCCCTTGGTCTTGCTCGGCATCTACCACCTTTTTTCATACGAGTTAGGCTGGCCCGAGAAGTTTTTTACACTCGCCCTTTACTCCTATTCTTTCGGCCTTAGTCTGATAGGCTATTCAAGTTTAAATGATTCTTTCTTCTTGGGCTCTCTGATACTCTCCCCGATAGCCCTTATAACGATAGACGTCGAAAGGCTCTTCAGTGAGTACCGCCTCACCAGGAGCACCCTCGAAATTAGAGGTATCAGGAAAGACTCGATCATCCCACGACTCACTGTAAGATACATCCCAACGTATATCATAGAGGAGGTCAGAATTAAAAAGCCGATCCTCTCCCGTCTATTCCGGCTAGGGTACCTCGACCTTTCCGTAGGGACACCGGCAGGAGGAATCGTGTTCAAAGGCATACGCGAGGACTCCTCCTTATTCAAAAATCTCATAGGACTTGCATCAGGAGTCGATCTACCCCATAAAGAAACAGAAAAAATAATTCTCTACTCCTCGGGAGATGGTTTTGAGGTTAAGGGATCATTTAACCGTGAGAAGGCACATAATCCCTTAACGATTTTTTACCGTTTCCTCCTTTTCTTCTCGAACACCTTCAACTCTACGCTTCACGTGGAGGATGGTTTAAATTCTCAAAGTAATACCTCCAAAGAAGATGAGAACTCCCTAACCCGTATGAGTGAAAAAGACAAAAAAGCTCCACGGGATTCAAGGTTACGAAATCGCATCGAGAGGCTCCTCTAACACGCGGGGTGATGGCAAGTGTCTATCAACATAGACGAGAAGGTCAGAATGCTGTTCGGAGAGTACGCAGTAGACAAGAGCCTTACACGAACTGGTTCTGTTAGCAGGATACCCGCCTTTATAGCTGAGTTCATGATAGGCCGACTATGCAGTGAGCCCGGCGAGAAGTGCATCGACGAGGTTACAGCAAAGGTAAACGAGTTATACCCTGAGCCGAGCTCAAGGGAGTTGTTCCTTGGCAGGCTGAAGGAGAAGGGCGCTATAAAAATCCTAGATGAGTTTAGGGTACGCGTCAACCTGAAAAAAGACTTGTTTCTCCTCCAGATACCCGCCCTAAGCATAGATGACGCGCTCATAGATGAGAGGATAATAAAAGAGAACGAGAGGCTCTACAGTGGGCTTTGGGGAGTTGGATTGCTCATTTACGACCCTGGGCTACAGACAAAGGGTAAGAACTTGACCCCCGTGATGATGGAGGACTTCGAGCCTTTCCAAGCCTACAATATAGATGTCGAGGTTTTTAGAGAAGCTAGGACGAGTTTTTCACTTGGGGAGTGGATAGACGTGCTTGTTACGAGCGTGGGCCTAAACCCTTCAGCGTACAGTTTGAAGCAAAAGCTGCTCTTACTCGTGCGACTAATCCCCATGGCTGAAGCCAACGTTAATATCCTAGAGCTTGGACCCAGGGCTACAGGCAAAACATTCACATATAGAAACTTGACCTACTACTCGAGGATATACTCCGGCGGAATCGTGTCGCCCGCAAAGCTCTTCTATGATGCTAGAAGCAACATTCCAGGAGATCTCGTCGTGAACGACGTTGTCGTCTTCGACGAGATAAGTAAGATAAAGTTTTCAAACTCTGATGAGGTCGTAGCCAAGTTAAAGGACTATATGGTGGACGGATACTTCGAGAGGGGCGGCTTTCACCCGAAGAGACCAAGCACCTGTTCCCTGGTACTTATAGGCAACGTGGATGCAGAGAAAACTGCTACCACGCAAGGCATAATCTCGCACCTCCCTAGCTTCATGCATGACACAGCCTTTTTGGACCGTGTTCACGGCTTCATACATGGATGGGAGTTGCCCAAGATTATGAAAAGCGATGAGCACCTGGCAAGGGGCTATGGGATCGCCTCCGACTATCTAGCCGAGGTACTTCACAGGATAAGGACTGAAAGCCTCGAAAAGGAGGTCGAGTCAACCTTTGAGCTGCAAGGAGCCCCAACAATAAGAGACGAGAAAGCTGTTAAAAAGCTGTTATCAGGTGCTCTAAAGCTATTATTCCCAGACGAGGGTTATGATAAGGAGGAGCTAGCCCTTGTCGCGGAACCGCTCGTAGAGCTCAGAAATAACGTGAACAGGTTGCTCAACGCGTTGTCACCACGCGAATTCCCGGCTAGAAACCTGAGATTAAAAGTGCGAGGATAAACTCCAATCCCTTTCTCTGCTATCCTCAGGAGCTGCTAGGCTTTCCGAGACGGGATGTCGACTAAGGAAAGCGTCTGCCTGAGCTTCAAGTAAATCTGCCTTATCTCCTCTACAAGTGCTTCAAGATACTCTTCAGCCTTCTCAGGACTAAAGACGACCTCACCCTCTGTTTCAGAGTAGTTGATTATGGTCCCTGGCAACGGATATGCTCGCACGCCAGCTGAGGCGGTGAAGATCGCATCGCTACTATACTGGCTTTTCTTGACGATGTTTGGTCGGAAGAGTTCAATGAGCGCAGTCTCGTCCGTAGCCGCGTGTCCCCCCTCCTTCCCCAAGTACTTTTTAGTTAATCCCCTGTCTCGTGCAAGTGTCCACCAGTCGATAAGGAGTGTCGCAAGCCTGTGGTCAAGCCAAGCTCTCCGAGCAGCGTTGTCTAAAGCGAGAGTGTTGCCCCCATGGCCGTTTAGTATCAATGCTATTCTAATGCCATGAAATGCAATGCTCTCAAGAACGTCGTAGACAATGTTTTCCAAGCTCTCAGGCCTCACTCTTATAGACCCTGGATAACCATGTAAGCTGTTCGTGACACCGTAGTTTAAGGTTGGGAGGATAAGAGCGTTGATTTTCACCGCGAGTTTCTCAGCTATCAATTCAGGTATATAGTTGTCAGTGCCGAGAGGAAGGTGAGGGCCGTGAGGCTCGATAGTTCCTATGGGAAAAATAACTGTGTCTATTCCTTCGCTGAGAAGCTTCCCGACCTCAACATAAGTGAGTTCGGCTAACCTGCGACTTGCCACGATTTCTAATAATTCCTAAAGCCAAATATCAGTTTATTGGTAGCTTTGCAGCTTTAAGCGAAGCTTTCCTCCTCCCAGCCCGTAACCGGGAAGACGCTAACCTCTGAAGGCTTTATGGCGAGTCTTATTTTCTGACCTGAGCTGAGTTCTAGCGCTGGATCAAGAAGGGCTGTTATCCTCTGATTTCCAACTCTAACCTTAACCTGGTTGAACATGCCTATGAACATCTGGATCTCGACTATGCCCTCTAGTGCGTTAGACTCGGATGCATCAACTTTAAAGTCCTCGGTTTTCATTATGGCAGCGACCTTGTCTCCCTCTCTCACGGTGTGTCCAGGTGCGATAAACCCCTCAAGCGACTGTCCATCAAAGGACACCTTTACTTTTTCTCCTGATATTTCCCTGGCAATCCCTACAAGGTACGTGCTTCTCCCAATAAATGTTGCAACAAAGAGGTTGTTAGGTTTAGAATATATCTCCTTCGGGGTGCCTACCTGGAGGATTTTACCTTTGTTCATCACCGCTATACGGTCAGCCAGGCTCATGGCTTCCTCCTGGTCATGAGTCACATATACTGTCGTTATCCCAAGCGATGACTGTATCCTCTTTATCTCTTCACGCATCTCGATTCTCAGTTTAGCGTCAAGGTTACTAAGCGGCTCATCGAGCAGGAGAACCTTCGGCTCCACTACTAAAGCTCTCGCTAGGGCTACCCGTTGCTGTTGCCCCCCGCTTAATTGCAGAGGATACCTGTCCTCCAAGCCCTCAAGCCTTACTAGTTTCAGAGCATCCCTAACCCTCCTCTCTATATCCTCGTCGCTGAGTCCAAGCTGTTTCCGTCTAATCTTTAGACCATAGGCGACATTCTCGAAGACCGTCATGTGGGGCCATAGCGCATAGTTCTGGAACACCATAGCCGTATTCCTCTGGTAGGGCTTCACGAATGTAACGTCTTGATCTGCAAAGAAGACCTTACCCTCCTCGGGGACCTCGAAGCCAGCAATGATGCGCAGGAGGGTTGTCTTCCCGCATCCACTAGGGCCTAGCATTGTGAAGAGCTCTCCATCGCGGATCTCTAGCGAGACATTGTCTAAAGCCTTAACCTTCCCGTACACCTTTGTCACATTCAAGATCTTTATCCACACCATAGCTCACACCCCGATGAACGCATACCTCTGCTTTAATACTCCTACAACAATTAACATTGCGACCAGCTGTATAAATATAAGCAGCACTCCCATAGCAGCGGCGATTTGAACACCTATCGGCGACCCTCCCTTATAGACATTCATCATATAGTATGTCATTGGCGCCTGTGATGGGTTAAAGTTCCCGATCGTTATGCTCGTGCTGACCTCCGTAGCCATGTAAATAAAGCCCAGTACCGCTCCGCTGAAAATATAGGAGAGGATGAAGGGCAACACGACACCAAAAACAACCTTAGCCCTGGTAGCCCCCAGGTTAAGCGCGGCCTCCTCCAAGCCGACGTGAACCTGCTGAAAGCCCGCATAGACGGATCGAACCACGTAGGGCAGTTTCCTCACACTGTAGGAGACTACCAGCACTACCCAGGCTTGGAAAGCCCCAATCGAGGCAGGGTCTAGAGGAGTTCCAGAGAATATAGTTGTGAAGAAGTAGTAATAGCCCAGGGCTATCACTAATCCAGGGATAGCTATAGGCACGGTTGCAAGAGTATCAAGTAGGTTGGAAAGCCATGATACACGTATCCTGCTCACGCCATAGCCGACCATTACTGCTACGACGACAGCCAGTATAACGGAGAGTGCAGCATAGATTAAGGTGTTCCTGATATAAGTGAATACACCAGGGTCGGTGAACAATCTCTCGAAATAATCGAGTGTAAAGCTTCCCAAGTTTATCTCGAAGCCTCTTGAAGGCATGACATTGAAGGCTAACAGGAAAACACCTATCTGTGGAAAAGCAGTTAATAGTACTAGGGGGAAGACGATAAGATACACTACGAGCTTCCCCAGGGGACCGAGTGGACGAGCTCGGGAAACCAGTCTGCCTCCACGACTGATCATCGCGTAGGAACGCATCCCCACATAGTTCCTTATGGCAAGGAAGCCCATAACGGCGATAAAAAGCATAACTATACCGAGAGCCGCAGATTCAGGTGATACTATTCCTGTCTGCGTCATGAATCCCCTAAATATCTGAGCACTCATAAGATTCCACTCCTGGAAGATTAGAGGCGCTCCGACATCCTCTAGGCTGAAAATATAAACGATTATAGCTCCGGCAACTATTCCTGGAAGAGCTAGTGGGAAGGTGACGCTCCTGAAGAGGGTGAAGCCCCTAGCTCCAAGGTTTTCTGCTTGTTCCTCGGTGCTTGGGTCAACGTTAAGGAAGGCACTGTAAGCGTTGAGGTAGACTATCGGATAGAAGGAGATTATTTGTGCTAAGGCGACTCCTACCAAGCCGTCCAGTCTAAGCTTCCATCCAAATAGACTCTGGGTTACGAGGGAGATTGGACCATACTCGCTGAAAAGGATCTTGACTACATAAGAGTTTACAAAGGGGGTCACGAATAATGGGACAAGGGACAGTATTCTGAGGAAATCCTTGCCTGGGAAACTATACCTTGCAAGTATGAAAGCCATAATGATTCCTATGGCTGTAGCTGCCGAGGTCACGAAGAGGGAGAGTATCAGGCTGTTAACAAGCGCTCCATAGTTCAGACCTTTGATAACATAGAGCGTCTCGTTTCCGAGCTGAACAGCAAAAGCGAACTGCTCCCCTGGGAGAGTTTCCAGCCTAACATACTCGCGGGCGGAGAAGATTCTCTGAAAGTTGGAGTACCATGCACCACCTGAGGGTGCCCTGAACGCATTAACGAGAACAAAGAGTATGGGCGAGACAAGGAATACTATTAGGAAACTAGAACCAAAAACTATGAAGACCCACAACAGAGGGTCTAGCTCGTAAAGAGTTGTCCGGATTCTTCTCGTGAGAGAGACAATACCTTTCCTGGCTTCACGTGTCCTCTTAAAGGATTGAATTTTTTCGTAGAGAAATCCTCCGGCCGCTGTTGCAAGTAAGGGTGTGAGAAGAAACGCGACGCCGCGTGCGATTCCATGAGCACCAATCGAGATAAGGAAAAAATCATAAAGTAGAGTGAAGATTGCTAGGAAGCTTAGCCCTGAACTGAATTTAATCCACCTGTAGTCGTAGCCAAGCTTGTATAATATTACAGCCGAGGCTATGCACGCGATCCACAATATTGGATCAACAAGGTTGAGAATAGCTGGAGTGATGAAAAACGTAAGAAGATATGCAATCGACAGGACGGCTCCGACCGTCCAAAGGGTTCCTCTCCTGATTCTCACAGATAAGCACCTAAAAATCTTAACGGACTCTCTTTATATTCTTAATTATAACTCGAGCTCTTTATACCTATACATGGTCTGTGAGCGTGTTTTTGCCCACAGGAAAGATATTTAAGAAGAAAAAGGGAAAAAAAGAATTCTTTTTCTAGGAGCCGGTCATCTGTTTGAGAAGTGATTGTGTATTGAGGTATCTTTGTCTGGCCCCTTCGCGCCACTGATTCATCAAGTCCTGGTATATTGAGGGGTTATTAGCCAATTGGTTGCTGATATTTATTGCGTAGTCGATGGTGAATGTAGTTTTCTTCTTTGTTAATGGGTCAGTGAATATTATTGGGGCAGTTAGAGAGTCAACAAGCTTATTGAATTGGTCCTTAGTTATCTTACCGTTGAGGTATGCCTGGGCGATCTGAGCCCAAACGGGTTGGAGGTCGTCGTGCGCGTCTACAAGTGTTGCTTTAAAGTAGTCTACGACGGCAGTAACCCATAGAGAGGATAGCGTCTCATTAAAGTTGATTCCACCAGCGTTCTGCACGTCTTCAAGGGCTTTCTTCAAGTCAGGTCTCTGAGCTCCTTGTGGAGTATCAAAGACCTTCGGGTTGATCGGAAGCCTGTTAATATTCGGGTCAAGCCATACTAGCTGCCCTCCAGTCTCGTTGAGAACCCAGGCGACAAAAACCGCCGCCTCCCTTGGATGGCTTGCACCCTTAAGTACGGCTATTGGGTCGGCATTTACTATGCTTTCACCGTTGGGTATGATGTATAGACAGGCAGGGTTTTGTTGTTGTGCAGTGTAGCCGTAGAAGTCTATTGTTGTCCCGACAGCTATGTCTCCTCTTATAACTGCATCTCTGACGTCGCTGCTACCGCTGTAAATCTTAGCGTTAGCTGCGAGAAGTGTTAATGCTTTCCAGCCTGCGTCCCATCCGTATGCTTGAAGAATGATCTCGAACATTCTAGTGTTACTTGTACTCATCGTTGGGTCAGCTGTGCCTACAAGTGGTACTGCTGGGAGGTTTTTAGCGTAGATAGGGTTCCCGAGATCTGACCACTTCTTTGGCATGGGTAGCCCGTATTTGCTTAAGAGATCTTTGTTCACCGTAAAGCCGAAACTGCTTATACTGGCGCCTATCCAATGGATAAGGCCGTCGTTTCCCACCTTATAAGTTGGGGCCCCTGCGATAGTTTTGGGTATCTTTGCAAGCTCCTGCTTCACCAGGCTAAACTCGGGTATCTTACTCTCGTCTACAGGCTCAATGAGTCCCTGCTCGTCTATAAGGTTAAAGAGAGTAGGGCCTCCGCCCCACGCTACATCTATCCCCCTACCCTTGGAGACTGCATTTTTGATGTATTCAGGCCATTGCTCTGCATTCACAGGCAAGAATACTATATTTACAATGTTGTACTTTTTAGCTACGTTACTGTTAAGGAACATTCTCCTGGTGAGATCCTGAATTGTTTGCTCATGCCTTGTGATTACATAGAGCGTGACCCCGCTTGGCTGTGTCGGCTGTGTGGGTTGTGATGGTTGTGTTGGTTGTTGTGGTTGTGAGGGCTGTGTTGGCTGCGATGGCTGTGATGGTTGTTGTTGAGACGGCGGAGCCTGCTGAACGGGTGGTTTTTGTAGGAACAGGAAAGCGGCTCCAATAACTCCGATAAGAAGTACCACGGCGGCTAAAATAACGATGTTCTTGTTCATTTTATATCACTATCGAGTATCCAGCATATATGTTGCTTAAATCCTTAACCTGGCTTACCATATAAGAAATATACGAGAAAAAGTTTTACTTAACTAGTCTTGTGCTTGTGGAGGAATACTAACGCGAGAGCTACTAGGACAAGTATGGCCTCCACTATTGAAATTATCATCAGCGTGTTAACAGTACTTGTTAGGGAGTTAAGTGAGCTGGTCAGGCTGTCAACCTTGCTTGATAGGCTGTCGACGCTTGATTTGAGCCCTTGGATCTGGCTAGCCTGGGTATTAATTGTTCCAGCCATTGCTTGTGTATTCTGTGCGAGTTGTGCGATTGCGGCCTGGGTCGGAGCCTCAGTTAACACGTATACCCACCACCTGAAGAGATTGGTCACAAATGTTGGGCCGTCTAAATCTTTACCGTAATAGCTTGAAGCCCACGCGGGCTCATAGTCGCCGTAAATGCTTTCGCCTGAGACAACTATGAGAACGTTCTTGTCAGGCCAGTATTCAGCGGCATACATGACAAAGTCGTGATCACCTGTTCCCTTGCCGTAACTCATGAGGTCGTAGACGTAGGGAGTCGGGGGAGTGTTGTCGCCCATGTAGCTTTTATGAGCCCAAACGAGACGTATTAATCCGGGAAATGTCTCCTTTACAGGGTCATGGTATTTGCCCTGGGCGTCCTGCCAGATGATACAGCCTGGCCCATGCATGAGTATGGGTAGGGTTATATCTCTCTTCAGAAGATCGGTTCTGAGGCCAGGATAGTTGTCGGGCTCTACGAATGTGAGCATTCTGTAATAGGCTTTTGCTGTCACGTCAGGGTTATCGCTGTAGACAGCCCCGTGCTCTAGCCTGAGCTTTGTTCCTATTCCTGCTAGGAGGTCGTTTAGCTGGAGTATTGTTTTACCGCCAGGACCATAGTCGCTGTCTCCTGCTACATAGAGAACCTTGTTGCCTGTGTTAAGCCATGCCTTAATTGCTGCGATTTCGTCTGGACTGAACGCGACTGTAGGTTGCCCCAGTAATAGTATATCAACGTCTTTTAGTGTTGAGGGGGTTATAGGCTCTTTTATAATCTTCCATGTTACGAAGGTTATGTTCCCCATTATATAGTTTAGATATTTGTTGCTTTCACCGTGACCTAAATCGGCGGCAACGATAACTGGCTGAGCGGAAATGTTGTGCGAGAAAGCAATAATTGCCATCAAGAACAGTAATATGATTAATGTTTTTTCTGTTTTCATCAATGATGATAGGGCTAAAAAACTTATAAAATTTACCTTTTCACTTTTTCCTCCTAGTGTATTTCGTGAGACCCAGCAACAGTATAAAGAGGGCTGCAGCTATTAGGACTCCAAGCAGGATTGTTGCAAAGTTCAAGGATTCAGGCTTGGCTTCGCTTGGCTGTGTCGGCTGTGTGGGTTGTGATGGTTGTGTTGGTTGTTGTGGTTGTGAGGGCTGTGTTGGCTGCGATGGCTGTGATGGTTGTTGTTGAGACGGCGGAGCCTGCTGTGCTGAATACAAGGTAAATTCTTTTGTGGCCTCGTGGCCAGCATAGTCTATGACCTTTACTACGAGTTTAGCTTCGCCAGCGTTTTCAGGGATTTTTCCTTGGAGTTTAAATGTCAGGGAGTTCAAGGGGTCAAGAATCGTCCCGGGAGTATAGAGTTGTGGGCTTAGTGCATACTCATTGTTTCCTACTACCAGTTTTGCCGTGAAGTTCGCTACACCCCATTCCTCGTCGCCCGCGCTTATGTATGCCTGGAAGGAGGCTCCAGGCACGGGTTTCTCAGGTATAAGCATTTTTAGATTTATAGTTGGAGGTGTGGTATCAGGGGCGTTGTTCAGTGCTACGACGAGTTTACTCTGATATGGGAGTTTTATTCTAACAGCTAGGAAGAGCTTGTCCCCCATCACTAACTTGTCTGTGACGCTGAAGAGTGAGCCTCCAGTTGACTCAATTACCTTTGCCGAGAAGTCACCGTTCCAGGGTAGACACCAGACCATGGTGTTTTCCAAATTGAGGTAGTTTAGCTTGTTTTCAAGTGTTAATACGTATGCATGCGGCCACTGATACAAGGATGTGGGTGTAAACACCTGGTTTGAGACGCCAAGGTTATTTCTAGGCGGATAGATTCCGACAGGGATGGAGTTTTGTGCAAGCTTACTTGAGTCGTTTGCGAAGCCTATGAAGGTTGGAGGCTTCACGGGGAAGTCTATTAGTCCAGATTTGAGGTCGAGCAAGTAGAAGTCTAGCCCATCGTATATTGCTGAGCCCATGCCCAGGGTAGTTATCGTTAAAAAGTATGTAGTCTTGCCTGTGCGGGTACTGGTATACTTGACAAAAACGTCTCTGTGCACGTGTCCAGACAAGACATAGTTAACGCCGTTTTCCTCAACTATCTTCAGGAAATACCGGGTGATGTTCATATTCCCGCTCCAAGAGGAGTATATTGGGGAGTTCGGGTTCTTCTCTGGATCGTATGGCGCTATCACTTTTGCGTCATCGTAGGTTGTCTTTAACTCGCCCTGGTAGTAGAATACGGGGTGATGAACAAGTATCACTTTTACTGGTATCTGGGAATACTGCTTTAACAGTCCTTCAGCCCATCGTAGTTGCTCCAAAGTCGGGTAGCCCTGCTCGTACGAGTACAGCCCGATTATCAGTAGCTTGTCCGCTATAACCCTATACCATGTCGTGCTCCCGAAGTACACAAGCCATGCGTCAGGAGGAGTATCGTGATTTCCCGGGATCGCTAGAATAGGATACGAGTAGAGAAAGGCGAGCTCATATGAGTATGCCCATCTATACTGTTGCTCGCTGGCTGTGTCGGCCACATCACCTGTGTCAATGATGAAGTCTGGCCCAAGGAGGCCCGACATAACGTAGCCCGCCAGCCTGTTCATGTCGCCAACAATCACGTCAGGTTGTCCGGCCCCGTAGTGCTGGTCGCTTACGTGTACTATTTTAAGCGTCGTCTTGGAAGTGTCGTAGACCCATACACTCCTAGGAATCTCTGTTTTAGACTGTCCTACAAGTACAAGATCGTAGAGGCCAGGCTTAACGTCGCCGGGAATCGTTACTGTTACGACTCCGCTCGAATAGGAGACCGTTACGGTGTAGTTTGCAACCACTAGTTTTTCTCCGTTTAGGAAGACAGACCATATGTAACCTGTCTTTGGCTGGTCCTGCGTGCCGGCTAGCTTGAACGAGAAGCTCTTTCCCGGTAAGACTATAGCTGGTTTACCCATGCCCAGGTCAGGGGAGACGGATACCCGTGATAGCGACGGGATTCCTGGTAATGAGGGTTGAGAGGCGGCGATGAGAGAATAAGAGAGCATTAATGCTAAAAGCACAAGGGTTGTTTTTTTCTCCATCGGGTTGAGATAGTTAATATTCTTAATATGATTTTTGGTTAATGAGCCTTAGATCGCAAGAATTCACGAAGTTTCATAGCGGCTTTTTCGGAAACAGATAGGCTTTCGCTCAGACTGTTGAGCCACACCGGAAGCAGGTTTAGCTCTAATATGCCAAAAGCATAGTCGAGTGTGTCGGGCGAAAAATAATATCTTATGATGCTGGATACGCCCATATTCTCGACTTCACGGAGAAGGATTTGTCCGTGCTTACTGGGAATTTCCTCAAAGGAAATCTTCTCCATTTTACCATTCAGTACAGAGAGGAAGCGTCGATTCCAAACATCAGCAACAAAGCCATTGTATAGCTCTCCTGGGGAGCTCAAGTAAGTCGGTATACTTGTAACGTGGATTTGTACCTCGCCTGGAGCCCGAATAACTCCGATCTCTCCACAATCACTCAAGTAGCGTCTAAGGCACACAGTATACCCTCTACTAGGATTAGCTACCGCAACCACCCGGAAGAAAGCTCTTTTACCCCTAAAATGTACAGCAACCCCTCGGTTGCTTGTTACAGAGAAGTCTATCGGAAGACCAATAAATGAGGCTCTCTCAAGTGCCTCAGCCGCTATCTCTGCTAGGGCTCTCCCAGCAAGCTTTTCAGCCTCCTGCGATACAGCGTATTCTTCCGGGCTAGCCATCTCTCACACCCTACAGTTTCACCCGATCCCACGGGGGCTCGATCGCATCGAGGCGGTCGTGAGTAATGGGTCGAGCAAGCTCGCGCACATAGTCAGGGAACAAGGCGATATAGTTTTGGTAGCGGTAATCTCCAAGAATCAGCACGGCTTGATCTCTTGGTCCCCTGAGTGCCCTGCCCAAAGCCTGAGATGCTTTTCTTATCGCTGGATAAACGTACGCATAGAAGCGTCCTTTTTCCTCGCCGTAAAGCTTCTGGTAGTATTCAATATACAGTTTTGTCTTTGTCGTGGGTCTTTCGAAGGGTATGCCTACCAGGAAAACACACATAAGCTCCTCGCCAGGATAATCTGCTCCCTCAGCAAAGCGTCCCCCCATTGGCGCAACCAAAAGACCATTCCCGGTATTCGCAAGAGCCTTAAACCTTCGGAGCATCTCTGATGCCTCCACGCCCGTCATGTCCCGTCTCTCCTGGAAAACCTCATAGCCCAGACTCTCGGCTTTATCAAGGAGACCGGCCTGGACGAGCCTGGACTGCACTCTGTAACTTGCAGTAAAGACCGCTGTGTTCCGCTTTATCCTTGAAAGAGTCTTCACGATGGCTTTAACATACTTGTCAGCCATCTCGATGCTGAGCTCCTCTCCTCTAGTTGTGAGGTCTTTGACTAAATAAACTGATGCGTTGGTCTCATCGTAAGGGCTAGGAACAGTAATAACGTAATAGTCCCTGAGACCAATCGTCTCCGCAAAAGCCTCCACAGGAGCCAGGGTTCCAGACATAAAGATGACACGCTTGAATGACTTCCACACGCTTGAGAGTATCTCGCCAGCTCGCATGTCCCATATGTTGAGGTAGATTCGTCCATTGAGTTTCTCAACTATGTGGGCTATGCCCTCAACTCCCTGAAGCTTCAGAGCCGTCTCAAAGAAGGTAGAAAAATGGTATAAACTCGACTGAGGTCTCTTCCCCTCCTTGAACCTCTTCTCCCTAATTCTTTCTCCTAACTCTAGTGCACGCACAAGCATTCTCTCATAATTTCCGGGTAGAAGTGATTCCGGGCTGAAGATATCGCTTTCCTCTTCCTCTAGTTTACCGTAACGCGTGAGAACCTCTCGGTGTACAGCCTCTATAAACTCAGCGACCTCCTCGTCCTTTGCTTCCTCAGCCTCCCTGTAAGCACGCTCCATAGTACCCTCTGTTATCGTATCTCCCCCTAGGTTCAGGTTTTGAAGATTATGGGCCTCGTCTACTACGAGTATGGACTCCTTGAAGGGAAAGACTCCTTTGACACTCCAGCTCAGACTTTCATCAACAACGTAGTTGTAGCTCAATGAGATAACGTCTGCAACTCGTAGTAATTCACGCTGGAGGAAATAGGGGCATACGCCAATAGCACTCGCCGAACTGTATATCTCGGAGTAGGTTAAGGCGCCTTTATCTATTAGAAGTTGAAGATCAACACCCTCCCTTAGCTTTTTATAGTAGGGACACCTACTCTTTTCGCGGCTACAAATATATGATACCTCTGAATAGTCAAGATTCTCCCCGAATCGCTTGGCAAGGAGACACATATCCTTTTTACCGCGGAGACCTAGAGCAACTAGCCTAACACCAGCTTTCTCCCTGAAAACTTTAAACTCTTCCACCGGTCGATCAGTTTCGCTACCCGTTCTCACAGCCCATACAATTCTTCCACCCTTCTCAAGGAAGGGGAGCAATGCATGTATTACTACAGGTGTCTTACCGAAACCCGTGGGAGCCTCTAAAACTATGCTCTTTCTTTTAATCTGCTCTGATATTATCTTGGCTACTTCTAGTTGGTGTCTCCTTGGCTTATACGGGAAACGTGCAGTCATTAAACAAACACTTCACATCCAATTACTCAAAACTAAAGTTTAACGCTCAGAACTTTGGAGATGTTCTACGGGAATACTGTAGGCACGTCTGTAAACTCTACTGGCCTTAATATTTGGCTAGCTCACCCGTTTTCTTTGAGTTTTTCTCGATTAGATTAAGTAGAATAAATCCAGCCATATTTAGGAGGAGCGTCGACAATACAAGTATTATCCACTCACATTTGACGGGGATCAAAGTAGGCATTCCCAACGCGTGATACCTGAGAATTTCAGAGATGTAGGTGAAGGGCAGGATCATCGAGACAACACGAAGACTCTCCGGCAGGCTGGAAACCGGGTAAAAAACTCCCGAGATACCCAGTATTATGAATTGAAGGATGTTATTTAGAGGCCCCGCGTCCTTAAAGCGTAAGACGAGAGCCCCGTATAAGAGGCCGAAGCCCATCGAAGTGAATAGTCCAAGGAGAAGTACGAGTAGGACTGGAAGCGGGTCAAAGATGATGACCTGAATGTTAAAGAGAAGCTTGAAGAAAACGTAGGTATAGGCTATCGTTAAGGTTAAGCTGATGATGCGTGCGAAAATATTTCTAGCGAAAATCAACACTCTGTTCGCGTTTGTCAGGTAGATAAACTCTAGAGTACCCATTTGTTGTTCTCGGCGAATAGCCATTCCGAAGCTCCATAAGCCATATGAGACTATGTCCCAGAGGATCATAGCCCATAAGAAAGAGTTTAACACGAGGGGGTTGCTCCATTGACTTTTGGGTAGAAACATCAAAACCGGGAAGATTAAGAGAACGAGCCACGCGGGCGCAGTTATGATGTCAGCTATGATCCAGGCAGGGTATCTAAGGTAGATCTTCAGGGCTACTCTGGACACCCATGAGAGTTCTACAAGTAGCGCTCTAGGACCTTTAACGAACCTAGTATTTCGCGAGTTCTCCCTTACTACGAGCCTCGACCTCCCATCTCTCATATACAAACCTCCCCAGGATTAAGTAGAGTAGGCTAAGTCCCAGCATGATTGCAATTTTTTGTTGGAAGTCAAGGCTGGTGGCTGACACTTGAATTATTTGCCTGAGAAGCTGAGACGCATGTGTAGTTGGCAGTAGAGAGGCGGCAAGCCTGACTATGCCAGGGAAGACTTCCAACGGGTAGAAGAATCCCGATAACATTGCTATGAAAGAATTAATAGTGCTTGCAACAGCCCATACTTCCTTAAACCTCATAGTGAGAGCTGCCACCGCTAAGCCTATACCCGCTAGGGGGAGAAGACCGAGTAATATAATTAGGGAAGCAACCAGCCAGTCGAGTGGGCTTAATAGCGAGCCCTGTAGTGCGACGACAACTGTCAAGTCGATAGTGAATACTATTAGGATGAGAATCGACTGTGCTACCGCGTGGAATATCCAGACGAGAATTGTGTTGTTCGGGGTCAGGTAGTGTAGTTCGAAGGTGCCCATGAGTTGTTCCTCACGAATTACACTAGACATGTTCTCCACCATGATCATACTAGATATCATCAAGACTCCCCCTAGGGTAAAGTACAATAGTGGACTCTTGACCCCTGTGTTAACGGTAAAGTTGTCCAGGGCTGAGTATCCGGCCACAGCATAGCCTATACCCATGAAGAGCCATGACATCATGAATGGCATAGCCATAATCGTGAAAAGGCTTCCGACATAGCGTGTGAACAGTTTCGTCTCCTTCATCAAGATGCTGATAAACAAGGCTGCGTAGAGGAACCTAGGCCTGGCTCTCAAGTCTTTCACCAGTGTAATAAACGAATACATCCTCGAGAGTAGGCTCTATACTCTTCACACTAAGCATCTTATTGTCGGTCCTGAGTAGGTGTTCGAGCACCTCTCTCAGTGACCCTTTCTCGTCGAGTATTACCTTTAAATCAACTCTGCCCGCTGAAGGGTCAAGCCACTGATGAGCCATGCTAACCACCCCATCAAGACCTCTCAGAGTTTCAAATGCACCATTATCTTTAACTCCAATCAACTCTATTTCAAGAATGCTTTTGCTTGATATTCTTCTCTTCAGATCTGAGGGAGAACCGACCGCCAGGATTTTTCCCTTATTTATAATGGCAACTCGGTCTGACAGCACGTCGGCTTCAAACATGTTGTGTGTTGTCAGAAGCACTGTTTTGCCCTTTTTCTTTAGTTCCAAGATGATTTCCCGGATCTTCCTAGCAGAGTTCGGGTCTAAGCCTATTGTCGGCTCATCTAGGAAGAGTACAGGGGGGTCGTGAAGCAATGCCCTAGCGATGTTGAGCTTAGACTTCATACCCGTACTGTACTCTTCGACTAGTCTGTCAGCGTCCTCTTCAAGGCCGAGTAGAGATAACAACTCATCAACCCTATCTTTAGCCCAGCCGGGCTCAAGATGGTAAAGACTTGCAAAGTAGAGGAGGTTTTCCCTGCCGCTGAGCTTCCAGTAGAAGCCGCGGTCACTGTAAAGGCTTACACCTATGCTTTCACGGACTTTTTCCGGCTCTCGAACTACATCGTATCCGTTGACGTAAGCCTCGCCTGAGTCCGGCAATAGGAGCGTGCTTAGGATCTTAATCATGGTTGTCTTACCGGCTCCGTTGGGACCCAGAAGGCCGAAAACTTCTCCAGAAGATATCTCAAACGAGACATTTTTCAGAGCCTCGACGACCTTCTTTCTACCCCTGTAAAATGAGGAACGCTCACGGCTTATGAAAGTCTTTGAGATGTTTCTCGCTTCAACTGCAAGCACTCAGCTCCACCTGTACACTCTTAACAGCTATCCCAGTGAACGTTTTTAAATGAGTATCGGTATCGGAAACCGATATACGATGCACATGTATTTGACCAGGTTTGCTCGCAACCCTTTGCGTGTTTTAGTCTTGACTCTATTGAGAAACAGGCCCATGAGCGGGATAGAGATAATAAACCAAGTCGAACTTATAACAGGTGGATTATGGAGGCCCTCTCCGGGAAGTGTTTATCCTCTACTTCGTGAACTCGAAAATGAGGGCCTAATAGAGCACACTATTGTTAATGGACAAAAATTATACAGCTTGACGGATAAAGGCCTCGTTGAAGTCGAGGAGTGTGGTCTCGGAATTAAACCGGCCACAATAGAGGATGTGATCAGAGTGATAGAAGGCTATGTTGATTTCCTAAAGGATTACGTTGCACAGAACAAGCTAAACAAAGAAGCTAAGGAGAAATTGATGAGGATAATGAAAGAGCTCGAGAACGTGGCTTCAAATTCATAAGATTTATTAATCTACCGTCGCTTGTATCGGTGTCCGATATGAGGAAAAACATCATCAGGGAGAGTAAGGTGAGCCGCCCAGCCGTATTCCTACTTATTATCCTCTCAACTATCGCCGTACAAGGGGTATATTCTGCCCCTATTCCTCAAGCTTCACAATCTAGCACTAGGACTGGAGCCACTTATATCTTCACGATAGAAAGCATAAGCGTAGTGGACCTTTCAGGAACTACAAAGACAGTTACTGTCGCCGTAACATATTACGGTAGGTATACCCTTTTAGGCTCAAGCATTTCACTTCAGCCACAGTGTAACGCCTCTGTGCTTTCAGGTCAGCCAGTCCTATTAGGGTCTTGGAGGCCTGGCACGACAAAGATAGCAACCTTCACGGTTGACGGTACGAACGCTACGACTCATTGCCCGGTAGGGATACTTGTCAGCTGGCAGGATAGCTGGGATGACGCTTATGGTATGAACACCCAGATGGGAGGATCTACTTTGATAAACACGGAGCTTGTTGCGTGCTGGCTCACCGATCCGAGAGTAAGCGTAAGTCCTCAAATGGTTTACATGAATACCATAAACAGCGCTGTGATAGAGATCGCTAACCAGGGGATCTCTGACATGCGAGATGTCACTGTGAGTATAAATGGTCAGGGAGTAACCCTGTTAAACATTACTGTCCCATTATCTTATAATGTCGGCTTACTTGCAGGAGGCTCAAGGATACGTATACCCTTGCAGCTTGTTCCACAATCCAGCTTTCCAGCGTTATTAGTTACTTTATCATACGTAGACTGTACGGGTAATGCAAGGTCGTCTACCTTCAACATACCGCTTTACGCTACCCAGGGTCAGAGCATAATAGTGATCCCTGATCCTGCAACAGTTACCGCCGGGGCGACAAACAAGATAACGCTAAGGGTGGTAAATCTCGGCTCGATCACCGCGAAAAACCTGCAGGTCATACTCAACCTTCAGGGATCTCCCTTGGCAATTACACCCTCCGTACTGGGGATTGGAGACTTAAACCCCGGTGAGATCAAGACATTCCCTGTAAGGGTAGAGGTACCCAGCACCGCCTCAACGAGCACACCTGTATCCTACCAAGCAATATATAACACGCCTGGCAGCGGCCTAACCTACACCCAGGGATCATTCACCTTATTCATTCTTCAAAGGTCGTCGGTAACCATCACGTCGATTGAGGTTGTCCCTCAAACAGTTGAGGTGGGCTCTAACGTTGTGTTTGCCTTGAGCCTCATAAACGACGGAACCTACCCGGTCTACGCCGTAAACGTCTCAGCATACCCTGGTGAAGGCCTCGTCTCGTCAAGGACACTTTACACTTACCTTGGCCAGCTAAACCCACAGGTTCTGACGAGCGTACCTTTCTCGTTCAAAGCACTAAAAGAAGGCGACTACGAGGTTCGATTCCTGGTTACATACGTTGATGCCTATGGTAACAAGGGCTCTGCGGAACGTGTGTCCTTCGTCAAGGTAGTTAAACCCTCCGCGTCGACAACCAGCTCGCCCCGGACTTCCGCCAACCCCACCTCGTTGCTCCTAGGTGGATTATTCCTCCTATTAGTCGCTTTGGGCGTTTACCTTTATAAGCGTAGGTCAAAGAAGGGTGCCGGGAGTTGAGATTCTCGGAGTACTTCTATTTGGCTTTCACAAGTCTAAAGGAGAAACGCGGAAGGGCGATCGGCGCAATAATCGGGGTCACAATAGCTGTCCTAGCCCTGAGCCTAGCGTTGGGAATAGGCGAGAGCTTTCAGAAAACCTTTGTGGAACAGCTTCAGAGGACAATAGCCGCTAACAGTATAATCGTGACAGGCGGGTATACAGGAGGTTTCAGCGACGCGGACATAGCCTACTTTAAAAGGATACCCGGCGTGAAGGACGCCTTTGGACTTGCAACTACTACTGGTGTTACGATCACATCTTCCGGCGAGCAACCAGTCACCTTGGTGGCTATAGACCCTCAACGCCTGCCCGATTTCCTTGGCGTCTCAGATATGCGTCAAGTAGTGGCTGAGGGGTCTACACAGCCGAGCGGGCTAGGCGTACTCGTATCATACAACCTTTGGAGTGACCCGAATACGGGGCAAAGGATCCTGGACGTCGGCTCCCCTCTCGTGGTACGTATCAAGTCAAAGAGCATCCAGCTAGTGGTTTCAGGTCTCATGGTTCAGTCTTCAAGCATGATGGGGGGCTCGGTGGGGCCTCCAAGCGGTACTGCCTATATATACATGGATCCATCCACCTACTTTACCTATGTTTCCAACACTAGAAACTATGCAGCGGTTATAATATTGGTTGGGGATCTATCAAGGCTGGATCAGATAACAAAGGAAGTTAGGGCGGTTGCCCCTCCCGGATCCAATATAATTTCTGCGGCTTCCATGGTGAGCCAGTTCACGGCACTTGTAGGAGCCCTTGAGACTTTCATCGGATTGGTCTCGGCTGTCGGCATGGGTGTGACAGCCCTCTGGATATTTGACAGCACAACAATCAGTGTTGTTCAGAGGACAAAGGAGATAGGCATATTGAAGGCGCTGGGCTACACGAGTTTGGACGTGCTCATAATATTCCTTCTCGAGGCTATCATAATATCAACAATTGGAATAGTGATAGGTCTCTCACTTGCCCTGATTCTCTCAATGTTTGTAAAAATACCTATGTTTACCCTTCAAATAGGGCTGACGCTCACGCCAAGCGTCGTGGCTCTCTCTTCACTTCTACCTCTCTTCATGAACGCGCTCGCAGCATATATCCCTTCACGTAGAGGGGCTTCCCTTAACCCTGTGGAGGCGCTCAGGTATGAGTGAGATAATTATCCTTGAGCATGTATCCAAAATATACAATAGCGCCTCAGGCCCCGTAATTGCAGTAAACGATGTTTCAATGAGCGTGAGACAAGGAGAGTTTTTTGCAATAGTGGGGCCAAGTGGTAGCGGAAAAACCACCATGTTACACCTTATAGGGGGTCTCGACCGGCCTACCAGCGGGAAAATAATAGTCGCTGGGAGGGAGATTTCTAGCCTCAGGAGCGATGAGTCGCTGAGCCGATACAGGAACGAGATCGTAGGCTTCGTATTCCAGATGTTTTACCTGGTTCCTCGCTTGAAAGTGATCGAGAACGTCGAACTGCCCTTAATTAAAAAAGGAATCCAGAGGGATGAGAGGAGGAAAATGGCTCTAGAAGCCTTGAGAATGGTGGGTCTTGAGAGCGCTGCGCTTAAATACCCTACCCAGTTGAGTGGGGGAGAGCAGCAGCGAGTGGCCATAGCCAGAGCTATAGTCGGAAGGCCTAGGATACTTCTCGCGGACGAGCCCACGGGGAACCTAGACGCGAGGAACTCTCAGGTAATCATGGATGTCTTCAGGAAATTAAACCAGGAGTACGGCATAACCATTGTAATGGTTACTCACAACCTTGAGCTAATATGGTATTGTGACAGAGTGGCTAGGATGCAGAGCGGCTCGCTCGTAGATATTTATACTCCTGACACTTATGACCAGCTGATCGTAAGCTTTGTCAAAAAATTATAGCTTTAGCAATCAAGGCTGGGAAAAGTACCTATCCAACCCCATTCTCCTACTCCCTCTCAGACCTTCCGCTACCTGTTCAGTAAGCTGTTCCCAGGAGAGGCTCCCATCTATAGCCCATCTCGCGATTAGACCAGTATAAGACTTCAGGAATGAGAGGAAGCGCGGCCAGGAGATTCCTTGCCTTCTAAGCTCTGGTCCCCAGTACTCCCACAGGTATCGGGCGAGTATGCTTCCGCTCCACACGGCTAAGCCCAGAGCTCTATTGCCGAGCTCTTTACTTAGAGCTTTGTAAAGCTCAGATATTCTCAACTTTATCTCTACAGGCTCTGGAGGCTGAGCTAGGCTCAATACCTTTCTCCTGGTTTTAATTATGTATAGCAAGCTAATATTATTTTTTCATTAAACTATATTCGTCTTAAAAATTTACAATCCTAGCTCTCTGGCGATTTCATCTGCTACTCCCCCACCACCAAACCTCGCCCATACAGCACACGTTCCCTCGAGGGAAACCATGCATGGACCATAAGGCTTTTCGGGTGTACACTTCTTTAAGAACATGGGGCAATCTGTGGGCTTAGCCTTCCCGAGCGTCACCTCCGCACACCTGCAACCCGGCGGGGTGTCCTTTCTCCACTCTTCTGGCCTGATCTCCTTGATCCCGAACTGCTTGAAAGCATCCATCCTCGCGAAAGAGTCGCGTAACCTTAGACCGCTTAACGGGAAGAAGCCTATACCTCTCCAAGCATCGTCAACCGTTTCGAATACTTTATGTATCATAGCCTGCGCCTTTAAATCCCCGCTCCAGGTGACCGCCCTCGTATACTCGATCTTCACCTTCGCTTCTCGTGAAATAATTTGCCGGAGGATCTCGGCTATGGACAACAGGACATCCAAGGGCTCAAACCCTGAGACCACAACGGGCACAGAGTAATTTTCGGCCACAGGCTCCCATGCCTTAGCACCTGTTATAGTCGACACATGTCCCGGTGCGATGACCCCCATAACGGGGGGCTCTGGTGGCTTTTCGCGGAGAATATCCATAGCGTAAAACATTGCGGGGGGCGTCAGCTTAGCCAGGCTTAAAAGTTTTAAGTTATCGGGCATCTTACCGCTTAGAACGGCCTGAGCGTATGCTGGAGCAGCCGTTTCAAAGCCTATACCTAGGAAAACAGCCTCCTTTCCATTATTCCTCGAGTCCTTGATAGCTTCTAGGATGTTCAACACAAGCTTGACGTCACCACCCATTGCCTTAGCTTCCTCGAGAGACGTGACGCCACGTACCTCATTTATTGTGCGAAGCTTGTAGGTGTCTCCATAAGTGTAGACGCGGATACCGTCAAGTGACAGCCTTATAGCATCTTCAATGTATTTCGAAGGTGTAACACAGACTGGACACCCGGGTCCAGCTACGAGCTCTAGCCCCTTCGGCATCAAGCTTCTCAAGCCAAAATGAACGATAGTCCACTCGTGAGTGCCACAGAAGTTCATAATCTTGATGCTGTCAAGTCCGAGTACTTTCCTTGCCTGGTTAAACCTTTCATGGATGACTCTGGATAACCTCCGTGCTAGCTCCTCGCTCCCCCTGAAGGTTCTTTCTAACTCTTCAATGGTTCTGACGTCTGTAGCTCCTGGCTTCATTACCTATTTCTTGTACTAATTCAGCCTCCCAAAATATAAGCTTCGCCTATGAGCCGTTAGTAAAAGCTTACATATCACTGTTCTAATCATGCTGGCCCACAGGAGTATATTCCGCGATATGTAACATGATGTATTAACAAATGCCTTAATACGGAAAAACGCTCAAGCCAACGATGCCATATGGCAACTAAAAGATACGACGTTGTAATTGTTGGTGGAGGTGCCGGTGGGCTTGCAACAGCCCTTGCACTGAAAACACTCCGCTCAGACCTTAAGGTTCTAGTAATAAGGAGGACAAAGTCACAACCCGTGCCCTGCTCCGTACCATACATTGTAGAGACTATAGGCTCATTAGAGGGGTGCCTTATCCCTGACTCAATACTTACAAGCTCCGGCGCAGAGCTCCTAATAGACGAAGTCGTTAAGATTAACCCAGAAGAGAAGTTTGTGCTAACTTCGAGCGGCAGGAAGATCAACTATGACAAGCTAGTTCTTTCAATGGGAACAAGCCCTGCGAAGCTAAACATACCGGGTATTGGCTTGAAGGGCGTCGTCCTCATATCAAAGGAAGGAGAACCTCTAGCTCAGGCCCTAGAGGTATTAAAGAATGCGAAACGCATCGTGATAATAGGTGCGGGATTCGTGGGAATGGAGTATGCGGATGACCTGGCAAAGGGGCGTGAAATACACGTCGTTGAGGTTTTAGACGAGGCTCTGGCCCTTTCCTTTGACAAGGAGTTCGGAGAAATCGCCAGGAAGAATCTAGAGGCTAAGGGAGTAAAGTTTCACCTTAAAACGGGGGTAAAGGAGATATTAGGGAACGGAAAAGTTGAAAAGGTACTCCTGAGCAATGGTAATCAATTGGATGCAGACGCTGTTCTTATCGGGGTAGGAGTAGCACCAAATACCGAGATAGCCAGAGAGGCCGGTATTGAGTTGGACGAGCAGGGACACGTTATCGTGGACTCCTTCATGCGTACAAACATCCCTGACATCTACGCGGTGGGAGACATAGCCCAGAAAAGAGACTTTTTCACCGGGAAACCCATCCGTGCATACTTTGCAACCCTAGCAGTCTTCGAGGGCAGAGTTGCAGCAATGCATATAGCGGGGGTAAATCCATCTAAAGGCTGCGAAGGAATACTGCCAGTCTTCTCCACTACCATCGCTGGAACAGCCCTCACTGCAGCGGGACTCACCGAGAGCGCGGCGGAAAAGCTCGGCTTGAAGGTGATAGCCGTCACAGTGGAGGCACCCAACCGACACCCAGCTAGTCTTCCCGGAGTCTCCAAGATAAAGTTTAAAGCACTCTTCTCGAAGGGTGATCTACGACTTGTAGGAGTTCAAATTGCAGGGCCCGAATCCGTTGGCGAGATGATTAACTATGCAGCGGCTGCAATCCAGAGCAACCTCACAGCCTATGACATCGTAAAGCTACAGTACGCGACTCACCCACTTCTAACCACATCACCAATAGTTTACCCACTACACATGGCAGCTTTAAGTGCAATCAGCCAAAAATGAACAGTACCTTTCATATCTAATAACTTTCCCTCGTAGAACAAAAATAACTCGTGTTCTCTAACGCCCGCCATCGCCAAGATCTTTTTCCAATAGATATTCTGTCTTGTGTGCGCGGAAACCAGCCTTGTAGAGCTCTTCTACAATTTTCTCCTTAGTAGAGTCAACGGGTATCGTTATAAGATGGATATCAGATTGAAGCGCGATGGAGCGTAACCCGTTAAGGAGGGCCCATAGTGCGTCGATAGAACTATATGAAGAAAGAGCTACATAGTCTATGAAGAGCTCGTCGTCCATGGAGAACTCTGCAAGCCCTTTTACACGGGTCCCCCTGTAGACAAGCAGGGCCTTCTCACCAGTTGAGTACCTCTTATACACCATCCTGTCTACAGGCTCGGTAAGCGTGCTCCACCAAGTTGTAGGCTTGAAGCTTTTAAGCCTCCTTATCGAGGAAGCCTTCTTAAGCTTTAGTGTAAAAGCATTCATAGGCATCTCGACTAGACGTGAGGGATCTGCCGCGAGGAACAAGATGACTCCTTTCACATTGTACCCCCTCTTAAGATAGAAGTCCAAGGCCCTAAGGTTGCCCTCCTTAACGCTCAACGCGACTCTCTCAACATCCTCTCGCTTTAAGAGTTCCTCCACGGCCTGAATGAGCTTGCCCCCGATACCCATGTCCCTGTAATCTGGATCCACAGCTAGACTGTCAATATAAGCAAGCTCCCTGTACTTGTAGGCAATTATGAAGCCTACGACCCTCCCGTTAACCTCTGCCACTAGGACTTTCCGTCGTCTCGAACGAACGCCAATCATGGCCTTGAACCACTCGAGGTCTTCCTCGTCGAGCCCCTCAAGCGATTTCAGGTGAATACGAAATATGCACTCGGCGTCACGGGAACGCGCGGGTCGAACTATAACCTCGGTTGATCGGCTTCCGCTCGAGAAGGAAGCTTTGAGTCAACTCATTAAATTAGACCACCTGCCGACACGTATGATAAACGAGAGATTTTTAAACTTTTCGTTTTACAGAAACTATATCTTTCAATAACCCAGGGAAAGCAATATATTTCCTTATACAGGACTCGCATACATGAATCACTTATGGATAATACGACGTTCAAGAGGGTTTTACTATTCACTCTTCTAGCCTATCTCCTCGCTTTTCTAGTCGACTTCATTCTTTTTGCGACGAAAGGCTATGAGCACCGTCTCGCACTTAACTTGTGGGCTTTTTCCAGAATGTGGATTGTCACTATAGCAACCATTATCTCTCTCAGGGTTCTCGGTGAGAATGCGTGGTCGACGTTAAAGAGCCATTTGGCAATACACAAGAGATCCATTATTCTTTTCCTAGCTGCTCCCTTATTTGTATATGTTGCTCTTGGGGTCTACATCGGTATAGCTGAGCCACTAGGGCTCTTCGACTTCAATTCTTATGTAAACAAAATACGAGAAGTCCTGGGAAGCCAGCTCCCGCAATTAATGGAGGGAGATCTACGAGATCTTGCTGAAAGGATCGCGTATTCGACTGTTACGGTCAATGCATATATAGCAGCCATAACCATTAACGCGTTTTTCGCCCTTGGAGAAGAAATCGGTTGGAGGGGATACCTGTACCAGCAGCTCGGCTACACACCTAACCTTAAAAACACTATAATAATCGGTACGATTTGGGCATTGTGGCATGCACCTGCAATCCTCTTACTAGGATACAATTACCCTGCTAGTAGAATATTTGGGCTCTTGTTCTTTATCCCTCTCGGCATAGTTCTCACATATCCACTCCTACTATTCACAAGTCATGCGAAAAGCGTCTTACCAGCGGCTTCACTGCACGGAGCATTCAACGCGCTATGGCCTCTAACCCTAATAGCATCTAATCTCCCAGCCTTCCAGCGAGAAACGTTACTTGGCCTAGGATTACTTGGGATACTCTCACTAATCATTGCCGATCTATTCCTTTACGTTGTTCTACACCTGAAAAGACTACACCTCCCGCACCCTGGAGGGTTGGGGTTTCCTTAGGGCGGGTCACGGGTTTGTTGATTACCGCCCTCACCTTCACTACTTCACAGCTGGTGGCTGATAGACACCCCGCAGCTCCCTCAAACACTGTTGATTCTCCTCTCGGGCATGATGTAGATTATCCACGGGAGGAACGCATTGAGGATTAAGAAGACGAAGATGTCGATAAGCCAGGGTGGGTGGAGAGGTGGCTACTGCGCGACTCAATTACACGTTATCTATAGTCTAGGAGTGTATTAGTTCCCTTTACACTTAACAACTCCACAACTAGCCTATCAATCTCGTTCAACAAATCTCTCAGGTTTTCTCTAATTGTCGCTCTCAGCCGGCCCATTTCCTGCGGCGTTAGATAGCTCCTTTCCGCCAGACTCTCGTCGTAGCCCAGACTTTGCAGAACCTCTTTTAGCAATCCCTTGCAGACACTCTCCCTGGCAGTCCTGCCAAGCTCTGCGAGCTTTATATGGCGCTCGTCCATAGGATTCAACCTGGGTATGGGGAACTCAAGTGGTTTTTTGTGGAAGTGTCTTGCGCCAAATTCTCCCTTTGTTTGAAACGGCTTCACTAGTCTATCCAGCACCGGCGAGTTCAGTGCGGCGGCCAAGTAATCCGCCTCCTCCAAGCTGTTCACATGTGCTACATAAAGCGTATGATCGATAATTATGTCTCTCAATTCCAGCTTAACATCTCCCGCCAGTGTTTTAACCGTTATGTCTTGCGGCCCTACGGGAACGACTGCCGCCGTTAAATAAGTGCCGGATGTGTTGTACACTACGCGGTATTTCGCAGCCGGGTCGTGCGACGTCAGCTTGTTCTGGTAATTCAACCACTCGTAGATGCTCGCCCGCTCCTTCTTCCTCCCTCTGTACTTCTCCCACAGTCTCTGCGCCTCCTCCATCCTCTGCGCCATGTAGCCGTGGCCTCTGCCCCTGAGGGCGTCGGGCGCCAGGAGGGCGTACCCGCGGCCCCGCGGCTCGATGGGCAAAACGGCTATCGAGGGTTGGAGGTAGCAGAATGGCACCAACTCGCTGGATGTCAGCACAGCATACAGGTAAATCATCTCCACTGGTCTCTGCGCTATGGCCAGCTGCAACGCCTTCGCCTCTTTGCGCTCTACCGCCCGCTTAGAAGACCTCACGATAGCTAACTCTTCGCCGACGACGCCGACTACATCCACGAAAAATATCGGTCGCGGAACGACCGTTGCGCCTTCCTTGAACCTTTCGTAGTAGTAGGAGCGGGCGGTTTTGATCTCCGGCAGCTGCACGTAGCTCCACGCGCTCCTCTCGCCGCTTGTGTTTAGGAAGAGATCGCGGCGCTCGTACCTGAGGGCCGCGTCCCCGAGGCTCAGCGTTTTTTGCCTGTCCTCCGGCAATCTGCCGCTCACTACGGTGGCAGGGATCGGGTACCGCACTCCCCCCTCCCTCTCCTTCTTCGCGATGATGGCGCACGCCGGCACGTAGAAGAGCGGCGAGACCTTCTCGAGGTCTATCACCTCCAGGAACGTGTAGCTTATACGCGAGACCTTGCCCGTCCGTAGGTTGTGATGCTGATCCGCACTGAATACGGAGCGCGGCATCACGAACCCCACGGCTCCCCCCTCCTTCAGGTACATGTCCAGCGCCCTCGCCAGGAACAGGGCCGCCATCTCCATTTGGGTGATTAATTCGTCCTTCGTGGTCAGCTGGTAGTAGTCTTTAATCAGTGGTTTGATCACCTCCTCCTGGTATTTCGTGTCGGCTATAAAGCGGTAAGAGAGCCACGGCGGGTTGCCGACCACGCAGTCGAACGTACCGGAGTACGCCTCCGGTACGATGTAGCTCTCCACAATAGAGACCCATATGGAGTCTCTTCCAAGCCTCTTCAAAGAGAGGAGGGTATCGTAAAAGTCCGCCATCACCGCGGCCTCTGCCTCCGAGAGGATCGCTCTGAAGCTCTCAGCAGCGTGCTCCTTGGGCATCTCCCTGTCCAGGAGATTTTGCAGCTCTTCCATGGCCGGCTTTATCTTCCCGGCTGCCAATTTGGGGACGACGAACGTGTCCACCGAGGTGTCTATAACCACCGTCGGCACTACCTGATTCTTGACGAGTGTGCTCGTT
Source organism: Thermofilum uzonense (assembly GCF_000993805.1). NCBI lineage: Archaea > Thermoproteati > Thermoproteota > Thermoprotei > Thermofilales > Thermofilaceae > Infirmifilum > Infirmifilum uzonense. Next base: position 374,908 of record NZ_CP009961.1, read on the forward strand.
TCGCTGTAGCTTGCGGGGGCGATGGAGTTGGCGAGGTATACGGGTATCTCGATGTCCCTGTCGCCCTTGTGCTTAAGCACGCGGATGCTGGCTAGCGCTATGAGGTAGTTGGTCCTCGCCGTGAGGAGCGCCAGCGCGTCTATGTCGAAACCTACAACGTTCTGGGTGATGAGTTGAAGTGTCTCTCTGGCTGCCTCGTCCGAGATGGAGCCGTTAAATTTCCGATTCAGGTATTCGCCCAGCCTCTGTATGTACAGCACCAGGAAGGTGCCGGTGCCCACGCCGGGGTCTAGGATCCTCTTGCGCAGGGGAGCGCGCCAGTCCTCTGCCCCCTCCCTGAGCATGTTCTCCACTGTCAGCCCCAGTTTGTCGAGCACTAGTTCGGCCAGCCAGTCGGGCGTGGTGTATATGCCGAGTTTCTGCCTCACCTGTCTCCGCGGCACCAACTCCTCGTACAGCACCTTAAACACGTCGCGGGCGCGCGAGGGGCTCAGTTCAAGCGCCTCCACGTCGAACTCGGCAAGCCTCTCCACAACCCCCCTCACCGCCTTATACACCTCAGCATCCCACGCGTCTATATACCAACTGTAGAGCTGGCCCTCTAGCAGGTTCCTAACGCCGTACCAGGCCATGGGACTGCCCTGCTCAAGCCTCGCTAGAGCCTCCCTAAGCCTGTCTGACTCCCCTGCACCTTTTCGGAGCTCATCCATAAAGGAGGAAATCGCGGAACCGTAGAATCCCTTCCGCGCCTCGCGTACTTGAGCGTCCTCGCCTTGTGAGGAAATTTCTGATTTTGAGAACCTGCTTGCCACCTCAGCGGCCAGCATCTTAAGGATGAGGGCGTAGTAGGTCTGTATGGCGAAGAAAAGCCTGGAGCCGTCCACACCCCTTTCTTCAATTCCGTACATCTCGGCTACCTCAGACACCTCGGCTCCCGCCCCTGGATATGTCTGAGAGACAAGCTTTACCCACTCTTTGTATAGATCCTCGGCTCTCCCGCTTATATTTTTCAGTTTATTGTAAAAGGTCTTCACAGCTTCTTTAGCTATCCCGCTTCCGTAGCCGAATTCAGCGGAGAGAGTGGCGGCGTCGAGACTTTTGCGCCAGGAGGCGGTGATGTGCTGTACAATAAGCCTCACGGAATCCTCATTAATGTTAAGGAGATCTGTAACTTCTAGCCTTCCGCTGTCCACGTTGTATTTCGCGAACATGACCCTCACCCCGTCGGTTATGACGCCGGCGATGACAGGGCTCAGTTTCTTTTGCTGTATCTGATTGAGTATCGCCTTTACATTCTCATCGTTCAGCAGGGCCGGTATGTACTTCTCGGTTACCTGCTTCTTCGCCTCCTCTCTGACGCTCTCGCTGGCAAGGCCTGGGTAGGGCCTCTTAAACTCGAAAAAAAACCATGCCGTAGTATGCGTCAATTCTGTAGTGTCTTACTAGGAAGCCCTCTTTGGCGTAGACTGTATACTCGTAGTAGGGCCTTGGCGCCCCAAGCGGAGACAGAACCTCTTCGTAGAGGATGCGGTCAAACCTATCCCTAAGGTTGTCCTCGCTACACTCCGGCTTTCTCTGTCTGCACAGGATCTCGAATTCTCTACCCACTTCCAGCAGTTTGTTTGCAACCTCGTCCAACTTGACGCGGGTAACCACATACCTAATTACGCTGGTTCAGTATTAAATAAGCAATGCGTGGCATAATGTAGTGTAATCTGACCTTCTTCCGCACTCTGAATGGTGGGGGTTTTCGTTTGGGCGGGTCACGGGTTTGTTGTTTACCGCCCTCGCCTTCACTACTTCACAGCTGGTGGCTGATAGACACCCCTGCTGCGCTCGTCTAGCGGTAGACCACGGGCCGGTCCTTCAGCCTAATGCCCCTATCCCTCACCACGGAGGGCCTCTCATCCGTTTTTCCCGGGACACGTGGCCACGCCGTTTTTTATTCCTCAACAGTTTAAAGTAGTTTTACCCCGCGCATGTAAAAAGCGAGACTCGTCGTTTTTAACTTCATTAATCATATCAATGAGGCCTCGTTCCATCTAAGTCCTAGCAGGAAGATCCCGTTATAGGACGCATAGATTCCATCAACAATGGGTTGAAGAGGATATCTGCTTTGCACTCTTTATATTATACTCATTTTTTAACTGAATAAGATAAATATCATGATTCGAGCAGATGATTGTTATCAAATAAACAAAAACGAGGTGTCAGCTCTACATGAATAAATATAATGATCTTGTTTCAAAAATAGGCGATTTTTCACGGCTTGCGAGAAATTTCCTAGGGATCACTGACAACGATGTAGAGCTCCTGCATCAAATGAAGGACCGTGTTTCGCCCACAATTGAGGCCGTCATCGCACAAGCGGCTACTTCCTTGTTGAATGACCCCCAGGGACAAGAGTGTATTAAACAGTCAGGCCTTAGCCATGAAAGAGCCGTGGCTCTCTTCAAATACTGGCTAGAATCTGTATTCACAGGAAACTTTGATGAAAAACACGCCCTACTCGTTGCAAGAATCTCTCTTGCACATGTGAGAAACGGTGTTAGTGAGGATCTCATGATAGAGACCATGGGCGCTTTTAACAGGGAACTTTTAAAGCTATGCTCGACTCCGCAAGAAAGCATAGCTGTTACAAAGGCCCTTTACTGGAATCTAAGCATTATGATCTCCGCATACGAGTATATAAGAGGCCTCGTCAAGGTGAAGGCTTTAGGAGTAGAAAGAAACCTTGAGGAAAGACTTGTCAGGCTGTATGCGAAGGAAGTCTATACTGAGATTGCCAGGCATATGTACTAAAACACCATAATATTGCAGTGTGTGATCTCTCTTAATGTAAGATTTTCACGCTTAATTTTCTGCTACGCTTATCTTTCCGCTGCGAAGATTCCAGGAATATTCTACCTTTTCTCCCTCTAGCTTAGCATGCTCTTGAGGTAGGCGTAGTAGCCTTTGACGAGATCACCAGGGAAGGGATTTATCACCGTTGTATCCAGCATAGACCTCAATGACTCGTCTATTGTGTAGATTATTCTATTTCCTAGACTTTTCGCTAGCTTAATGAGGTAACAATCCCAAGCCTTGATTTTATGAAAAGCAGCGTTTTCTATTGCCTCCAGGTCATCCTCAGGGTGAAAACGGGGGTAGAAGGCCGGCGAGCGCGTGGCAAGCATCCCGACAAGTAATCTCTGTATTTCCACTGGGGGACTCGAAGGTACGTTGTAGCTATTTGGTACTCGCCAAGGACAACGATTACAGGTATTGCTGCGTGCTTTTTTGGCAAAAGCACCTCATATAAGAACTCGACTGCTGCCCCTCTCGCAAAGGCCGTCTAAAAGTAGTGGCTACACTAAAATATTTATGCACGCTCCGCTAGCGTTTAAACCTGAATAGGATGAAAAAAATAGAGGCCTATGCATTCTTGATAAGTGTATTACTTCTAGGCGTGTCCATATCTGCCGCGCCTACATCGACTCTTACCGATTTGCGAGCCAAGCCGATACCTGTTAACTTGCCCTGGTATCCAATCGTATTCTTCGGGGATAATAGACCAATTGACTACCTGGCAGACTACCCGCCAGAAGTATTCTATCATGCTATAAATGAGATCAACGCGATTTACCCCATAGCGGTCATAGGGCTCGGTGATCATGTCGGATACGGGTATGAGTCACAGTACAGAGTCTTCTACGAGATCATAAACTCTACAAGGCTTGAGAACACGTGGTTTATCATGGGTAATCACGAGGTAGTATATCCCGACGGCTGGAAGTACTGGTCACAATATATAGGTCCTCTAGACGCTATTAGAGACGATATCCCAGGCTGGAGGATAGCCCTGTTAAACACTGAGGCGGATGTCAAGCGTTGGGAGCAAGCTCTCAACCGGACTTATAGTGGCTTGGACGGTAGGAAGATCATTCTAGTTTTTCACAGGCCAGCTTACCCAGACGTGAACCACAATATAAAGCCCGAGCACAATGCTTCTCTTCACAAGTTCATGAACATGTATGGCTGGCCGGCAATCGCTGTTCAAGCGCATTGGCACGGCTGGGCTTCGCAAAGTTTTAATGGGACCCACTGGATCATAGCCGGTTCCGCCGGGGCACCCCTTTACCCTGTTAGCGATTGTAGGGGAAATGCCTCATGCGTCTCAGACTACCATTATCTGGTGATGGTTCTCTATCCAAATGGGACGTATTCCTATACACCCGTCTCCATCCCTAGGGGAAGTTTAAGCCTCAAGGTCTTAAATTCCACTGCATATTTAGTAGAAAACCGTAAGATCGACGTGTACGGCCGACCAGCAACGGTACCTGTCAGATTAAAGTACACTGTTGGAGATAGAATTTTATACGTGGTTCTCCTAGCCCCGGCAAATAAAACAATCATTGTAAACATCAATACCAAGCTTCAAAACAAACTCGAAACAAACGCCACCCTCTTCTACACTTACTACGTCACAACAGACCCCATACATGCCACTGTCGTAAGCTCCCAGCAGAGCCCGATCCTAGCCATCTATGGTCTCACAGGGATTCCAAAGTCATCTACAGAAGCACTCCAAACTTTGAATCCACCCCCGCCACCGCCTTCACAGTCCTCCAAGCCCACACAAGCTCCATCTACGCCCAAGACAACCTCTAATGCAACGCCGCCCGTTACGGCTACCCCGCAAGCCTCCCAGCCTTCAAGCTCTGTAAATATCTCCCAAACGACTGTTCCCGTCAATGCGACTCAACAAGTACCTGTTCCAACGACTACAGCTCCCATACAAGCTGAGCCAAAGCTTCTCATAACCCCGTCTACAGCACTGCTGATAATAACCCTGGCAGCCCTAGTAATAGCCGGCATAACAGTGTATATAAGAAGGAAACAGACAAGTGTCTCCCGACCAGCATAGCTCACTTCTACAAGCAGCTTAGGTTTTGAAAAGCCCTTATCCCCTTTTTGGAGAGAAAAATTTTAGGAAAAATAGAGAGAGGCTAGACGAGGCAGTGGAAGTTATGAGCAAGCACAGCCTGACTCTCCGGACCCAGGGACAATAAGATTAGACTCGAATAACTTCTCCCAGCACTTCCTGCAAACCCATACTCCCCCTAGTTCCTTGTGTGTAGCCCAGAGAAGACTTTCTGCTTCTTGTCCACAAATGGCGCACCTCATATTTATCCATTTATATATTCAAGAAGAGATTTTTAGCTTTTTCGACTCTTACCACTCATCATTGACGTGTCATCAACGCCTGAGAAAAACTTAGAATAGTATATTCAAGCAAGAGTCTAAAAAGCTGTGCCTATTTCTTAAAAGTGTGAGGTTGTGGTCCATACATCCCAGATACCTTGACAGGTATGGGCTCCTAGGCCTTTGGCGCGAAGCGCTTCTAGCACAGAAAGTCCTCGAAGGGCTAACCAAGGGTTACACGTCCCATCCCCAGCTTGAGAGATTCAGGGCTACAAGTGATCCGGTACTGTACATCGGTACATACTTGTATCACGTCTACGACGAGGGTGTAAAAAGGGGGTACAGCTTTAACAAGGATAAGATTATCAGATATGATCTGAGCCTAAGGCTTCCAGTGACTGAGGGACAGATTATCTTTGAGTTTAATCATCTGCTTAGAAAGCTCAAGGAGCGAGATCCATCTAGATACGAGGCGATACGTCGAATTAATAGAATAGAAACCCACCCTCTGTTCTACGTGGTTCCCGGGGACATTGAACCATGGGAAAAACGACGAGAATATCTGCTATGAGAAAAAAGCGTGAGTCTCCGAGTTAGAGGAACGAAGAAGGAGATTAATATTCATATTCTGGCATTGACCAACTTAACAACTTATTCATATACCTAACAGCTAATACTGTTTTTTCGTGAGTGAAAAACTCAGGCTTGTCTGCCCCCGCGACTGTTATGATACGTGCTTCATAGAGGTTGAACCCTTAAGCCTCAGATCCCGGGGTAGTACCCTTAATCCTGTAACAGGTGGGTTCCTATGCCCGCGTGGAAACGAGGACAGAAAAAGAGTATTCTCGAAGGACAGGGTTTTATACCCCTACGCGAGGCTTAACGGCAAGACAAGCGATTTTATACGTATTGATTGGGAGACGGCTTTAAATCTTGTAGCTGAAAAACTTAGTGACACATTGAGGGCTCATGGTCCAGGCAGAATCCTACATATTGAATATGCAGGCAACATGGGTCTTCTAACCATGTATTACCCTTTGAGGCTATGGAACAGGCTGGGAGCTGCACGGACCGACTGGAGCATATGCAGTAAGAGCGGGCACGATGCTCTCTCACTACATTATGGGTTAAGCTATGGAAGGCTCCCAACCGATATACCCTCATCAAAGTTGTTGATTTTCTGGGGTTTCAATGCCGCGGTCAGCGCACCACACATATGGAGGCTAGCCTTAGATGCGAGAGATAATGGCTCGTTCATAGTTTCCGTTGATCCAAGAAGGAGTGAAACTGCTAAACGTAGTGACTTTTGGATCAGTCCACGGCCCGGAAGCGATGTTGCACTGGCCTACGGTGTTGCTTACCACCTAATCACGGGAGAGCTCCTGGACTATGACTTTATAGAAAGGTATGGTGAAGGATTCGAAGCTTATAGAGAAGAAGTCTTGAAATGGACACCTGATAGGGTCGAGAGCATAACCGGAGTAGATGTTTATAGTGTTAAGAGACTCGCTGAACTTTATGCTAGTTTAAAGCCGAGTATAACGCTCATAGGCTTCGGGGTTCAGAAGCGTGTAGCAGGGGCCGATATTGTCAGGGCAGTCGCGCTTCTCCCGGCTTTGGTTGGAGTGCATAGGGGTTTCTATTACTCTAACAGTAAAGGCTTCTTTGTCAACACGGCAAAGATAAGCCTCGAGGACAGGTTTCAGCCCTCTAGAACTGTCAGCCAGGTAGCCCTAGCTGACCTCATTGAGAAAGGTGAATTCAATTTCATATTTATTTACAACTCGAACCCCCTCCTAACCTTACCGCGACCCGATAAGCTTCTACGGGGATTCATGCGAGAGGATGTTTTTGTTGTAGTACATGAGACACACTGGATCGAGACTGCAAGAGCAGCCGACGTGGTTCTACCAGCCCCAACTTTCTATGAGAAAACCGACGTTGTTATCCCATACGCCCACAACTACATAATGCTCTCTCGAAGTGTTCTTGAACCGCTAGGAGAATCACGGGACGAGGTGTGGCTGACTTGCAGGCTTTCCGAGAAGCTGGGGGTCGATAGAGATGTTTGCCTAGATCGTCACGAAGCTTTAAGGCTAGCATTGGAGGAAGCCATAGAGGGAAGCATAGATGAGCTTTTTAATGGTGCCGTGCTCACATTGAAGTACAGGCCTCTAAGCGAATATCAGACACCAAGCGGCAGGATAGAGTTCTATTCTAAAACAGCAGAGGAAAAAGGTTTTGATCCACTACCACGGGTAATTGAGAAACAGGAGGGTTTTGTCCTGCTTAACAGTGCGCATCCACTCTACACGCATACCCAGTTCCGGGACGTATATGGGGCTATTCCGGGCATAGTCCACATGAATGAGCATGACGCTCTAGAGCTTGGAATCTCCGAAGGAGAAACCATCGAAGTCTACAATAATCATGGCGTTGTCGAGTTGCGGGTACATATCACTCAGGACGTCCCACGGGGAGTCTTATGGTCCCCTAGAGAACTTATAGGACTGAACGGTGTAGCTCAAAATGTCCTCGTTGGAACGGAGGTTCAGAGGTTAGGAGGTGGTCCCACGTTTAATTCTACAAAGGTCATGGTAAGGAAAAAAGAAGGATAACGATACGTTATTTCTCCTCGGCAAGTTCTGCTACTTCCCGAGCCCCTTTCTCAAGCTCTCCAACCTGCTCTGGATCTAGGGTCTTCAAGAGGGCTAGGAACTCTCCCACGTGGGTCTTCTCCTCGCGGGCAACGTCCATGAAAACTTTCTTGACAAGTGGATCCTCAGCTGCATTGGCAAGCTGTACATACAGGTTTATTGCGTCCAACTCTGCAATAATAGCCAGTCGGATTGCCTGTGCAAGCTCATCTTTCGAGAAACGTTTACCACTAGGGATTTCAAGAGGGTTTTTTCCAAGCATATTATAAAATCTTAGCCTGCCTAGTATTTAGCTTTGTTGCTCATGGATGGGTACCCATCGTAACTTGTTTTCTAGTACTAGTCTCGCCAGGAATCTTGTCGATTTAGCCACGTCGTTTCGCGTGACTATCTCCTCTAATTCAAGCCATTTAGCGTCAAGAGCATCCCCGCCTGGCTTCAACTCACCAGATATGCTTTCAGGGTCGAAGAGAACTCCCAGTAGAACATAATGAAACCATACCCGAGCCTCCTTTTTGACTACTATGTTTGCGACAAAAGACACACCAACGGGTCTACCCTTTAGTCCTGTTTCCTCATAAAGCTCTCTGCTAGCAGCCTCGATTATACCCTCCCCAGCCTCAACAGCGCCCCCTGGGAGAGCCCAGAACCCCTCGCCGGGCTGGCTCCCTCTCTTAACCAATAGGAGTTTGTTCTCCCTGAGTAACACGGCACTAACACCCGCGATTGCATATAGAGGATATTCGCGGCTACACACTCCTTGGATCACCACAGTTTATAATTTAAGTCATCAATATATTATCTGTCCATTAGATCCTACACCTTTCAGTCTACCTGAGGCATCCTTGCTGATACCATGTACACGTTCTTTTCTGAGAGTAGCGAGGCTCTACGGCATGTATGACAAAAATATATATAATAAGGAATATATCGGGTAACTGTTATGTCTTGTGCCGACTTTTTAACCAGTAGACGAAGCATTAGAAAATTCATGCAGGAGCAAGTCCCTGATGATCTACTTTGGAAGGCTTTCGAGATAGCAAGGTTTGCCCCAAGCGCCCACAATAGGCAGCCTTGGCGCTTTTACCTCGTGCGAGATCGGTCTAAAATAACAAGACTCGCAGAGCTTCATAGATGGTCGAAGCCTATTCTAAACGCTCCAGTTGTGGTAGTGGTTTTCTCAGACGCGAGTATATCGCCTGTTTCGCATATCGTGGATGGCTCAATAGTAGCAACATACTTGTGGCTAGCGTTGCATTGTGTTGGCTTAGCTACAGTTTGGATATATACGCTTGAGAACGTAGAGGAGATAAGAGAGATATTAGACGTTCCTGACAATCTATATCCTATCGCTATATTCCCAGTAGGTTTCCCAGCTGAGTCTCCTCCTAAGAGGCCTAGGAAAGATCTAAAAGATCTTGTTGTAGAGGTATAATTCATTCCTAAAATATTCGCCGAATTCTCTACAAAGATCTTTTTACCTTTTATTTGGCCCATAGTCTACCATACTATAGTGTGTGCTTAGAGAGATACTTAACTTGGCATCTTATTGTTAGGGGAGAACTCCGGTAACCTCCTTAACCCATTCTCCAAAAAAGTAACCTATAGCTACGACAAGGAATATGATTCCTATGTTCTCAACGTAGTCTCTCAGGAAGGCGCGGTCCATTATTACAGCGCTGTAAAATGAGAATATTGCGAGGACAATGAAGGCTAGTATGAGTGACAAGACGAGGGCATGGAGGAGTGGGAGCCCAGCTAGGAATGGGGCTGTCAGGAGGATCACAGTGAGCATATACATGAGGCCTGTGACGATGGCTGTGGTACCTGGGGATTTACCTTTTTCCTGTTTTGACTGGAGGTATGCCGCGGCTGACATAGACATTGAGGCGCTCACTCCAACTATTAGTCCAGCAATACCTGTTGTAACGGAGGAAGCTGTATAGCCTAGGAAGCCCGCATGAACACCTGAGAGCTCGATTATGGCGTCGCTCATACCTAACGCTATAGCGCCTAAATGCTTCACTGCAAACTCTTCGAGCTGGTTTGTGAGGGACGTCTCATGTTCAACCTCGTCTTCAATTATTTTCTCGAGGATAACTTTCTTATCCTCCCCTAAAGCGCCGGATTCCAGTATTCCCCGATACTCGGCGACTACTTTTCCCTCATGTCGCTCAAGATACTTTATTGTGAAGACCTTACCCAGCACCCTAGAAAGGAGGATGAAAAGTCTAAGTCTTGCAAAGTCACGTGTTGTGAGCCGTACTTCACCTGAAAAAAGCTTCCAAAACTCATAGTGCGCTCTCTCTTGCTCGGACATCTTCATGAGTAACTGCTTATTCTCAGGTTTCTTCTCCCTCTTCGACATCTCTAGATAAAGGATGGAATCGAATAACTCGTCAAGAGCAAACTCGCGAGCTTTTACCACAAGTTCCTCCTTAGTGATCATTAGATTCGCGATTGTTCTAACACTTCTGTAAATAAAAGAGTTACTTGCTAGTGAAGCCAATTTTTCTCAGCTCAGCCTCGACCTCCGCGAGAGAGGGTATTTCGTGGGATCCAAGCCTTGTAACCTTTATACCTGCTACAACAGTAGCAAACCTAAGTGCGTCAGGCAGGGGGTATCTCTTCAAGCCCATTATTATGCCGGCTGCAAGTGCATCTCCTGCACCCGTGGTATCAACTACTTTTCCCGGTAGATATGAGGGGATTTCAAATTCTTCATCTCGCGTCGATACATAGACGCCTTTTCCCCCTCTTTTAACTACTACAATCTTTACGCCTGTATCGAGCAAGACCTGTGCAGCCTTTTTATAGTCTTCCTCACCTGTAATAGCAGTAGCCTCGATTTCATTGGGCAGTATGAGGTCTGCGTGTGACAATACCGGTCGCAAGGCTTCAAGGCCAAGCCTTGAAATCCTCCGTCCGGGATCAAATGAGACGAAGGCTCCTTTCTCCTTAGCATATCTAGCTGCTACTGCCGAGGTGTCTACGCGCAAACTTGCTATGTGGACGTGCTTTGTTTTCTCAAATACTTTTGCATTTATCTCCTCTGGCTTGAGTTCCTCTGAGACACCTTTATGCCCATACATTAAAATCTGGCCCGACGAGTCAATAATCACGATAGTGAAGCCCGTTTTCCCGTTTGTTGCTTGAATCCTTATGTTAGATACATCCACTCCCTCCTTGACAAGATCCTCGAGTGCGTTTTTACCAAAGTCATCGAAGCCTACCTTTGCTATGACCGTCGAGTTTCCTCCAAGCCTGCGAATCCCTATAGCAACATTGGCTGCGCTGCCGCCGACTCCGTGGCTCTGGCTAAGTATAGTGCTTTCCCTATCTGGCGCAGCAAACCTGTCAACGCTGAAGCGTAAGTCCAAGAGGACGTGACCTACAGTTATGGCGTCGTAGTACTCGTGAGACATGGCTACCCAGCCTTCTTAACAGCCTCCTCAGGATCTAGGCCCTCGTGAACGACTGCTGATATGGCCTTTGCCGCCCCTTTCGGGTTTTCATGCTGGAAAATGTTTCTACCAACCACTACTCCCTGTCCGCCAGCGTCCATCACGCTCTTGACGACATGTAAGAAGTCCAAGAGAGTCTTGGCTTTAGCTCCTCCGCTCATCAGTACGGGTATGCCTGCAGCGGTCTTCACAACTTCGCGGAACGTCTCAGTGCTTCCCGTATAGTAGGTCTTTATGAGGTCGGCCCCGCTCTCTATAGCCGCACGGACACCGTAACGAACTACCTCTACGTCGTACATATTCTTAATCGCTGGCCCCCGAGGATAGGAGAGTTGTAGGCATGGCAGACCATATTTCTCAGCTTCTCTCTTCACGGTAAACCATTGTTTGAGCATAGAGTCCTCATAGTGACTCCCCCAGTAGACGGTGGCCGCGACAGCCTCAGCTCCAAGAGCTACGACGTCTTCAACCCAACCAAAGGGGCTCTGTAGAAGTCGCGCGTCCTCGGGTCTCAGGCTTGTCTTGCTCGTGACCTTGACAATTAAGGGAACCTTGCCAGCCCATACATCACTCGTAATGTTAGCCATGCCTGGTAGCAACATTATAGCGTCAACAACGTCAACTATCTTCTCGAGGATCTTCCTGGGATTTATCGTCTCTCCCGAGAAGTCAGAAGGCCCGTGCTCTACACCATGGTCAAACGCAAATATCAGGCTCTTACCGTCTGGCAACAGTCTCCCTAGCCTAATTTTCTTTCCAACAGCCGCATAGCTCAACAAATTCACCTCATAAGTCTAGATGAGGAACACCTATTTGTAGAGTATGTAATTAAAGACAATAATACTTCATTGCTATTTAGACTACGTTTTTCTGTATTCTTTCGAAAGCCCCCTCAAAATCCGTTATTATTTTATCAATAAGGGTCGGGTCTATAAACAAGCCATCTTTGACAAGAAGTTTACCGTTGACGAATACATGTTTTACACTTTTACATCCGCCTGAGAAGACGAGGTTTTCAAGAAACATCGTTGAAGGCTGAAGGTACAAAGACCTCAGGTCTACGAGCACTAGGTCGGCGTAGGCGCCAGGTTGAATACTTCCAATTTTACCTGTTATCCTTAGTGCACGGGCACCGTTGATCGTCGCTGCATCGAAGGCTTGTTGCGCGGATAATACAGTTTCCTTTAGGATGGCCCGCTGCATGAGTATAAACGTCTTGATCTCCTGGAACAAGTCCAAGGAATTATTGCTTGATGCCCCATCAGTGCCTAGGCCAAGATTCACGCCTCTCGAGATTAAATGCCAAGCAGGGGCTACCCCGTTACCTAGCTTAGCATTACTAGTGGGGCAGTGGGCTACACTTACACCATGTTTAGCTAGGGTATCAATGTCTGTTCTCGTTAAGTTTACGCCGTGAACTATTATAAGCCATGGTCCTAGAACACCCATTTTCTCTAGAAGGAGTGTCTCGCTTAAACCGTACAACTTCCTAGCTATCTTCTCGTTAACCTGGCTCTCAGATGAGTGGGTCTGAACAAAGAGCCCATTCCTTCTAGCCTCGATCGCGGCGATTCTGAGAAGCTCAGGGCTGCTGCTTGGAATGCCGACAGGGCCTAAACCTAATTTGACAAGCGGGTCTTCCTTGAATTCTACGGCGTCTCTAACGACTTTCTTAACAATTTCATCTGGATCGTTTATCCTCTCAAACCCGCTTGGACCGGTCTCCTGAGTGTCTACTAGAGCTGCAGCCTCGAAGAGCCTTACACCTACTTCACGAGCAGCGGAAATCACGGGCCGATAGCTAAGCTCCATATCTACGAAAGTCGTTGTCCCGCAAAAAAGCCCCTCTAAGAATGAAAGCTTTGAAGCGACTCCTATTGCCTCCTCGTCGATAGACTCATAGATTTTATCGATGCGGTAAAGCCAGGCCATCAATGGGATATCTTCTAGCAAGCCCCTAGTTGCCGTCTGAGTGGAGTGCGTGTGGAGGTTGATAAGGCCTGGGATGACGGCGAGTCCTCTCGCATCAACCTCTGTGTTCGCGCCTAGGCCCTCCAGATCCTTGTAGTCTCCTATGGCCTTTATAATGTCATTCTCGATGAAGATGGATGCTCCTCGAAGAATCTCTCTTCTAGAGTTTTGTGTTACTACAAGGTCGGCGTCTTTAATGAGAATCTTCACTATCGGAGCCCCTCTTCAAGAAGTTCTATAGCCCCCAAGACTAAACGCGTCATTCTCTCTACTCCTGATAGGTAATCCGTGTCGGTGAACTGCTCAGGCGTCTCGACGAGGTTGTTTCCCATACAGAGCAAAACAGCGCCCGCCTTCTTCCTGCGGATCCTGCTCACCACGTAAATGCCGCTAACCTCGTTCTCCACACAAAGAACACCCCCCTCAAGCCAAGGCTCATATACTCTACGAGCTTGGGGAGGCATCTCGCCAACCCAGGTTCCACGGTAGTAAGCATCATGAGTCCACACAATCCCCGTCTTAACCGGTATCCCGAGTTTTCTCGAAGACCTGAGGAGAGCCTCCACAACATCGTGATCAGCGACCGCTGGATACTCTGTGGGCAGATACTCCTTAGAGGCGCCTTCGCCCCGAACCGCCGCCTGTGCTACTATGATGTCTCCCGCGTGGACTGAGGGCTCGACACCGCCGCATGTACCTAGTCTTATGAATACCTCTGCCCCAACATTGGCAAGCTCTTCCACAGCGATAGTAGCAGCCGGGCTACCGATACCTGTGCTCGTAACAGATACCCTTATCCCTTTCCAATACCCCGTATAGGTTACATACTCTCTGTTCTGTGCAATTTTCACAGCGTTTTCTAGATGACGAGCAATAAGAGGAACCCTACCAGGGTCACCGGGAAGTATCACGTATTTTCCAACGTCTCCCTTGCGGCATCTAATATGGTATTGTGCGTCTCCTGGCATCGATTATTATGTGATATTCGTCTCTAATAAACTCAATTTATCCCAGGAGTTTATGTTGACAGGGCCTGTATTATGTAGTCTCTAGCCTCGCGAGCCTTAACGGATGATGCAACCTGTATTTTCGGGTATTTAATATAGGGGAAGGCCTCCTCCTCAGAGCCACTCGACTCTAACCATCCTCTCTTATCCGCTATTGTCTGACCCCTAGTTGCCCCCTCTCCCAGAGAGACCGTTACAGGGTACGTCGAGAACTCAAAGAGCTCCGGTTTAATAAGAGCAGTGAAGGCAAGAGGGTCGTGTAGCCCAAAAACCCCTCCGAACACTCTTAAACCCCTCTCGGTTATCAAGGCGGAAAGCCTAGCAAACTGGGACTTCGACTCCTTGAGCTGCCTCCATTGTTCCCAGGTGAGAAGCGTTTCCGGGTGCATGGTGACGTCTAGGCCAACGGCTCTGAGCTTATCACCGAAGGCTTCGAAGACCATTAGGGCCGCCTCGGGGTCATTGTATATGTTAAATTCCGAGACAGGCGTAGCGTTTCCGCTTGAGTAGCTCGTCAAAGCGAACCATCCCCCCATAACCACAATCTCCTTAACACGGCTCGTGACGTCGGGGGCTAGAGCTGTTAAAAGGGCGATGTTTGTTAATGGGCCCAGTGTCAAGATTGATATCTCTCGCTTAGATGCCGACTCCAATACTTCGAGAAGAAACCTAACCCCACCCTTCAAGGGCTCACGAGAGGCTTCTGGTAATCCGGCGTCTCCCAAGCCGTCCTTTCCGTGAACCCACTCGGCTGTGACAAGCCTCCTGACAAGGGGCTTGGATGAACCTTGCCTAACCTTATTATAAAGGTCAGAGGGGGCTTTAACTGCATCAAGCAACCGGATAATATTCCTAGCCCCCCTCTCTGCTGGAACGTTGCCGGCCACAGAGCATAAAGCAAGTATCTCAACATTGGGGTTGTTAAGAGCCATTAAGAGGGTAAGGGCATCATCAACTCCCGGATCAGTGTCTATTATTAAATGCTTCACGCACCTTAACGGGCTAAGGCTGAATTTTAACTTTATTCCATGCCTAACTATTGATTAGTAATAGCTTTCAAGGGTAGGCTTTTAATTACGTACTAGTCATTGATATCTTATGCATGCAAGCGTCGTTGGGAGCACACACGTCGACTTCTACATAAGAGTTCCAAAGCTTCCAAGGCCAGGCGAGACAGTTAAGGGTAAGGGCTTCGTGATAAAGCCGGGAGGCAAGGGGGCGAACCAGGCGGTTGGTCTGGGCAGGCTCGGAATAGAGGTATACATGATAGGTAGGATAGGTAAGGATTACAAGGATTTTCTCATCTCTAATTTCACCAGAAATAATGTCAGAACAGACTACGTCTTCATTGACGAGGAGGTGAATACTGGTATCGCCTTCATACTTTTAAGCGATGATGGAGAAAACATGATAGCCTTTGAACCCGGTACGGATAACAGGCTTTCCCAGGCTGATCTTGAAAAGTCAGAGGAAATTATTAGGGGCAGCAGGGTGCTACTAACACAGCTAGAAATCCCCCTTGAGACAGTGAGTACAGCATTAGATATAGCTAAGAGACACGGCGTCACGACAGTTCTCAATCCAGCACCGGTTCAACCCCTCCCGTTCAAAGTTCTCGAGCATGCAGATGTACTTACTCCCAACGCTGTTGAAGCGAGCATGCTAACTGGAATCGAAGTATCTGGCGTTGATTCTGCCTTGGAGGCTGGTAGAAAACTCCTCGAGAAGGGTGTAGGAGCAGCAGTTATAACTCTGGGGGCAAGGGGGTCAGTCGTCGTTAGAAGGACTGATGCTTATTTCATACCAGCTGTAAGGGTGGAACCCGTAGACACGACAGGCGCTGGTGATGCGTTTAACGCGGGTTTGGCTTATGGTTTAATGCATGGAAAGGATTTAGTGGAGTCGGTACGGCTTGCAAGTATAGTTGCGGGATTAAAGGTTACAAAGATGGGTGCACAGGATGGCCTCCCATGGCTAGAAGAATTAGAAAAAGAGAAGCCTTGGCTATATGATCAGACGAAGCCTGTCAGGATCAGTTGAAAAACTCCTTGGTTTAGGTTTCACTTTCACTGTTATCAAACCCCCCTTGGATAGCGTGCTTCAAGTGTAGTAATTTTAAGCATCGTTAAGTGTTAATGCTTGATGCCCCGTGAAGGTGGCTCGAGTTGAAGACATAAAGAGGATGGACGAGCTGGCTAGTACAAAGTACGGAATTTCACAGGAAATACTAATGGAAAACGCGGGCGCCAGCGTTGCACGACTTATAGAGAGTTTTGCAGATGCGAGTGGGTTAAGAGTTGTTGTTGTGGCGGGGGTCGGGAATAATGGAGGCGACGGATTAGTTGCAGCTAGGCATCTTGCCTCTCAAGGAGCGGATGTAAACGTATACATCATTGGAGATTTAGAGAAGATTACTACTCTGGCACGGATAAACCTTGATAGGATCATGAGAATGGGGCTGCCCGTAGAGCATGTCGCGGAAGACATAAGCGGCTTATCAGAGGAATTACACCAGGCAGACGTAGTGATAGACGCATTGTTCGGCATTGGTCTCAATAGACCCGTTTCAGGGTTATATGCTCGAGTCATAGACGCCGTCAATGGTTCCGGGTCGCTCGTAGTGAGCGTAGACATACCTTCAGGCGTGAATGGTGATACAGGTCAGGTGATGGGAGTAGCTGTAAAAGCAGACTATACGGTTACTTTTGGACTCCCAAAGCCCGGTCTTTTAATATATCCGGGAGCTGAACACGCAGGTGAGATATACGTTGCAAGGATATCTTATCCAATCGAGCTTCTAGAGGATGAAAATCTGGTTATAGAGACGAATGACCCTGTTCAGCTTCCTGAGAGAAAACCAGACACGCATAAGGGTGATTACGGGAAGGCCCTCTTTATAGCCGGTTCGAGGAGATACATGGGGGCACCCCTCTTTTCAGCATACTCGTTCCTCCTGGCTGGAGGCGGCTACTCTAGGCTTGCAACAGCATCAAATATAGTGCCATACCTAGGTTCAAAGGCGAGCGAGGTTGTCTACGAGCCATTACTTGAGACCCCATCCGGGAGCATATCATATGCTAACAAGGACAGGCTGCTTGAACTGGCCGAATGGGCAGATATTGTAGCAATGGGTCCTGGACTAACCACGGAGGAGGAAACTCTTAGACTGGTCAGGGATCTGGTTCCTCTTATCAAGAAGCCCTTAATCCTCGATGGTGACGGTTTAACGGCGGTTGCCGGCGCCCTGGAACTCATCAAAAAGAGAGAGGCTCCTACAATACTTACACCACACCTGGGTGAAGTGTCTCGGCTTACAGGAATCTCGGTTGAAAGGATAAGAGAGGATAGAATTGGTTTCTTGAGGACGCTATGCAGAGAGCTCAACTCATACATAGTTTTAAAAGGTGCACATACCCTTGTAGGGACGCCAAGCGGTAAGATCTACGTTAATTTGACTGGAAACCCGGGGATGGCTAAAGCGGGGTCAGGGGACGTTCTTGTAGGAGTCATAGCAGCGATGCTAGGCTTGGGACTGGACGTGGGGGAAGCGACACGTATGGCAGTCCTCGTTCATGGTTATGCTGGAGACTACGTAGCATCTCTTGAGGGCATCGATGGGGTAACAGCTTCGAGGATGATGAGAGTACTTCCAAGAGTATTGAGAGAGCTCCGTGAAAACCCGGAAGACTTTTACAGAACTTATTCTTTACAGACTCTATGAAAAATTAAAAATTTTTAAATTAGCTAGGATACCCTGAACTCAATGGAAGAGAGAAGTGTAACCAGCCTGGCTCTCCCGATAACGATTAGTACCATCTCAGACTCCTTACTTAGTCTGGTCGCATTAATCACTGTTTCAAAGCTCTCAACGACAGCCGTAGCCGCTACCGGTCTCGCAGCATACCTTTTCTTCGTAATAAACGCGCTAGCCTCGGTGTTTACCGGAGGCTTAATGGTGGTTTTAGCACAGGCCATAGGGGCTAGGAAAGAAGATATAGCTGGCTCTGCCACGGGAGAGACGCTTTGCTTAGCATTCGTCCTGTCAGTTCTCATCGTCCTTTCCACACCTTATTGGCTCTCCAGCTACTTCCTTGCGGTCTCCTCTGGTAACGCTGAAGTCACTGAGTTAGCTCTCGAGTATACTTTCCTGAGGCTTCTATCACTACCTGCACTCTTTGTAAACATAGTTTTAGCCTCGTTGTACAGGAGTGTTGACAAGCCGTGGCCCAGCGTATATGCCTCCCTCATAAACCTCGGGCTAGGGCTTCTTTTGATACCGCTATTCACCCTCGGAGGATTTAATGTCAAGGCTATGGGACTAAAAGGTGCAGGATTCGCTACCACAATATCAAGCTACTTCAGCCTGGTAGCCTATGCTATATGGAAGCCTCCCATAAGGATTCAATTAACCGTGCCAGGCAGACTTAGCCTCAAAGTCTTGATGCTTGGAACTCCAATGGCTCTCGAAAGATTCGTGGCAAGTATAGCTCACAATATATACGTAAACGCCGTGGCTAAAGGTGGAACCATAGCTCTCGCCGCCCACAATATAGGAGTGAATGTGGAAAGCTTGATCATACAGCCGAGTTTCGCCATCAGCCTGGCAACACTCGTGAGAACCGGACAGGAAACAGGGGCTAGGAACCTGGAGAGCGTTAGCGCCCGGCTACGCGAGGGAGTAGTGGTGGGGGCTATTACGATGGGGTTGGCCGCACTGGCTCTGGTAGCCTTGTCCCCGTTCGCCGGCTATATGTTCACGAGTGACCCCGAAATTATTCGGTTAACCCAGGCGTATCTAGTCCTAGCAGCTCTCAGCGAGATTGGATTTGGCATCAGCAACGCCTTCTATGGGGCTATGAGAGGCATGGGGAGCGTCTGGCTACCACTTTTCATAAACATGATAACTGTAGTATTCTTTAGGGCGATCCCAGCCCAGGTGTTGGCGGAGAAATACGGCGCTATAGGCGCCTGGGCAACCCAGAACACCGACATGTATGGGAGAGCCCTTCTCGCATCACTCGCCTGGCGTATTCTCGGGGCTAGGAGGCTAGCTAAGAGAGTCTTTTAAACCAAAAATACTCCTACCCCGAGACGTCATTATTTCGTTGCTATAACGCTGTGTTCTACCATTTTTCTAGAACTGCTTGCTCATCATGATTCTAAGCTTTTGACGCGGCTTGTTCCCTCTAACGCCAGGAGACGCCAAAGTTCATCCTCTATGGGCTTCAGGATTTCCTCCTCTTCACCATTCCTGCGAATGAGGGTTACGCCTCCGCCTTCTCCAAGACTTCCTATTATGGAGACCTCTATACCTAGTGAAGAAATGGTTTTTAACACATCTTCCACTTTTCCCGGATCAACTGCTAAGAGAAGAGACCCTGAACTAATAAGTCTTAGCGGGTCTAAGCCAAGGATTCGACAAATGGTGAGGGTTTCTTCCCGAATCGGCACTTTTCCCTCGTATACTCGAGCTGAGAGTCCAGACGCTATGGAGATCTCCTGGACAGCGCCTATAACACCACCTTCTGTGGCATCGTGCATGGCATGTACACCCCCTGTTTCAAAGGCCGCGAGGGCTTCGCGGACAACGCTTATCTCTCTTATGAACTCTCTAGCCTTTAGGAGAATTTCCTCCGAGACTTTTCCTTTGAGTATATGCTGAAACTCGCTAGCAATAATAGCTGTTCCCTCGATACCCGCACCCTTAGTGAGGACTAAAAAATCACCCGGCCTCGCATTAGCAGTGTATATAACCTTTTCCCTTTTACCGATACCGATAGCCGTTGTAATCACTATGGGTCGATCAATCCCTGGAGTAATCTCTGTGTGCCCTCCAACGACAACCGCACCAATCTCGTCTGCCGCATTCCTTATTTGTTGAACTATACCCTTAATCATCTTGTACTCTAACCCCGGGGGTAAGAGTAGAACCGTGACAAGCCATCTTGGCCTTACTCCTCTTGTAGCAATATCGTTGGCCGAGACGTGCACTGAAAGCCAACCTATATTCTCGACAGCACCGGTTATTGGATCGGCGTGGACCACGAGTACATCGTCGCCTAGCTCTATCAGCGCGGCATCCTCGCCAATACCTGGGCCCAGGAGGACGGAAGGGTCTTTCCTGTATATAACGGAGAGGATTTCCCGGAGTTCAGTATATGGAAGCTTCCCGAAAGACAAGAGCAATTCCCTACACCCTGCCTAAAACCTTTCTAACCTCAACTCCCACGCTAACAGCCACGATAACTCCGGCCAACGCCTGGAGGATATTACCCGGGAGCTCGGCGTAGGCTCCAGCCCCGTAAAGCAAGAACTCTACTAAAAAGTACCCTAGCACCATCACGGCGCCGCCCGCCAGACACCCAGCCAATGCCTTAATCCTCCCATCCTTACCGCCAAGGAGTCCGACGAGGAACCCCTCAAGCCCTTTAATCACAAGCGTGTAGGGAGCCCATCCCGCGTAGCCAGACAGCACATCGGCTAAGGCAGAGCCTATTCCACCAGCCATGGCCCCTACCAGTGGTCCAAACAGAATTCCTGAAAGCATGACCATGGTATCTCCCAGGTTTATGTATCCATGGGTCTCGGGAACAGGTACTTGGAAAATCATCGTTGCTACAGTGGTAAGCGCCGCCATCACGCTTGTCGTGGCAACAATTCTCGACTTATCCCACTTCACGTTTTTCATAAAGGATTTTCTTGGTTAAAAATCTCGTCTCTGGATGTACGAAAACCATATATATTAGATTTACCCCCCTCCGACGATCAACCATCAACTCATTATTTCCTTATTTTAGAAGCACTTTCTCGATGAAGAATGGCTTTCTCTACGACATAGCTGTGGCGGACGCAGAGGCGCGGCTATGGTTTAAGAGCACGAGTGGAGCTATCTCAGT
Source organism: Thermofilum uzonense (assembly GCF_000993805.1). Classification (NCBI taxonomy): domain Archaea; kingdom Thermoproteati; phylum Thermoproteota; class Thermoprotei; order Thermofilales; family Thermofilaceae; genus Infirmifilum; species Infirmifilum uzonense. The sequence continues at coordinate 396,087 of NZ_CP009961.1, forward strand.
AGAGAAACATCCATTCCAGAACTACTTCTATGTAGACGTGGAAGCTTTCTCGGGTCTTGACGTGTTCTATTCCGAGGTAGAGGAGGTTAAGCTTAGACTCTTCCCGAGAGGATTTAAGCAGCTAGTCAAAGTCTCCTTTGAGACCCAAGCAGAGTACCGGAGCGCAAAGCGTCTATTCGAACGGAAAAACGTTGAAACCTACGCGTCTGATGTTCCAGTTTATCACAAGGTTCTCGCCCCTCATGGGTATGTTCCAATGACTCTTAGAGGCGAAGAGTACAGGATAGAGCCCCTACCCATGAAAACCGCCAGGTTCTCGCTGATAAAGGGACCAGCAGGGGAATACGCGCTACACTTCCATGCAGGGGAGGAATTCTCTGTTAGAGGCCCCCTAGACACCGTCCTCTTAGAGCTCTCAAGGGCAATCCAGAAGTATGATCCGGACATCGTCTCCTCCAACCTCAGCTACGAAGAGCTGAGGGGGCTTGCAAGGGAGGCGCGACGCCGGGGCATACGTCTCGGCAGAGGAGAGCAGCCCCTAGAGGGCAGGATATTCATCGAGCACTCCCTGCTTGAACGTATAGGTCTAACGGGCCTCGAGGAGAGGAGCGGGTTTACCTTTCTACCACCAACCCATGCCGCGAGGGTCAGCTATGGTAGGATGATAGATCTGCGGCAGAGCTATGTCTTGCTCTCAAGGGGCTATGCTGTACCTAGGAGGATGAACCTCAACATTCCCGTGAGGACAGCCTGGGAAATCCACCTTTACGACAAGGGAGGGCTCATAATAAGGCCTCGCCCCGGCCTCTATCGGAACGTGGCTGTACTAGACTTCGAGTCGATGTTTCCAAATCTTATTGTTAAGCGGAACATAAGCTATGAAACAGTCAACCGGAGGGGAGTTAGAAGGCGGCCGAGGGGCCTACTCCCGGAGCTCATCGAGGATGCACTGCGTAGAAGGCTATACTACAAGGGGGTTATGCGCTCTTCGAGTGGCCCAGATACGAGGTGGGCTGATGAAAGGCAGAGCGAGTTGAAAATGATACTTGTCTCGAGCTACGGTTACAGCGGGAACAATTACAACAGGCTGGGAAACCCACTTACCTTTGAATGGATAAACAGGTACTCTAGGAGGGTGATGCTTGAAGTCCTTGGCTACGTGGAGAGACAGGGTTTCAAGGTTATCTATGGCGATACGGACAGCGTGTTCCTGCAAGGCGACAGGGCCTCTGCTGAAGACTATGAGAGACTTGCACTCAGACTTTCTGAGCGTGTAGGCCTACCCATGAGGCTGGATAATTTTTACGAGTGGCTTTTCCTATTCCCTGATAGAGACGAGAAAGCAGGGGTAGCCAAGAGGTACATAGGAGTGAGTAACGGGAAGATCAACGCTAAAGGAGTTGAGGCTGTGCGAAGCGGGGTTCCCAGGATTGTAAAAAAGGCACAGCTTAGGATTGTTGAAAGAGCAGTAAGGGCCAAGCCCGGTGAAGAGCTCAAGGAGGTATTATTGAGGGAGCTTGAGGCGATTTATGAGGAGCTTTACTCTGCGAGGCCCGAAGACCTCGTGGCCGGCTCCACACTCAGAAAGGAAAGATATCTCTCGAGAAACCCGGTCCTCATAGCAGCCCAGCAGTTGAGGTCGAACGGCTACACCGTGGCTGTAGGCGATTATGTTGAGTATGTGTGGGTGGATGCCCTGAACCCCAACCCGTATCTACGCGTACAGGCCTGGAAGCTTTACGATGGTAGGGGTCTGGACATGAAAAAGTACACAGAGATCCTTGACAGGGCGCTCTCACCGATTCTACTTGCTCTGGGATTCAGACCCGAAGTTATGCTGGGACACCTATATCCCACAGGAAACCGCAGTCTGCCTCCACCAGCATAATATTTTATTTATTCATCACCACAAAAATCAAAGAGGGGTTTGACGGACGATTTAGCTCTGATCGCAAGAAGAATAATCAGAGGTGAGGCCCCCCAAGAACTGGAGTCCCTCGCTCTTGCTTACCGAGAACTAAGAGAAACCTTCAACACGAAAAGTCAAAGCTGGTACTACAGAGCTCTTTACAGGGCACTGGCAGGAGTAAAACCTGTCAGAAAGGGAGAGTGGCTTGTTAAAGGATTCCGGGAGCTAGGTGACTCAAGGCCTAGTTACAGGGTATGGCTTTCGAATGGGAAATACAAGTGCGAGTGCTTCTACACCAGATATGGGTACACTAGAGAGAAGGGAATATGCACACATATAGCAGCAGTTATGCTTTGGAGGAGACAAAGGACTCTAAGCGAGTTCGTTGACCGTTGGGTCAGGGAAAAGGATACACGCTAACTCTCAAACGCCTGTCTATTACAACAAGCTTCCTATTGCCTATCTTCTCCCACCCCTCTATCCCGCCTACAGGCTCTGAAGCAGCAGCAATTAGCTCGACGCCATCAATCATAAATCTCCCAATATGCATTGTGTAGTACTCGATGTTTTCATCCAGGAAGTAGTTTAGAACGTATAGCTGGTTGCCGTCACTGAATATTGCATTCAGACTCGTATACTCTAAGCCATTCATTGCTTCAATGGTACCTTTAACTCCATCTACAACGCTCCCTTTCTCCTCAATATTCTTGATGAGTAGCTGGAAAAAAGCCTCCGAATCAGTATTCCCCTGGAGCTTGTCTTCCCTATCTCCGAGCATACTCCTCAGTACTGAATAATCCTCGATTGTCCCGTTATGTGCAAATGCCCAGCCATCGCTGACAAAGGGATGAGTATTCTCAAATGATAACTCCCCACGCGATGCCTTACGGATGTGTGCTATGACCAGCATGGCTTTTATGCTCCTTATCAGACTCGGAGCCGTTTCAGACCGATATAAGGCAGAGCTTTCCTTGTAGAGTTCCCAGCCAGCGCTACCTGTCCATGCAATCCCCCAGCCGTCATCATGCTCCTTTGAAAGTGTGAATAGGTTTGTAGCTCCGCTAAAGAAGGCAAACGCAGGGCTTAAAGGTTTGACAGAGATATAGCCAAAGATCCTGCACACATCTTTTAACTATTTATGCCTAAAATACTTGTCTGTCTCAGTACCCTAACCATCCTGCCATGGATAATGCATATAATAAGCCTAATATTCTTCTTCAATTTTGGATTGACCGTGGCTGATGAAGCACTACAAACTCTCCTCAGAACCTCAATACTGGTAATGCTTGCAGAGCTGGGCGATAAGACGATGATAGCGACAGCTACCCTGGCCTTATCCAATAATCCACTCCACGTGTTGATCGTCTCAATTCTTGGCTACCTTACAGCGAACGCTGCACCAGTCGTAGTCGCGTGTAGTGTTTACTATTTCCTTGAGGAGGCGAGACTACTCCTAAAACTCCTCTCAGGCTTATTTTTCTTTTTGATTGGGCTCCACATGTATAGATCTAAAAACCATAAGCTGGAATCTAAAGGCAAAGGATTAACTTTCACCACAGTTTTCCTATCGGAAATCGGCGACAAAACACAACTGGCTACAATTGCTTCCGCTGCTGGGGCTGAAAACCCCATCCTTCCCCTTCTCGGGGGTGTTATAGGCTACATGGCTGCAAACATCTTAGGCGTGATAGCCCTCAGGCAACTGGCCAGGAAGTTAAACCTTACAACTCTTCACAAGATTTCAGGAATAGTCTTTATGTTCATTGGGCTTTTAACAGTTTTCCTACTGATGCTTAGCCTTTGAGACCGTTCTTAGAACTATCTCCCTTAGCTCCTTATCCTCAAGGGAGAGTTTGTGTAATATAGTATATCTATCTCTTAGCCTCGGAGCTAATAATAGAGCTGTTACGGCCTCGTCAAGCGTCATGTGAAGGTCCTCGATGCTTGTAGGAGCTCCTACCGCGTTCAAGGCCTGTTTAATTCGAATCCAGTCCATTCCATGCAGGTATGCAGCTATTATGGTGCCAACACCTACTTGCTCTCCGTGCAAGGCGCGTCCAGGGTAAAGCTTGTCAATCGCGTGGCTGAAGAGATGCTCTGAACCACTACATGGCCTACTGCTTCCCGCGATTGACATGGACATCCCTGCAAGAAGCCCAGCCTCTGCTAGCAATGTCATGCTCTTCTTGGAGAAGGACACGATACTCTCAATGTTTTCGAGGACGATATGGGCAGCCGCTTCCGCCATCCTTAAAGCCGACTCAGGGACGTGTTCCCCAACCTCTCGCGCTGCCAACCTGGCGTCTGCGACGCTTGTAATCTTCCCAAGCAGGTCTCCAACACCACTCGCTAAGAGTCTCCTCGGAGCCTGCGAAATAACGTCTAGATCTACTATAACAGATATAGGGGGAGCCGTGAAAAGCGACAATGGGTTGCCGTTCTCATCCTTCAGCGCGACTATAGGGCTTGCAAACCCGTCGTGGCTGATAGAGGTCGGGATACTTATAAAAGGCTTCTCGAGCTTAAAGGCAAGATACTTGCCTACATCTACAGGTCTCCCCCCTCCCATCCCAGCCACACAGTCAAAGTCTAGAGTGGACAGCTCCACATGCATCTTGTCAAGCGTTGGCCGGTCGTTGGTCGAGACATTAATAAAGATAGGCTTGATGTTCATTCTCAACAGGATTTGCTCAATTCTAACGCCATACAGCATCCTCACATTGACGTCGCTCACAATCAAGAGTGAGTCACACCCATACTCCTTAAGGACCTGGGGAACGTCGTCAAGAGCTTCCTCGCGAATTATCACATGTCGGGGTGTCTTGAAGTTCAATCCACAATCTCCTATAGACGCTCGACTTTAGTCTTAAAATCTTTTACTCAAAAAATGGACGAATCCTGGGGTTATCGCTCAACGCGTTAAAAATAAATATGAGGGGGAAGAAAGGAGGGTTGCTATAATCTAACCCTAACCCCGGGCGAGGTTACCCTCCCTTCCCCCTGCTACCTTCATTAAACTTCCCTATTTATTTGCTTCGACTTTTTCCATGTAGATTTTTCAGATCTTTATCCTCTTTTATTAGAATACATTACTAAAATAAACGAATCCACTTGAGCGAAATAACTGAAGGATAAATCGTACCATGTACAAAATTAATTTCTAGGGGGCATCTCATCCTAGAGAATTCTCAGAACAGCTGTAATCGTCAATGATAAGACTAGTAGCAGTATCATTAAAGCACTCCTTCTAAAAACCTCACTCTCTATCTTTGACCCCCCTGTCGTAGATGCCGCTATCGCTATCTTCGCCGGGGCAAGCCCGCTCCCCAGACCGGCGCCAGCATTTTGCAACGTTAAAACAAACACTGGGTCGATGCCGGCAAAGTCACTATATGCCATCTGAAGTGCACCCAGTAGGAAATTACTGTTAGTCGCGCTGCCCGTAATAAAGGATCCTATAAGGGCTACGAAGGGAACTATGACCGTATACCAGTTTCCGGATAGAGATGCTATCAGCCTTGCAAGAGATATTGCATATCCAGCCTGCTTTGACAGCTCGGCTATTACAGAGAAGGCGACAATGCTTAGAAGCGTGTTCCTCGTCATTTTCACTGCTCGCCTGACTTTGTCCAGTATTCCCACTCTATTCCAAAAAGCCAGTAGCGTGGCTGTTAGGATCGTGGAAAGGGTCACCCACACTAAGCCTCTAAGCCCGATAATGTTTAGGACGATGACTATTACTGATAGCAAGAGGTAGGGTAGAAGACCTTTGATTACGCTGACTGTGGGCGAGAATCCCTGCGTGATAAGAATACCCACAGTAAAACCCGTTAAACCAAGTAAAATAGCCGTATAGAGACCTGCCCCTGCAAAGATATATGTCGAGAAGGCTAGGAGCAAAGCAATCGAGAATGCCTTAAAGGAGGGCCTCACCATCAGACCTATAGTTATGACGGTTAATGCTAGAGGAATTGTAAGTAAATGTGCGGTTTCCATGGCTAGAGGACGGGCATCCACACCTGTGACGCCTGACAATACAAGAGTGGGGACGCCAAGGCTAGCAAAGGGGACAGCCCATGCATGTCCAAACATCGGGAGCGTTGTCGCCATAAGGGCAGTGGTCCCCAGGTTCAAGAGTATTGGTGCTGTTACAGCGGGTGAAACTCCATAACCTGACATGCTTTCAATATATCCTGAGAAGAAGACAGCCAAGTAGAGCTCCGTCCCCTTACCCGGTTTTATGTTTCTCCGGAGAGAGTCTAGATAGCCAAGCGATATATAGTTGACATAGAAGAAGATTGCAGCCAAGATAAGCAGGGATATCTGGACACCGGTCCACGCTCCGTTATAGAGAGAGCTTACGAGCACTGGGGTTTTGGCTTGGCTGATCGCTAGGATGCTTCCCAGGGCGAGTGTTATGATTGAGGTAGATAAAACATTCTTCCTGAAGAGCCCTAGAAGGATTAGTGGAGTTATTATTAGGAGGAGACCGGCAATAGCGTCAATGCTTAGTGCCTCTGTCATGACTCTCATGTTCAGAGTCCATACTCGATATTATACATATTCATTTTTTACAACTTTAAGGTTTGCTTCCGGGCAAGATATATCTTGAGGTTTCCTTAGATAATATGATGAAAGAAGGTTATGAACGACGGGTGCAGGGGCCATAAAGAGCTTGAGGAGCTACTCGAAACGCTGAAAGGATTAAGGGTGGTTTTTGTCGGGATAGGAAATCCTCTAAGTGGAGACGATGGAGTCGGATTTTATGTCGCTAGAAAGCTGATTAAAAAGGGCTTCGGTGAATACGTAGTCGTAGCGGGCCCTAACCCGGAGCTCCATATACGTAAAATTAAAGAGAAGAAACCTGATGTACTCATACTTATCGATGCTGTGGACATGGGCCTCAAGCCGGGATGCATATTGGTTGCCCCGGTACCTGGATCAGAATTTAAACCCGTACCAATTAGCACGCACTCCATCCCTCTAGCCATATTAGTGGATATGCTTCAGGTAAAGACCTATCTTATTGGAATCCAAGTGGAAAAAATAGAGTTCGGAGCAGAGATGTCACGAAGTGTTCGTGAGGCGGGAGACACAATAACAGAAATAATAACGTCAATGCTTTCAGACCGGGACGTGGCTTGACAATTTTGCTTGAGAATAATTGTGAAAACCTCCCACAAGGACCAGGGAAGTATTGTTGCTTATTTTCGAGACGCTAATCTCATGGCTAGGACAGCTAGCAATGCTGAGGCAAGGAAAAGGATTACAGCGTATGCGGCCGCGATGTTCAACTCGCCTGCCGTTATGGCGACGAACATCTGGATTGTTATGGTCTCCCAGCCAGGCCTGTAAAGGAATAGCGAGGCTGTTAGCTCGTTCACTATCTCGATAAATGAGAAGATTGTTCCGGCGAGAATGCCGTAAATAGCGTTGGGAACCACTATCTTTAAGAATGCCCGCGACGGGGTCTCGCCGAGTACGTATGCTGCCTCTTCTAACGTTTTCCTAATTTGTAGGTAAGAAGCGTACGAGTAACGAAGTGTGTAGCTTATTCTCCTGGTAGCCAGCATGAGAGGCATTATGATCCACACAGAACCCAGCAATCCCGCTAAGGGTATGTCTTTCTTGAAGGCGAACAGATAGCTAGTTCCTATTACTATACCTGGAACTATGAACATCATTGAGAGTGATGCATCGATAAAATCGTTTAAAGGATGTCTCGTGCGGACAACAAGATAGGCTCCAAACATTCCTGTTAGAAAGCAGATCAAAGTACCAGTGATTGCATAGAGAGCCGTGTTGATAAATGGTGTGCTTCTGGACAATATTGTTTGGAAGTTTTCAAGAGAGTATACTGTAGGAAAAGGAGTGAAGCTCCAGACCTTTGAAAAGCTGATGATGAACACGTATGCATGGGGGAGCAAAGCGAGCGTGATCATAAGATAGATGTACATTGCCCGAAGCTTAGCCGCTACTCCCCTAAGCGGTATCTCCTCGACAGGGCGTGGAAGGCGAAGACTTGCATATTCCTTCGTTGTGAGATAGCGCTTAGTAACGAAGAAAAGGGCTAAGACGATCATCAACATAAAGAAAACCATATAGGCTCCAGTCCGGACTCTAGACTCGTCTATTGCTTGCTGTATGTTGACGAATGCTTGTGGCGCTAGAAGTTGGTACTGGCCTAAGACTATAGGCGTGGCGTAGTCTGTGAAGGAGAATGAGGCTACCATAAACAACCCTGTTATCAGCCCAGGCATAAGTCCTGGAAGTGTAACTGTAATAAAACGCCGTAGAGGGGCAGCTCCCAGGGACTCTGCAGCTTCCTCAAGCGTTCTATCTAGTTTAAGCAGACTGTTATAGACATTAATGGCGATCCAAGGGAAGAGAGTGAGCACCTGTACGAGTATGACTCCGTGAAGGCCATATATGAAGTTGATTGGGCGATCTATAATTTTAGCCTCGAGGAGAAGCAGATTTAAAGTTCCAAATCGTCCCAGCAGGAATATTATAGATAATGCTCCAACGAATGGTGGCACCATTGTAGGCATGAATGTTAAGGGTAATATTACGCTTTTACCAGGTATTCGATACCTGTGAAGGAAATATGCGTAGGGAACCCCAACAATAGTTGTAAATATGGTTGTGATTATGGTTACATAAATTGAGTTGTTAAGTGAGATTCGAAAGAGGTCGCTTGAAAGAAAGGAGAAAATTTCATTTATACTTCTAGGGGACATAACAAAAACAGTGAAGTACACTAGAGGATAAAGGATGAAAAATATGACGTAAGCTATCAGTATCCCTCTCACTATGTCAGTGAAGCTATACTTTCCAATCATCTCCAATCTTCACCCGGTGAGAATCCTGATGTTAGAAGCGGGTATTCTGACGAATACTCTGTCTTGTGGTGAAAACTTCTCGCGGAAGAGTGGATTATGAAGCTCTACTCTTATCCTTTTTTCACCAACAGCGACGTCTGCTCGTAAGATATTTCCTAGAAACTGCACAGCATCGATCATGCCCTCGACTATCGTAGACTCGTTATCTTCACGAGGCTTTACCTTTGATACCTCTACCATCTCAGGCCTAAATATAAGGTAGACCTCGTTGCTACTTTTTACATCTTGGTCGCTAGATACGAGAACTCGGCCGATCTCGCTATCAACTTCTATTAGGTGTCTACTCTCATCCATCCCATTAATTCTTCCCTTAATTATATTCACTTGCCCTACAAAGTCTGCGACAAATAGAGTCTTTGGATGATAGTAAATTTCGAAAGGTGTACCAATTTGTTCTACTCTTCCATGGTTCATAACCACTATTCTATCCGAGAGTACAAGCGCTTCCTCTTGGTCATGTGTCACGTAAATTGATGTAATGTTAAGCTTCTTTTGGAGTTTTCTTATCTCGGTTCTGACGTTTATGCGTATCTTGGCATCTAAATTACTTAGAGGCTCGTCTAAGAGCATTACGCTTGGATTAATAACAATGGCTCTCGCAAGAGCTACACGTTGTTGCTGACCACCACTGAGCTGATGGGGGTATCTGTCTAATAATTCCTCTATACCTAGAAGCCTGGCAACGCCTCTTACGCGTTCCTTTATCTCTCTTTGTTCTACTTTTCTAAGCCTAAGACCATATGCTATGTTGTCGTAAACTGTCAGGTGAGGCCAAAGTGCATAATCCTGAAAGACAAGACCCACGTTACGTTCCCAAGGGTTTTTATCAGTTACATCCTCGGAGTCAAAGTACACTTTTCCTTTAGTGGGTTTATAGAGGCCACTTATTACCCTGAGAAGTGTGGTTTTCCCACATCCGCTAGGCCCTAATAGGGTAACCATCTCTCCTTCTCTCACCTCAAGGTCTACTCCCTGTAGGGCCTTAACGTTTCCAAAAAGCATCCATACGTCTTCAACGCGAACAGAGACCATATTATCTCCCTTTAATCCATCACGCTTATCATAGAGAACCATTTAAAGATGATGCCCAAAAACATTAAACATTATCTTTTTTATTACACTATCATTGCTTTTGTGACTTCTTTTTCCTCTGCGAGTACACATAGTATGCTGCTCCAACGATTACAATGGCAATCACTATGTATAAGGCTATGTCTGTGGCTGAGGGACCCTTAGGAGCCGCAGCGGCTATATTGACAGCCTCCAACGCGATGCTTTTTGCCTGTGCATAATTCCCCTTGTTAAAGAGCTGTATGGCCTCCTGGAGTTTCGCCTCGGCCTGGGGCACACCGGCCACCTTCGTCTTAGCGTCAAGGATAGTAGCCCAGGCATCCTTCAGCTCGTTGTGTTTAGCTACTATTGTGTCATCAAACTCTTTGGCTACCTGGTTGTAGATGCTCTCAGCAAAGGTGAAGTTGTAGAACTGTACATTCTTGAAGGATTGTAGGTAATCATATATCGTATCTTTCCCGCCAAGAAACTCTTTCAAAATAGCAGCGGGTGAACCAGGTGGACCGTCAATTTTAACATCTGGGAGCACTGGAATTCCGCCAGCGCTAAGAGCTGCCTGCTGTGCATCAGGAGTATACCACCAGTCTAGAAACGCTTTAGCGATGTTGGGGTGAGGAGCTCCTTTTAGAAGTGAAACTCCCGATACTATGAAGCCTGTGGGATCCATATACATTCCAACAGGGTAACCCTGGGCCTTAGCAAAAATTGCGCCTTGGCTGTATGTAAAGCCCACCGCGTATTCTCCTTTCTGGACAAGCTCTACGACATCAGCGCTCCTCTGAACAAATGTGCCAACATTTGCAGCTAGTTGCCGCCAGAACGCCCATCCTTTGTCCAAGCCTTCACGTTGCATTATAACTGCAACGTTGATGAAGGTCGATGAAGATCTTGAAGGAGTACACATCACTATTAAATCCTTCCACTTTGGATCGAGAAGTTCCTCCCAGGTCTTAGGAGGCTGGAGTCCAAACTTATTCAATACTTCTAGGTTATACATTGGCCCATGTCCCCACCATAGCTTAGGATGCCACATTTCGTCTGGATCTTTCAATGGAAAACCCATGAATACGGAGGGGAGGCGGTCATAATAAGGCGAGTTTGGCTTGTACCTCTCAAGTAGACCTTGTGCCTTGACTTTCCAGTGATAGATGAGGTCACCACCAAAGAATATATCTGCGTCTGGCTTTCCGCCCCAGGCTATAATTCTGTTCATGGCTTCTGGAGAACCGACCTGTATGAGTTGAACCTTTACATCTACTCCTAACTTTTCCTTCGCGTATTTCTGAAACGCTGGAATTATAGCATTAAGAAGATTCTTGTTCGAAGGCGTTATGAGGACAAGAGTATTCTCGTATTGTTGTCCATAGAGGTTTAGCTGACTGTTCTTTAGTTGAGCTGCCAATCCCGTGGATGATAGGAATAGTAATGCTATAGGAAGTAGTGCCAAGAGTTTCTTTTTTCCTGCCATACATTAAGTAGTTGGTTTAGGGTATTTATATTCTTTACTGGAAAATTTAAAACTTTTATAGCCTATCTATTATTTCGTTTTATTAACCATACATCATGAGAAGAAGTTACTGTGACTGTGTTTGTGATTTTTATAAAAATTGTACATGCCTTGTTACAGGGGGAACTCATATCCCTGGTTTTAAAGATTTAGTAAGTTCCTCTAAGTTCAAACACGAGCATAAGAACCTTAGTCAGTTAATGTTCTTAGAAATCAACACAGACCAGAATTAGAGCGACTTGTATTATAAGGCTTCCGTCATTATTTACAAGGCTAATTTAAAAGTAAAAAACCGCTTGTTGTATTGGGCCATGGAAAGTTTTTAAGCTGTTTCTTCTCATAGCTCTGGGTTGTTATGTATATAGTCGTGGTGGGAGGTGGAAAAATTGGCCAAGCCATAGCAGACTTTTTCGCACGTAGGGGGGACAGGGTCGTAATAATAGATAGGAAGAAAGAAGTCTGCGACTTCCTAGCAAAAAATTATGATGCAGTAGTCTACTGTGGAGATGCAAGGTCAACAAGTCTTTTGAGAGACGCACAGGTGGAGGAAGCGGATGTCCTTTATGCTGTAACAGACAGTGATAGCGTTAATATACAGGTTGCCACGACAGCGAAAAAGAAGCTCGGCGTACCAAGGGTCGTCGTCAGGATTAATCAGAGTGAGAACTGTGAACGTGTTGGCGGGGAGGTGGCTGACACCGTCGTCTGTCTGGGTGTTAACTCACTAAGTGCCTTCATTGAAGCCGTGGTTAACCCGGAGTACAAGTATCTCCTAAGGGATCGGGACAAAGTCATCGCATTGATTCGCGTTGTACCAGACTCACCGCTTGTCGGAAGGAGTATAAAAAGTATAGAGGATATGGGAGTTCTCGTCGGAGTAGTGGTGAGAGAGGGCATTCCAAGCCGTCCAACGGAAGATCTAGTACTGGAAGCCGACGACGAGATTGTTGTTGTTGGTAGGGAGGAAAGAGTGAATGAACTTATACGTGTCCTTTACGAGTAAGGCATCCGCTTTAAATATAAAAAAGAAAAGAGGTCATTTTGGAGGGGATTGGCTTGCTCCAGATGCTTGAGCTGCGGCTAGAGCTTCTTTTATCGGTGCTTGGAAGTTTATTGGCTACGCTTGTCATAGGCTTTCTCTTTTCGAGGATAATTAGGAGATCTCTTAGGAGGTATAACCCTTTGCTCGCGGAAGCCACCGCAAGGTATGGCTCCTGGGCGATCTACATGGTGGGCATACTATTCTCATTAGAACTGTTAAACCTTAAACTCGAGACAATACTAGTCTTTGTGGTACTGATAGGTGTACTTGTCGTCATCGGGCTCAGAGACATCCTCCCAAACTACTTTGCAAAACAGATCATTGACATGTATAAGCCCTTCAATGTCGGGGACTGGGTAAAGATTGAGGAGATTGTTGGCAAGGTCGTCGAAATAAACGATCTGTATACTCAGGTCGTTACGAGATCGCATGCACGCGTTTACATCCCAAATAATTTGCTGGTCAAGCATACCATCAGCAACCTTTCAAAGGCGGGTGGTATAGATGTTACTGCGAGAATATCCGTTCCTCTCTCGCGAAGTCTTGACGATATTATAAGTACTATTGAGAAAGCGATAAGCGAAGAGGCTCGTGAAGAAGGAACCGGCGACTCTGAGATTCAAGTAGTCTCATTGAACGCTAAAACGGTAGAACTTGAAGTTAAAGTGAGGATACTAAACCCCCAGAGGGTTGAAGACGTGCGCTCAAGGGTACTGAGAAAGATCTACAGGGCTCTTGAGACAGAGCTTAAAGGCTAACACTAGTTTTAGCGTTTTCTCGCAACGTAAAGGAAATATGCAAGAAGCCCAACGGCCAGCCATGAGAATCCCACTAGCCTTCCCTCTTCATGTGTGCCCACCACCATCAGCCACATTACTAGGTTTGCTATGAAACCGCCGATAGCTCCTAGAGGTATGAGGTAGCTCTTCCTTTTTATTGAGACCGTAATATTTCCGGGGGTCATGAAGGGCCTGTAACGATACGGATCCTTGATGCGGAGCATCACTACAGAAAGGTTTACAATCATGTACGAGAGTAATGCCCCGAAGTTGTATAGATCTGCTGCTAGACCGAGATGCCCTATATAGGCGAGCATTAGCTGGAAGAACGCGAATAGTATTATAGCTTTGTAGGGTGTATTAAACCTCTTGTGTAGGGCGGTGAGCCACTCGGGAAGCATACCCTGCTCGCTCATGGCGTAAACCATCCTCGAAACGCCTACTACACCCGTGTTTGTTGCGACATAACACACTGTCATGCCTATCATGGAGATCCAGAGCGCAAATATCCCTCCGTAAGGAAGTTGCTGTGCAACTACGGCAGCGGGATCCTTCTCAGATTCTCCTAGGATTTGCCAGCCTACCACGCCTATGGCTAGTGTTGAGAAGAGGACAGCGAAGAGTATCACTATTATGCTGACAAGTTTGACGGCTTTGGGTATAGTCGAGCCTGCTTTACGAGTCTCTCCAGCCGTTTGCGATACGACTTCTATCCCAAGGTAGGACGCCATTGCGAGGGTGGAGCCGTATAAGAAGTTTTCCCATGTGGGGTTAGTGCCTATCGCTATCTGGTCGAAGAAGGGCTGAAACCTGGTGGTATAGCCTATTAACATGATTACTGAAAGCCCTACAACATCCATCACTACGAGTATAGAGCTCACGGCTGCAGACTCTCTAATCCCTACGATGTTGAGAACAACTAGAGAGCCTACGAGGAGGGCTGCTGTTAGGCCGAAATAAGGATCTGTTTTAAGTAGAGGTATTAGGTGTCCAAGATAACCTGTAGCTGACAACGCGAAGATCGAGCCCGTGACTATGTAGTCTAGGAGCAGGCTCCAGCCGGCAAGAAATGCTATGAATTTCCCGAATGCCTTTTCAGCGAATATCATCCCTCCCCCCGCCTCGGGGAAAGACGAGCTCAGTTCCGCATAACTTAACGCTGTCAGGAGGTAAGAGATGCTGGCGACAGCATATGCGATAGGCGTAGCTGGTCCTGCATGGGCAGCTACCAATCCAAGCGTCATGTAGATTCCTGCGCCGACGTCGGCGTAGCCGAAGCTAAACACTCCAAGTAGTCCAAGCTTCCTTTTGAGTCGCTGCTCTTTCGCCATATTACGGTTTGGATGTTCAAGGGTAGCTTAAATTGGTTATTCTTTTATCTGCAAAAAATCAAAAAAGGTTAGAAAAAATTACTTTTTATGGGATCTGCCTAGCGCTCTGAGAACCTCTAAAGCTACACCAAGGCCTTTCTGAACCTCTGGATCCGATAGGGCTTTCAACAGGCCTGGGATACCGACAGGCTTTGCCTCCTTCTCCATTGCCTCTAAAACAGTGCCCAGCGTCGCGAAGCTCTTTGTCAAAGTCTCAGGTTTTACCTGGCCCATAGCGTCTAATATCTCGTCTAGGTGGTCAAGGATCTGGAGCGTTGACGGCCTCAGTAGTATCTCTGAGAGACGGCCTATAACATCAGGATCAACGATATCGCTTGCGGTGTCTAGTATTCCGGATTCATTTAGTTTTACAAGAAGGTCCAGGAATTTCTCAAGAGCTTCTCTTCTCGTTGGGGTTAAAATATCCTCGATTCCTCCCGACACGCCTACCACCCCCTACCACTTCTTAACATCTCATCAGTTGCGTCGAAGTAGGCCTTGAAGATGGGGCTCCAGAGCTCAGGGTATCTAATAGCACTCCAGTAAGTCGCGACAAAGAGATCCTCCATAAGCCTCTTAAATTTAGAGAAGCGAACAGGCATCGGAGGATGATCATAGTCGCTTATCACGAATAAGCCCTTCCCATCAGCTATGACGGGGCAGTTCGTCCTCCCGCTGTACCGGGCGTCAAATCCCTGGAGCCTAGCAGCCACGACTTCGGCTTGGAGGTGGGCGGTAACACCGCTCTTTGATGTTGGAGCGTTAGTACAGTCGCCTATAGCAAAGGCATCGTCGAATCCCTGTATATTGCTTGTGTGTTTATCGATCACTATAAAACCACCTTGATCCTTCGCGCTTTCCGGTGTGATCTTATACGTAGCACCCTTATGCGGAGGGACAACTGTAGCAACGTCAAATGCGAGTTCTTCGCCCTCAAGGCTTAGGATCCTCTTCTTTTCAAGGTCAATCTCGTTTGCTGTGAAAAACGTGTGCAGCTCGATATTCCTAGCCTTGAACTCGGGCTCTATAACGTCTGCTATTACCTTCGATGGATAGGCGTGTGGGACGGGGACAGCTAGCACGACTTTAACCTTTTCCCTCAACCCCCTCCTAGCGAAGAAGTCCCATGAGAGGAACGCCCCCTTGTGAGGTCCAGGTGGGCACTTGTAGATCGGATCTGCAATAGCTATGACGAATCTCCCAGCACTCATAGAGCGAAGACTATGATACAATTTTTCGGCGTTTTCGGGAGAAGAGTAAAAGTCTCCAAATTTTTCCAGCAACTCTCGGTGGCCGGGAATCGCGTCATAATCAAGCTCAGCCCCACTTGCTAGGACTATATAGTCATACTCGAGATGTTTTCCGCCAGCGGTTTTCACGTAGCGCTCCGAGAGGTTAACCTCCACAACGTTATCATTAAGGAAACTTACTTGAGGTTTAAGGAGTTCACGTATCGGCCTTAGGAACTTCTCCTTCTTAACACCCTTGAAGGCAATCCACAGGTTGCCCGGCTGGAAATGGTGGTAAGGGCTCCTATCTATGACCGTCACTGAGAACTCGTCATGCGGTAATAGGTTAGCTAGAATGGCTCCACCTCCACCCCCACCAACAATTACAACTTTTTTCATTTAATCGCCTTTTCAATCCTAATATAAGATAAAATGAAAAATCATTTTTTAGCTACAACCTTTATACGCGCGACTATAACTTCGCCCTCCTTCTTCAACTCTAGCAACTCGTTCTTAGTCCTTTCAATCCAGGCTTTGACGTCGGGCTCGAAGCCGGGGTCGGTGGCCATAACTACAATGATATCCCCGTTCTGCGCGTTACGGTAAGCCCGTGTGAGAGCGGATATGGGGCCGGGGCAGGCCATTCCTCTTGCATCTACGGTGATTTCAGGCATTTGGGTCGCCTAGATGAATATGACCTCGTATTCGGCGGTTTCTTTCATGAAGAAGGTTGCGCCTACAATGTCGTCAACTATTGGGTCTAGATGATCCTTCTTAAGGCCTAGGGCTTCTGCTATGAGGCTGCACACATAAACTTTGACGTCACCCACCTCCTTGGCCTCTTTAAGCATGTCATACCAGCTTGGAGCCTTTATCTTCTCTAGTCCCTTAATTAGGTGGGGGACCATGTCTTCAAACTCTTTGGGGAAGCGGGGTTGAGGCTTGTTTTTAGTGAAGTAAGGTGTCGCGAAGCCTGTGACGAAGATCCTTACGGGGACTCCAAGGTTGGCGGCGGTCTGAGTGAGAACACCAAGAGGTATAAACTTGTCGGCTGTACCCGAGAACATTATAATTGCCAAACCTTTTGTCATGGTTTTATCAAATTTATTCTTATCAAAAGTGGTATATAAATCAATATGTATATTGTAATATACAATACACTTCAAGAATTAGATATATACTCTTATATTCATCAAAATCATAAAACTAGATGATGCAAGGCTCGGCAGCAACGGGACACATAGTAGCAGTGGGGACAAGTCTCATCAGGAACCTCGCCCAGAAAGGAAAAGAATTAGGGATTCCAGATAATATTCTCAGAGAGTTCTCCGAATGGACAAGAGCCGCACCCCGTAGCCCTACAGATGCTATTGCTGGAGGGAGGGCAGCCGTGGGTACAGAGGAGTTTGAAACGGCCTTAAGGGCCCTTGGAGGGCAGCCCTTCGAGCTGAGCGCAGAGCTAAACGCGATGAGACCTTATCTTGAAAGAGGAATAGTCAGAGCCCTTACGCTCTTAGCATCAGACACAGGTGTCTCAGAGTTCCAGGCTAGAGTCCTCGCGAGCTACCTTGAGGCGGAGGGTGTTGAGGTTGAAGTTCAAAGGGTTCAAGACCTGGGTATTGACTTCCAAAAGGGGCTCTTCAATCTCCTTGACAGCATAGTAAAGAAATTTGTCGAGTACAGGGAGAAGGGACTCGTAGTCTACATTAACCTTACGGGAGGCTTTAAGCTGGAGTCCGCTATTCTATACCTTGCTGCTTGTCTCACACTAGGACAAGGTAAGGCCTACTACATACATGAGACAATGAGGGATACCGTAGAGGTTCCGATAATCCCTGTTATGCCGGATCCACAGCTTTTACGGCTTTTAGATTTATTATCAAGGGGCGGTGGGAGCTTAGATACCCTACAGTCTCAACTAACGAGAGATTCCATAAGGAAACTTCTAGAATCTGGGGTTCTTGTTCAAACAGGCGGCGAGCTAAAAGTCAGAGATTGGATAAAGCTCCTGATCAACAAGGAATATCAAAGAAAATAATTTTATTCATAGCTTAAAGATTTTTATTTCTTCTCCCTTTTAATCTACTGCTTTATACTACTTTCTCAGTGAAGAAAACAGCTAACTATTCTGATACTCTGACTTGAATTTTCATCTGTCTTCCACTAATGGCTTCTTCGAAAGCATCGGCTATGCTTTCCAAGGGGTATACGGCAGTGACAAGCTCCTGTACCTGAACGGTTTTCTCCTTCAGCATCCTGAGGGCCACATCCATATCCTTAAGCTGGTAGTCTGATACCCCTACTACAATTTTCTCCGCATAGTGTATGTTGTTTAGATCAGTCTGTGGCTCACTCCTCGGATGGATGCTACCAAAAAGAGCTATGATGGATCCATTGCGAGAGTTTTCTAGTGCAAAAGCCATGGTCTCCCGGCTTAAGGCTGTTATGGTAACCTTGTCGGCTCCGAGTCCATTGCTAAGCGAATAGACGACCTGCTTTGCCTCTACGGGCGTATATGCATTAATCCCTAGTCTTCTAGCAAATTCGATACGTTCCTCCTTGACCTCTGAGATTATTGGAATCGCTCCTAGTGCACGTACCACTAACGCTGAAAGGACGCCCATAGGTCCTCCGCCTACAACGAGAACAACCTCGGAGGGCTCGATTTTGAGTTTCCTGACGCTATTCAACACAACGGCTAAAGGCTCAGCATAGGCTGCAACATCTAAAGGGAGTTTCTCAGGTATCTTATGAACCCATTTAGCGGGAACTTTCATGAACTCCGCGTATCCTCTACCAACGGCGAGCTTCCGGGGGCATAAATTATGCCTGCCGTCTCTACAGAAAAAACAGTCGAGACATGACACATAACTGTCCGGGACCACTAATTCTCCAGGAGTAACTCCATTTACGTCTTCTCCCACCTCTTCAACTACTCCACTAACCTCGTGGCCAGTCAGACCATAGGAAGAAGAGCCGTATTCTAAACGACCATCCCACAATTCAGGTTTACTCAAGCCCAAGTAATACCGGATATCTGTTGGACACACGCCGACAGTGTGGACCTTGATGAGGATTTCTCCCTTACCGATTTTTAAATCACTGATCTCCTTGACTTCAACACTTCTCGGAGCTTTTAAAATTGCAGCCCTCATCCTTTAGACCTCTTCAACTAGTTTCCTTATCCTAGAAGCAGCTTCACGGGGATTAGGCGATTGAAATATGTTTCGTCCAATAGCGACTCCCTGTGCTCCTGCTCTCAAAGCTTTCTCGATTACCTTGTAGATGTCTATCGAGCCCTTCTCACCACCCGCTATTATGACTGGTACAGGGACAGCCTCCACAATTGTTTCGAATGGCTCAGCATAAGCTGTTTTCACTATGTCGCCACCGTACTCAGCCGCCACGCGTGCGATGCGGGCTATCTGGTGGGCATCATAGATTACCTTACCCTGAGGATCTACTGGTATTACTTCATTAATATATATCAGTCCAAAATCATAGGCTGCTCTAGCCACAGCCCTCATCTTCTCAGAAGTCAAGGGGTCGAGCGGGGCTTTTCCAAAGTAAGCTGTCTTAACACCAACAACGTCCAGTTTTGCGGCGAATTCAACAGCCTTAGGATCAAAGGGAATGTTAAGAATTACCTCTGTCTTGCCTATCAACAGTTTAAAATAGGAGAGGTATACTCCCTCGTTGAGTATCAGCGCGTTGGGTTTCTCGTTGAGTATCTCGTTGAAGAGTCTGGGCATGTCTTGTAGACCTTCATAGATCGCATCCTCTCCCCCGTGATCGAGTGCTACTATGAATAACCTCTTAGAATTTTTTGTGAGTCTGCTCCAACGACTATATTTTCCCGGGGTATCCAACATGTTTTGTCCCTTTTTCAAAACATATGAAATTTATATTTTTTGTGTAGAATTACAAATGTGTCAAATTATCTGTTAGGTATAGATTTGGGTACCACGGGTTGCAAAGCGTTGCTCATAGACGAGAATGGGAGCAAGTTTGCCACCGCAACCGCACCAATATCCACCATTGCTTTTAGGAACATAAGAGAGCAGAACACCTCCGAGTGGCGGAAGGCAGTTACTGAATCGACTAGAAAAGTTACAAAGAACCTCAAAGGTAAACTTGAAGGGATAATCTCAATAGGAGTGACAGGACATTTTCCGAGCTTTGTCCCCCTCCTCAACGGGAAGGAAGCGGGTAACGCCATACTATACTCTGATCTCCGTGTTAAACCTGAAAGGATACTTAGACCAGCCGATTTGAAAACAATTGAAGATTTGACAGGTCTGCCTAGAGAGATATTCCCCAGTCTAACCTCCTTCAAACTCTCTTATCTTAGACGAAAAGGCGTAAAGTTCAATTCTTTCCTACCAGCCAAAGACTACATCAGATACCTTCTGACAAGCGAGTTTTCCACCGATTGGCTTGAAGCATGGTGGACCGGTCTTTTCTCTAATGGGAAATGGTCTCATGAGATCCTGGAGATGTTAGGGCTAGAGGATGTCGAATTGCCCTTAATAAGAAATCCGGGTGAGGTTGCAGGAGAGCTAACAAGGGAGGCTTCAAGGATGCTTGGTCTAAAGGAAAAAACCCCCGTTGCTACAGGGACAATCGACGGTATGGCGGCCTTCATAGGAGGAGGACCATTAGAACCTGGTGATGCTGTGATTTCCTCCGGCTCAACGGATATCATAGCCATGATGACGTTGCAGAAACCTAAAACCCGTAATCCCTCCTTTTACTCGTGGCCTTACTTTGAAGGGTCTACCTTCGTGCTATATTCTTCTACAGCCTCCTCAGGCTTATCAGTACAGTTCTATCTCCGACTATTTAACACTCTCGGGCTAGATATTGAAGGCTTAACTAGGAGGGCTGCTAAGAGGCCCCCAGGATCCTTAAATCTCCTTTTTCTGCCTTACCTGCAAGGAGAGTATGCGCCATTCTTTAGTCCCAGTGTTAGGGGGGCACTTTTCGGACTGGATTTGACGCACGACACAGTTACCATCTTCAGGGCTTTCCTTGAGGGTATAAGTTTCTCCGATAGACACGTCTTGGAAGAGATGCAGTATCTAGGCCAACCCTTAAAGCGTATACGGATAGGCGGAGGAGGTTCGGCAAACGCTCTATGGAATGAGATTAGAGCTAGCGTGCTAGGTGTAAACGTTGAGGTTCTCAAGGTCAAGGCACTCTCTGCTCTTGGAGCGGCAATCCTGGCTGGCCAATCGATAGGGTTATTCAGGTCGCTTAAAGAGTCAGCTCTAAGACTGATAAGAACTGAGTACGTCGTGAAGCCCAGGCCTGACTGGACTAGAAGGTATGACAAGCTCTACAGGGATTACTTGAGACTATCTTCCCTGACTAGAAGTTTTTACAGGTCAAGCCGGGTATGACTATACTACTCCACAGGACTTCTATACCTATGGGCTCAGCTTACTGCGAAGTATTGGTGGTATTTTTCGGGGTCAACGGCTTAACGCTTATAACGCCATAGCCCGCGCTCCTGTTGCCTCCAACGTTAACGATTTCCCCCAGTTTTAACAGCCCGGTAACAAGCCTTCTATCCTGCACAGAGGCACCTGGTTTGAACGTTATCCTTACCCAACCAGTAAAACCATTCGGAGCCGGTTTTGAAGCCACCATTTTAGGCGTCTTTATGCTTATTCCGCTAATGTAAACCTTTTCAGCTAGCTCCTGAGGCCTTGGCAGGTCAAGTCCCGTAAGTGCGTGAGCTGAGGCTATCAGGCTAGAAAACAGATGCTGAGGATCGGGATAGAGAACCTTGTATCTTTGATCCCCGCTAAGCGGGTTGAAATAGGTTGGTGTTATGAATCGTACATCAAGAGAGCTTATCTCCGCTTCACTCCCTCCCGCCAAGATGTCTCTCGGATTTACAACTCTTAGTGAGACGCCCTCCACTCTAAACTCAATCCCTTTTACGATGAGACCAGGAGCAGCTGGAAGAACCTCTGAGATAAAACTCCTCGAAATTGTATCGTCGAGAAAAGACACTTCCAGTACAGCTAGGGCTCCAGGCTCAAACAGCACTCCACTTTCAGCGCTTGCCTGTTCGCGGCTCTTGACCAGCCTAAACCCAGACCTAAACGTTATTGGTTTTAGCGAATAGGGGGATCGTTTTGCATCATGGAGCCTCCGTGCAAGCTTTTCGCTAGCCTGCGCGACTATAGAGAGAAAAGCCCCCCTGCTCTCACTACCGTTAAACCAGGGGAGCGATCCACCGTTTATCGCGATGAGCTCGATTTGAGCGACGGTGACATACGGCATATCAAGACACCATCATACGGGCTTGCACCTTTAGAGGCCTCATAGCTTCAAGCCCGATGGTTCTGGGGCTTCCAGGGAGATTGCTCACATGTAACGGCTCGAATGTTTGGCCAGTGTAAAATATCAGATTATTCCAGGCAAGGCTGAGAGGGGGCATATGAAATTTTTCCAGGGCTGTCCCATGGACTAATGAGTCAAGTTTTCTTCCCAATACGATGTCACCCGTTGTCCACCATTATCTTAAGTTGTATCCTAGACACTCTCCGCATTAAATGTTATCTTCCCTCGAGGTATTTCTCAAGGAAAGCTGCTAAGTATGATTGTTCTAGAGCCCTGACGGCAGACTTTGCCCCCATGTGTCCACTAGTTGTTTCAACCCTCAAGTAGACGGGATGCCCGGATCCGCGAGCCTTCTCTGCGAATTTCAAAGCATGGGCTGGGTGAACCCTGTCATCATTCAAGCCCGTAAAGATTAGCGTTGGAGGCATCCTCTTTTCGCTTGGAATGTTGTGATACGGGCTGTACCTAAACAGAATCTCACGCATCTTGGGGTCTTCAGGATCGCCGTACTCTGGGATCCAGTATCGCCCGACGTATAGTAGATGATACCGCAGCATATCCAGCACCGGATAGCCTATAAGCGCAGCATCCAAATATTCGGGCCATCTGGTCGCGAGCGCGGCTACTGTGAGACCCCCGTTGCTGGATCCCATAGCTGCTACCCTAAAACCTAACGCTTTAAAGAATCTTGCAAAGCTCGCAACGTCCTTAAAGGTGTTTTCCTTGTTCTCAAGCATGCCTGCCCGATGCCAAGCTTCTCCCTCCTCTCTCCCCCCACGTGCATTAACTATCACGATAGCATAATCTCTCTCGAGAAGGTAATGGAAGAATGGATTATAGGATGGAGTTAAGCTTATCCCAAAACCCCCATAAGCGTATATGAGGACAGCCCTGGGTGGAGATGTGCGCGAAATGTAGAAGGCGTGAACCTTTACGCCGTCGCTGCTCCTTAGCCACAAGTCCTTGACTTCTAGATCGGGGATTGCCATGCTCGCATCCCAGGTTAAAGCCTCACCATCCCTAACCGTGAATAAAAGATGTCTATGAGAGGGGGTAGAGGCTAACAGGAGGAATTCTCCATTGTGCTCATCCTGTATAGATATCGAAGCATACCTTACAGGCATGCTGGGGCTGGACCAGGACTTCACGCGTAGGTCGTACAAGTTGACGTTATGGACGGCGTCCGTCATTGTTACCACTAGCAACTTGTCACCAGATACTAGAGCACTCTCAAGGATACCCCTAATACCCAACTCTTCTCCCTGGACAACTAGCTCATCCCCCGTATCCTTAGCCCTCACATAGACAGGCCCCTCAAACCAGCCCGCAAGCCGAATAGGGTGGTCGGCCTCCTCAACCAGACTCGAGCTCCAAGAGCCATACTCGATAACATAAAGCCTTGCACTGCGCCAGCCACGCTGCACAGTCACGGCTAAACGTGAAAAGTCCCCTGAAGCAAAGACCCTTCCCATGAGCTCGCCTGCACCAACTATTCCACTCCCCCACACGACCTCCTCTCTTCCATCCTGTAGCATTACAAGCCTCTCAGTGGGAATGTCTCCCCCATCAGGCGGCTTCTCAGTGCGGTAATTCCTAACATAGATGAGCGAGTCCCCCACCTTGTGGAAAGAGTCCACTATCCCATCCAGCATATAGACAATTTCCCTATCATTAACGTCCACGATGTAAGTCTTGCTATAATCCCTGCCCTCGAGCGAGGCGGAGACAGCTACCAGTCTCTCAGAACCATGTACCTTTGAAATCCACGTGAAAACCTCTTTATCCGGGGAAGACAGGAGTTTTTCGCGTGTTCCATCCCTGTGTAGCAAGTAGACTTCCTCTGTCGAACCCCTGTATAGAACCGCTATGCCCTCGCGTATAAGCACGGCTCCCGCTACGCGCGGCTCGTCGTGAAGCTCGCGTATACGGGAGTAGTGCTTGTCTATAATGTTGGCTAAGAGCTCATTGACCTCGTTATTGAAACGGTTGATTATACTCCTCGTGCGTGGAGATTCTAAGTTCTCCAGCTCTATGAGTGGATCTTCGGCGCTCATATATTATTCATTACGATAAAACCAGTTTAAACTTTCCGAAAAAATCTTCAAATGGATTCCTATTAACACGTCATGTTATATTTTAAAAAACTCGAGACAATAGATGAAAGTAAAAACAGATGGGCCTCAGCCCTGACCTCCTCCCCCGCCCTGAAGGGCGAGGGTCCTCAGGACGGATCATGGGTTTGTGGTTTACCGCCTTCATTTTCACCGCTTCATTGCTAGTGGGTGCACAACGCACCCACCCCGCTCCACTCGTCCAGCGGTAGACCACGGGCTGGGTCTTCAGCCCATTACCCCTATCCCTCACGGGGAGTTCCCCCCTGCTCCCAGATCCTAGGGACTCGGGGATATGTAGGGAGATATGTAGGATATTAATAGCACCGTTTAGGTCTGCGTTTATGACCTTCCCCGTGCGGGGACACCTGAACAAACCACGTTTAACACGCCCACCCTCGTGGGCTTCCCCGCACAAGGAACAGAGTTTGGAAGTGTTTGCCTCGCTCACTTTGACGACCTTGATACCTAGTTCCTCCCCTATTTCCTCGAAACGTTTTATGACGTAGTTGTAGTTCCAGAAGTTCGCGGTGAGTTTATTGCCGTGGTTCCTTGCGATCTCCTTTGGGTAGCCAACGACTACTTCCCTCACGCCCTTTCCTTGTAGCTCCTCCATCACCTTTCTCACCATACTGTTCAGAGCGTGTTTCAAGAACCTCCTCCTCTTGTCGTAAAGCAGTTTCAGCTTCCTACTCCCCTTTTGCTTATGTCTAGCTAGAACCTTCTGGACTACGCTTATCCTCTTGCTGTAATACTCATATAGAGAAAGCACGCTACCGCCCTTGAAGATGTACCACGTGCTGTCCTCGACGTAAACCGTGGCCAGGTTTACGATCCCTAAATCTACTGAAGCCCTCAGGTCGCCCTTATTTTCAGCTACATTTTTGACTTCGACTGGGATATATGCATACCAACTCCTCCTGGTTTTGTCGTAGATTATCTCCAGCCTCCCTTGTTTCCCATGCCACTTGAGTTTCCCCTTAAACTCTAGCGAGAGCTTGAAGTCCTTCAGGTAGATGGTTCTATCCTCCTCGTCCACCTCGTAGCGGTCGTTCCTCACGATGACGGCCAGCCTGTACTCGCCGTTTTCGTCCTTCCAATATCCTGGAGGTCTCGGTTTGAACCACTTTGGTAATTTCCCCTCCCTCTTCTCTCTAACTAACTCAAAGAAGCTCCTCCAAGCCTCAGCGTTTTTCCTAGCAACTTGTTGTGCATTAACCTTTAATATGTGCTTGTATCTCTCGTAGACCTCTTTTTCCGTCTTTGTAAAGTCTATCTTCCTCCTCTCCTTGAACTGCTGCATTCGCAGTCAGTTCACTGTGTTCCAGCACTTGGCCGTATGAACCGCTAGTTCAACGAGCCTCTCATGGACGTTCTTATCTACAACGAGTTTAACTATGTTGGTTCTCCTCGTCCTCTTTCTCCTTGAAGCCCTGGACTTCGCCCCACCCCCACCCCCCTGGAGGGGCGGGGCCACCGCAATTCCGCTCTCTTTCTTCCTGCTCATCCCTTACTCACCCCTCTCGGGGGCCCGGGTTCCTCGGCGTGGAGCCGCCAACCGTGGCCAGCGTCCACGCGTCACAGCGTAGCCCGGGCTCCTGTTGCCCGGGGCCCCAGTGAAGGGGCGCAGGCCTGTAGGCCCGGGCCCCTGAGGGGTGGGGTTGTTACCCGGGAACCCTGCCCCAGACCCCTCCCCTCCCCCCTGTATCACTGCCCCGTCATGCCTGGACGCCCCCTGCGTCTCGGCGCCCACGCGGCCCACCCGGGAGCCGCCCCCAGTGACAACCCCCCTCTTTACCCCCCACTCCCACCCATTCCAAACTCCGCGTGGGCTTAGCCGTCTTACACTTATTACTTTTCCAACACTGGTTCAACACGATTCACCTGCGGGAGGGGTGTATTTTCTTTTCCCATTCGAGAGAAGACAAGTGGTAGTTTATAGAGTCCACGAGGGTCAGCGGGATCACGTAGAAAAACGCCACTATTGAGATAAAGGTGGAAAAATCAACCTCGATATTTAATCCTTGAAGCGTTAAACGAGTCACCGAGCCTCCCATCGCTAATTGGAGTATGTAAACGTTCAAAACCCTGCCAAGAAGCCTTATTAGGATACTTAGGGGTTGATCATGTAGAGCGGCTGAAAACCCCCCGATAAATGCGGCAAGAACTATGAGTAGCAGAAGTAAGGGTAAGTTTTGCTCAATTCTTCCTCCCATGAAGGGTATAAAGGGTGAGAATATGAGGGCTAACCCGGCCCAGAGAAGTGCTGAGAATGCTCCCACTAATGCTCCAGCGACGCCCAGCAAGAACCTCAAAAACCTACCACTCATACTAGAACCCCACGCCTCCCGTAAAATTGTATGAGATTTTAAACCTGTATATACCGGCTAGGGAGCCTGAAAAAGTGAACTCGATACGGGATGTAGTGCTGTCCAACTCCAGCACTGCACGTATACTGTCACCGGGATTAAGGATCTTCCCCTCCCTGGTAACAGGCACACATGTGAGACAATAGGGCTTAATGCTTAAGCTGTATTCATGGATGGGGATAGGGCCAGTGTAGGTAAATGTTATTTCAATCTGAGTCTTTCCTGATGGCTTTACTCCCAGGACAGTATAGCTAAATAATACTATTCGTCCCCCTCCCCTGAGATGGTTTAATAGTAATACCAGTGGGGATAGAGTGTATACTATGGCGAAAAAAGAAATGACCAGTGCTAAGAGTTTAAGCCACATACTCGCTTCGTCCCGTTGAGAGGCCATGTTTTAAGAGCTGGACGCCCGCGGCAAGGGCAACAGAGAGAAAGGCTATTTTTCCGAGCAGGTAGAGTCCTTCAGTGGCAAGCGTTCCTATCCCTTGAGTTAAGTCGGTAAGAGGGGGTACTCGCTGGTAAGTAAGAGCGGAGTATAATGCAACCAGGAAAACTATGATAACCATTAATAATCCGGTAAGGAAGCTAATCAAAGGCATGTTTTGCTTTAGAGAAGAAGCATGCGACGCCATATACTTCTTTTTATTAAACAATCTTAATAAATTTTGCTAGAGGCAAGTAAGTTTTTTTGTTTTGTGTCCAAAATGGCTAACGGGTCTACCATCATGGGTGTGTCTCATCTACTAGGATTCATAATATTATCCTTCCTCCTGGGAGCCATGATAGCCAGGAGTAGAAAACCAACCATTCCCATATGGAGCATAATGGCTTTCACCTCTTTTCTAACAATCGCTTTCGGGCTCGTAAGGCTGGACGAGGTCGGGTCAATAATCGACTGGAACGTAGTCCTCTTCCTAGTAGGCATGTTCAGCATTGTAGGCCTGGCGGAGTCCTCAGGCCTCTTCAACCTTATGGGTTTCTGGTTCATAAATCACTTTGAATCTCGTTACCATCTAATCCTGGCCTCATCAATCTTCTTCGGCCTTCTCGCCGCGATATCCATGAATGATACCGTTGCCTTTATGGGTCCGCCTTTAGCTTACACGGTTTCAAGGGCGCTTGACATAGATCCCCGGGTTATGTTTCTTCTCCTAGCCTTCTCCCTAACAATAGGCTCAGTTACAACCCCTATAGGAAACCCTCAGAATGTGTTAATTGTTGAGGAGTCGGGTATCACAGCCCCCTTCTACGAATTCTTCCGTATGCTCTTTGTACCAACACTCATCAACCTGGTCATAACTCCCATGATACTCGTGAAGCTCTTTGGGGTTGAGGAGAAGAGGAAGAGCCTAATCCTGATTCCAGGAGAATCAATCACTAATAAGAGGGATGCCGCTCTAGGAGCACTCGGCCTGGTATCAACGGTGTTAATCCTTATAGCGAACGATCTTATGCAGCTTCTAGGTCTTCCTTACGTCGAGAAAAGAGGACTTATACCCTTCTTCATAGCTGCTGCGCTATACATTGTATCTAGTAATCCAAGAGAACTTCTAGGCAAGGTAGACTGGGGGACAATAATATTCTTCATATCGATGTTTATCACCATGCAAGGCGTCTGGAGGAGTGGGGTATTCACCCCCCTCCTAAGCATGATGATGCCGCACAGAATGGAAGGTCCTCAAGCCTTAGCCTCCATTACGTTCTCCTCTCTCCTCATAAGTCAGGTTATTAGCAACGTGCCCTTCGCAAGCTTCTTTACTATATACATGAAGAGCCTCGGCTATACGAGACACGACGAATTATACTGGATCGCTTTAGCTTTCTCCTCAACCATCGCGGGGAACCTTACACCCCTGGGTGCAGCCTCCAACATAATAATTCTCGAATACCTTGAATCAAGAATGAACACGACCATAATTTTAAAAGACTTTCTAAAAGCGGGCTTGATAGTCACAGCGGTGAACACGGCGCTTCTTTATAATGATATAGGATGACCAATGAAGAAAGTAACCCGACTTCAAAAGGTAAATCAAGCTTCAAAAATTCAGATCCAAAGATGAACTCGTTATGGTGAAATCCAGGCATCGCGTGAAGCAGAGTTTTGGCTCAAATACTAAGGGAGGTGAGCTGGTAAACAAACGTTTTATAACGCCCACCGGAGCAAAGGTTCCAGTTATGCTTAGCCTAACTATGACACAGGTCGCGTTGACTTTAATTAGCGGCTTTATCGTGAGCTTCTCTCTAGCTCTAATTGGAGGCGGGGGCTCCTTACTTGCAATACCCTTGCTGCTCTACTTTGTAGGCCTCGCTTATGATCCTCGCTACACAATAGACTATATCAGCCATATAGCGATTGGAACAACGGCCATGGCAGTAGGGCTTAACGCCTACATTAACGCCTTTATACACTGGAGAAGAGGAAACGTACGTCTCAAGGAGGGTGCGACCTTTACTCTGCTAGGGGCAACGGGTAGCTATCTGGGGGCACGGGTAGGGCTTGCAGTACACGGGGCATCTTTAATCTTTATGCTAGGCTTAGCTATGATCGCAATGGCGTTCTATGTTCTGCGAGGCAGCGAGCCCGATGAGGAAAAAGACTTTTCCATAAGCAGGACAAGGCATAGCTGGCTTAGACTTTTCCTTTCAAGCACAGCTGTAGGGTTTGCCTCGGGCTTCTTCGGCATAGGTGGAGGATTCCTTGTCGTCCCGACGCTGCTATTTAGCACGAGGATGGATATTCTCAGAGCTATAGGAACATCCCTTATAGCTGTCGGAACCTTCGGCCTCATTACCGCGGCCACATATCTGGTTCACGCCGGCCTCGTAGACCCCCTCCTGAGCACGCTCTACCTGCTGGGAGGACTAGCTGGAGGATGGATCGGCTCCAAGGTGGCTTCAAGCATGCCGAGGAGAACCCTGAGGAGGATTTTCGCCGTAGTGATGATCGCTGTAGCGCTATATCTAATTTATATAAACTATTCTTCTGTCCTCCCGTAGCATCCTGATCAGGCTCTTGAAACCAGTTTAACTATTTTCTCGTGGCACGTCATCTTAGAACTCTAGTTTTTCCAAAGGTCTGAGTATGGGAGACATTACCTCCCTGAAATGAGTGGAGTAGCACCAATCCCTTCAACTGATGCTTTTTGAGTACTTTGCACCTGCTGGACTCTTGACTGCTGGGTCGAGTACAGTATAGGATCGACATATGCGGGAATACAGTCAAATACCGCTATGAAGTACACCTCGTCCACATAGAGCCAGCTCCTATAATACTGATCGCTGTAGGTGTGCAGAAGGAATGTCAGCGTGGCGGTGCTCCCGGCTAGCCCGCTGAATATCGTACTGTTCCTCTGCCACCCAGTGTCCTTAAACGCGCCATAATTGTCTCCAGGGTTGGGGTTGTACCGCTGCTTGAAGTAGTATGTGGTGGCACCCTTCGAGAGAACAAGGTTTATGTAGTCGTAGTTAGCGCTGTCCCAGGTCAAGAACCTCCACCAGAAGGTCACGTTGACAAATCGAACCTCGACGCCATCTATAGAGCTCGGCACGTTTACGGCTGTCTGAAGGTAGTCGTCCCTAGCAGGAACAGGCTCGCATGCGACCTGGTTTCTGAAACCTATCCATGCGAGCCAGCTACCAGCAACAGGTCTGGTGGTATCCGTTATTGTCTGAGGCACAGGAAAAACGTCGGCCCAGCACGTTTCAGTAACTTTTACGTCTTTTATTTTTTGCTCCGCATATGCGTAGTTTGTGTACTGCCATCCCGTTAGTGTTCCGGATTCGAAGCCATTATAGAATATTACAACGCGTGGTGGACTTGAGGGGGTCTTGAAGATCCACACAATTTTCTGGCTAACACGCGCATTACTATAGTTGTACAAGAGCCACGTCTCGAGCCTGGCAACTTCTACGCCCAGGGGTGCGCCTGAACCTATGAGCACGCGTAAACCGGCAGAAGAGGGGAGACTAACGGGCGGCCCAGAGCTCTGGCTAATACTGCCACTGGTCACTCTGACCTGAAGGACTCCGGCGATGCTGATGTCCGTTGAGAGCTGAGAGAGGTAGGGACCTGAGATTGATACCGCTTTCAGGATTGCTGGAACAGTATTAGTGGAGGATAGAATGAGTACCGGGTTAAATGTCGTCCAGTGGCACCTTGGAACAATAACTTCTACATAAGTAACGTTGTATCCATCCTCAACTCTGTAGTAGACTGAAGCATTCTTAACCCCATAGCTAGGATTCCCAAGATCAGTCCCAGCCAGCTTCTTTACCGGCGGGGTACTTCCTAATATGTTCCATGCTGTGATATTCCAGAAAACGATGGCCCCGCTGGTGAAGACGGCTAACATTAAGCCCAGCAAAACATATGTGATCATTTTTCTCCTATTTGTCTTTACGACCAAACTAGACACCCGGGAAGCTTGAAATTCTGACCCTGAACATCTTAACCTCACCTAGGGCTGTCCAGTTGAATAATAGTGTGAAGTGGCCGTAACGCGCTCCGGGCGTCCAGTAGTTCTCGCACAGCCTGACACCCCATGCTTCAAGTCTAGCCGGGAGGGTGTTACACGTGGTGCCGCATATGAAGCGGATGGATGCGTTGCCTCGGATAAGGGGCAAGTCCCACTCAAGTATGATGCCTCTATATGTGACCGAGGGCCATACCTCAACGCTCACCGAGTTCAACCCTAGTCCCCAGAAAGCCAGGAAGGCCTCCGAAGTGTACTCTGAGAGGCCGCTGGTGTTGAAAGCGGCAAGTGCACGCACGGGGCCCACAGCTACTAGGCGCCACTTCCCCGGGTCGCTGTAGTACGTCTTGTGCTGCTGGTAGGTGTAGGCTATTCTACCGGAGAGGTTGACGTATGTGCCTGGAGCCGTGAAGCCAGACTCTTCCAGCTGTACGCGGAAGCCTTTAGCCTCGAATATATTATCGCTGTAGCTGAGGCCCGGGTTAAAGCTCTCCCGCATCTTGCCTCCAGTATATATGTCGATCCTGGAGTCGTTGCTCACGTGCGCGGCGAAGACGAGCCTGTCGTACTCTCTGATCGTCTCATTCCTTAGACCTTTAGGCCTGACAACCCCGTCGGAATCCCTTTCCCAGGCCTCGACCTGGAAGGGTAAGAGAAAGCTCATGTTTTCCTTAACGTAAACTACTGCTATAGAGTCGGAACGCATGTCCTGCAAAGGCGGGATTCTCCCCACACGGAGACCGTTTGCGTACACATCCCCGGAGCCTAGGATCTCGAAAAGCACAACCCCCTCCCGAGAAGTGACAGGTGTTAAAGATATCCTCCTAGGGAAGCCATTGTCCCACCAGTCGGTCTCCGCCACCGTTATCTTTATGGCTTGTTCCGTGGCCGCAGGGTAGCGTGGATCCCAGATCCTCATCACGAGCTGTGGGGGAGAAGGTGGTAAAACACATATAGTCAAACCCATAGACTCGCCGGGCCCCAGCTCAAGCTGCTTGGCAACAGCTACGCCTTTTCCAAGGATGAGAGCGCTTTTGTTGCCGGCCCTAGCCTCGAAGTATTCAGGTGCGCCCTCAAGGCTGAAGTTAAGCATGTAGGATAAACCAGCATTACCCTGATTTGACACCTGGATTACGTTGCTGTAGCAGAACGTTCTCGCGCGCGAGGCATACAGTGTGAGAGAAGAGGGCTGCACGACTATATCCTTGATCTTTCCCGCTACGACAGCCTGGAGGCCTAGGGGGGAATATATAACCATGAGTAGCGCGACTATGAGTGCAATCACTGAGAAAGATATGTAGAGGCTTCTACGGCTAGGCACGTATCCCCACCTGGTAAGAGGAAAATTATAGAGAAAAAACTATTCTTTTTTATTTTTACCCTGTTGAGACCACGTCTACCTCTATACTTATGAGTTCCGTGCCGGTGGGTGCGTTGGGCTTAACCAGTACTTCGGCAGGGACGCTTACGCAGCTGCTAGGCCCGACTGTCGCTGTAGCTGTGCCGGTAGCAACGCTTGAAGTTATCGTGATGGGGCCACTAGAGCCAAGCCATAGCTTCAAATACTGCACGTAGGTCCAGTCCCCGCTGAGCACCTGTTTATAGACAAGCTGTACAGTGTACGACTTACTAGCGTCCTTGTTACATATCTTAAGAACTTCATCATAGCGGGTAGGGTCTCCAGTGAATCCCGTCAGTGTGATTACTGTACGGTTAGTCCCATCACTGGCAGAGGAGGTTGTAACGGTAACAAGTGTCCCAGTATCAGCGCCAGCGACCTTGACGATGGGAGGATATTGTGCCTTGATGTGCCACTCAGTTATGTTTGTAAGTGTGACTGCAGCGGCGGCGAATGCTGTGATTGCTAGTAATGCTAGCAGTAGGGCTGTGCTTGTTTTACGCGCTGTTGCCATTGCTTATTCACCTTTTCAGCTATTTTGGAAGGGTTAGGATATTTAAATTTTTTAGTTAGATGTTATAGGTAGAGGGTAGGGAAAGATTACCCTTTTTTTTTATTTTAAACTCTTTAACTGGAGGTTTTTCTTCCATTTTCTCTTGTAACGATCAACTGAACCTCATTATATGGGATGAGTCCCCTCTGGGCCAAGAACTCGAATCGAGGCTTAGCTTTTCTCAAGGCCTCTGCATTAATGCTTGTCCTGAGCTCCCTTGTAACGAAGTTCGAAAGCCACACCTCTAACGGTGTGCCCCTGTAGTAATAGCAAGAATACTTTCCGATCCTTACACGCTCCACGAAGCCTAGCCTCTCCAATATGCTCAGGTGCCACTGGACCTCTCCGAAGCTTATGCTAGTCTCTCTCGAGATTCTCCTGGTTGTTACGCCGGGATTAGCTTTAACGTACTCGAGGATTGTTACGCGTTTAGGGCTTCTCGAAACGTCTTCATAACGCGATACGTAATAAGAGACGGGTAATGAGAGAGCCGTGAAAAGCTTCTCCCGTCCCCCCTCAGTCATCGTCAGGTATGATGCTGCAGCCACGGAAGCGACAGCCGCTATGAGAGCTACAGGGGGCTGTGGCTGAACACTTGGAATCTCCTCCACTTCAAGCACCACTTCAGCTTTAAGTGGCTCTAGGCTGGGGTTTTGCACAGTAAAATAGACGCACCCATCTTTAACCTCGACGGAGCCTGTAGACGCTTGTTTCTTAACCACATTAGCTTCGCTCAAACATGCCAGCCTTTCACTTGATAAACCGGTCAGAGGGGGTATTACTAGTGTCAGTGTATAAGAGGTGATTTTTCCGGTGGTAGTCCTCTCGACTAGGACTCCGGGACGAGTTACGAGAAGCAAGGGGGCGGAATAGGCATAGGATGAATATACACATACGACTAGGGTAGTTAAGAGGAAAGCGTGGAGCCTGAGATACTCTTTCTTCATCTTCCTGACTCTCACAGGGACACATGCTTTTTATACTTTATGCTTTCATTTTCGAATTTTTGAATCTAAAAATTTCTTTAGAGATACGAAATACAATTTTTGAAGCTTCTAAAGATTTAGTTTAAAGTCCTTCTGCATATAACACGAAGGTTCTCCGTATCAAGAGGCTCTATCTTCCAAATCACAAGCTTCCCGGTACTCATTTCCTCGCATGCCTTTGCCAGTATTGAAGTAAAGGGGCAAACAACCGGCTGGAGCTTCTCCTTCATGATGGCCTCCATAAACTCCCTTAGAGTAACCCCTTTAAAAGTAAATATAACCTCACCACTTTTCTCCTCGTAGACCACGTCACGCGCAACACCCAGTGTCTCGACAAAAAGTCTACGTAGGTCTTCAGGTGAGGGCTTCTCAGGTAGTAAACCCCTAGAGACCAGGTACTGCCACAGGTCATCGGTTACACACCTTGAAAGCACTGTGGCGCTCTTCCCTAGAACTCGAGCAGAAGCCTTGTTAATCGCGTACATGTAAACGTTTATGAACAATGGGGTCGGCCCCTCAGCCATAGGCGTGCACCATTCCAACGAATTTCCTATGATTTAAATAGTTTCTAGTTCAATTGGCCAATTGTATAAGCCTCGATGTTTCAAGGATATCTTGATACACTAATAACTAGTTTTTTAAACTAGATTATTTATATATCTCAGTTTAGAGCTAGAATTATGCCTGAGCTGGCAACTCCTGTTCTCACCGGCCTTGTTTCCATGCTTGTCGTAGCTGTGCTCCGCCTCCTGAAAGGGAGGCCCTCTAGGGAGGAACTAGACGCCTTTATACTGGCCCTTGTTCTCAGTTTTATTGACGGCTTTATGATAGCCTACCTGGTTCCCTATATTCCATCCTTTATATCAAAGTTATCCTTCCACATATTCATATACCTGCTCCTTGCGAGCTTAACAGCAGTTATCTATGCCTCTTATCGTGCTATAAGCGACGTTAAGGTGTATGCTACAGCTATGGCTCCCTGGTTCTTCATCCTCGTACTTATAGTCGCAGCAGCGGCACAGGGCTCCCGTGTGGTCTTCCTTTTTTAGTATTATGCTCTTATCACGTCGCACCCCACAGATTTCGACCCTCCATTTTTGTCGGAGCCACCCCCGCCGTGGTGGGTGTGGCGACGGGTCTCATGGGATTGCACGCCTCAAGGCGCTCTCCTCTCCTCTTCGCCCCGGGCACAGGCCACCTGACGGCCTATAGCGGCGCTAATACTACTGCTTATTGTTTCATTCTAAAAAGTGGACCCGTGGAAAGGGGTAAAAGTATAACCTTGCTTTATTCCATACTGTTATGCTTTTAATGGGGGAGTCATACAGCCATGCGAGACTGTAGGCTGCGTGTCGAGCATGAGGAGCAGGAAAGGAGGGCATACCAGGCGATTAGCGAGGAGATCGAGGAGGTACACATGCGCAAGCATAGCCGCTTTCAGGGTATACGTGGAAACCCTGCCAGACCAAGGGAAAGCACTCTGCGGCATCGAAGCAACGCTTAGCGAGCTTGGAGAACTCTCAACTAGGACTGAAGGTTTTCTTGAGGAATGGGAAGCGGAAAGGACATACAGTATCTTCCTCCAAGATTATAAAGAGGCGGAAGTAGTGCTGGGGCTGGGAGGGTTGTGCTCTCTAGCCCACTACCCCGGGTGAGGTTGCCCTCCTCTCCCCCAGCATGTTTCTATGACGAAATTAGGGGTATTAATTTCCTACTACGTGTATAACGAATTTTGTTCAGCATCATCTCAGCATGATATTAAAAATATACAGTTTATCCCCGGAGCTTTATCTTGAAGGCTGTACTTTAAGGTCCTTAGCTAGGTCTCACCAGGCCCTTTGTTTTCTGAAAAAGGCGTAGTACAACTATTGTTAGAAGGGATATAGACGCGGTAGAGACCAGGATTGCGAAGTTAAATTGTTTTTCTAAATCGACGATTTTCTCCTTGAGCTCTTCTACTTGGTTCTTTAGATCACGGTTTTCTTTATGCAGCTCCGTTATGATGGCTGAACAGTTCATTCTGGTTTGGTTAAGTATGTCCATAGCCTGTGAAAGGTTCTGGGTGCATATGTTGTACTGAGAGCAACAGTTTTGTAACTCCTCTGTCAGCTGTGCACAATTACATTGCGTGACCTGCCTGGGAGAGGAATTCTGAGTTTTTTCTCCAAGTGATAGGTAATTCTCAAAAACACCTTGAGCCTTCTTTCCCAGAATTGAATAGCCTGTAGGTCCCTCAAGCCAGACGGCTTCACCCCAGTGGAAGAAGCCGCATAGCCGCTTATACTCACTCGTAAAGAATATCTCCCATAGCTTTGCTTGCAGCTCTTCGTCGGGGTATCCTTTCATTTCCCAGTCCCAAGGTCTTAGACCGGCGTTAGACACGCTTCTATAGCCTATCTCCAGGAATACTACTGGTTTACCGTAAACGTACATCAACGGGGCTATACGTGTGGAGTGTATGTAGTCCCACGAGGAGGAGTTAAGTATCGGGTAATACGCATCAACACCTATGAAGTCTAACATATCTGTGAAGATGGTGGCCTCTGAGCCCCAGTTCGCTGAATATGATATTGGGCCGTAGAATATTTCTCTTACCTCCTTTACTATGCTCCTCCATCGGGGATTGTTCTGGACGAGCGTAAGCTCCGTGCCTATGACAAATGCGTCAACCTTTTCCTCCTCGGCTAGCCCTGCATATTTCAGAGCGAATGCTCTATAACTTTTAAACCATGTCTCGGGGTCAGAGGGCTGAACCTCTCCTGGCCAGCTTCCCTGCACTATTAGACCTATCCTTAGGAAGACCTTTAAGCCTATTTTCCTGGCAGTCCTGATAGATTCGCGTAGGAAATCGTCCGTGACTGTAGCGGTTGAGGGTATTACTATGCTGTATTTAGGTGAAGGCATTTCGTAATAGACTGTGAACTGGACAGCGTTGAAGCCTATCTCGTGGAGTCTTTCAAGGAGACTCGACAGCAGAGAAAGTGAGAGACCAGGCCACAAGGGCACGTTTACCCCTTTGAAGATAGGGCTGCATCGGGGGGCTTCGGCGAAGGAGTAGAAGACATTACTGTCCTCGGCGTAGTCCTCTTGAATAGCTACGGCGTCGCAGTCCCTGAATATGTATGTGAGTGCATCATAACCGATGAGCTTGTTTTCATACGAGGTTTTCGCGCTTGTCGACACGATACACCATACCTGTGAACCCGCGGCTCGTGCACCAGCAACCATGGCGTAGTAGTGCCTTATGTATTCCTCCTTTTTTTCCCAAAAGCCGTAGATCGCGTGCTCCACTGTTACGGCCACGTTTGTAAGGTTAAGCTTTATCCCTCCGACCTCCCGGAATGCATCCTCGGGGAACCAGAAGTTAACCGCTATCATAAGACCCTTGGATCGAGCATGATCTAACAGCTCTTTCTGATGTCTCCTCGCCTCCTCTGCGCTATGAGCAATCTTCGGGATAATATAGTCGAAGCCAAACTCGTCTAGAAATACGCCTTGAACCCCCATTGCAGCCCAGGCGTCTATTGCACGCCTAGCGGCTTCTATTGGTTGTGCCGCGACTAAATAGCCATAGAACACAGCTTTCGACTTCTTCACAAGCTTTATCGTGTTCTCGTGCTCCGTGTGGTTCTCCCACTCGAGGCCGTCTCCCAGGACAACTATGTCATACTTGTTGAAGAGGCTTACAGCCTCATCTATGTTCTCGCTGCCGTTGAATAGACTCGGATAACCGTAGTATATGAGGAGCTTTTTAGGAGCCTGAATGCTATGATATTCTACCGCGGGCTGACCGTATACTTGAAACAAGGAGGCTGTTATAGCGGCGACGAGTATAAGGGTTAAAGTTGGGCGTAGAAAGGAAAAAGTAGTATTTGCTTTCATGGAAAATTCTTCGATATTACTCGTGGCTGTATAGTCTCTCTCAGTCTTGATTCCTTTTAGAGCCATCCACATAGGGGTAGTGGCTTTACCTTAATTAAGGTTAGTATTTCCTACTAGACATCCTCCTTGGAAGATATAGGGGATGGAAAAAGAGAAAAACTAAATTTTAAGTCCTAACTCTTTTGCTACCTGGGCAATCTTCTGTTTAACATCGTTGCTCTCAGGTGTCAGGGGGCTCCGAGCATACGGCTTTACAGGAGCTCCAAGCACCTCTAGAAGAGTCTTCACAGAGGTCGGGAAAGATGTTGCATAGTCGTAAACTTTTGTGAGGGTTAGCAGTCTATGCCAGTTTTCGACCGCTTTCGCTAGGTCGCCGCTTATAAAGGAGTCGTACACGGCTCTGTGTAGATGTGGGGCTACGTTTGCGAGAGCCATTATACCCCCGTCTCCGCCCATCATAAGCACTGGGAGTAAAAGGTCGTCCAAGCCTGTCAGGACGGCAAAATCTTTCCTTTCAGCCTTAACTGCCTGTATCAGTTGCCTGAAGTAGGTGAAGCTTTCGATGGTAGCTTTCGCTCCCGCGAGGTGGCTGTACTCCCTGGCCAGTTGCTGGTATAGGCTCACAGGGATGTTTATGCCCGTGGTGGCGGGTATGTTGTAGATGATTAAAGGGAGGTCTACCTTTTCTAGTATTGTGGAGAAGTGTACCTTTAGTCGTTCAGGAGATACCTTGAAAAAGTACGGTGGCGTTACCACGGCGCCGTCAACGCCCATCTCCTTAAAGGTTCTTGCCAGGCTGACGCATTCCTCAGTATAATTGGCACTAATTCCTGGGATGACCCAGACTTTCCCGCCTACAGTCTCGAGTACTAGCCGTGTAATTGTTATTGACTCCTCCCTAGAGAGGTGTACGAACTCTCCGGTAGTGCTATTCGGGAAGATGCCGTGGACACCGTTCTCAGCCTGGTGTCTAGCCAGCCACTTGACGGCTTCCTCGTCAATCGTATAGTCCTCTTTGAAGGGAGTTATAAACGGGGATATGACTCCATAGAACTTCGCTTTCACTTGCTCACCTTTTCTCCGGGAACGAGAGGTATATGCTCAAGAACCCGAAAATTGGACCAAGCAGGTTCGCGGCGACCTGCCAGACAAGAGCCATGGTGGCATCGGTGATCAAGTCGCCCGTCTTTGGGAAGAACCCCCCGTAATAGGTTCCAAAGTAGCTGGGAAAAGCAAAGAAGACGGCGGCACCCACGAACTTGAACCAAGATATAATGTACATGAGCACCAAGACGTCTAGGAACTCGACAATCATTACGGGGATTATCCAGTGTATGCCAGGCATAGCCTTTATGGCAAAATCAAAGCCCACGACCGCCAGCCATCCGAAGATGCCTCCCAGGGGAATGGCCTTGTAAAGCTCCCTAAAGGCCTTCTTGTCGGCGCCGAGTGCGAAGTAACCAGCCCATGTAACGAAGGTTGCCCATACAGGTAGGCCTAGGGGTGGAAGCGTTACGAGGAGGCTCAGGGCTGCTAGATAAGCAACTGTTATCTCAATAGGAATCTTATACTTCACACTCATGAAACACCACCTTTCTCCACAATAAACTCCCTAAATCTCCTCAAACCCTCACGTATCTTTTCCTCAGGAAGCACATAAGAGAGTCGCATATAGCCATCACCGCCCCAGAGCGGAAAGGCCGTCCCGGGAAGCAGTACAACGCCTTTCTCGAACAGTAGTTGTCTAGCTAGCTCGTCGACACTCTTCAGCCCTGTTCTCTGTAAAGCTTCTTGCACGTTGGGGAACAGGTAGAAAGCGCCCCTTGACTTCACGACGTGGACGCCTGGAATTTTAGACAGTTCCTCCCAGGCCATGTCACGCCTCCTCTTGTAGTCCTGGAGTTTGGGCTTAAACCAGTCTATCCCTAGCTCTAGAGCCTTGATTGCCGCGAATTGGAGGGGTGCGGGTGGGCAGCTATACATGTTCGTGGCAAAAACGTCCATGGCCTTGATTACTTTCTCGTTGGCCACAACATAACCAATCCTGAACCCTGTCATGCCCCAGGTCTTGGAGAAACCACTTATATAGACGACATAATCTCTCCACTCTGGGTCTGAAAGGAAGGAGTAATGCTTTCCCTCGTAGACGTAGTCCTCGTAAATCTCGTCACTTATGACGTACATGTTTTTCCTTTTCGCGAGTTCGAGCAACCCCTCAACGTCACTCTTCTCGAGAACGGAGCCTGTAGGATTGTGAGGCGAGTTAATAATCATACCCCTTGGTTTACGCGTACTAGTCAAGGCCTTATCCACGTCTTCGTGTAAAAGCCTAAAGTCGTTCTCTTCTCTGAGTTTCACAAATACTGGTCTTCCGCCTGCATAACGTACCACGCATTCGTAGGTTGGAAAAGCGGGGTCTTGCACTATGATATCGTCACCTGGTCTAGTCAGGAGCGAGATTGCCATGAAGAGGGCGGCTTTAGCCCCGACGGTGACAGCGACCTCGCTCGGCTTCACGTCCACACCGTACTTCTGGCTAACATACCTCGCTATCATCTCGCGTAGCTCCTGTAGGCCTAGCGGAGATATATATCTCGTATTTCCTTTTTCCAACGCCTCCTTGACAGCCTCTATAGATTCTCGTGGAGGTTGGAAGTCGGGCTGCCCTATGCCGAAGCTGATTATATCGAGTCCCTTTCGCCTCGCCTCGTTGGCTAGGTCAAGGTATACGAATGCCCCCTCTGGTTCTAGCTGCTCAGCGAGAGGAGAAAAAATATGAGATGGTTTAGACATGGTGCTTCTCCTACTCAAGAACAGCCAATGCCCTCACAGGGCTTGCTGAACCGTTGGAGATTTTAAGGGGGAAACCGTAGAAGTGAAAGTTCTTGCCTACAAGTTCTTTTAGGTTGGTCAGGTTCTCAAATATAACTATACCCTTGGGAAGCAACACCTTGTGTCCTGGGAAGGGTGCCTGGTCAATGCTAGGCGCATCGATACCCACAGCATTAATCTCGAGTTCTGCCAGATACTTGGCCCCGCTTTCATCTAGGCCTGGATGGTTAAACCACTCGGGTGTCCCGGCTTTAGAGTCATAGCCCGTCATTATAAGGACGACCCAGCCCTTGCCAACACCCTTACCCTTAAGGGCTTTCTCCAAAAACTCACGCGTAATAGGTGCCTTAGGTCCAAGACCTGTGGCATCCACTACAACGCCCTTACCCATGAATCTCTCGAGTGGCACCTTGTCAATTGTCGGAGCCCCCTCTATGAAGTGTGCCGGGGAGTCAACATGTGTACCTGTATGCTCCACCAACATGAGAACATTGCTATAATAGCCATGCTCTTTCACACTCGTCCATTGATGGATTATGGGGATAGGGTAGCCGGGGAAGACTGGTGTATTCGTTTTAAGGTCTACAGTCAAATCTACTATTTTCATGGGGCTCAGCATTAAAATATCTCAAGGGGAAAAAAATAAAGATATGTTTCAACCTGGTTCATCAAAAAATTTAAATATCAAACTTAAAGCATCCAACGCTTCTTTACAGGTACTTAATGCTTCTCTTCTCTTTCTCGATAGGTAGCTTTTCGAGTACCCGTGCTTCCGAGCCACGTTCCCAAGAGTTGATCCTGAAAGTATATCGTTTATCACATCGTTAGCTGGAGTTGAGGCTCTACGGCTAACATCCGTCAAATTCGTACAGGCTTGTATGATTGAAGCTATTCGCGGGTAAGCCCCAGGGAGAACTCTTGAGTTCACCACCTTAATCTCATGATTATTTGCTTTCAGGGCTTCACGGATCATACGCGTACTTCCCAAAGAAACAACTATCCAGTACTCGTAACCCCCCTTGGCAAATATCGGACTAAACCATAGGAGCTTAGGATTCCCGGATAAAGAATTCATTAAATTAGTTCGATGCATTGCAAGTGAGATGATAGAAGTACCTACTCCTTTCATGAGGATCTCTGCCTTTAAAATACGCGGGCTATTCCTTAACACGTTTATCAGCTCTCTCAGCACGCGTGTCTCTACGGCTAGATGGCCTTGAATGTACTTACCGGAGACGCGAGAGGATATCGCCTCAAGCCTCGTTGATTGAAGTTTCTCCGAAGCCTCAACAACGGGGCAGTCCGGCTGGTACACTCGCCAGGTTTCAACCAGCATTAAATTGAAATGCAGAAGTAGGCTAATATTCATTTTCTTTCTCGTTATTAAAAAATTTTTTATGTTTAAAGTAATTTTCAAATCATTTTTTAAGCATTCTGTTGATTTCATCAATGCAATTAATCTTAAAGTTTAATGGTTCCGGGAGGTCTTCACGGACGCCAATCCTCGATGATCTAGAAACACAAGGTTCATCTATATCTAGAAAATATACGGGTCGTACTTCGCTATCCTCAGAGCAGAGAAACTTTTTGTGAAGGTCCTTATTGATCCCCAGATACCTTGTGACTCTTCCAGGCCCCCATATCGCTTTGCCGGCAGCAGTCCCACTTGCAACGTTAACTGGCAGGATGCCTCTGATCAGTACAGCTCCCAGAGAGTTAGGTTCATGTGCAACTATGTTTAGGAGCCACTGTCTATGAACACCATAGACCAGAGCAGTACAGGGCTGAGAGGCCATCGTCCTTGCCAGGTCTCCCCCTTTCCTGGCTCTAGAAGCTGGGTCTTCTGGGCCAAAATAAGGCTCTGTTTCTAAAATAACTCCTGCCATGTCAAGCTTAATATTAACCAAGAGTTTACCTAAGAGCTGACGTGCTACTGTATCGGGTTTTCTCGCAAAAAAGTCTTGCAGGATGATTTTGCCAGAGCGTTGCATGGGAGTCTCACCTTTAATGATCTTGTAATTTTCCAGGGCCTTGTACCTTTTTAATATTTGAAAAAAGCTGCTGAATCATTTTTTAAAAAAAAATAATTTTTGACGAGAATCCTATTACTCGGGGCCTTTTTCAAAGAAAACCTTGTATATCAGGTAGGCTGCAGCAGTCATTAATATTGCTAAGCCGACAGCTGTCACTAAGAAGAGTTCAGGGCTCTGAGCGAGAGGGTTCAGCTTTTCCATGTTCAGCTCGCTTGCGAGTATCGTCTTGTACGGCTCGGGGAGTTGATTGAGGATGAGCGGAGCATTGGCGACGAGGTATGGGTATTGTGAGAAGGCGTTGAGGTATTCTCCCAGCATTATGGTGAGTAGCCCTGCCGCTGCGCCAGAGTAAGTCAATATTGTTGTCGACTTCAACTCTTGCTGTTCAAGCCTTGCTCTGTAGAGCTTGAAGAGTATGAAGCCCTGCCAAGCTACCAATACCATTTTCAGCAGGAATAACCATGAGTAGTTGGATGTCGTTGGAGCCGCCAGGTTTACTCCTAGAAAGCCGAATATGTTATTAAACTTTATAGGAGTAGCCGCTAGTGATATCGAGTACCACGCTCCAAGAAACATCATCGCGAACAATCCCATACCCGCGTACTCAAGGCTTTTGCGGAGCAGACTCTTCTCCTCCTCCGAGATTCCGTTAGTTACTGCTTTGTGGTTGAGAAGAGCTGCAATGAAGAGAAAGCCGGCTGTAAGGGCGCCAGTGACACTCTTCAAGTATAGGGGCAGGAAGGTTGGGTTTTGTAAGGCTGCTAATACGTCTAGGCTGAGCTTAGGGGAGAGGGTGAGGCCGACAGGTGTATTCAAGAAGGCAAAAACTGCTCTGAAGCCTAAGGGTATCAGGTAAGCTGTCAGCACTAGGAGTACTCCAAAGGCCAGATGGATATTCCTGTCCAGTTTGTCCCAACCGTAGTAGTAGACAACTATTGCTAGGAAGTGTAGGAGAATAGCCACTATAGATATCCCGAATGGGATCATTGTTATGTTTCCCGCGATGCCAAGGAAACCTGGATAGAAGCTTAAGAGGAATACAGTGAAAGCCGTTCCCATGACGCCTGCTAGACCGTAGGTTGCAGCGTATATTCGGAAGAAGCTATAGGCTGTTGCATCTATTTCTTTGTCAAGTTTGATGTCGGCCTGCCTTTTGAGAAATACAACTATAGTAGACAAGGCTATGCCTAGGTTTACCGCGACTATGTGCAAGCCGAAGACTAGCGCGAGGAAAAACACCGGGGCATTCATTACTGATCACCTCTCAATGACGGGAGATATAATATCCTGTAAGCCGCATAGATGAGTAGAGAGAGGGCAGCCA
This sequence comes from Thermofilum uzonense, assembly GCF_000993805.1. Lineage (NCBI taxonomy): Archaea > Thermoproteati > Thermoproteota > Thermoprotei > Thermofilales > Thermofilaceae > Infirmifilum > Infirmifilum uzonense. The sequence goes on from NZ_CP009961.1 coordinate 440,214, forward strand.
AGAAGATAAACGCTACAAGAATGTATGCGGAGGGGCTTGCAGGGTTTGCGGTGTGTGCAACGTCAACGGTCATCACCCCGTAGATGGACCATGGCTTACGGCCGATCTCCCTTACAGCCCAACCTAGAAATGATACAAGCTGTGCGAGTATGGGGCTTAGGGCTGCAAGCACGAGTAGAGATGTGTTTATCTTTGTATTCTTGTAAACGAGGACAAACATGACTATCGCGAAGAGTCCTAGCAGGACTGCAAGGCCCGTTTTAACGTAGTAAAGATAGTGGATGAGCAAGGGAGGCCTGCAATCAGAGATAGGCGGGGCACCTCCTAGGACACAGTATCCCGGAGGTATAAGATCGTAATCGGGTAGCTGCGCATCAGGCCTCCCATATATTATTATTTTCATCAGGTTCTCTATTCCAAACGTCCGAGGGATGCTCATGATGCTGCTGCTCTGGCCCTCCATTGCGGCTAGTTTTTCAGGGTTATAATGCGCTATTTCCTCTCCCATCACGTGGCCAAAAATTGCTCCCTGTACAATGATAGCTATGAGTGAGAGTATAACGCCGAAGCGTAGACCGGTCTCGTAGTATTCCGACCTCTTCTTTAAAAGAAGAAGGGCGTATGCCCCTAGAATGGTGAAAGCTGTTGTGGTGATTCCAGCACCTATAGAGTGTAGGATGCTTCCTGGATAGACGGGAGACAGGAAAGTGACGCTTGTATACCCGACGTGCTCGACTGTGGCTAACAGGATGCTGTCGACTAAATCTTTTACAAGTATCTTCTCAGCTGGAAGTTGAATCCCGGGCTTCAAGAAACCAGCTAGTACGCTGTCCCTTAGGGTCACTCCACTCCAAGCTTCGTATGCGAGACGTGCAACGATCCTTGACGGGACATAGACGGCGACCCCCTCTTTAACCTCGCCAACCACTTCTACCTCCAGAGGGAGAAGTTTTGACACGTCGAGAGCAGAGGCTATCTGCGATGGGAGAACAAGTAGAACTTTGGGATATCCCTGCTGGTAGAGCCAGCCTTTCTGCTGGTCGAAGGCCGGGGCTATCCCGGTGGGGGCAACCATGTAGCTGTTAACGCTCACAATCATGGCTGCGCTGAACCATGCACCGAAGAGCGCTAGGAATGCTATAGCTATTCTCGCGTTTAGCGACAGCTTGCTCCAGGCAAAGACAAGTAGGTAGATGAAGACTATCTCGGTGAGAAAGGCGAAGATTTCAAGGTACAGTGGGAAATAAATGTAACGTCCAGCAGCTTCTAGGAGGTTTGGCCATATCACTACGAGTCCGAACTCGGATGCCGTCCCCGAGGCAGCTCCGACGGCGAATATTAACCCCAGGGCTTTTGTGGCTGTTCTAGCTATTTTTTCGTAATTCGTTTTTCCTGTTCTCTTGTAAGCTAGTAGGGCGAGAAGGATCACCAGCGGTAATCCGAGCACGTACTGGAGTATGAACCAGTGTATTTCGATGCCGATGATGCTTAAAATCCTATCTATAGATGCTGGGTAACTCAGCCATTGGCTTAGTAAATCCATGTTTATCAATTTTCTAACATTTTATTTTATTAATAAAAATTTTTCCTTATATGATTTTAACCCAAAATTTAAAAGATAAGGATACTGCCCTAGAAGCCATCAAGGATCAAATTCTCCATGAAAAATTTTTAGATCTATCTTGTATTATATTGTAGAATGTCAGCGAGGAGGGTTTTGATCCTTCTAATGTTGGGTTGGGGCTTAGGGGCGATGTGCGCAGGGATAGTCAGCGGGACGCTAAGCCTTATTAAATCGGATCTGCACCTAACCGGCGAGGAAACTGGTCGTGTTCTAAGTAGCTGGTCCCTGGGAATGCTGGTCGGTGCCTCTCTCTATGGGTATTTTGCTGATAGATTCGGGAGGAGGATCAGCATTCTAGTCTCAACGGTTGGTCTAGGAGTCTTCACCTCGCTGAGCTATATCGCTCGTGGCTGGTTAGACTTAAGCTTTTACCGTATCCTAGCAGGAGCCTCTAATGCAGGCTACATGGTTGTGGCTAGCACGATGATGAGTGAGTTTGCCCCCACATACTCGCGCGGCAGGCTAGTAGCCATTCTTGAGAGCTCCTGGGCTCTCGGCTGGCTCCTCGCGTTATTCCTGGCGAGGATTATAGCACCAATGTATGGCTGGAGGCCGGTTTTCCTAACTGCCTTCTCGTCGATCTTACTTGCAATGATCCTTTACCCTACTTTACCTGAATCGCCTAGATACCTAAAACTAAGAAAGGAGTTGAACTCAAGCAGTTCTGTAGTAGAAGGAGCGAAAAACTCTATGAAGTCAAAGGGCTTAGCAAGTGTTTCTGTATGGGAGCTTCTCAGGCCGCCTTACCTTAGAAGAACGATCATGCTCTGGACACACTGGTTCGCTATAGCTCTGACCTACTGGGGGATTTTCCTGTGGTTACCAGATATGCTCAATGCACGCGGACTTGGCTATGCAAAGAGCCTTGAGTTCTCAATAATTATAACTTTAGCACAGATCCCGGGATATCTCTCTGCAGCCTACCTCATCGAGAAAGCAGGCAGGAAGCCGACCCTTGCCAGTTATATGTTGCTGGGTGGACTAGCAAGTATAGGAGTCTTCATGGCGTCAGCTCAACTCGACCTGTTCATCTGGGGTAGTCTGGTCTCATTCTTCAATCTTGGGGCATGGGGGGTAACATACGCCTATACGCCAGAGCTCTATCCGACGCGGTTGAGGGGGACCGGGAGCGGATGGGCAAACAGCTTTGGTCGGATAGGGGGGATTATTGGACCATATGCCGCCGGCGTCCTCATGCAAACTTTTAAAGACCCACTGACGCCCTTCTCCTTATTCGCACTCATGCACATCGTATCAGCTTTCACTGTATTCACACTGGGTGTAGAGACAAAGGGGAAACCGCTTGAGGAGGTATCCCCCTAGGTCTTAGGCAAAATTATTCATCTCGTCTTAAAGTATTTTTAGCAGCTAAGATTCCTAGTATGGAAGTGGTTATGCGGGTTATAGCTGGTACGACAAACCCGTCCAAGCTGGTGGGTATACGCAGGGCATTTGAAGCTGTATATGGAGCCATAGAGCTCTCTAGTATCCGTGTGGAAACCCCGAACCCACAGCCCTTAGGATTGTTAGAGATATTACATGGGGCTAAGCTGAGGGCTGAAACGGCTTCTAAATCGGTGAATGTCTTTGACTTCTCTGTGGGGGTTGAAGCCGGTATTATCCAGGTAGGAGACTTTTACATTGATGTACAGCTGGCTTATGTCATGGACAATAAGGGGGGTGTCTCAATAGGATTAAGCCCTGGCTTCCCATTACCACGAGCCTTCACAGACGGAATTTTCAGAGGGGGTTACCGTGAACTAGAGGAGGTGGCTGATGCTTATTACGGTACGAAGGATATTGGCGAGAAGGGCGGCTTAATAAAGCTGCTCTCAAAGTCTATGGTAACCCGTGAGGATCTAACTTTTCACGCCACGCTTATGGCCCTTATCACTTTCATGAACCGTGAACTCTACGAAGGAAATGTGCGGTAAAACATTATAGTTACGTTGTTTTATCACTTCTAGAGCCGCCTTGTCCTCTCTACCTCTAAAGCATTACTCGAACCCTCGAGTGGTGGCAGAGCTCTCAGAATTTCTAAGGGGGAGATGGGTAGCCGTCCACTGTGAGAGGAAGCTCAAAGATGGTAGGCCGATACTCATAAGGTATATAGGAGCCTTGCCGTTGCGTGTAAGCAAGCCGGCGGACTTTCATACTGTTTTCAAACGGCTGGCTGCTCTAGGTCCCAGGTCTTTTTATGGCACGGCGAACATCTACCACAAACTTGAAAGGCGAGAGGACGCACTTGACTATTCAAGCAACATCAGACAAAGGACGCTTACCTGGGACATAGACTCCACTCCAGAACACTGGAAGGCTACCGTCGAGGTAGCGCGTCTAATCGTAGAAGAGCTCGAAAAGGAAGGCGTTACAAGGAGCGTGTGGCTCAAGTGGAGCGGGCGTGGGATGCACGTCCACGTGCACGAGGGGGCTTTAAGCGAGGGGTTCCTTAAGAAGAATGGCGTCCTCGACGCGACCTGGTCGGCAGTACAGCTTATACTTGAAAGGATTCGTGGAAAAGTCCACGCGGTGAATCTCAGATACGGCTCTAAAATAAAGGTGGAGAACCTTATGGATCCCCAGAGAGTCTTTACCGCGCCTTTAAGCCTGCACAGGCAACTGGATGTAGTGTGCGTAGCGTTGAAGCCGGATGAACTTGATTCCTTCGAGCCCTCTTGGACAGACCCCTCAAGATTCAAGCACAATACTGATTGGAGGGTTTTCGAGGAGGGGGAGGCTGAGGCTCTTGCTGAAAAGGCTCTACGCGAGATAGGAGGCTATCTCAAAAAGAGTGAGAGTTCCTATGAAAGACGATTAGATGGAAAGCCCCCCGTAATAAGACAAACGTTAAATCTACCATCTGGCGACGTCGACCTCTCCACTCTCAAACTACACGAGAACCCTGGCCCACTCTACAGGAGGAAACTCTTACACGATCCAAGACTAGCGGTAAGATTTCTTGAGGATATTCTAAGCCATTACGTTCTTGGAAATATTTCGCTCGCGGAGGCAGAGTCCCTTATAAGCAGCACTATGAATGTAACTCTACTTACTCAGGGCTACGCTCGGGAAGACGTTGAGAAGTTGACCAAGCTTTATGGTGCAGCACTTAATCTGTTAAAGACGGCAGGAACGCCGGAAAACTTACGTATGCTGCTGTCAGCCAAGTCTTAGTCCCATAGGGTTCTCTCAGAACTAAACTTCTTTGCCCTCATATAAGATCAAGGGGCTATACCTCCTTTATTTTACATGCTAGACTACTCGCAGGGCCGTATGTTCTATTATAGTTCACCATACGTGATGCGTGGTTAACCAACGATTAGCTTAAAGGTGACCTTCAGGTAACTTAATAAAATGTCGGTGGAAGCGAGGAAGAAATAGATCTGTTGAAAAGGAGGGCGCTCTCATTCCTTGAGGCCGCGAAATTTTCACTGCAGAAGGGGTTCTACGACCTTGCAGCCTTTAACGCAGAGCAGGCCGCTCAAATATACCTTAAGGCCACACTATTAGAGCTTATAGGAGATTATCCAAGAACCTACTCCCTAATACATCTCCTAAGCGAGCTCAAGCGAGTAGATGAAAAATTGGTAGACGGGTTTATAAGGGAAAATAAAAGAGGTTTACACAACTTGGAGGACGCTTACCTAACAAGCAGGTATTTCTATAAGAGTTTTGACAGAGAAGACGGGGAATACTTGATCGATCTCGCTGAAAGGGTGATTAGCCTTTGTGAAAAACTTAGACATAGCATGGGAAAGATCTAAGATTCTTAGAGACTGGAGGGAATACGTCATCAAGATAGTTGAAGCAAGCAGGGAGGTTTTTCCGAAGATCTATTTGGAGAAAAATCTACTTTAGACATATTGGAAGAAATTACCTTAAGCTTTATTGATGTAGTCGGATCATCCCAGGTTAACTTTTGGTCACGTAGGGGCAGCATGAGTTTATGTTACTTTTTAGTAATCCCTGTAGGCCTCACGTGACTACTTGATAGGTGATTTCCTGAGTAGTTTAGGGGTTAAGCTACAACTCATCCTGCTCTACATCCGCAAATTCTATCATAGCTCTGATACCTGTTAGAGTTTCAAAGGCGCTTGATTTCTCGGCTAAGCGTCTCTCAAGCCATATAGGTGGATTACAGGAAAGCAGGAATATTAGCGAAGACCCCTCGAGCTCTATTCCTCTGTAACACCCGTATGCCTCGTAAGCGCCCCAGCCCGAGTAAACATCGTCGAATGTATCTGCCAGCCTGACCGTCGCTGCTATCAGTCGGGCTTTTTCTCCAAGGTTCTGTAGCTCTGGATCGCCTAGAAGATCCGTGGATCTCCTGTGGTGGAATATGGCCTTCGAGACGACCAAACGGTTACAACATTTTGTCAGCTCTCCTAATTCAAGGGCAAGCCTAGCACCTTTCTCGTGGTGCTCCTCCTCGCTAGACACTACTCTCCCGACATCGTGAAGAAGGCCAGCAACGTACGCGTTCAGATAGTCCTCTCTCTCAAGATTGATAATGCCTGAGATGGCTTCGAGTATGTCAAGGGCTACGCCGGCGACTGTTGAGGCATGGTTTTTATAGAGTTCCCAGTAGCTCGATTTCTCGTCCCTGATACTCTCGAGTTTATTCACAAGACGTACTATCAAATCCTCTCCCACAAGATCCCTTGCCCGGAAAAACCAGCGAAAGGCTAGGCTCTGTGAGGGCGTCTCTCCCATAAATCCAAGCGTGCTAAGCTTTCTCTTCACCTCTGATGCTGGCAACCTGTATTTAAGTCCTAGAATCATGGCTACTGTGATGCCGCTTCTTCCAATCCCTCCTCGGCAGTGTACAAGAACTTTTTCGCCACCTTGAAGCCTTTGCAGTACAGGTAGAGCTACATGCACCAAGACGTCTTCGAAAGGATTAAATGAAAAATCCATGATGGGGTACTCCATGATCTCGACACCGGGGGGCGGTTCATAGGAGCACTCGTGCTCAGTTAGATCCACTATCATGCTCAGCCCCTCTCTCGCCAAAGAAGCCAGGAGCTCGCTGTCTGGACAGGAGGACCAGTAAAGCCCATCAATATAGCGGAGTCTAGCCATTGTCTAAGCAATTCCTAGTCGTTTCAAAGAGTAAAATCCTTGACGGTTAGCAGGGCTGGATAACACTATGCGAGGAATTCTCTGGGCATGAAAAACAGCGAGTAGAAATTCGTATTGGAAAAGGGAAAAGTCTTAGAGGGTAAAAAGACGGCTATCATGGAATACCTTTAATGTTCAAGAGGATGGAGACCAGTATCGGCTCCGTAGCCATTAAAATTATGAGCCGGACAACGTCTGCGAGCATTCCAACCTTGAACATGTTTGAAGCTTTCACCTTTCTCGAGCCGTATATTATCGCCATGGGAGGCGTAGTAGACGGCAAAGCACTAGAGATCGAGCAAGCAAGTGCTGCCGTGATCACAGGATAGGCCGGGTTTACCCCCATACCTTTGGCTATCGAGGCTACAAGCGGGACGGTTATTATGGCAGCCGCGGTGTTTGAGGCTGGAAACGTTATAGCGAATCCTATCAGGGCCGCGACAGCCGACAGACTGTATATGTCGAGGGTTCCAAGCTTAGAGATCATTAAGGCTAGCCAATTTGAGAAGCCGCTTGAGTCGAGCGCATATCCCATGGCTATTCCTCCGCCGAACATGAATATCACGTTCCAGTCTATCCCACTTGAAATCTCGTCCATCGTGAGCAGGGGGCCTTTCTTCGTTTTAATAAAGCCTAAGGCGATGATAGCTAAAACGGCCGGCGCGGCTTCAGGCAGGAGGGTGGTGACTGTCTTAGCTAGCGGCTCATAGCGAGCGTCCAGAGAGGAGGCTAGTAGGATGGCTCCCGGTAGAATCCAAAGCGTTAATGTGGCGAAAAATACGGCTAATACTAGCTTCTCTTCAAGAGTGAGGGGTTTTTCATCTAGTAGTTTAGGGGGCTCAACACGCTTTTCGGGAATCTTTAAGATCTTGAAGACTATTAGCCAGGTTACAAATAGCCCTATCAAGGCTTGTGGAGTCCCAACAATAATCCAGTCTAGGAATGTGAGCTTGAAACCCTGAATACTCGACTCAAGAACCTGCTTCGCGACTAGGTTGGGCGGAGTGCTTATCAAAAATAACATAGCCCCCGCGGTGGCAGCTTCACCCAAAGCCAGCATGGTAGCCTCCACGTACTGGTCTGAAGCTCTCATAAGCGTGAGCAAAGATAACGCGATAGGGAACACAACACTAGCAGAAGCCGTGATAGAACCCGTGATTGTCAGCAAGAATGCAGGTAGGCTTGCCGCGAAAAAGGCCACTAGCGCAGGGTCACCTCCTGAGTAGAGCTTAGCTATTGCTAGTGCAGCCCTCTTGTCCACACCCCACTTTTTAAAAGCAGCTGCTAGAACAAAACCTCCCATAAAGATCCATATTATAGGGTTCGTAAAACTGGTTAGAGACGTCGACCACGAGACGTATCCAAGAAGACTAAACAGCGCCGCCGCCAAAATACCGGTTAAACCTAACGGAACCGCCTCCGTCACCCACCACTCTGCAATCCATAGAAGCCCTCCCAGGGCGATCTGCGGGGCTTTAGGCGCTCCGGGCACCCTGGATGCCTGCTCAACTAAAGGAAGCGGTGGAGAAATAACCATCAGCAAGAAGAGAATTGGTCCAATTAAGATCTTTAAAAGGCTCCTTCCCATGCTTGTTCTTGACTCATCACTCGTAAGCAAAATAAAAAGATATTTTCCCGAAGCGCAAAGGGAGTTTTAAGATTTATTACTCACCTCTAGAATGAACCTCAAGGAATCTAATTGTCCATTTAATCTGAGCGCCTCTGTAAATAATAATCAAAGGATTAAAGTGTTAAAAAACAACTAGAAATTCATCTGGGAACTGCAAATAATGTCTCTTCTTCAAGTTTAATCTTCACGCTGCTCCCAGAATCTAAGCGCACGTTGACAGGCGTTCTAAGCCTTATAAGGTAGCCCGACAACGATATAATGTACTCATAATGATCACCCAGATAAGATCCCGTCTGGATTTTCACGTCTATTACGTTGGATGTCTCAGTGGGATGCGCGAGTCTCACAGCTTCAGGTCTAACGGCAAGGAAAACTTTGCTATCTTTAGTCACTTTTTCTAAGTTTGTCCTGGCTAAAAGTTCAATATTTCCCTCTTCTAGGGCCACCCTGACGAGGCTCTTGTCACGATTCACTATTTCCAAGACATTTCCAGGTATCAATGTGGTTATACCCATGAACTCTGCCACAAATCTCGTGGCCGGAGAGCCATAAATCTCCTCAGGAGAGCCTATCTGCTCTATCCTCCCCTTATTCATTACAGCTATTCTGTCACACATGACTAATGCTTCAGCCTGGTCATGGGTAACGTAAACAGAAGTTATTCCTAGCTCACGCTGGAGTTTTCTAAGCTCGAACCTTACTTGTTCACGAAGCTTTGCATCCAGGTTGCTTAGAGGTTCATCGAAGAGTAATGCTCTAGGCTGGACGACGATTGCCCTCGCAACTGCAACTCTTTGCTGTTGCCCTCCACTCATCTGGTACGGATACCTGTTCAAGAGATCCTGGATTTGTAACAGTTCTGCAGCCCACTGGACACGCCTCTTAATTTCATCTTCTGGAATCTTTCTGAGTCGTAGTCCGAAGGCTATGTTTTCGAAGGCCGTTAGGTGAGGGAAAAGGGCCCAGCTTTGAAAAACCATTCCTAAGCCTCTTTTCTCGGGTGGAAGCTGCGTTATATCTTCCCCGTCGATCAGAACCATTCCACGGTCGGGCTGGGTTAGCCCTGCAATGATACGTAGAGTTGTTGTTTTTCCGCTACCTGAGGGCCCTAGTAGCCCGAAGAACTCTTTGTCCTTAATCTCTAGATATTCTATCTCTGCAGCTACTACCTTTCCCCCGTAATACCCTTTATATATATCTTTAAGCTCTATCCGAACCATTACCTACCACCCGCTCCACCTAGTGAAACAGAAACACGGAAATATTTTTCAGATATGAATCCGCCGATCAGGCTCGGGAAAAGGATAAACAAGCTTACGGCGGCGGCTCGTGGAGGAGAAATCGCATAGCCTCGGATGAGTTCATACACAATGATAGTCAGTGTTTTAATGGAGGGTGCTCCTAGCAGTAGTGTCATTACGAACTCGTTGAGGGATATAGCCATCGAGAAGATGAAGGCTGAGAGGAGCCCTCTCCAAGTTATAGGTAGGTAGACCTTTGTTATTACCTGTAACCTTGTAGCTCCGAATACTCTGGCCACTTCCCCGAGATCCTTTGGAACCTGCATGAAGGATGCCGTTATACTGCGAAGTGAAAAGGGTATTGCAAAGAACATGTGGGCAGGTATAAGAGCGATGAGATTATTCCTTAATCCCAACCAAGTGTAAAGGAATAGGAGTCCTGTTCCAACGACGATAGCCGGTAATGCCATGGTAAGGTTGACGATGGTTTCGGTTAGTATGGCGAATCTGTCTCTATTCATTGCTAGATAGTAGGCCGGAAGTATGCACAAGGCTACTGTCGACAAGGCTGTGAGTGGCGCGAGTATATAGCTGTTAATTAACGCTCCCTGCACATAGGGATCATTTATCATTTTAAGTATCCAGTTCAGACCGATGCGGGAGGGGAAGAGGTCTGTGCCAAAGTACCATTGCTCAGCCAGCGCGTAAAGCACAGCCATGAATACAGGCGCTATGTAGAAGAATAATAGGAAGGTAAGGATAATTATATCCCAGGCTCGTTGTCTATCCATAATTCTATCTCACCTGGTAAACAATCGCTTTTGTTGTATATCTGAAGAAGAAGTATCCTGCAAGAAGCGATAAAATTATGTAGACAAAGCCGGAGGTGAATGCCATCAAGTAGTTGAAGAACAGTGTGACATCGTTTAATATCACGACGCTCAGATATTGGGGCCAGGAGGCGCCAAGAACCAGGGGCGTCGAAACGCCTGTAAGATTATCCAAGAATACTATGGAAGAGGATGCGAGTAGAGCGTATTTTGAAAGCGGGAAATATATCTTTGTAATAACCGTTCTCATTGGCGCGCCAAGTATTCTGGCGGCTTCTACTATCTCAGGGTTGATCAGTTGAAGCGGGCCATAAGTTAAAAGGAATGTGAGAGTAAAGGTATACCACACTTTACCCAGGATGATGCCTATACCGTAAGGATCATTTACTAGATATAGTGGTTCCCGTATTAATCCCAGTTTCTGAAGAAGCCAGTTAATCCCTATGGCTAGATATCCTTTAGGCCAGAGAAGGGTCCACCACATGAATGCAGCTATAAGGTACGGGGTGTAGATTGCTATCAGTGGGACAAACGAAAACTTGTCCCACCAGCCTGGTCTTCGAATAGTCAAGTAGATTGCGAAAAGATACCCGGCTGCCACAGCTAGAAATGTCGCGACTGTGCTGTTCCAGACAGTAAAGAAAGTAGACTCCAGATAGAGGCTTCCAGGAGTGAAGAAAGTCTGGAATCCCTTGAGTGTTGGTTGCTGGACTCCAGAGAATGATATTATTCCGAAAGCCCCAAGGATGACTATTCCCAGGGGTATTACTAGCATAACTAATAGGTAGAGGTATATCGGCAAGAGATATATTAGTGGAGCTGAATTCTGAGAAGACATTACCATCCCCGGCAAAAAAAGAAATTATTTTTATAACAAGTAATTTATTTCTTAGCCACCTCGTCTACCCACTTTTGCATCATGTAGTTCATGTATTCTGCATGTCTGAAGTAGAACGGTCCGTAGAAGAACCACTTCTCGAAGCTTCCGTAAGGAATATTGACCGGCCAAGCAGGGTTCGCTTTAACGTCAGCGGGTACAAGGTTCCAAGCATTAGGTACAACGGGGAATGTGCCCTCGTTGGCAGCTATGTATGCTTGAGTCTCGTCTTCGATGAGATAGTTTATGAAGAGTAAGGCTGCGGCCTTGTGTGGAGCGTTGAAGGCTACTATAACTCCGTCCCAAGGTTCAGGCATGCCTGGGTCAGGTATGTACATCCCGACCCACTCTGGCTTAAGTCTTCCCTCATTAATCTCGGCAAGGACTGTGTCTATCCACTGAGGTTCAAGCCAGACTTCGCCAGCCTCGAATAACTGTATAGCGGCGACGTTACCTTGTGGATAATTGCCTGGCTGATACATGTATTTCTCGATCTCGTTGAGGTAGTCCCAGAAGTTCATTCCGCTCTTACCGGGGCTGTACATGATATCGTGAGCTCTCTGCTCACTGTATCCTGCAAAGGCAAACTTATCGTACCCGTACTGACTGTAGAGAAGTGCCATGAGGAATGTATGTCCGCTACCGCCCTTGTTTGGATCACAATAAGTAAACTTTCCGGGATGGTTTTTGACCCAGTCAAGAAGCTGGTCCAGGCTCTTCGGGACATCGGCGTTCGGCCACTGACCTAGAATGTCCTTCCTGTATAGCATGACGACCTGCCACCATACGATGGGGATGTATCTCCCGTCCGTGGGGTACATGTCTGTGCCAAACATGTTAGCTAGGAGCGGGACCTTCTTTGCATTCGGGATTATCTCCCTCAGGTTTACGTCCCAGACTACACCGTTCTCCTTTGCCATTTTGAACGGGAGAGACCACAGGAATACAACATCGTATTGTCCCACAGTCTTGCCTGCTTGTTTGTCGGCGATAAGTGATTGAACCGTGCTATACCAGTCTCCCAGGACAACCTGGCACTGTATTCCATACTTGGCTTGGAAGTTCTGACACACATGGTTGAAGACGTCTTGTTCATGAGTTCCTCCGAATATTGCGAAAACAACTTTCCCTTCCTGTTTAGCTAGGGACTCTATCTGGGACCAGTTATACACGTATACTGTTCTCTCATTTAGTGGGAGGTTATATGTGACAGAGCCTTGGGGAGTAGTAACAGAAGGCTTGGGGGTTACTAGTAGAGCCAAGGCATAGCCTAGAATGAGGAAAATTACTGCTATGGCTGCCAGTGTTATATAATTCTTGGGCTGTTGTCCTGCCACGAGAAATATTTTCAAATCGTATCTTATAAGTTTTTCGTTATTCAATATTATATAAAAAGAAATAAATGAAAAACATTGAATTTATTGACTAATTAATCAGTATTGACAATATATATAATATAAAAGGCTTTCACTATATAGGAAACACTCATTATTCCCAGCTTCACTTTTCTTTTATTTGATCAAGAGATGAACCGTAAATAATAAAATTGGTTAGGCTAGGTTAAGTTGTGCCACTTATCGAGGTAGACAATCTCACCTTTAAGTACCTGGGTAGCCAGAGGTTTGCCTTGGAGAAGGTTAGCCTTTCAATCGATGAAGGAGAGATCCTTCTCCTTGTCGGCCCGAGTGGATGCGGGAAGTCTACGCTTATAAGGGCTATAAATGGGTTAATACCTCACAGATATTTAGGGGAATACACTGGTAGAGTCCGTGTCGCTGGCCTTGACGTAGCTGAATCAACGCCCCAGATCCTTGCTAAGACTGTTGGGACGGTTATGCAGGAGGTGAGCAGGCAGCTTGTGGCGCAGACCGTGGAGGACGACGTTGCGTTTGGACCCGCGAACCTGTGTCTCCCTAGAGAGGAGGTCGCAAGGAGAGTGGAGGCTAGCCTGAAAGCTGTTGGGGCTCTCCACCTAGCCGGGAGGGATATAAATGCGCTGAGCGGTGGGGAGAAACAGAGGGTTGTATTTGCAGGGATTCTGGCGATGGATCCTGAGATTATCCTTCTCGACGAGCCCCTGGCGAATCTTGACAGTGATGGGGTTAGCCTTGTACTTGGCCAGATTGCGGAGTTTAGGCGTAGAGGGAAGACAGTGATAATAGCTGAACATAGAACGGAGGAGGTCGTCGAGGGCGTCGATATAGATAGGATTATCGTCATGGAGAACGGGAGGATTGTAAAGGAACTGGATTCCCCTGAGGGACTCATCGAGTTTAAGGATAAGGTTCGCGTGCCCTCTGGTTACCTTTATCCGAGAAAGTTTGAAGTTTCAACGGGTTTTCAAGTTTTAGATGAGGGAGAAGTAAGCCTCGGAAAGGAAGTTATTGTGTTTGAGGACGTCTACTTCAGCTATGATGGTCTTCGATACGCCCTCGAGGCAATTAATTTGAAGATCCGTGAGGGTGAGCGGGTAGCTCTTCTCGGTAACAATGGGGCTGGGAAATCGACTTTAGCCAAGCACATTCTCGGTTTGCTGAAACCCTCGAGAGGTAGAGTTCTTATAGATGGAGAGGATACGAGACAAAAGGAACCCTATGAGCTGGCAGGGAAGATAGGGCTGGTCGTCCAAGACCCCTACTCAATGCTTTTCGCTCGAACCGTCAAAGAGGAGCTGGCTTTCGGTCCAAGAAACCTGGGTGTAACTAGAGAAGAAATTGAGGAGCGGGTATCAGAGGTTTCAAGGGCCTGTGGTATCCAGCACCTGTTAAACGCATCGCCTTTCGCGTCGAGCTATGGGGAAAAGAAGCGTATATGTGTAGGGGCGGTTCTAACAATGTACCCCCGCGTCCTTATCCTGGATGAGCCCACGGCTGGACAAGACTACGCGAATTATATGAGGTTTCTCGACTTCGTGACGGGTTTAGAGAAGGTTAAAACGCTTGTTCTGATAACCCATGACGTGGACATTGCACTCGAGTACACTAGTAGGACGGTCGTCCTTTCCAGGGGGAGGGTAATCGCTGACGGGCCTACAGTTGAGATTCTAGCAGATGAGAAGGTGTTGAAGGAGGGGAGCCTCCGTGAAACCCAGCTTATAAGGTTGGGCCGTGAGCTCTCGGGTGGTAGGCGCGTCTATCGGAAGAAGGACTTAGAAAGGATGTTGCAAAACGCTTAAAATGAATAATATAAATTAATTAGATTGTGACGGCGAAAACGCAACGGGGCGGTATTAGCACTGTCACGATTGTCGCTATGGCTGTCGGGACAGCTCTCTACGCAGCCCTTAACGTCTTCTTCAATATGCTCCAGCTTCCCGGTACACAACTTGTAGCGCTCCGGCCGAGCGTGGCAATTCCCATGTTTTTCGGCTACGTCTTTGGCCCATTGGTGGGGTTTGTTTCAGGCTTTCTGGGAAATATTATCAGCGATGCAATATCATGGGGAGGCTTCTGGTGGAACTGGGACGTTGGCAACGGGTTACTAGGCCTTATACCAGGCCTCATAGTCTATATACTACCCGAGGATAAAAGAAGTACCCGTCTAGGCTTGGTTTGGAGTGCTGTCCTAGCCGTAATCGGCTCGATCATCGGGATGGGCTTCGCGTCATTCACCGACTACATATTTGGGTACGGTATCTCCACTATAGAAGAAGCAATCTACGCCTTATTCCTACCCGCCGCTGTAACAGACGCGTTAAACGGAGCAATACTGACCCCAATTTTGGTAGCCGCTTACTATCAGGCCGCGCGGGGCAGGGCTAGAAGGGCTTAACTGGTATGAGTGAAAACATCGTCCGGTATATTGAGGGAGACAGTGTCGTACACAGGCTTGACCCAAGGGCTAAAATAATTTTTGTTTTTCTATTTATCGCCTCAACACTGGTCGCCTCTAATCTCTTCGAAGTCTTGTTATTGCTTCTACTATCTATTGGTTTCTACTCTCTTGCTCGCCTACCCCTGAGGAAGACGCTACCCACGTGGAAATTCATTTTCCTCATAGTTGTATTTCTGTCCTTTCTCAACCTCTTTGTGCTTACACTGTTGTATCCAAAGGAGGGACACACCCTACTCCAAGCCGGCCCTATTAAGGTTACCTATGAGAACCTGATAAGCTCAATAACCCCTGTAGTCAGGCTCCTCTCCATAGCCTCCGTAACCTTAACCCTCATTTTCACAACACCCCCAAACCTCTACGCACCAGCCCTTGGGCAAATGGGCCTACCCTACAAAGCCGCCTACGTAGTGGAGCTTAGCTTCCGTTACATTCCAGAGATGATAGGCGAACTGAGAAAGACTTTGGAGGCCCAGATGGCTAGAGGCTATAGGCCGAGCGGGGGGAATAACCCCCTTGGAAGAGTACTTCGCGTGATACCACTTATATTGCCCGTCACACTCAGCGCTGCTCTAAACGTCTACGATATAGCCGACGCCATGGAGCTAAGAGGGTTTGGCGCATCAGGGTGCCACACGTGGTATCGTCAACTCAGGATGAGGAGGAGGGATTACCTGCTCATAGCTATAGGTTCTCTAGTCTTCGTTTCTATGCTTCTCACAAGAACAGTATTTTCCCGCTAGTTCGGGCAAAATTTTTTATTTTAAGAAATCTTTGAGAGGCAATGGTTCAACTACCACGGGAGTTCATCGAATGGAACTATTTCGCTAGGCGTGCACTGATTTCTCAAATCCTGGAAGGAGCGTCGATTGACCACTACAGGCTCCAGTTGGAGTTCACGAGGCATAATCCCGTATTGTGTACCGCTGCACTCCAGGACAACGGGACTATAGAGGTAAACGGGAAGGTAATAGGTGTCGGGTATGTCCTAAAGAAGGAGTTCCTGGCTGAGGCCTCTAGAAAGTTTGAGGAACACATCAAAGTAGCAGATGAAGCCTTAGCCGCTCACCCGGAGCGAGAAAAAGAAATACTTGAAGAATACTCAAGGCGTGGCATAAAGCTTCTCCTAGACTACATATACCTCCCTAGGGGGATGGCCGAGGAAAGAGTTGACTTTGAAAAGATGGCAAGCCTTGAGCTAGCCCTGAGAATACCCCATTCTTCAAAACACACATGGAGAATAGTCCAGAGATCGAGAAAGGCATGCCTGGTTTTCTACCAGCCCCCCGCCATAAGCTTCGAGGTGAGATGCAGTATAAGCATACATCTCGACGATGATTATCATCGATTTGTAAACTTGGTTCATGACGCTTTCCACTATACTCCCCCAGAGGCAAGAGAGAACAGGCCAACCTACATCTTCCACGTTGAGGAGGTGTTCAACAACAGTCCCTCGAGAGCCGGCTTCGGCAAAAAATTAACATAAGACTCCTCATCACCCTTTTCTCTAGTCAGTTGCTAGCCGGTCCCGTTTAGCCAGTCTACGTTCAAACTCTAGTAAATTTTCATTCTTTAAGTGTTTTCGGCTCATTGTTAGAGCGTTGTTCCTTCTCTGAGTCAGTATGGCTTTACTTTATAATTTTTCCAGTGTCATAGTCCGTGAATATTCCTAACCTAAGAGCAGCATCACTAAAATCCTTACTCCTTATCACCTCAATAAACATTTTGACTGGATGCGAATTGACGTGGCTTCCAAGTGTTATAAAATCGAATCTTTCCCTTGAAATAGGTATAAAGTCTAAACCCAGACTCTTAGCTGTCCACAGAGGGCCTATCGTTACATCAGCCTTACCGTTTAATACCCTCAGGGCTGCCTCGCGATGCGATACGTAGCTAGAGTCGTAGCCTTTGATCCTGCTATGTATGGCGTGGAGAGGTATTCCGTATTCTCGGGAAAGTTTCTTGAACAAGTAGTTCAGGAGTATGTGGGTGCCGCTGCCCTTGTTCCTATTTGCTAGCACCACATCTCTTCTCAGAAGGTCTTCGGGGGAGAAAATGTTTTTAGGGTTGCCTGGAGCCACAATAAATCCTATTTCACGCCAGTAGCCTCTGATAAGCACGAGATCCTTGCCATTGTTTTTCTTGATCAAGTGCAAGTTGTATTCACCCGTCTCCGGATCTATTACATGTACCCCCGCCAGGTGCGAGTATCCTTTTAAGAGTAGTTCAAGGCCCATCTGCGATCCAACTCTTAGGTACTCCGCAGATAAACCCTTCTCAGCAAGAAGTCGGCCGGCTAGTTCTATTCCAGGGCAGTCGCTCCCATAAATGATTAAGTCCGGCTTAAGCTGAACATTTTTCAGGGTTTTCTCGAGCATGCTGGCAACAACCCTGTACCTCTCCATCAGGGCTTCCGCTGCAAATGTAAGCTCAAACCCTCCACCCCTGACACCGCCTCTCTTCTTGTCCGCTAATCGGACTCCGAGTAGCTGCTCGATCTTCTTCAGCCTCAACCATAAAGTCTTATAGTCGACGCCAAGCTTTTTGGAGGCTTCCTTTAGAGAGCCCGTATCTGCAAGTGTCTCGAGCAAATGAATATCCTCTTCCGAGACAACCCTCTCGTCGAAAACTAACCGTATGCTAATGACCGGTTTTAACTGGGACAAAAGCTTTAGGGTTTTCTCGAGGTCTCTCTCCTCCAAGCGGAATCATGGAATTAACGAGGACATGGATATATCTTTGCTTTGCCCGAATAACTTAGATCCACTTAAGTATTTCTTCTTCTCTAAACTCGCCATCGTATACAGCTTTAATCTTCCCTGACACCATAACCAAGAGCCTGTCGGCCAGAGTTTTTGCCTCGGTTACACTGTGGGAAACAATAATGGCATGGGCCTTTGTCTCGTATACAAACCGCTTTATGAACTCTCGGACAAACTCTGCGTTCTGGGGTGCTAGGTGTGCTGTAGGCTCGTCCAGCAAGAGGATTTCAGGCTGGGTGGCAAATGCCCTTGCGAGAGCCAAAAGTTGCTTCTCGCCGCCAGACAGGTTCTGGGCGTTCTTCCTCGAAAAGCCTGCAAGTCGGAAACGAGCCAGCCACTCCTCCGCTAAAGACTTAGCCCTTGAGGGCTCCACCCCTCTAAACCTCAGTGGTAGATAGACGTTCCTGAAAACACTAGCAGTTAGCACTGGGGGCTTCTGGGGGACAAAAGAGATTTTCCTCTGGAATTCGGGTTTCTCTTTTTCACCGAGCGTGTTCACCTTTACCCCGTTGTATTCTATCTCCCCGGCGTCCGGAGGTATTAACAGTGCCAGCATCTTCAGGAGGGTTGTCTTTCCAGCACCGTTTGGACCCATGATAACGGTAATTTTCCCTTCTGGGCTCTCTAAACTTACGTTGTCTACTACCTTGTCGTCTCCAAACCTTTTCGTGAGGTTCTGGGCCCTAAGCACCCTTGACACCCAGCTTGAACCTGAGTATTAATAGTACCGTGTTTATGGCGAGATAGACAAGTGTCAAAACTGCGCCCAGCCATAATACCATTTCAAACTCCCCTGTATTCGTGTAGAAGACTATTGCAGTGGTTAAAACACGCGTGTAGTACCGTATATTACCTCCAACTATAATTACCGCTCCAACCTCAGACACAGCCCTCGCGAGTGCAGCCAGCACTCCTCCGAATATCCCAACTCTCGCCTCGTTGAGAGTTAAAAGGAGCTCGTAATGCTTTGGTATAGCTAAAGACCGGAAGAACTCCTTTGTCTCCTGCGGAAGCGCCTCTATAGCTGTTATCGTCAAGCCTGTTATTATAGGTAGTGTGAGGAGGAACTGCGCCAATATCATGGCCTCAGGTGTGAAGAGTATTCCTAGGAAGCCGAGAGGCCCTGACCTGGAAAGCAAAAGGTATAGTACGAGGCCCAGTAGTACGGGAGGAGTTCCCATAAATGTATTTACAAGAGTTACAATTATGTTTTTAAAACGCGTCTGGGAGACGGCAATATAAGCCCCAGTAAAAACGCCCACTAGTGTAGAGAGGAGGACAGCTATCCCCGAGACCCTCAAGGAGAGAAGAGTTATTTGTATTATCTCGGAATACTCCAAGAAGCCCACCGTTCTAAAAAAATTAACTTTTTTTAAATCCGTCGTGTCTAGCTCTTCCCTATCAGGCTCTGGTAGAAGACGACTTGTCCGCTCATCTGGTCGTACTCGTAGGGGTCGTATATTCCCAGCTTTGTTAGGTTACCAAAGCACACGTTGAAGAGTTTAGCTCCGCCCTTAACGTACGTTCCTATCAAGTTCTGGCCCTCGGGTGAGACTATGAAGGTGACAAATAGGAGAGACTCATTGTAATGGACGTGTGGGAACTTCTTGGGGTTTACTGGTATTGCTCGGTAAATGTTAAGGTACAGGGGGTCGCCCTCGTTCAGAATGACCAGGTGTATCTTGTCTTTGAAGGCAAGGTAGGTGGATCGGTCTGAGAGAGTGTACCCGTTCAGCTGGTCGGCTACCATGAGCGTCTGGGACATCCCCTGGCCCGTCTCCTTATACCAGGGCTTGCCCTTGGGGTCAACGCCGGCCATAGACCATAACTGTAGTTCTCTCAAGTGAGTGCCTGACCTGTCTCCTCTTGAGACAAAGACTGTCTTTCCGGCCTCAGCAGCGGCATAGATCTTCTTGAATGCGTCTACAGCGTTCTTAGCGCTCTTCACTCCGGCTGGATCATCTGGTGGCCCTAGAAGTACGAAGTCATTATAGGCGAAAGTTATACCATGAACGCCGTATCCCTCTGCGATGAACTGGTTTTCGAGGTCCCTATTATGAACGATTACTAGGTCTGCGTCCCCCCTCTTTGCGATCTCGATTGCTTGGCCCGTACCAACGGCGACCCATGTCACATTTATCCAGGGATATTTGGCTTCAAACCTCTGCTTAATAGCCTGTAGCAACCCTGTAGCATCCATGCTTGTAGTCGTCGAGATTCTTAGGACCACTTTTTCCTTGGGCTGCTGTGTCTGTGATGGAGTCTGCTGGGATGGAGTTGAGGGTTGTTGAGTCCCCTGACGGGGGGCTGTCCCGGGTTGTGGGTTAAGCATCGGGTATACTAGGAATGCTACGACAAGGAGGACTGCAACTACAACTATGCCATATAAGAGTTTTTTATCCATCTGTGATCGATATGAATTTTTATCCAATCAAATATAAAATTTTCTTTTTGTTATTTATTCCTCTTGTTATTTATTCGTCTTATGCCTCTTATAACGAAGTTATATCGCCCCATTGTTTACCACTCATAATCTTTGGATCTTGTACTGCCATAACTCCCAAGGTCGTACTCAAAAATGAGATAGCTCTACCTCTCCAACTACCCTCTAATGCCTGCTAAAAATGTTAAGTGTTTATTAAGATATATGCGTAGCAGATTGGGCACACCTAACCTCCTCCCCGCCCTGGAAGGGGCAAGGCTTGTCACTGTTTTGGCCACAGTCTTCCTATAGATGGAAAAGGTAGCATTTAGATTATTACAATATTATTACAATCATGCTTGTTACAATCATGACTGCAAAATTCATTTCAGAAATCTAGAGCTTGACTTTCTTGAGGACTTATCTATAAACTAGGAATTACTCTGCGTGTTTACGGCTAGCTGGACCCCCGGCTCTATCTGTCGCAGGGCTTCCTCTACTATCATTTCCAGATCAGTTTGCGTCGCACCGCTTACAAGGTAAAGGCTCGCCCTGTTGCGAGTGGGTTCTAGGAGTAGAACACCTGCTATTCTCCCCTTATAGCCTAGAAGATACTCGTAAGCATGCATCCTAACATAGACCCCTCTTCTCCTAAGCTCGTGCGCGAGTCTGAGCCTGTTCACGGCTATTGCGAGTTTACTGGACATACCCCTTACTGTCCTGTTTTTTACTGATATTACCTTTTTGGTATACAAGGCTATACTTTGAGTTATCGACACTTATATTTAGGTTCCTGAATTTCAAGCATGGAATGTCTCGATCCATCGACATAAAAATGCTTACTCTGCTTGTAGCCGTCCTAGCTCTTGCAGCCTCCAACCTAGCCCTGCTTTTTCTGTTAGACAAGTGCTCACAACATTCACACGTCACCCCATCCTCCCCCGTCTCGGGGCCTTCACCCCAGTCGACGCCCCCAGCTACCTGTCAGCCCAACACGAGTAACCCCCAGCAACCCTCCCAGGTCTCCAACGCATCCACAAGCCTAGAGATCCCAAGTAGTCCACAAGGCCCGGCTTGGAACACGACGCCTACCTATACATACTATCCTGTGCCCTACTATCTTGAAATCGAGGCTGTAGGCGGCCCCTATCCTGGAGCGCCTCCGCCCGAGATCCCTTCAGATCTCAAGGTTGAAGTTGTTTATCTCGAAGGTATAAGGTCGTCGAACATATGCCCGGTAACCATGAAGACAAAGTTAGATGAAGGTGCTGCTTATCTTAACGTCACGCTCCCCCTTCCAGGTGGTAAATGCTTCAAGGTTACACCCCTCCTCGTGAACAGGACTAAGACATCGGTTTACTACCGTTTGGCTTTGCAGGAGGATCCCGGCGGGGCATGTGGTTACTGCGTAGCCTTCACGTTGAAGGTTTCATTCCTGCCGCCAGGTCGATACACGGTGACTGTAGGCCCTGAGCTTAAATTTGAAGGGGGCCAGGGCTGAAAACGTATGGGTAGGTTTATCTAGAACTGGTTCTATATAGAACCAGTTTATGTCGGAGGAGGAGTTCGAAGTACTCTTCGAGATATTAAGGTCCCCTCATATAAGCGTTAACAAACTCTACCAGAGGATGAAGGGGCGTATCTCAAAGGCTAGACTCATCAAGATTCTCAGAAACCTGAACAAGGAAGGATTCCTGAAGGTGGAGCGGGACCCCCGTCATAAACAGAAGTTACACCTCAGGGTAAGCGAGGATGTTGAAAGGCTTGCTGGATCGCTAATGGGGGCTCTTTCCACTTTAAGGGACACAAGCGTAGCTAATCAGATCGAGAGTCTTCTAAACACATATCATGAACTGGCATCCAGGGTTACTAGACCAGAGCTTAGGGACTTTCTGAGGAGTTTGATCAAGCGACAAGTCGACAGTCTAATCACGAATATCCTGTAGGTGTCATGTATGAGTCTTGCTAGATGTGTAATAGCAGCTATACGTCCTCGGGGATGGAGGGCTTACCTATGGATGTGGCTGCTGGGAGTCCTGCATGGGAGGGTGGATGCCCAGGCCTTGCTCCTAGGCTTCTACATGGTTGCCTCATTTCTAGCAACGGCCTTTGCGGTCAACAACTTTTATGATGTTCAAGGCGACTCGCTTAACAACTCTAAGGGTAATCCCTTTACACGAGGCTGTGGGAGCGGAGCCGTCAAGGTAGTTATACTGAACCAGTTTATAGCCGCACTGGTCGCTCTAGCCTACCCGAGAGTTTTCCCGATATACCTGGTCATGGTTATCCTGGGAGTTCTTTATAGTGCTCCTCCGATAAGGCTCAAGGGAAAAGCCGGCCTGGACGTGCTGTCTCACTCGTTATATTTTGGCCTCTTACTCTTCTTAACTGGCATCTTTATTAGTGGAGCTACTATAACCCATAACGTATTGGTTGCTGGGACCACTACTTCTCTCTACTCTGCCTTCCTGCAACTGCGCAACCTTGAAAAGGATAAAGAATACGATGGACTGGCAGGGGACAATACCCTCTCCGTTAGGTATCCAAGTCTATCCAAGTTTCTCCTCTACCTGACAGGAGTTGCCTCAAGCCTCGGAGCTCTTCTGGCTTTTATGCATGATGCGACCCTTACGCTGGTCCTTTTAGCGGCTTCAACGTTACTCGGTACTCTTCTTAGTTGGGAAAGAGGAATAGACCTCTTAGTCGTAACGGGTCTCAGTCTACCTGTCCTGGTGTCCATATGCGCGTGCTACTAGTTTCCCCCTGGTGTCCTAACAAGCCCGGCGGTGTAGCCTCTCAAGTCAAGATTCTCTACAGCTGGCTCCAGACTAAAGGCTATGATGCACGCGTGGTTTGCGGAGAACCAGGTGCACTAAACCCCCGAACCTTTAATGGAAGAGCACGTTTAGTCTTTGATCACGTCGTAGCTATAAGGAACCCCGTCCTTTTAAGGGAAGCCTTAAAAGAGCTGAGACCTGATATAGTGCACGTCCACCACGTCTTTACGCCCTTCTCGGCTCTAGCCTTTGCGCTCTGCAGGAAGTACAACATACCCTGTATAGCAACAAACCACTCTCTACCACCAATGGGTGACTTTAACCTCTGGGCCGCGGCGTCTTATCTGACTCCTCACAGGTGGATTATAAGGCCCACAAGGGCCACAGCTGTAAGCAAGACAGCAGCACACTTCCTGGAGAAATTCTTCGGATGGAGGAACGTAAGCGTTATACCTAACGGCGTTGACACGCAAAGGTATGCGCCAAGAAGCATGGGGGATTTCAGGGGAGACTACGTTATCTACATAGGGAGACTTGTATGGAGGAAGGGCGTTCAAAACCTGATTAGGGCTGCAAGGCTTCTACATCGAGAAGAACACACTACACGTATAGTCATCGCAGGGGAGGGTTATATGATGGAATACCTGAAATCACTTGCCTCCGGGTTAAGAAATGTGGTCTTCCTTGGAAGAGTGGATGAAGGCTTAAAAATTGAACTACTTAGGGGCGCAAGAGCTCTAGTACTTCCAAGTATCTCTGGCGAGAGCTTCGGCGTCGTCCTCATAGAGGCTTTCGCTACAGCAACACCGGTTATAGCTACAAGGGTTGGGGGCATCCCAGAGATAGTTGATCATGGCCTCAACGGGGTCCTAGTCGAGCCTGGAGATCACGCCGGTTTGGCCGACTCAATCTTAAAGCTAACTCAGGAAGACGGTCTTTGGAGGTTCATGTCCTGGAATGCTAGGAGGAAAGCCCTGGAGAAATACTCGATTGACATCGTGGGAGCCATGTATGAGAAAATGTACATTGAGGCTTTGAACTATCCCAGGGAAAATATTAGGATGGGTTAGGTGCAGGTCCTTCGGCCCAATTTTTGAAATTCCTATTCATACAAGAATTCTTATATAATAAACTACGGTTAGAACATGATTGTTATGGCTAGCGTTGGCAAGCGTGTAGTAAGTGGTGTTCTTCTCGCGTTTTTAGGTGTAATCTTATCGATCTACACGCTCCTGTCTTCTACTTGGCTTTCACTACTACCATTACTCTTACTCCCCTTCGTGATTGCGATTTACTTCTCAAGGCTAGGCGTAATAAATACAAATATCCTTAAATATGGTTTGGCAGGAGCGGTGATCATAGCTCTATTCTTTCTCCTCGCCGCCATACCACCCCTCTACATCTCTTGGATTACACTCTTGGTATATCTCTTCTTATTGTCACTCAAACATCCTAAGCTACTAATAGCATACCTAGTCTTCCTATTTCTATTCATACCTCTCATGCTTTACTCAAAAGGATACCTGACAGTAACGAGCCATAATCTCGTCAAGATAGGAGATTTAAAGGAGCTTCAGAGCCATCTGAGCAGGCCTTCATCTCTCGTGGTCGTCGGTCACGCGATGGCAGACATTATAGCTCACACACAGCTCTCCCCAAACGAGAAGATATCCGAGTGGGAGGAAATAATCGTTAACGGAACCCCCTACTGGGTCTTCGCGGTTACCCCCCAGAACACAATAGCGCAAAACTATGTAAGCAAGATTATCCTAGTACACGTGCAAACGGGAGAAGTTAAGTCTGTCCCGGTTCACCTGACGGTAGGCAGCGGCCTCTGGTTATTGAACGACATCGTCCTCAGGACATTCCTCGCGACTGCACAGCCCATCGGGAATACCTACCCGTTCATTCACGACGGGAAAGCATACTTCGCCGCATGCGTGAATAGGCTCGGAGGCTTCGGACTTGTTGAGCTTCCCGACTCAGTCTACGTGTATAGCGAGGATGGAGGCTTCAAGGTTATACCCCAGTTTAGCGGGGATACGCACCTACCCGAGGACTACGACTGGGAATATTTTAACTGGTATATCGAGAAGTGGCTTTACCACCTCGCGGACGAAAACCCTGTGACTTTCTCATTCTTTCCGAGGGGGTTCCTCTGGATACCTGCGAGCCCTTACAGTCAAGACTTGCTCAACATGACATTATTGATACCGGGAAGCAGGGGAGAAACGGTACGTGTATATTTCGGTGTTAGCCCTCAAAACCCGAACAGTATAGTCTCCTTGATCCTGGTAAACAACACAGGTGCTTATTACTACAACGTTAAGAGCATCGGCATCTATAGTCCCTACTACATCCAGTCGCTAGTCCAGGGCAAGCTCCCAGCGATAAGCGGGGGATATCTCTACGCTAAATACTCCCAGCTCATCTATCTCGACGGCTATTACTGGATCGTACCAATCTACGCGCAGACAAACATAGTGACCCTATGGGGTATAGCTATAGTCAACGCGACAAACCCACAGTCCATGAAGATCTACCAGTATCATCCAGACTATGGCACCTTCCAGGATTTCTTGCACACCGTCCTTGCGTTAAGGCTGACAGAGCAACCCTTAAAGCAGCCCTGCAGGCTTGTTACGGGCACAGTAAGCCATGTAGCCCAGTTCGTATACAAGGGTGACACCTATATAGCGATAGAGGTTCAGGGAAAAACATTCTTCGCGACCCCCGAGATCGGCCTCACACAATTCGTGAAACTGCTGAAGGTGGGGGAGGGCTCGAAGGTTACGATATGTGTCAGCGATGATAAGATAATAAATTTCCTTGAGCCTTGAGCAAGGTACGAAATTGTTTCCTGTACACTTAAACATTTTTTAAGTATCGACTCAATCCAAGTAAAGGTTCTTCTATCATGAAAACTGCTCTAATCATATACGGGGAATGTAAGGCGTTAGGGATCCGAGTTATCGGTAAAAATATTCTTTTATCTCCCACTGTGTCACGCTTCCATGGTCATGCCCGTTTAGAGATTGCAGGTAGGCTATCCACTCTTTTCTCTTGGCCTCCGATATCTTTTCTATGAATGGCTTTAAGGGCTCGATACCATTGACACCTTTACCAGCGATTTCAAGCGCCTCTCCAAGACTCTGAGGCACGCGTTCCAAACCCTTGGATTCGAAGACGTTACAATGACACTCAGGGGGCGGCTTGATGTTATCTTCGAGGCCCTTAGAAACTGAAAAAACTGTGGACAACACTTTCAAGTATATGTTGCCCGACGAGTCTGGGAGTCGGAACTCAACGGTACCGGAGAGTCCCTCCAGCCCCACAGGAACCCTGATCATTGTCGAGCGATTACCCCTCCCCCATGAAAGATAAACAGGGGCTTCAAATCCAGGTGTCAGCCTCTTATATGAGTTAACGGTCGGGTTAGTTAGTAGTGTGAAGGGTCTAGCATAGGTTAATAGGCCTCCTATTAAGCTTGACCCCATGCTAGTAAGTTCTCCCTCCTCGACGAGAAGGTTTCGGCCACCACTAACGTAGGATATGTGGAGATGCATTCCATTACCGGGTAGACCCTCAAAAGGCTTCGGCATGAAGGTTGCCTGTAAACCACTCCTAGCAGCGGTCTCCCATACAAGTTTCTTTAAGAAGACGACGGTATCTGCTAGTTCTAAGGGATTCAACGGAGGCGGTACAATCTCATACTGGCCTGGACCCACCTCATGGTGTCCCGCCTTTACCTCGACTCCAGCCTCCCTAGCATTCTCTATAATCTCTAATAAGACTTCATGATTCACCGTGTAAGGAGACAAATCCATATACCCTCCCATGTCCAGGGGCTTGTAGTTACGTGCAAGGTAAAACTCAAGCTCAGCACCAAGTAGTAACTCCTTCCTAAGGCCTCCTACAACCTCCTTGAGTGCATTTCGCGGGTATAGCTCAAAGGGTTTCCCATCAATATAAAAGTCACCTATAAGGAAACCTACAATACCCATTCGTGTCCTATAAAGCCTGAGTGTATGGGGGTCTGGAAGAAGATGGACATCGGAATTCTCCACGCTCGTGAAACCTGTACTAAAGGCATCTACGCGGAACCCTTTCAAGATGTCATCGGCTTTGCCAGGTTTTAATATCCTGCCTCTAATTACTCCCGATAGATCCTGAAATGCGACCTCGAAATATCTTATGCTCTTGGATCTAAGATTGTTAAACTGCCTTTCAAAGTCCTCTATTACTTCTACTCTCCGCATATAGCATTTCTAAATTGAAATGATTAATTCTTTAGTCATGGAAAGCTGAATATAATACAATAAGACACAGACCCTACAGTATACTCTTCAATTTTACTAGAATTCCTATCTTTTTCAACAAGGATACTTTTCAACGGAAGTATAGATGAGTAACTCCTCTTACTTCTATTCAAGTTTAAACAAGGGGAGTTACAGCACTCAAGATCAATCCTAATACAAGAGATATCCATACAACATTGACCCACGGCGAGCCTCCTTTGTATACCCAGACCGTGGCAGCAGACTCGATGGGAAGGAGTAGTATGAGGCTCATAAAAGTCACTATTAAGAGGTACCCAGCAAAACCAGCAGGCATTATGGCTGAAACCACGAGCCACGCGGCTAGAAACCCTAGAGATCTTGTAATGAATGATTTAGCTATGGAACCTAGGAGGCTAGCGCCTATGAGTTGAGGTCTTCCCAGCATTTCAAATAGGAATACCGTGGGGGTTATGATTACGAGCATTGATAGGAAGAGCCATACCCGGCTTATGCTGGGGGACACGTTCATGAAAGGCTGTAGTGTCTCGTATAAAATGAGGTATATTACGAGTCCCATTAGTAGTCCCTTTGAAACGTATTGGAGTTCTAGACTCCTAACCGTGGTAATGATGATCTCCCGGTATGGCTTGACTGCGACTAGCGACCCTAGTGCTTGAAGTAGGAGCACGGAGAGTATATATGCAGCTATGGGCGCTGAGGTAACTTTTGCAAACAAAATATACGTTAGTGGGGCCAAGGATGCAGCTAGAGTGGCAGCTAGAACGACTTTTCTCGTTTCACCCTTAGGTCTAGGGGCTATGGATGAACCAGTCAGGTAGAGGGGGAGAATCGATAAGAGCACAAGGAGTGTGAAGCTTCTTGCGAGAGTCACAGCAAGCCTTAGACCAGACATGTTAACATTCTCGTAGGGGGTTAAATAGTCCAGGATTGCCTGAATTGCCCTTGGAGAGTATAGGACTGATAAATGGTCTTCGCAAGGAAGGATTACAATCCTCCATCCGATCAAACTCGACGAGTTTAAGCTCGAAGGATTAAATATCTCGTCAAGCTTTGCCAGAACTAGTAGGGAGCGCACGGGTGACGGGTTCAGCCGTGGCTGCGATGCTACTACAATGAGGTTTTTAACCGGGAACCCCTCCTGGACTAGGAGCTGCACGGCGGCACCACCCATGCTGTGCCCTACTAGCGTAATGTTGGCTTGAGTCAAATTCAATGCTTCTATGAGAGCCTTGTAGTCACCTGTAATCACGCTTGTATTATAGCTTAGTTTCCCAGAACTTTTACCGTGACCACGGGTGTCGTAGGCTACTGCAAGGAAACCGTTTCTCGCAAGTTCCACGGCGATCCAGCCCATCATCTCAGAACTCCCCCCGAAGCCATGAAACAAGAACACGACCGTCCTAGGCGAAGCCAGGTCTTTATTATACCATATTTTATACCTTAGTATAGAGCCGTTAGATGCCAAGTAACCCTCCTGGGACGTTATGTTTGAATCCAAATTGATTATTGCAAGTGTTAATGCAAGGTACAAGCTCACTAACACGAGTAAAAGGATTAGTCTCATGCTAAGCTTATTATATAATAGAGGCTTCCCTTATAAATTTATGAGTTTATTAGTCTGCAAGGAGCTAGTCTTCAACAGGATTACTTCTGCATTGATTCCAGGGTTTTCCGGGCCCTACGAGTGCCGCTGATTACTATATATAAGAGGGAAAGTATAATGGCTACAACAATCACACCTGAGCCCGTGCTCGCGGATACCTGGTTTTGACTCGCTTCGATCCTTGCGAGTTCTAGAGGGCCAACGTAAATGTTTTTACCAAGAAGGGAGGCCATAGTGATTGCGAGAAAGCCGAGTGCTAGGAAGCTCAGGATGGTAGTCGCTGCGTATTCAAGGAAAAGTATTGCGGCTAGTCTGGGTCTGCCGTTGCAGATTGCAAGCGCTTCCCCTTCATCCTTCACATTGGCGTCTAGGCCCGCGCTCAACGTAATGGCTAAAAGAATAAGGTCTCCCGCGCTTCCAGAGGTGTTGAAGACAAAAACAAACTTTAGGATATTCGTAACGGGAGTCTCGAGGCCGGAAGCAACTAGAGAGACTGGTGAGAGGATAATTAGCGGGGCAATAGCTACAATACTCCACCGTTTAACTGAGAGATAATTGGTAAAGCCTACAGATACTCCCAATGGGATATATCGTTTAAACATGAATGGTCTTATGCTGGTCTTTCCGCTTCCCAGTTTCTTCATGAAGAGGATATGGATGCTTTCATGTAATACAGTGGTGAGCACTGCGGCAACCGCGATCTCAAGCCATAAGGGGTAACCGTAGCTTGACGGTGAGCTTAGACCAGCCGCAGGGTACATGTGCTGGAGAACACCCAGAGAGAACAGGACAAGTAGGAAACCTATTGAAAGCAGCGGGAGCATAAACTTGTCCAGCGTTACGTGTACACAATCATCACTGACCATGAGGGATTAACCTCTCAGCTAAGGATTTGCTAAACAAAATATTTTTTTCGTTACCTGAGTCAGGCTTGCCTTAGTTCCTGGAGAACTTTCTCAAGCGCCTCGCGAGCCTTTAAGCCGACATAAGAATATACTCTTATTCCAGAACTCTCAAGCGCTACCAGGGCATTCGGGCCAGGGTTTGGACCTATAGCGATACTTACCCCCTCCTCGATGAGCTTCTGGACAGCCTTTATACCTGCCCCGCTTCCCGCGATGCTACCAGGATTTTCTACAACATAAGTTCTCTTTATCTCATGGTTTGTATCATCGATTTCTACAATGGTGAATGTAGGAGCTCTCCCAAACCTGTCAGCTATCTCGTCGTCCAGCCCTCCCCTATTAGTAGCTATTGCCACCTTCATATGAACACCCCTTATTATCTACCCTCAGGCTTTATAACTTTCGGAACGAATGGTTCCTGTCTAGGCGGTAGGTGCTTGATCCTCCACTCATCCATGTCCTCTATTATCTCCCTCAGCCTTTCTGCCAGCTGGAATAATGCTTTAGAGGCAAGGGAATCCGGCGATGCCTCCACTATGGGAGTCATTCTCTCCAGAGAGTATGGTACTTTTTCATCATAAGGGATGTCTCCCAGGTAATCGATTCTCCACTCGCGGGTATACTCTATGAGTTTTAACCTGTAGCTTTCATCGAGGTCAGCCTTGTTTATCACCAGCATGGAGGGAATCCTGAAGTGACGAGCTAAGGCGTGCAACCTTTTCAGGTCACTTAGGCTGGTTGGCGTAGGCTCAGCAACCATAAGCAGCGCGCTTGCCCCTACCAGGCTCGAGATTACCTGGCAGCCAATCCCTGCAGCCGCATCTATAAAGATAAGCCCCTCGCTCCCTAGCATCTTCTTTGCGATGTTCTTGGTTTCCGTGACAAGCTTCCCACTGTTCGGTCTGCCAGGCATGCTCTCACTTGAAACCAATGGAAAACCATATCGTGTCCTCTCTTTAACTTTCAGGTATCCCGCCACCACCCCACGATTGAACCTCACAGCCTTCACTGGACACACAAAGCTACACGTGTAGCAGCCCTCACAGATCCAGGGATTAATCCTGTATCTTCCATTAACAATTTCTACTGCTCCAAACTGGCATGCTTCAAGGCAACGACCACACTGTGTGCATAGCTCGTCCAGAATGTAAGCAACCCTTCCTTCGTAGTATGGCTCAACCCGATCCCAGTCGGCTACACCAAGCGATATGTGAAGGTTAGGTGCTTCTGCGTCAGCATCTGCGCCCAGAAGCTTGTAGCCATGCCTGGATAGGAGTACTAGTAGTGACGCCGTTATCGTGGATTTCCCAACGCCACCTTTACCGCTAGCGACGACGATCTCGTAAGCCTTTTGTTTCACTGCGCCATCACCTCCTCCAGCAGCCCAGCCATCTGTAGGAAGATCTTCGAAACGGGTGACTCGGGCTTCAAGGCTATTACTGGGACTCTCGCATAGTAAGACTCTATTGCATCCCTGTGATATGGTATCCGGAAAATATTCTTTACGCCATAAGAGGAGGCTATCTTTATGGATTCCTCGGCGTTACCGATCCCGTCTCTATTTATCACAAGCCAAGTCCTCAAGCCCAAGTTTTTTACGATCTTAAGGATTGCCTCCATGTCGTGCCTTCCAAGAGGTGTGGGCTCTGTCACTACTATCACCACGTCCGAGTCCTTGAGTGCTATGGATATGTGATTTCCAGTGCCGGGACCTGTATCGATGACAAGAACCTCTGTCTGAAGGGAGAGAGCCCTCATCTTGACCCGGTACACGCCCGGAGCTATGTGCTCTTCTCCCTCTCGGAGTATCCCTGTGACTAGGGTTAAGGATGAATCACCTTTATGTACCTTGTTGATATGTATGTGCCCTAGGACATGGTATCCCGGGATTATCGCCTTATAGGGACATGCATAGTAACAAGCCATGCATCCGCTGCAGAGCCGCGGCAGCACAAGGGGCGGGCTCTTACCCGGCATTAATAAAGCTCCTGCGTCGCAGACCTTGGCGCATACACCGCAAGAGGTACACCGCGATGTGTCTATGAACGGGAGAAATAACTTTATGTCTTCACCCTCACCTAGCTCATCTACGCCGAGCAGTATGTGGTCGTTCGGAGCCTCAATGTCGAGATCTGCTAGCACGACTTGATGCCTCCTTGCAAGAAGCGAGGCGATGTTTACGGCTACAAATGTCTTCCCTGTTCCTCCTTTACCGCCTGTCACCGCAACCCGGAACATATCAACCACTCATGATAGTTCGTGAGAAAAGTTTTTTGTATAAGGGGTGTTTAACCACCATCTCATTGAGCGCTCGGTCGTCAAGTTGGGAAGCGACCATAATGGCTTGGTCCAAATACCTTCTTAGGTTTTCCCGGATCGATGGTTCCGAGCAGAGGTATTCTATGCACCCGTGGCCCTTCTCGGGCTTCCTTCTCTTAAAGCAAGGGTCCTCTTCCACGGGTTCCTTCAAGCCTTCCACGTAGAAGGCCCCAGGCCCCTCCACGTAAATCAGGTTCGTTAATCTCTCATTTGTCTCTTCGATGTACCTCAGCTCGGCTAATGCTATGATCCTGCTTGCCCTGAAAGGGTGTAGGCACCCAGCCTTACTCAACACGTATCGAAAAGCATCGAAACCTTCTAGAACACCAACACTAGACATGCATGACTATATTCCAATGGCATTATTTGAATTTTGCTCACAACCCAAGGGCTGCCTCTCCTCGAAATAAAGGCTGAGACTATACTAGGGCATAAGGTTTTCCTGTAGGCTTAAGAGGGTTAATGAGACAATGAGCGGGGGTAATGTAGCCAACCAACCATGCCTTAGCCACTCAGTTAGCGAGGGTTTCCTATACCCTGATCTCTCGAGTAGCCCCAGTGCTACAATATTCGCTGTGCTGCCTATTGGGGTTAGATTCCCTGAGATGACGGCTGAGTGAAGCATAACCCAGTACAGCGGATAGACTCGTAAGCCGGCCTTACCTAGACCTTCAACCACGGGTAGTAATAATGAGACAGCGATTACATTATCCATTAGCGGGGAGATCATGCTGGTCAGTGTAGTCATCAGGACCATGTTTTCTAAGAGCGAAGATCCAGTATTCTCAAGGATGATTCTGCTGAGGTAGTCGATGAACCCGGTCGATTTTAGCGAGCCGACTGATGCAAACAACAGCGTAAAGAAGAGGAGAGTAGGCCACTCGACACGCTCGCGTAAAGCTCTGGATGCGGATTGAGGGTAAACAATTATAGATATGCCTGTTGAGATAAAGGGAATCGCAAGAAGCATCGAGTTCTTCTCGAGGCCGAGGAGGTATTCCAACTGGTGGTGGATAGCCAGGAATACCAGTGTGAGTAGAAAAAGTGCAGCGTCAACTAGGAAACCATCGTACGTTTTAAACCCCTCCGATTTTATATTAAGGGAAATCTTCCTCACAAAATCACGTAACTCGTCTCGAAGAAAGTGCATGCTCAGAACAATCAACAGGCCTACATCCAGGAAGGAGATTGGCAGCGACCACCTTAAAAACTCCTCAAAGGATAGACCGGCCCTGAACGCTATGAGGACTCCCACAGGGTTTCCAATGGGCGTAGCGCTACTCCCAATATTAGTTGCAAAAATGCACGCAAGGGTAAGAGGGATCGGGTTAACCTGTGCTTGCCTCGCTAAAGAGAGAACAAAGAAAATCATTATAACAATCGATGTGACCTCGTCTATAACCGCTGCAAGGGCAAAGGAGAGTAAAATAATTACTGCATACAAGAGCAAGCCATTGCCTCCAGCAGCCCATATCGTTAACGAGACTATACTGTCGAAGAACCCCCTTTCCTCCAAGATTCCCACTAGGATCATCATCGCGGCTAGGAAAAATATCACGTCGAGGTTGGCGTATTTCAGGAAGCTCTCCAGTGTCAGGCTACCTGTTAGGATTAACAGGCTTACTCCTATGAAGGCGACGGATAACCTATTATCCCACAGTAGAAGGGTAGCTGAAATCTCTGCTAGGAATATGCTTAGCGCTAAAAGTGTATTTGTCGGCAAGCCAAGAAGACTTGAGACTAGAAGCGAAACTAGCGAAACAAGAAGGACGCTGAGAACAGCTACGAGCTTTTGAACATTGGACATTTTCCCACTTAGGCGTCTATCGGGAAAAAATATATTTTTTTCCAGCTCTAACGTCATAGGTGTGGCTCCCGTGATCCCCCAACAGAAAATCCCGGTTTCAGTCATACAGACTGCGCGGTATTTCCTCAAGGCAGGCGAAGTCGTGACGCGTGTGGCAGTCCTGTTCTCAATAGTGTTTGCAATATATCAGGCATTACGCTTAGCGCACTCCGTTCTCAGGGGATCCCCAATATGGCAGGATGCTGCTGAAATCCTCCCCATGGTCACCTTAAACTTGATATCGGCTGGGACGATATCAATCGTTCTAGATAAATGGTATCGAGAGTCGAGGTTCAAATCCCTTGGTCTCTTGGATCTTCTCGTGGGAGCCATCACGCTCATAAGCGCCCCCCTTGCAGGTGTCCTTTTCATCGCGGGAGGACTACTCTTCTATGTGGCTGCAGAAACTATTGCGATTTTTAGAATCGAGGAAAAGCTCGGCTAGGCCTCCTCTCCAGCAACAGGCTTCTGGATTAGCTGTGAGGCCCTATGCTTCTCGATGAGTCTTGAACAGTATTCTTCATAAGGGAACACTTTTATAGAGACTGCAAAACGGAAACCGCTGGGCTGGCTAACCACGACAGCTTCTCCTCGATCAAGCGTCTTTATCTCGCTCTCCGCTTCGTCGAGGTAGGGAGAGTGATTTATTATCATGGAGTAGTCGGGACGCGTAGGAAGCGAGAGCACAATCTTGGTCAGCGCCTGTCTCACAACAGCCTCCATCAGCTCGCTCGGCATCTGAGTAATATATAATCCCCCAACCTTATACTTCCTGCCCCTCTTCGCTATGATCGAGAATATGTTCTCGCGGACTTCGCCCTTGCCTCCCAAAGCCTGAGCGCTTAGATACCTGTGGGCCTCCTCCACCATGATTAAAACCGGGGGGAGCGTGACCCACTTGTCAGGAAGCTTTTTCCTCATCTCCTCGTAGCTCCTAAATATCCTCTCAGCTATAACGGTGGCCAGCAGCTTCTCTTCTCCCTCGGAGGCGAAGGGAGTCTCGATTAGCACGACCCTGCCCTTCGCGACCATAGAGAGTATTGCTGACGCTAGGTCGTAGTCGCACTCCCTGCAGAAGATGTCCCCGTCACCAACAAGGTGCTTTACCTTTCTCTTCGTAACGTTAATTGTGTTAACGGCTGTAAGCCTTCCCAATCGGGCGTAAATGCTCCTAGCGTCGGCTGTCAGGAGAGAGTATACCCAGTCCTCCCCGAAATTTTTATAGGCAAGCCAGAGCAACTCCTCCTGAGGCCCCGAAAACTCTCCAGTCAAGGTAAAGTCATGGGGCTTGAGTCTTCCAACGTCCATCTTTAAGGGATAAGCGGGAATACTTCGAACTTCACCAAGCTCTGGGAGTTCTACCCGGAGGCGACCCGGCCTGTTAACCCTGCCAGTTACAAGGAAAAGATATTCCTCAGATAGGGGGAGATGCGCCAGCCCCATCTCACCCGGCCGGGAGCCTAACAGGTATTCACTCTCACAGTCAAAGACGACTAAGCTGTACTTACCCTTCGTGTCGAGTATTGATGCCGCAAAAACGCGGCCAAAATTGCTCTTACCTGCACCCGTCCCCCCTACGACGAGTATATGATGAGGTATTACGCGTTGCCCGTCAAGTGTCACAATCATGTCGACCTGGTCGTGTCCGAACCTGATGTAGCCTATAGGTATGTCTCCCGTGTGAAGCTTGAGTTTTTCAAGGTCATCCTTGTCGAGGAATTCGACGCTCGAGAAGATTGATGGTACACTGGTAGGACCATGAGCCTCTCCGTCGGGGTCGATCTGGGCTACAATTACTCCTATAGCGGTATCGTACAAACGTAGATCCTTGTCTCGAAGGTTGACTCTCTCACCTTTATCGGCCTTACTACTAATCACTGCTACCTCTGCCGCGCTCAGGAGGCTCTCAGGCCTGAAGTCCACAACTTTAACGATGAACCTCCTCCCCGAGTCCTCTACCTTGGCGAGCATCCCCCGTTCGACCCTAGCGCCCTCCGCTATCCTAAACCTAACCGTGGTCCCCTCAACCCATGTTACTACTCCCAGCTTTCCCAGGTCAATCACCCCTACTAGCTCATACCCCAGATATACCTCGACTTGTACTCGGATCCAGCAGCATCCTCGACAAGCCTAACAGACAAGCCGCTACGAGAGAGATCCTCCATCAAGAGTGATCTATCAAGGTCAAGCTCGTTTTCACTTATCCTTGAAAGCTCATGGACAATCTTCAGCGGTAAAGGATATCCTGGCGACGAGAAGTCTTGGAGGTATGCGAGTATCGAGGCGGTCTCCTCGGCGTCAAGCCTCTCAGCCATAACGAAAGGCGTGTCCACGCGGAAAGGCGGAGCCTCGCCTGATAGCCTAGCCACCGATACTGACAGCCCGCCCGGCTGGATCTTGCTTGACTCGAATACAGGGTAATACACCCAGGGTAGACCCTTAAAGTACTTCTCGCCGAGCCGGTAGAGATAGCCCACCAGGCTTTCTCCACTTGAAACCTTAAGGGAGGTCGTCTTCGGGATCCCTATGATCCTCCAGTTTTTCCTTAAAATCATCTCATAGGCCCTAGCTGCCCGTGAACCACGACTGAAGACTAGAGGCCTGTCTAGAAGAATAAAAGATGAGTTGTGTTCCCGGGCTAGGCGCAGGACTGCTTCAAGCTCCACCTCGGCTAGCCAGTCGCCTGCCTGCTTCAAGTCATCGAACAGTTGAAGACGCTTGTACGGGCCGAGAAGCTTTATCCGCTGTACGCCTTTCCAGACGCCTGCAACGACCTTCGCCGCGACTATCTTGTATGAACCCGCATCGAATAATATACGAGCAGCTGCGTCCACAGCCACAACTTCGAAGTCATGGGGGATTTCTTCTAGAACTCTAAACCTTGCCTCGCTTATCGGTGGCCCTCTAACCTTCACGCCGTTTATCCTTGCTACTGGATACGGCCTTGAAGGGGTTCCATCGAGTGTTAACTGCTTGCTCTTCCCGCCGAGCTTGTAGACCTGGGCAAGTTTCTCGATTAAGATCTTTACGTCGGGGTCGATATAGCCTGAGCTATGTAGCATCGCCATGTCTCTCGTCTCATAAAGCTTTTTACTTTTTATAATAGGTTTCGAAGATAACTTCGTTGAATTACAAAAAACACGTATTGAGACTGTATCAAGTTGATAAAACGGTAACGTTTTAAGCGTACTTTTACGTGGGAGAGTTTAGGGAGAAAAGTTGCATTAAAATGCTACTGTAGTTTTTCTTTGCAACAGTTACACTATCTATATATACTAGTGGCTCGCTGCTATTACTGTAATATACAACTGTTACCGTGGGCGTCATGGTAGTCACAGTGCATTACATCGGCTTCCACCCAAACCTGGTCTTCCAGGGGTTCGAGCAGATAAGGCTACGATACCCTATCGAGAGAGTATACCTTGTCTACGATGCTAAGCCTGATAGGTACGGAGCTGTCTCTAGGTATAACTTAAAACGCCTACAGGATCAGCTATCCTTCTTTAAGCCTAAGCTAGTAAAGGTCAACCCTCTCAGCTATTCGAGCGTAGCAAGCGCCTTCTACATGATTCTGGAATACGAGAAGGACAAGGAGATACTCATCGACATAACAGACATGCCCCCCTACATGGCGTCCACGGTAACAGTCATCACGATGATGTTCGCAAACGCGCGGATATACGCTGTCCAGCCACAGCAGCAGGGCGAGTTCATCCCCGACCCCGACACTCCTGAGTTCGCCGACTTCATAGCACGGAAGGACAACCTACAGCTCGGCGCCGTGTTCGAGGTTGAAGCGCCCTCAAAGAGGATAGAAGTCTACGAGAACGAGCGAGAGGTCGACATACTTGTAACGCTTTACACTAAGAATGGTTCAGCGGAAAGCATAACAAAGCTTATCGAATGGATGGGCGAGGATCCTAGGGATCCCGTTATCAAGGCGACTTACAGCAGAATCGTGGCATCCATGGAGGAGAGGGGCCTCCTGAAGCGCTCGCGGGAAGGGAGAAACAGGATTGTAAAGCTTACAGAGTTGGGCACAGCTATAGCAGAGGCAAGAGTGAAGCTCGGAGTGTCGAGGCCCCCTCCAGCCCCTCCAAAGCCGGAGGAGCCCTTAAGCATCCACCTTCCATAGGCTGTTCTAAATGTCGATATTCAGCCTTTCATCTTGGGAATAGATCCCAAATTTAGCTCTCATCTAGACGTGTTTAAGCTCTTTAAGCCGGCTGTCAGGAGTTCACGAAAATGTTTATTAATACTAAATGATCATTTTATAATACGATACGGCGGGGAACATGGTTTCGCGTGAGTTGGTCCAGAAAGCAAAAGCATTTCACGGGCATGTGTGCCCCTTTCTTGTTCTTGGGCTCAGAGCCACAGAGATAGGCTTCTCGAAACTCGGGCTACGAAGGCCGGGCGAGGCTGAAACCATTAGGGAAGACGTGATAGCGATAGTGGAGGCAAACAACTGTTTTGCTGATGGCGTACAGGTAGCTAGTGGTTGCACTCTCGGGAACAATTCTCTTATATACTTAGACACTGGGAAAAATGCTGTAACCTTCTACAGGAGAGATACGGGTAAAGGTGTAAGAATATACGTTCATAGCGACAAGGTTCGCGAGTTATTCCCAAGCAGGGGGAGCGAGCTCTGGAGGAAAGTAGTTGTCGAGCGAAAAGGCTCGAAGGAGGAGGCTGAGGAACTAGCGAAGATATGGGAAGAGATCGGCTACAAGATGGCCGACTTATCCGAGGAGTTTTTCAAGATCGAGGATGTGGCCCTTAAACAGGTAATTGAGAGAGCTCCCATTTTCGAGAGCGTAAGGTGCGTGTCCTGTGGAGAGCTGGTAAGGGCTGACAGGGTCTTCTATCTAGATGGGAAGCCTTACTGTGCGAAATGTGCAGGCTTAGAGGTCCCCGCCGTCATCGGTAGGGGTATTGTGAACTCTTTCCATGTGCCGTTTTAAAGGTGAGATGGCATGGATACCCGTAAATTAATAATGGCCGCGATTGTAATAATAATCGTACTTATCGGAGCGTACATCTTAATAACGAACTGGTCTAGTCCTGCACAACAGGAGCAGGCCCCTCAATACATAGAGGTCACTGATTATGCCGGCAGGACGGTGAAGGTACCTACAAATGTCTCGAGGATCGTGGCCATAGGTCCAGGTATGCTACGGCTGGTCTGTTACTTGAACGCGGTGGACATGCTGGCTGGTGTAGAAAACGCTGAGAAGAGCTGGAACCCTGTAGGTAGAGATTATGCTATGGTCTACTTCGAAAAATTCAAAAATCTCCCGGTTATAGGCCCTGGCGGACCAAGGGAGGCTCCGAACCCCGAGCTCCTGCGCAGCGTGAAACCCGATCTCGTCATCATGTCAAGGGTCTATGTCGATTTATACGACCCCGACAGGCTTTCATCCGAGGTCGGGGCACCCGTCATAGTCCTCGATTACGGTGTTGCAGGCTACCTGAACACCACTGAGTTCAAGAAGGCAATAACCCTGCTAGGCAAAGTTCTCAGGAAAGAGAGCAGGGCTGCAGAGCTCTCATCCTACGTGGATAGCCTCGTATCTGACCTGGAGAGCCGAGTGAAGGGTGTCGAGCAGAAGCCTAGCGTGTACGTTGGAGCAGTATCCTATAAGGGTGCACAGCCCTTTACGGCTACACAGGGCAAGTTCCCGCCCCTCTCCCTCTTGAAAACCCCCAGCATAGCCGACGAGACAGGGAAGACAGGCTTCATAAGCTTGGACTTTGAGTTCATCTTGAAGAAGCAGCCTGAATATGTGTTCATAGACCTTAACAACCTCAAGACTGTCCTCGACGACTTCAACAAGGATAAAGCTAAGTATTGCAGCTTGAACGCGTTCAAGTCTGGGAATGTCTACGCTATACTACCCTTTAACTACTACCACACCAACATCGCCACTGCAATTGCAGATGCTTACTTCATTGGGAAGGTGCTTTATCCCGACAAGTTTAAAGATGTGGACCCAGCGGCGAAGGCCGACGAGATATACTCAAAGTTCTTGGGGAAGCCATTATACCAAGACTTCGTGACTGGCCTTAAGCGAGGCTTTGGTGACCTGAGCGATGTCTTCAAGTGCTAGCGGTATCGAGCACGTCTTAACCCACCTGGATAAAAGGAGGTTTTTCTCCCTATTTCTTCTCTCAATTCTTCTAATCTTCTCGATACCCATAGCAGTTGCATTTGGAACTGTTTACAAGCCCTGGGACGTGCTCTCGTATCTGTTCGGTAATTCTCAGACGGATGCAGGGCTGGTAGTAGCTCTAAGGTTCCGGAGAGTTATAGCCGCAGTCATAGTAGGAGCACTTATAGGTGGCAGTAGCATGTTGGCCCAGGCCAGCTTCAGAAACCCTCTAGCCTCCCCCTTCACGCTCGGAATATCTCATGCTGCAGCGCTCGGGGTAGCTGTCTCCCTTCTGCTCCAAGTAGGGGGGCTTGGCGGAGCATGGATTATAAGTTTCACGAGGCCATTCTTCGTCGCGTTCTTCGCTTTTATCTTTGCAGCCTTTCAAGTGGTCTTAATCCTCTTACTCTCCTGGTGGGCTGGCCTTGACACGAGAGCCCTCGTACTAGCGTCAATCGCTGTCAGCTTCACGTATCAGGCCATACTATACTTCATGCAATACCTTGTTTTAGACGAGGTCCAGCTTGCAACTGTGATATTCTGGACCTTCGGAGACCTTGGAAAAGTGGGTTGGAGTGAGCTTACGATTCTTCTCGTGGGCTTCCCGCTCTTTGCAGCCATGTACATCGCACTTCACAAGGATCTAGACTTAATAGTCTTTGGAGACGAATTGGCCAAGGCCTCGGGCGTAGAGCCACGAAAGATGCGTCTCACAGCTGTAATCATATCAGCTCTTGGAACAGCACTGGCAACAGCCTTTGTAGGTGTTCTAGCATTCCTCTGTCTCTTATCGTCCCATGTGACAAGGATGATAGTCGGGGGGAGACACAAGTTCCAAATCCCGGGAGCGATGTTAACCGGGGCACTGTTATTGACGTGGTCTGACCTGCTCTCCAGGACGCTCCTAGCCCCCCTCGTGCTACCCGTAGGTATTCTTCTCTCTTTCATCGGGGGGCCACTCCTCGTATTCCTACTCTTTAGGGTGAACAGGAGTGGGAGTGATTAGGGTAAGAGGGGTAACAGTATACTATGGGTCGTTCAAGGCCCTGAACACGGTAGACGTAGAAGTCGAGGCTGGAGAGGTCCTCGCACTTATAGGGCCTAATGGTAGCGGTAAGACCACGCTCTTGAAGACTATGTGCGGGATTCTCAACCCGAAGCTTGGGGCCGTCTACCTAGACGGTAAAGAGGTGCACAGGATACCAAAAATGGAGCTTTCCAAGATCATAGGCTACGCTCCCCAACGACTCGAAGTAAACTTCGCGATGCCTGTTCTGGACTTCGTGCTCACCGGAAGGAGGGCCTATGCCTCGTGGGACTACAGCCGGGAAGACTACAATATCTCACTCAAAGCCCTAAAAATGCTTAGGGCCGACCACCTGATAACCAGGCGGCTAGACCAGCTTAGCGGGGGAGAGCTTCAACGAGTGGTCATAGCCAGGGCTCTAGCCTCTGAGCCCAAAGTGCTGCTCCTAGACGAGCCAACATCGAGCCTAGACCCGAAACACCAGATTGAGATCTTGGAGACTTTGAGAAGTCTGAGTAGAAACTTCTCGACCACGGTAATCATGAGTCTCCATGACCTTACCCACGCCTACCGCTATGCGGACAAAACGCTCATCTTGAAGGATGGGCAGGTCTTCGCTGCGGGCCGCACAAGCGACGTTATAAGGGAGGATATATTGGAGCCTGTCTACGGGGTCAAGCTGAAAGTCCTCAAAGAGTTTCGGGCAGTTCTGCCGGAAGATCCCCATGTGCTTTAGAGGGCTTGAGAGGATATAATCAAAATTAACCTGGTCTTGTCGTTTTCTGAGTTTTCTTGACATTCCTAGCTGTATGTTAGGGTGATAACAAGTTATTTTGTAAAAATAATATATACCACTTCCGGTAGTAAATTCTTAATGAAGTCTAAAATTGTTTTTGTGTGGGATTTTGACGGTGTCATTGCGCTAACGCCGCACGAGGAGGCCTGGCGTCAAGCCAGCCTAAAGTATGGGATTCAGGGCTTCGACAGCTCTTTCTACGCAAGCTATGTTTCAGGGAGGCCAAGGCTAGAGGGAGCTAAGAATATCCTCGAAAAACTTGCACCAGACCTACTTGCACGGCGTGGCGAAGAAATACTCAAAGAGTTTGCAGACTACAAGACGAAGATCTACCTTGATATGGTGAGTAGAGGTGAGTACAGGGTTAACTGGAAGGTTGTAGAATTCATCCAGTCCTCGCGTAAGGAGGGTTTTCTACAAATCCTGGCATCTGCCTCCAAGAATGTTCTCTATATAGCTACACGTGAAAAAATAGGTGAGAATCGTCTATCAGATCTCTTCGATTTTGATGTGAGTGGAAAGGGGGCTTCAAAGCTAGAAGTTTTCAAGGCCGCTTTTTCCGAAGCGTTAAGGATTACCTCAGGAAGAATATCCTGCGTCGTATTCTTCGATGATGCTCCTGCTGGGGTACATGCAGCGAAAGAAGCGGGTGGAAAGGCTGTTGGATGCTTTGACCCGCAGCTTCGGGAGTACGGGGCCGATATAGTGATAGAGGATTTCTCATATTGGTCTCCTCGCGACCTAGTTGTTCGGCTGGGGTGTGAGTATTGAAGAAGAAGTTTACTTTTAGTGAAGAGTACTTTGAGCGAGAAACGATAGCTACGCTGACCACCCTGTCTAACGGCTACATTAGTGTTAGAGGAGATCCAGAGTTCTTGGAGTCCAAGCAGGGTACCTTCATCGCGGGCGTGTACTCGTACACCCCGGTTTTTTACAGGGAGCTTGTTAACCTCCCAAGGGCTCATGCAATCTACGCCGAGTTTGAAGGAGTCCCCCTCAAGCCTGAAAACGTGTTGTATACTCTCGACGTGGAGCATGGGCTCCTTGAGATGGAATCAACTCTAACGTCGCCTTTGGGAAGCTTCGCGTACAAGAGCGTTAGATTTGTTCACAAGAACATTAAAGGTCTTTTGGGTATAAAGGCCAGTATTAAGAGCTTGAATGCTCGTGGAAGGCTTTTCGTCAAAGCCCCTGTAGAGCTAGAGTTCTCAAACCCCTCTGTTCCACAAGAGGTCTCCGTGAGGCTCTTCAAGGTGGTATCACTAGAAAACAAGGCATATCCCAGGGTCGAGGTGGTAACAGCCGATGACAGATACAAAGTATATATTGCATCAGTTGCATCTTCGGTACCTGAGGCTACAGTAAACAATTTTACGACAAATTCTAATATAGGCCAGGTATTAAGCCTAGACGTACGCCCTGGAGACATATTAAACTTAGAAAGACTAGCGGTCTATGGGTTTGATTCCTCTACCGTTGACTCTGCCTTAACGAACGCCAAATCCAGGGGCCTTGAAGGCCTCCTGCAGGAACACATGAGAGAGTGGGAAAAGGAGTGGAGAGAGATAAACCTTAACGTAAGCGGGGATGAAGAATTAGCCGACTCACTCATCTTCAACACTTTTCACCTCCTCCAGATATACAATGATCAAAGCGACGTCTTTGCGATTCCCGCAAAAGGCCTCCACGGCTATGGTTATCGAGGCCACGTTTTCTGGGATACAGAGATATACGCCTTCCCCTTCTATCTATTTTTCAAGCCAGACGCTGCCAGGAAAATTTTGACATTCAGGTGTCGGCTACTCGAAGCGGCCATCGAAAACGCTAAGCGAAACGGCTATCGAGGCGCCCAGTATCCTTGGGAAAGCGCGGACGATGGGGT
This sequence comes from Thermofilum uzonense, assembly GCF_000993805.1. Taxonomy (NCBI): domain Archaea; kingdom Thermoproteati; phylum Thermoproteota; class Thermoprotei; order Thermofilales; family Thermofilaceae; genus Infirmifilum; species Infirmifilum uzonense. Next base: position 484,160 of record NZ_CP009961.1, read on the forward strand.
GGAGGCTACTCCAAGGGAAGTCCCCCTGGATCTCACAGGCTCTAAAAAAGTCAGAATATATACAGGTGATCAGGAGCACCATATAACTGCAGATATAGCTTACGCAGTGGACATGTACTACAGGTTTACCGGCGATAAGGACTTCCTCGCTGAATGCGGGTTAAGAATACTTGTAGAAACAGCGAGGTTCTGGACCTCACGCGTCGAATGGGACACGCGGCTAAGCAGGTACGTGATAAGGAACGTTATAGGCCCTGACGAGTACCATGTGGGTGTGGACAATAACTTCTACACAAATCTGATGGCTAGACACAATCTAGAGCTGGCCGCCAGCTATAGCAAGCGGGCACAATCAGACATCTCTCTCAGGCCTGTCCTCGACGAGTTAAGAGTTAGCAGTGAAGAAATTACGACATGGGAGAACATAGCAGAAGGGATCTACGTTAATTGTGGCGAAGATGGACTATGCGAGCAGTTTGACGGCTACTTCAAGCTAAAGGACTACAAGCTCGACCCAGGCGTTATCGGTGAGAAAAGCCTTCCCCCCAGTGTTCTACAATCCATCCAGGACTATCAGTTAATTAAACAAGCAGATGTTGTCGCAGCCATGTTTTTGCTCAGAGAAAAGTTTACCCGGGAGGTCATTGAGAAAAACTATGAATATTATCTTCCCAGGACAACACATGCGAGCTCTCTCTCGCTGCCTATGTATGCGGCTGCTGCACTGTACATAGGTAGGATCGAGGAAGGGTTAAGAATGCTTAAGATTGCAGCCCAAGCGGATCTCGCAGACGTTTACAAAAACTCTAAGGATGGATTCCACATTGGATCGGCTGGCGGGGTGTGGATGGCTATCCTCTTCGGCTTGTTGAGGCTTCGCGAGGAAGAGACGATTACCTTCGAGGAACCAGAGAAAGCATATGGCTTGAAACTTTCCTTCAATATCAAATATCGAGGTAAGACTTACCGCGTAGAATTATAGATTCATAATTCATATGTAATTGTTATTTTTGTGCTATTATCTCGATTCTCCTAGCTTCTACGTCCTCAAGATAGGCTCCAATGCCTCCAACGGTCACCTCTCTGCCGTCGGCAAGCCTCACTGTAAGATATCCTATACTCCTAAACGAGTTTTCAAACTCCCCGACGACCTCACCCTCAAGCTCAACAAGTCTACCATCAGATGTTCGCCTGCCAATTACTCGGACGAACACTCGTCTTCCTTTCTCTCTCAGTATCCTGACGTGGTCGAGCGCTCTCGTCAGGTGAACATAGCTTCTCTTGTCGAGTGTGTCTAACCTGCTATGGATGAGCTTAGAGCCGGATCGAATATAGCTCAAATAATAGACAGCGAATATTTTGATGAGGTTTTCATCTGTTATGAGGTAGGATGTAGGCTTTCTAGTCTCCCAGTCTATAATGACAAGAGCATGTCTGAAATCCGGTATGAGCATGACCGGAGCTTTGGTGGGCTTAACCCTGACTTCATCGTAAAGTTTTAGGTTTCCAGTGGCCTCTTCAATGGCGTCATATAAGACTACGCAGGTAGAGAGAGGCTTTTTGGCGGCCTCCTCAAGTTCTTCTAATATCTCCAAGTATCCTGCAAATAGGAGCTCGTCACTTGCAATAAAAAATGATTCGCGAAGTAGGTTTAACGCTGATGTGTAACCAGAGGAAGTCCATACCCCTGCTTCTGTAGAGGCAGGTGCGTGAGAGGTAAGCTCTGCAAGAAAAGTTTCGAGAGCCTCGTCCTCGAGCTGGCGCTTTCTGTTCACATAATTCCGGAGGGCAACAGTGGGTGAGATAGCCTGAAATTTTCTCGGCCTGCCCTCGGATACCATGATTAGGCCTTTTTCCAGGAGCGATTGAACAATGTCATAGACCCTCGGCTGCGGTATCTCACTCTTCATAGCTAGCTCGGTGGCTGTGAGGGACCCATTGAGAACTAGGGTAATATATGCTTTAGCCTCGTAACTTGTAAACCCGAGTTTTTTGAGCAGTTCATGAAGAGATTCTGTCGACAAGGAGAGTCGTACCCGTAGAAGGGTATTAACGGTAAATAAAAATACTTTTCATGGATTCCTGGCCTACAAAGGTTTACGTCACTTCAAACTTGTAATCCGTTAAAACCTTTACTAGCTCATCAGTTGATGCATCGAAGATATACAAGGGACCGTCGAACAATAATGCGATATGTCCCTTTCCCTCTATCTTTGCGTCTAAGCCCCTTTGCTCGCTATAGGAAGTTATCTCTTGATCTTCTAGGAGAGCATGTACTATCACGCCGCCACCTAGTTTTTCTACGCCTAGGAGTGTAGCTTTTATGCCCTCCTCGCTCCCGATTTTAACGTCTTGGGGGCGAATACCCAGTATTACATCCTGTGTCTCCTTTTTCTCGCCGAGGCTCGGCGAGAAAATAGATAGCCTGCCCAATTGTATCCTACCATTTTGCAGCCGAGCCTTAAGAAGGTTCATGGGAGGCGTACCAATGAATCCCGCGACAAACGTGTTGACAGGATTATTGTATAGCCTTCCAGGAGTATCTACCTGCACGACTTCACCCTTGTTTATTACGGCTATGCGGTCCGCCATAGTCATGGCTTCGGCCTGATCGTGCGTAACATAGATCGTCGTCGTGTTAAGCTGGTCGTGTAAGAGTTTTCTAAGCTCGAATCTAAGCCGTACGCGGAGCTTCGCATCAAGGTTGCTTAAGGGCTCGTCTAGGAGGAATACCTTGGGACGCCTCACTATAGCCCTAGCCAAGGCCACCCTTTGCTGCTCACCTCCGGACAGCTGGTATGGATACTTTTCCAGGAGGTGTCGTATCCCTAGCATCTCGGCGGCTTCGAGGACCTTGGTATGTATCTCTTCACGTGGGTATTTCCTCATCTTGAGCGGGAATGCTATGTTGTCGTAGACCTTCATGTGTGGGTAGAGCGCATAGTTCTGGAACACGAAAGCAATGTCGCGCTTACTGGGGTCTACCCTGTTCACCACTTTACCGTCTATAATCACTTCCCCCTCGTCAGGCTCCTCAAGGCCGGCTATTATTCGGAGCAGAGTGGACTTGCCTGAGCCTGAAGGTCCGAGGAATACGAAGAACTCGCCTTTCTGAATCTCGAGGTTTACGTTTTTTACAGCTATTAGGTCTCCAAACCTCTTCGTTACACCTTTGAAGCTTACGCTCACACGGATCACCCCTTCTTCGCAGACACGACCGTCCCTTTAATCATGTACTTGTTTAGAAGCACGTACAATATTATTGTTGGAGCCGAAGCTATGAGGCTCCCGGCTATAATTGGCGTGTACTCAGTCCACATGTTACGGCTAAATGCAAAATTCAGGCCGACAGGCAAAGTGAAGTTTTCAACGCTCCTTAAAAAGACGAGTGGCCCTAGAAAAGCGTTCCAGGAGCCCAGGAACTGGTAGATAGCCAACGCGCCTAACGCTGGCTTCGAGAGGGGCAAAGCTACATAGAAGAAGGATTTCAAGGGGTCTGCGCCGTCGATTCTTGCAGCTTCAAAGAGCTCCTTTCCAAAGGAAAGGTAGTATTGCCGCATCAGGTAAATGCCTGATACGCTTGCTGATCCAAGAAGCGCTAAGCCAAGCAGGTTGTCTATAAGCCCGAGCTTCGTGACCAGTATAAAGTTAGGTATGAGTGTGATGAAAGGTGGAACCATGAGGAGTGTAAGGAGGGCGCTGAAGAGGAGCTCTTTCCTAGGGAACCTTAAAATTGCGAAGGCATATCCCGCCATAGAAGCCGTGACAGTATTAGCAGCCACTATCAAAGCGCTTACAAATACAGTATTCAAGACCCACCTAGGAAAATAGGAGAGTCTAAAAAGCTTCAAGTAATTCTCTAGAGTGAATGGGTTTGGAATCCATTGGGGAGGGTATGCAGATGCCTGAGCCCAGGTCATGAAGGACGCGAATATTGATCTGACAAATGGCATCAGGTAGATAAGGGCTAGGATGCTCATTATTGTATAAGCAAAGAAGACATATAGAAGCGTGTACACGCTTCTACCCTTGTCCACTTAAACCACCCTTGCGAACTCAAGCTTTTTCTGCACGTAGTAGTTTAAAGTGAATATAATTGCGAACAAGAGGACAGCTTTGGCCGCAGCATACCCGTACCTAAGCTGGATGAAAGCAGTGTTGTAGATGTCCAGGGCTATAGTATAGCCTGCACCCCCAGGGCCTCCACCAGACCCCGCCATAACCCATGCAAGGTCAAACATTTGTAAAGCACCTATTGTTCCTAGAACAACTACATAAGTTATCAGAGGCTTTAATAGCGGCATCGTTATATGGACGAATCGGTTGAAGGCATTCGCACCGTCGATTCTTGCAGCCTCGTAAACCTCTCTCGGGAGGGCCTGCAAGCCCGCAAGGAACGTAACAGAGAAATGAGCGCTTGTCCCCCATATTGCTACTATGGCTATCGCAGGCAGGAGGAAGTTCGGGTCATTTAGCCAGTCAGGCTTAAACCCCGCGGTTAGAGCCGAAACAAAGTAGTTTATAAAACCATCCTTCATGAAGAGCCATATAAAGATGAGTGATACTATCACGGGGCAGGTTGTTGCTGGTAGAAAGTATGCTACTCTGAAGAAGTGTGACCCTCTAATCTTCTGGTTTCCTATAACGGCTAGAACGAGGGCAAGAAGGGTTTGTACAGGCACTACCATGGCCGTATAGATCAAAATGTTCTTAAGCCCATTGAAGAATGGCTCGCGTAAATAGACAAGCGTTGGAGAAGTAATCAACTCATGGAACCCTTTTGCTATCTCCAGAAACATTTCGTAAAAGTTTCTGAGTCCAACGAATCTCATGGGTGTCAGAATATCCCACTCGAAGAGGCTCAGGGTAAAGGCAAACATCATCGAGAAATAGCCGAAGAAGAAGTTGAGAGTTAAAGGGTATAATGTGAACAAGATAAAAACTAGAGCTTCTATTCTTCGGGACTCCTCAAAAAAAGACATATTTTTTAATCCCTCCCAGGTTAAAATTCTTCTTTCAGCCTTTAAAGCTTTGTGAAACCTTGGTTTTCAAAAGTGAAAGAGCCTCAGACGCGCTGACCTCGCCTCTAACAGCAGCCTGGAGAACCTGGTTGAACTGGCCCTCCAGGTCGCCTGTCTTGGGCCCGTAGAAGAAGACCTTAACTATGTTGTACTTTCCGATGTTGCTTAGCTCCTTTGCGTGTGAGGGCCAAAGGTTAGGGTCGTTAGCCAGAGACTTTATCGAGGGTAGGGTATGACCCATCTTGACGACTAGTTCACGCTGGCCATCAGGCCCCTCAATGAACATTAGGAACTTTATTACAGCGTCGATATTCTCAGTCTTCGAGTTCACGCCGAGCGCGACAGTGTATGCCATTGTTGCTCTCCCTGAAGAGCCCTGTGGGATCAACGAAAGATCCCAGTCGCTTCCATATTTAAAGTTCGGGAACTGGTCGGCAATGTAAGGTATCATCCAGCTTCCCTCGATGGTCATCGCAGCAAGCTCCTTACCAAACGCTTCTCCCGACCACCCGGCGTTTACATCAGATGGTATGACTATCCATCCCTCCTTCCTCCCTTGCTGGAATAGCGTGATGAAGTTTGTTAATGCTGTCTTAACAGCTGGATTGTCAAAGTAAGCAGCATCGGCAGCGCTGTTAAAGGTGGGCGGCGGGGCTCCGTTAGACATCAAATATGGGAGCCAGCGGTTAAACTCCGCGTGTATGACGAGTCCAGGTTTTCCGGTCTTCTGGTATATAGTTTTCGCAGCGTTGAAAAGGTCTTGCCATGTCCAGCTCTCGGTTGGCTCAGGCACTCCTGCCTGGGCGAAGAGCTTCTTATTGTAGAATAATGAGAGGACGGACCAGTCCTTGGGCACTCCGTAAAGCTTTCCATCTGATCCCTTGAAAGGCTCTAACAGGAATGGATAGAACTGGTCTACAAAGTCCTTGGGGAGCTTATCCCCTATCGGGTATACAGCTCCCTTAGATATGAAGGTTGGTGCCCACGCGGAGTCAAGGTAGAATACATCCGGCGCGGCTCCTGCAGCGTAGCTTGCAAGGATGTTCTCCGAGAACATCTGAGTTATGACCTCATACTTGACTATTATGTTGGGGTTTTGCTTTTCAAATAGGTCAATCATCTTCTGGTAGCTTTTCATCTCAGTCTCTCCTGCACTCCAACCCGCGAAACGAATTACAACGGTCTGGGAGGGTGTGGGTGCTGGGCGCTGCAGGAGGAATACAGCGCCGACAATAAGGGCGAGTATTACGATGGCAGCGGCAAGGATCAAAGTAGAGCTTGTCTTCTTGCCCTTCTCAGGGCTTCCTTGGGTTGTCAACCCCTTCACCAAGAAATTTACTACCAAAAGTAGTATTTAAACCTTACTCAAAAAGCTTCATAAAAAAGGCTTTATATTTAATGATTATGAGCAATGAGAAAAAATTAGAGAAAAACGACGCATTGACAAAGAAACTCTACTCATTGTACAAGGAATATTATCACCGTCTTTCCGGCCTCAGAAAATCATCGACAGAAAAGGTCTTCAAACGGGTAGGCTTGATAACTCCAGCCTCTCTGAAGATAACCAACTATGTTCGTGAACACCCATCTGCGGCCTTCAACCCCGGTGCCATCTTGCGTGGGAGAGAACTCTTCGTTTATCCTAGAATCGTCTTTGACTATTACTGGTATGTATCATCCATAGGCGTTTTCTCGCTGGACATCCAGGCCTCGCTGGAGGGCCTGTTGCCCGAAGAAATTCCTACACGGATAGTGATCTATCCTTCCAGAAAGGAGGACATGAGGGGGTGCGAGGATCCAAGGGTTCAAGAGCTCGACTCGAAGACTTACATTTTGTATACTGCTGTTGAGCCGTCCCCGGGGGGAGTCGAGGCTAGACAAGCGATAGCTGTTCTCGAGGATTCCAAGGCAGTAAAGCTGGGTAATTTCAGACTGGAATACATGGGGGAACTCTTCAATACCTTCTGGAAAGACAGCGCTCTTATAGAAGCACGTAACAAAGACTCAGTCCTTCTTTTAAGGCCCTCCATCCCGCTTGAAAACAGTGGCTACCTCGAGATTGGGTGGCGCTCGGTAGCCTCTTTAAAGGAACTTACTGTAAGCGCAGATACCATGGAGCCTGTTCTCCTGTACGAGCCCTTCGAGATCAAGGTGGGATGGTCCACGAATTCTGTACGTATCTCCTCAAACGAGTACCTTGTAGGCTGGCACGGCGTCGGGAACGATTATATCTACAGGAACGGACTTGCGCTTCTGGATTCTGATGGAAGATTGCTCGCTATAAGCGATTATCTCATCGCGCCTGAACCCACGCTTGAAGAGTTCTATGGAGACAGACCTGGCGTGACATTCGGATGCGGCCTAATACACTACAAGGATCTCCTGATCTGGGTGGGCGGGCTTTCAGACTACGCTATCGGGATCTGGGTGGCCGATTTCGACAAAGTTATGGATAAGCTTAAAACTGTCTCAACTAGCGTTTAAGAATAGGTTGAAGGATTGAAGAATCCATTAGCCATTGTAGGGGATTAGTCTTAGCCCTCTTTTGACCGCTAAACGGTAGGAGTAGTTTCTGGACAAGGATTGCTGCGGAGAGTGCTGAGAGGCTAGATAACAGGAAGAGTGTCCTAGGACTGGTCGCGTCTGCAAGGTAGCCGGCTAGGATCCCTATAACTGAACCATAGATTGTTGAGAGCACGCCCTCAAAGGCGTAGAATGTCGCTCTTTCCGTCTCGTCGCTTATGTCCATCAGGGCCTTCGTGTAGGCTATCCAGAACAAAGGCCAAACGGGGATAATAAAGAAAAAGGCGAAGACAAGTGGATTCGGGGCAAGATAGTATCCTGCATAGAGGATCGTCCATCCCAGGCCAGCCATTGTGAACATCTCAGACGTGGAGAGCTTGTCGGCAAGTTTCCCGTAAGGTATCGTAGAAAGCCCAGCCAGCACGGTTATTGCCACAGTCGTTGACCAGGCCTCGGGCGAGCCGCGAAGATATCTCAGGAAATATATACCCAGGACACCCCCGCTAATCGCCCCGGGTAGCGTTAAAAGCAGCCTTGACGCGTATAATCTCCAAAACCTCCTTGGAACCCTTGGGATGTGAAGAATAACTCGTGCGTGTGGTTTAGCGTTGGTTGTTTTCTCCTCGTCTATGGAGAGTATCAGGGCGACCGGTATTATGTTCAGGGCCGCGTATAGGCGAAGTAGATTCCTGTAGCCGAGCAGCGTGTATAGCTCCCCTGAAGCTAGGCCTCCAATGAAGCCTCCCGCTACACCCATAGCATTGTATTTTCCTAGGAATTCCCCGCGCCCGTTGCGGAATTTCTCTGCTAGGAGTGCTGAGAAAGCGGATCCTCCAGCACTTCCCGTTATGGCGCCAAGCGATTGGATGATAACGACTTGTTGTAGGTTTGTCGCGAAGCTTAGGGCCACGCTTGAAACTATTCCTGTGAGAGATGCCATGAGTATGAAGCTCTTTCTCTTACCTGTAGAGTCTGATAAGCGGGCCCATATAAAGGACATTACCGCTGATATGGCAGCCGGGAGCTGGCTTCCTATACTCGTTGCGAGGAAGCTGCCTCCCGCGAGTTCGTAAATGAATAAAGATAGGAAGGGCGACACTAGGTTTCCGGAGAGGCTAGAGGTGAAATTGTAGGCTAACAGTTTTTTCTTTATCGCGTCGCCAGGATTTTTCTGCACAATCTCTCCTTGATTACCTACTGATTTATTAACTTATACGCACTAATCAGGCATGTTAAACAATATTAGACGTTTACAGATTGCTATTGCCTGTTCGTTAAAGGATAGAGCATAACCCTTTTATGCAGACATGACGTCTACGACTCGTGCACGAGTGGGCTTTAGCAGAGGCTGTGGCGAGGACCGTAGAGGAGCTAGTAGTAAAGGGCAGGGATGTCAGGGAAGTCGAGGTCGTTTTGGGGGAGCTTCAGGCTGTTGATGAAGGGGTTTTTGAGCTAGCCTTAAAAGAATTGTTTGAAGAGATGCGCCGCGAGAAAGGGATAGATGTTCAAGGCTTCAAAATTACACGCGAGAAAGCAGCCTTCAAGTGCCAGGTTTGCGGGCACACCTGGACACTGGAAGAATGGCCCGTGAAGGAGGAGTTCCGCGAGGCTGTACACTTTGTCCCAGAGGTGGTACACTCCCATTATTCTTGTCCTAGGTGCGGTAGCAGGGACTTCGAAATAACTGCTGGAAGGGGTGTCAAGGTAAGGGTGATATAAGATGGATCTCGACTTCCGCGTCCCACTTATACGCGAGAGGCTTGAGAGTTTCCGGCTCGTCGTGCCTGTAGCCAGCCCGAAGGGCGGTGTAGGTAAGACGACGGTTGCGAGTGCTCTCAGCCTCTTACTTGCTAGGGAGGGCATACCGACAGGCCTGCTAGATGCAGACTTCACAAACCCTACCACTCACGTTATGCTAGGCTTAGACGCCGAGAGCATAACTCCCGAAGAGGAAAAAGGAGTCCTACCTGTAAGGGTCGAGGATAAACTTGAGTTCATGAGCCCGGCTTTCTACTCTAAGGACAAGCCCCTACCACTACGAGGGCATGAAACCGTAGACGCGCTTCGCGAGCTTCTCGCAGTTACAAGGTGGTCAAGCAGGATCCTCATAGTTGACTCGCCCCCAGGCCTCTCGGACACTCTCCTAGAACTCCTACGTCTCCACCGTGATTCAAGGGTGTTGATAATCTCAACTTGTGACGAGATGAGCCTCTTATCGACGAAAAGAATGATTGACTTCCTCGCACAGGAAGGGTTAAGGAGCATAGGCATAGTGGCTAACATGTGTAATGAGTGCTCAAAAATACAGGGGAGATTAAATACGTCTGCGCTGGCATGCTTACCTTTGATTGAAGGCTTCCAGAGGCTTGAGGGCAATAGGGATAAGGTGTTAGAGGCCTTGGGGACAGGCTTAGAAGCCGTCAAGTACAGGATTATATCTCTCCTCTAGCCTCTGAGCGGTATACGAATTTGTTTATACCCCGCTTTGTTCTCTGAAGAAAATGGAGAGGTGGCCATCTCTGTTGAGGGTTTAATGGAAATCTACCCTGGTGGCTACGTGTGACCTTTGCTTCTACTACATTCTTGCAGCGATCGTGTTAGCATTTCTATGGAAAATCGTTGAATAGGACGAGAACGCTACTCTCTCATATATGCGCGTCTAAAGTCCCGAGTCACGTCGAGGCGCTCGATATTACCCTGGAATATAGGGGCATAGAGTTTTTATTTCCAGGGCCTCTTAGGGCTCAAAGGTGATTAGGGTGAAGACGTTTTACGTAACAACCCCCATATACTATCCAAATGATGTCCCGCACATAGGGCACGCCTACACGACCGTGCTGGCGGACGTGCTTGCCAGGTGGCATAAGAGTAACGGCTACGACGTCTTCTTTTTGACAGGGACAGATGAGCACGGGTTAAAACTCCAGCGTAGCGCGGAAAAGGCAGGCAAGACTCCAAAGGAGTTTGTCGACGAGATGGTCCCGATATTCAAAAAGTACTGGGGACTTCTCGACATCCAGTATGACAGGTTCATAAGAACCACCGACCCAGACCACGAGGAGCTGGTAGGCAGGGTCTTCGAGAGGTTGCATGAGAAGGGCTACGTGTACAAGGGGAAGTATAGTGGCTGGTACTGTGTAAGCTGTGAGAAGTTTTACAGTGAAGGCGAATACGTCGAGAAGGATGGGCAGAAACTATGCCCTATCCACAACAAGCCCTTGGAGTGGGTTGAAGAGGAGACATACTTCCTAAAGCTCTCAGCCATGCAGGACGAGATCCTCCACTTAATCGAGGAGGGCAATATAATAAAGCCTGAGAGCTATGCACGCGAGGTTGCCAACCGGATTAAAAAGGAGGGCCTCCGCGACCTCTCAGTGGCCAGGCCCAAGTCAAGGGTTTACTGGGGTGTTGAGCTCCCCTTCGATAAAGACTTTGTTGCATACGTCTGGATAGATGCTCTCCTCAACTACCTGACAGGTGTAGGGTACTTACGTGACAACTCCAGGTTCGAGAAGTACTGGCCCTCGGCCCACCACATAATAGGCAAGGACATCCTGTGGTTTCACAGCGCCATATGGTTTTCGGTTCTCCGCATGCTCGGCGTAGCCCCGCCGAAGATGTTGGTGGTTCACGCCTACATCGTGAACCGGGGGCTCAAAATGGGTAAAAGCACCGGGAACGTCGTTATGATAGACGACCTCCTCGAGAGGTATGGCTCCTCAGACGCTGTACGCTACCTCCTTATGAGGCTACTCAACCTCGAGAAAGACGTAGAGTTCGACCAAAACCTCCTCGACAGCATATACAACGGCGAACTAGCAGACACATACGGGAACCTTGTACGCCGAGCAGGCGTCCTGGCCCTCAGGAGGCTCAACGGTGAGGTTGTAAAGGCAGGCCTAGACGAGTCTCTAGCCAGTCTCGCAACGGAAGTTATCTCAAAGACACAGCAACTCATGGGGGATCTCAAGATAGCTGAGAGCCTAAGCCTGAGCTTCGACTTACTCCGGGAGGCAAACGCCTACCTGAACCGCACACAGCCATGGTCCAGCGAGGATCCCAACAAGCCACTATACAATGTTCTCGAGGCTATAAGGATATCAACAAACCTCCTCTACCCCGTCATGCCAAAGACGAGTGAGATCGTTTCTCGCTCCCTAGGATTCGAGATCATACCACCACCGAACCTCGCCTACGGTCAGACCCAGCTTTTCAAGGTTAAAGATGCTCCCATCCTCTTCAAGAAGGTTTGAGGAAAAGCTCGAATTCCCCCAGATAAAACGGTGAATTCTGTGTTTCTTCCTACCGAAGACGTCTACGTTTTCGATGTAGACGGGGTACTTGTGGATGCAAGCGAGCGTCTCAAAGCAGCCCTCAGGAGCGTCGGCCTGGAGGGATATGAGAGGCCCGAGGACATAGAGCCCGGGCTAAGACAGGCTTTCTGGAAGGTATTCTTGTCCCCTGAGCTCCTCGAGCTTGACAAGCCAAGGGAGACTGGGATAAAGCTGTTATTAGACAGACTGGGTAAAGGCGTCGTCCTGATTCTCACAGGTAGGCCGTACAGGTTATTCAAGTCGACAGTCGCTCAGCTGAAGAGCATGGGGGTGCCTATGGAGAGAACGATTTTAGTTATGAGGCCTAACTCTGAGAGACGTAGAGACGTAGACTTCAAAGCCAGCGTTCTAGCCAGGATACAGAAACTAGTAGAAATCCACGACGATGACCTCAAAGTCCTCGAGGTGGCTAGAAGACTTCACCCCCAGGCTCGTCTTTTCCTTCACTTCGACGACAACTATAAGGAGATTTAATCCAAGCAAATAAGATAAACAATATATTGTTTAGATAGTTTCGAGGTGTCATGAGCAGTATTTCGACTAAGGACTACCAGAAGATGAGCCTTGAAGAGGTTTTCGAGAAACTGGGAAGCTCTCCGCAAGGCTTGAGCAGCCAGGAGGCAGAAAAAAGGCTCAAGGAGTATGGTTTCAACGAGATCCTCGAGAAGAAGGAAAACCCCCTCCTTGAATACTTGAAAAGATACTGGGGGCCCCTACCCTGGCTTATGGAGTTCACGATCGCCGTATCTTATCTCGCCGGTAGATATTTTGAGGCAGCTATAATGCTGGGACTACTCGTTTTAAATGCTACACTCGGCCACTACCACGCGAGATCCTCGAAAAAAGCGGTAGAGCTTTTAAAGAGAAAGCTGACTGTCAACGCAAGGGTTCTCCGAGAGGGCAAGTGGGTCAGTCTACCGGCCCGTGAGCTTGTTCCAGGGGACATAGTCTTCCTGAGGCTTGGCTCTGTAGTACCTGCAGATGTAAAGCTGATTGAAGGAAAACTTCTCGTCGATCAATCCGCTCTAACCGGTGAATCCCTGCCCGTAGAGGTCTCTCCTGGCGACGTGGCCTTCTCGGGCTCTATAGTTAAGAGGGGTGAGGCCAAGTGCATAGTGGTCAACACAGGTACGAGAACGTATTTCGGGAAGACGCTGGAGCTCATAAAACAGGCAAAGAGCCGCTCAGAGCAGGAGGAAGTCGTTCTACAGGTAACAAGATATGCCGTCTTCATCGGGCTTGCAGGGCTTGTCGTCGCTTCGATTATTTCAATATGGGAGAGGAGACCCCTCATAGATCTCACAAACATGGCTGTCGTCTTCCTAATGTCCTCCGTCCCGGTAGCGCTCCCAGCAGTATTGACAATCATGCAGGCTTATGGCGCTCTTGAGCTCGCACGGAACGGAGTCCTGGTAACTAGGCTCAGCGCGGCTGAAGACTTTTCGGCTGTCGATGTAAGCTGCCTTGACAAGACGGGGACTATAACGATGAACAAGCTGAAGGTTGTAGAGGTTCGGACCTTCATGGAAGATGAGGGGAAAGCTGCTCTCTACGCGCTGCTCGCTTCACGCGCCGAGGCGGAGGACCCGCTCAACCTTGCCGTCATAGAGTATGCCAAGAGTAAAGGAGTTGATGCGAGCAGATACACTGTTGTAGAATTTACCCCGTTCGACCCCTCTATCAAGAGGTCGGAAGCCGTTGTCCAGCACGACGGAGAACGCTTTAAGGTGGTGATGGGGGAGCCCCGGACAGTGCTTTCACTCTCTTCGAATCGTGAAAAGATAGAGAAAGAGGTTCTGGAGGAGCTTGATAAGGCAGCCTCGCGGGGAATGAGAACACTGGCAGTGGCCAGATCCAAGGAAGACATCTCAAAACTCGATCTTGTAGCGCTTATACACCTCTTAGATCCCCCCAGACCTGATTCCAGGCAGCTGATCTTAGAGCTAAAGGCTAACGGGATACGACCTATCATGCTCACAGGTGACAATGTAGCTGTCGCAAAGGAAATCGCTAAACAGGTAGGAATAGGCGAAAGAGTTCTCTCAGTGAGAGATCTTAGATCCTCTGGCAAGGAGCTTGTCGACGTAATAGACGAGGTCGACGGCCTTGCTGAGGTATATCCTGAGGACAAGTTCCACGTCGTCAAAGCACTACAGGCAAAGGGGCACTTCGTGGCAATGACTGGTGACGGCGTTAACGATGCACCAGCCTTAAGCCAGGCTGAAGTCGGAATAGCTGTGGAAAACGCCACTGATGCAGCCAAGGCAGCGGCTAGCATAGTCCTCGTGAAGCCCGGCATCGAGCCTATAGTTATGGCCGTGAAGGTTAGCAGGACGTTACATGAGAGAGCTCTGTCTTGGGTTATAAACAAGGTCTCAAAGACGGTTCAAAGCATAGCTGTGCTCCTAGCAGGCATGCTCGTTTATAGAAGGATGCTTTTAGAGCCTGTCGACATGGCTTTGCTTCTTCTAGCCAACGATTTCCTCACAATGTCCCTTGCGACAGACCATGCCACTCCCTCCCAGAAGCCCACCCGTTGGCGCCTCGTCCCCATAGCAATTCAATCTCTTCTGCTCGGATTCCTTATGGCATTGCCAGTCTTCCTAGTGTCGAGGTTTACATTTTCCAATGGTGCTGATTGGAGCTTAGTACGTGCCACAACTCTCCTAGCCATGGTTTATACAAGTCAATTCCGAGTTCTCATGGTTCGTGAAAGGGACTGGATGTGGCATTCAAAGCCCGGGAGAGAACTGACTATAAGCATCATAGCCACTTTCCTAGCCTTCACACTGATGGGTTTATACGGGGTAATACTGCCAAGGATGTCCATCGAAGATATCCTAACCGTCCTAGCCTGCTCGCTAACCGTGTTGCTCCTTGAACCCTTAAAGGCGTTCCTATCGAGAAAGAACGGGCTGAAACGGTAAAGCGAATTTTTGCTTAATCTATTCTCAATCTATTAGTCCACAAGGATACCTTAATATGAGGAACTCTTTCTCTTTATGATGTCCCTCTTCTCCCTAGACAGCCCTAGCTACAACCACTAGTTCGGAGCTAGACTCGGTGATGGGCTTACAGGTGTAATCCTCGAACATTGTGACGACTTCAAACCCCGACTCGCGCAACAAGTGTTTCAATTCGCGGGGCGTAAACAATCGCAGAACCAGCGTGTGGCTAGCCGTGTCGATTACCCCGCTCTTCAAGTCTATAACGGACCAGGATATCTCAGCAGTAGAGGTCTGGCTAAGCACGTTGAGCCTCCACGACTCCTCCTTAAGGGCTATAAGGGAGCCATACTTGCGAACGTGGGTGCTCGGCGTCTCATAGTAGACACGTTTCTCGAGTACGCCTAACATGTTCCAGGTATCGAATACGAATATTGAGCCTGACTCGAGGGATTCACGGATGCTTTTTAGAAAGTCTAGAGCGTCTTCGTCTGTTGTGAAATAGCTTATAACGCCATACATAGCGATAGCTGCATCATACTTCTCAGGTAGCTTAAGATGGCGCGCATCCGCCACCATAAACGAGACGTTATCGATGTCTTTTGCCTTCTCTCTCGCGCGCTCTATCATGACTTTCGAGGCGTCAACCCCTAAAACAGAGTATCCACGCCTTGCAAGTTCAACGCTGTGTATTCCAGTTCCACACCCAACGTCAAGAATCTTTTTTACACTTCGCTTGGCATGTTTCTGGAAGACCTTCTCTAAGAAGTCGACCTCGCTCTTAACGTTTCGGTGCGAGTAAAGTATGTCATAGTACTGAGCATAAAAGTCCTCGCTACTCACGAGCATTTTCAAATATAACATGGCATAAAAGGATTTTTTCAGGGAAATTAGAATCATTCCCAGAGAGCTTTCTAAAAGATTAAACTGACTCCCCAACCAGTGAAAATCTCTTTCGAAACAACACTCTTTAAAAGAGGTGTAAGCGGCTTAAGGAAAAAATTCCAACTCCAGTAAAAACTCTAATGCTTCGTAAACGTGCTTAAACAGAAACGTCGCTGATTTTTATCTCAAACCTATCAAAGGAATAGCCGGTCCCCCAGCAGTGCGTCTCTTCAACGGTTACCCTACGCTTGTAAAGCTTCGAGAAAACAGCCGTTAAAAATCCGCGTTCAAAGTGGCATACCGTGCGTCCAATGTTAGGAATCCCGGAGCTCGAGATGGACTCATACACGTTGATAACCACACTGGAATCATCGGCTGAGACTATGTCGTATATTCCCAGCCTCTGATTCAAGGCAAATTCCACAAGGTCATCGAGGTTCTTAATAAGGCCATGTTCAACAGCGTTTTCCCCTAGAACCCTACCCGCCGTGAATAAAACAATGTTAAATGTCTTCTGTCCGAGATCAACGGGCTCCGACCATCTTAGAAGCCTAAAGCTTGAAACATAAACAGGGTCCTCGGGGTTAACGAGTTGAAAGGTTGGCCTCTCCGATGCTAATAAGTCAAGAATAGAGTAATCATTTTGTGGCGGGTTAGGTTCAATCTCTCCCGATAGAGCTTTTGATGAAATCTCGCGATACATTTTAAGAGCTTCAGCTACCTTATCTTTGAGCAGATCCACCACCTTTTTTGGAACCGTCAGCTTGGATATAAGATGCTAGAATAAAAACTTATATTTTAAAATGTCAGAATCCTTTGTGTAGTCAGGCTAAGGGCTTGTTGGATTATATAGGGAAAACATTCTATTGTTAATTCTGAGGATGAATCCCTAGTCAATATATCTCTGGCAATTAAAGCAGTACCACCGCTTATACTGTGGTATATACGTGGCAGGCTTTCCACAGTAAGGACATATCTTTTCTTCCCGTTTGAACGGGATGGGAATCTTCAGCCCGCTAGATGGCTGTGGGGGAGAGGTGGCTAGCGGGGGGGTTTGTTGTACGGGTCCTTGGGAAACCTCTTTAGGTAATTCGATCTTCTCCTTGAGCAAAATGATATCCTTGACGGCTAGAATCTTGTCTGAAGAGATCTCTAGGAGGGTTCCTAGTGGCGTCCTAACCTGTATTCCGATGTCCTTTTCCTCCAGTTTGATCACAATATCTTGAACGGTGCCTATGAATTTTGCCTCCTGATCATAAACCGCCTTGCCTATTAGTTCAGAGCGAGTTATGCTCATAAATTATAGAAAGGCTGTCTCATATATCAGTCTTTTGTAGAACCCGAGTCACCACGATTGATCCCTCCCGAGATGATTGAAGTTCAAAAACATGTGGGTCAGATAGGTCGGTGTTCCTCACCAGTGCGGTGCGGGACTCAATATCATCATCCTCAATTTGAAGTGGGGTTACGCCAATAAATGCATTCCCTCGTTGCCCCTCTTCTTCTTGAGATATGTAAGAACGAGGAAAAGTTTTATCGAGAAAGCCTCAAATAACTCATACATGCTGTATATTAACATATGAAGACGGGCTCTGAAAATATCTTTCTTAAAACAGGCCTCGAGACAATAATGAGATTCTGGGAACCCGAGTCAAGCCCAAAGGCCGTTGTCGTTGGCATTCACGGCTTTGCGGAGCACAGTGGGCGTTATAGCCACTTCGGCGAATTTCTGGTCGAGAAAGGCATAGCCCTATACATGTACGACTTAAGAGGACACGGCCTCTCAAAATCGGAAAGAGGATACATAAACTCTTTCGAGGACTTCATCCGCGACACAATAGCCTTCGTTGAGCACGTTAAAAGCAAGACGGATGTGAAGAGTTTCTTTATATTTGGCCACAGCATGGGGGGTCTAATAGCCACTCACACCGTGTCAAGACTTGGAGATGAGAGCAGGGGATTCATAACGAGTGGGGCCGCAGTAGAAGTCAGAACACCTCTCAAACAAAAGATACTCCTCCAGCTCCTCGGTGTTTTCTCCCCACGGAAGAGGATACCATTACCTGTCGCGACGGACTGTCTTACACGGGACGAAGATATAATCAAAAGATACGTGGACGACCCCCTTGTCCTCAAAGACCCAACCGTGAAGTTACTCGTCGAGTTTGGAAAGGGGGTGGCGAGCGTGTGGAGCAGGGTCCCCCTCATAAAGGTTCCAGCCCTTATAATGCACGGGGAGGAGGACTGCCTTGTACCACCATCCGCAAGCAGGAAACTCTACGAGTCAATATCTTCTAAAGACAAGACTCTCAAAGTGTATAAGGGCCTAAGGCACGAGATATTAAACGAACCCGAGTGGAGGCAAATAACATCAGAGATAGCTGATTGGATAGCCAAGCACGCATAGCATCCCCACGAGTAAAGCGGGACCACCAGAACAGAGGTAGTCGAGTAGAAGGTTAGTGGGCGAGAAGGGGGATCCGATAAACTGCCATGTGAATATAATTCCAGTCTAGCCCTGTATCTAAAAGGCCCTCTTGACCTTAATACACGTGTTAGCATAAAGCAGAAATATCCAATAAAACGGGAGATTCCTGTGGTTATAGTTACTCGTTCAGGAACAGGGAGCCCAGGCGGGGTATCCTAATGACTGTGATCAATGTCGCTGATCTTTATAAGAGTCTGCAGGGCGAATATGTTCTTAAGGGTATCTCTTTCCAGGTGGATGTCGAACTGGTCGCTATCTCGGGACCAGGAGGCTCTGGGAAGACTACCCTCCTAGGCATCCTATCAACGAATCTCAAACCTGACTCTGGGAAGGTAGAGATACTAGGCTTTGATGTTTTAAAGGAGCCTCGCTTAGTTCGTAAGATGATCGCTTACCTCCCAGAAGGGTACTCTGCGCCTCCAAGTTTGACCCCTAGGGAATACGTCTTTACTTACCTATTGTCTCGGGGCTTCTCATATGGCGAGGCCCGAGAGCAGACGAGAGACTGGCTGCTTGAACTGGGTCTAGAAGACTATATGAGAACGCCCATAGCCGAGCTGAGTCCCGGCCTCGAGAAGAGGGTATATTTTGCTGCAATCCTAGCTTCACAGGCCGAGGTTCTGCTTCTAGACGACCCGTTTAGCGGAGTCGATAAAAATACACGTGAGTTAATGATCTCCTGGCTAAAAAAGAGAGTTGAAATGGGGATAACGGTCGTGCTTACACTCAGGGATCTCTCCCAGGCTCAAAAGCTAGCCCAAAGGGTTATAGTCCTGGATGATGGTTACATATTGTTTCAAGGTCCTCCCAGGAAGCTCTGGGAAGTACTCGGGCCCTTCTACTGGAAGAAGAAGGAGGCCAAGGATTAAGGGGAGGATCTGTCGGTTGGCGCGGGAGTGTAAGCCATGCGGTTAAGGGACATCTACTGGAGGCTTATGGAAAAGTATTGGAGATTATACGTCCTCCTTAGAAAACTCTTCCTTCGAAGACTCCCTGATAGGGTATATAGGATAATCGGCGTAGCTAGCATGCAGGTTATCCTCTGGTGGAGGCGTAAGAGCCCCCTAGGTCAATTATTTGGCTTCTTATTGGGGATGCTCTTCTTCGTTGGTTTCTGGGGCGGTCCCACCCTCTTAAGGGACTATCTCATAGCTTCATTTATAGCCGGGGGCTGGAGCCTTGGGTCGAGTAGTGTTGCCCGTATATTAGAGTGGGATTGGGCTACAGGCCAGCGCGAAGTCTACGTAGCCTCGCCCCTAACATTCTCTGAATATCTCCTTGGAATCTTAATCTCACTCATACCGGCCCTCCTTTTTGAGATATGGCTTCCCCTAGCCCTCATCTTAATGATGGACATCAGCATCAGCTCTATTCCCTGGCTCTTCACGCTAGCCCTCATTTCCTTAGTTCTCGGTATGCTCGCAACCCTTGCCATTGCCCCCCATGTAAAACCTAAGAGTAGGCTCAGCATAGTGACCAACCCCGTCATGAACTTCATACTTATGCTCTCACCGGTGTTCTATCCCCTAAGCCTCACCCCCTGGCCTATGAGACCCTTATTACTTCTCTTGCCGGTTACACCTCTTGGCGAGGCTGCCCGGATAGCTGCGGGTGGATACATGAGCGTGCTGAGCCCACTCGACATCGTCTTTCTGTTATCATTTTGGATTGCCGTCTTAACGTTAGCGGTCTCGAGTCTCCACAAGTGGGGCTTCGAGTAGCAAGCTTACTCTCCGATTAGCATCGGAGACGGCTCTGAAACGCTTTCAGGTCGGGAATTACCCTTTTTCTAAAAAATCGTATTAGTGACAGGGTGCATGTAATACTTCTACGGCTGAACAAAACTACCAGCGAAGATGATGGCTTTCGTCTGGGGGTCTATGAGGAAGAATGCGAATGGCCTGTCAATCTTCACAGCCTTTACTTGAAGGGGGACTGCCGTAACCCTGACCACAACAGCTGTAGCCGCTGCAGCCTCCGTACCCTCTGTGTCCACTTTGACTCGAGCCCTGTGAAAAACGTCGTCTACATAGACATTCCCAAGTATTTTAGAAGTATCTATCATTGCGGAGAGATCCGCCTCCGGAGTAAAGACATTGTTTATACCCATCTCTTTAAGCACTGGCTTCACTTCCAGGATACCGCTGTCCACGTCGAACCTCGGCATAGATAGCTTTATATTCTCCTCCCTGCTGGTCGCGAGCTCCGTGAATATGGAGATTAGCTTCTCACTAGTCATTCCCTCCATGAATTCCTTTAATCCGGTCTTTCGAGGCATCAGT
Source organism: Thermofilum uzonense (assembly GCF_000993805.1). Lineage (NCBI taxonomy): Archaea > Thermoproteati > Thermoproteota > Thermoprotei > Thermofilales > Thermofilaceae > Infirmifilum > Infirmifilum uzonense. The sequence goes on from NZ_CP009961.1 coordinate 504,638, forward strand.
ATGACGAACTTGATGTCAGTGCCCTTGTAGCCCAGCATGACGGCAGTATAGTCCTCCGTCTCGATCGTGACCGCTGGCACCGTGCCCGACATGAACTCGGTCTCAACTGTACCCTTCGGTGAAAAGAACAAGTCTTTGTACTCGTTTTCGAAGGGTGTAGTCCAGTTTGACTTGAAGTAAACAGTGTTCACCAAAACTACAACGCTGGACTCGTCAAGCTGCTTAAGTATCTCTTTGATCAGGCCTTGCGTCTTGTCTGATACCCATTCGTTTATATCCTTTACAGCGCTATTCGTATCCGTGAAAGTGTATTTCTCGGCCATGTAATAATCTACTAAGGTCTTCACAAAGGAGTCGCGGACGGGAACACCCTTCTTTACCCATATACTGTTCGCTATGCTTGTCTTCGTGGGTGTAGAGCAGGCTAGGAACCTCCCCGTAGACTCTTTAAACCACTCTCTCGCATCACTTAGGGATGAGAGGCCCAGGGCTGTGAGTAGCTCCGACCTCGTCTGCCCTGAGGCTCCCTCGCTCAGCATGAGCAAAGCCATGTAGACGCTGTACGGCGAAACAACAGTGTTCCTTTGCCCGAGGCCGGACTTGAGGGAGAAGCGTATCGCGAAGCCCGTATAGGAGTCTAGAGGGCTCGCCATCACGGTTGCTGGGGGCTGAGAATGCTCTGTCTTGGGGGCCATGTTAAAGAATATCGCTATAAGGCTTATAAAAAGCGATACCAGCAATGCTGTAACAATTAGTTTCAGACGGCTCATCAAGTCCCTAGCCACATCCAGTGGTTTAAAAGTGATGCATCGAGGCTACGTATCATGGATACGTATAGACCCGTGTGGGGACAACGTTTAAACTCTAACGTGAGAAACGGGCGGCTCTATTTCGACAAGGCGTTTCACTATCCCTTCGAGTAAAGGTGGCATGCCACTAGGTGTCCGCCACCGACATCGACTAGTAGTGGCTCACTTACCCTGCAAGCTTCTGATGCAAACGGGCATCTCGGATTTAGCCTGCATCCAGGGGGCAGATCCAAAGCGTTCGGCACTTCCCCCTTCAAGGCGACCCTCACAGCGAGCATTTGTTGTGGCGTTATGCTTGGGACTGAGCCTAACAGGGCCCTAGTGTATGGGTGGAGGGGCTCGCTGAAGACTTGTTCAACTGTGCCGTACTCCACGATCTTTCCCAGATACATCACGGCGACCCTGTCGGCTATAGCCCATGCTGATGAGAGGTCGTGGGTTATGTAGAGCATACTCAATCCCATTCTCCCGCGGAGCTCTTTCAACAGTGTTAAGACCTGGGCTCTCGCGGAGACATCTATGTTAGATATGGGCTCATCTGCTATCAGGAGTTCTGGCTCGAGGACGAGGGCCCTTGCTATCGCTACGCGTTGTCTCTGCCCGCCGCTAAGCTGGTGTGGATACCTCCGGTAGAACTCCTCTGGAGGAGTTAGACCGACAGCTTCGAGTGCCTTAAAGGCTCTCTCCTTGCGCTCCTCTGGCGTTCCGATGTTGTTTACATCCAACGGGTATTTGACCTGGACCCCTACTCGTAGCCGGGGGTTAAGGCTCACAGCAGGGTCCTGGAAGACCATTTGGACTCTGCGTCGATACCTCCGGAGCTCCTCGCCGTTGAGGCTAAATATGTCTTTCCCCTCGTAGAGGACCTTTCCGCTGGTCGGTTTTACAAGCCCTACGACCGTCCTAGCAACGGTTGTCTTGCCAGAGCCGCTCTCGCCAACCAGTGCTAGTATCTCGCCCTTTCCTATCTCGAAGCTTACGCCGTCGACGGCCTTCAAAAACCTTCTCCTCCCGCTGAGCACCTCCCCTATAGTTCTCTTGACAGGGAAGTATACCTTCAGGTCTATCAAGGACAAGAGTTTATGCATAGTGGCATGCGACAAGTCTATCACCCTTCAACTTTAAAGGAGGCTCTTCTGACCTGCACTTCTCAGTGGCAAGGGGGCATCTCGGATGGAACCTGCATCCCGGGGGAGGGCTCCTCATATCCGGTGGGTCTCCGGGTATGGGTTGAAGTTCCTTGGAGCCTCCAATCCTAGGCACAGACGCTAGGAGGGCCTTCGTGTAGGGGTGAAGGGGGCTGCTGATCACGTCTCTCGTGTTCCCGAACTCGACTATCTTGCCTGCATACATCACTGTAACCTTGTCGGCCAGCTGGGCGACGAGGCCCATGTTGTGTGTGATGAAGAGGATAGATGTCTTGAATGTGTGCCGGACCTCTTTTAGTAGGTCAACGATCTGTGCCTCTACTAGAGCGTCTAGAGCAGTGGTGATCTCGTCGGCTATAAGGAGCCTCGGGTTCAAAGCCAAGCCTAGCGCTATAGCTACCCTTTGCCTCTGCCCCCCACTCATCTGGTGCGGGTACTCTAGAAGCTTTTCGCGGGGCACGCCCATCTTTTCAAGGATATCTCCAGCCAACTTAGCAGCTTCCTCGCGCGTGTAGCCGGCGCCATGCTCCTCGTAGAGCTCGCTGAAGTGGTCTATTATACGCATCACGGGGTTCAGGGAGGAATAGGGGTCCTGGAAGACCATCGCTATCTCCCTCCCCCTTATCTCGCGCATCTCGTCCTCCTCCAGCTCGAGGAGGTTCCTGCCCTGAAACAGGACTTCACCGCCCTCAATGTGAGCGTACCTGGGGAGTAGACGCAATATGGCCTGTCCCAGGGTGCTCTTACCGGAGCCGCTCTCGCCAACAACCCCCACGACTTCTCCTTCCCCAAGCGCGAGTGAGACCCCACTCAAGGCCTCTATTCTCCCCCGCCTTGTAGTATAGCTGACCTTTAGATCCCTGACCTCCAGGAGACTCATATATCCCACCTCTTCGGGTTGAGAATCTCGTTAAGCCCTTCTCCAAGCAAGAGGAATCCGAGAACGCTCACAACTATGGCGAGGCCTGGGAACACTCCTATCCACCAGTAGCCTGCTAGGAAAAACTGTCTACCCTTGTTCAGGTCGAATCCCCAGTCGGGAGTGGGTGGCTCGATGCCTAGGCCTAGGAAGGAGAGGCCTGCCTCCGTTATTATTGCGTCGGCGAAGGTTATGGGTAGCAGGGAGGCTATAGATGGGAAGGTGTTAGGCAGTATTTGTCTCACAGTGATGCTGAGGGGTCCTGCACCGGAAATCCTGGCGGCCTCGACGAACGGCATGTTCTTCAATGATAGAACATTGCCCCTGACCATGCGGAAATACGATGGTATATAGGCTACGGCTATCGCCATGGAGATGTTCCACAGGCCGGTCCCGAGAAGAGCGGCTAAAGCTATTGCGATTATAAGTCCCGGGAGCGAGTACAGGCTGTCCATTGTGACTGATAGAGCCCTGTCGAGCAGCCCTCCCGTATAGCCCGATATCAATCCTAGCAGGGTTCCGACAATCCCTGAGATAAGCGTGCTCAGAAGCGCGACTGCAAGCACGAACCTCGCCCCGGCTAGAAGCCTCCCGAGAACGTCCCGTCCAAGCTGGTCTGTTCCCAGATAGAATACCCGTGTCTCCTCGCCTACTTTGACCTGTGAGAGGGGTGGCAGCAGTGGAGGCACCTCAACAGGCCGGCTGTCCACGTATATGTAGCTGGAGGTAACGTTCCCCTGAGCCAGGTATTGCCCGAACACAGCGAGAACAACCACGATGCCCGTCAAAACCCCTCCTGTGAGTAAAGACCACTCGCCGAATGTCTTGGGCCTTCTCATCAGTACCTCACCCTCGGGTCTACATATGCATACAAAACGTCCACGATGAGGCTTGTCAGGGATACTAGTACAGCGTATATCGTGACCGCGCCCTGAACTATGGCGTAGTCCCGCTTGAGAATTCCCTCGTAGACTAGTAGGCCGATGCCCTCCCAGTTGAAGGTGGTCTCGGTCAGCACAGCACCACCTAGGAGTGCCGCAACCTGCAGTCCAGCCATGGTCAGTATCGGTATGAGCGCGTTCCTCAAGCCGTACCTTTTAACGATGGTCCACTCACGCAGCCCCCTTCCACGCGCTGCCTGGGTATATTCTTGCGACATGGCGTCCTCCACGGAGAGATAGGTTACCCGTGAGAATACCCCGGAAAGGTATATTCCCAGCGTGAGCGAGGGGAGGAGCAGATGTATCAGGTAGTCGGATAGTATGTCGAGCCTGCCCGATAGAAGCGAGTCGAGGAAAATAAAGCCTGTCCTAACGGGTAGCGAGTCTGCTAGAACCATGTTTATGGGGCTTAGCCTCCCCGTTGTAGGCATACCCAGGGGTTTTGCGAGGAAGGCTTGAAGCAGGAGCCCGATATAGAAAACAGGTATGGAGTAGACGACGGAGGAGTAGACCCTAACAGCGTAGGGCAGCCTCCCGTACTGGTACCTCGCCGAGAGTAGACCCATTGATAGGCCTATCAACGCCGCGATAATCGTTGATGATACTGCTAACTCGATCGTGGCTGGAAGCCTGACAGCTATAAGGTAGGCCACCGGCACTCTCTCTAGCGCAGTCTCGCCCAGGTCGAGCTTCACGAAGACGGAGTAAAGGTAGTCTATGTACTGGACGTATATCGGCTTGTCTAGTCCTAGCTCGGCCCTACGCCTTGCTAGAACGTCCTCGGGTATGTTCTTGCCCTCCAGCATCGTTATAGGGTCGCCCGGCAAGACCCTTAGGAGTAGGAAGACGAAGGTCAAGAGTATGAATAGCATTACAGGTGTGAGTAGAATACGGGAAAAAACGTACTCTTTTAGACCCATCAGTAGCACCAGGAGAAAAATCTCGTTCAGCCGCTTACCTCAGCGTAGATCAGCCAGTACCTGAATATCTGCGAGTAGTCGAGGACTATCCCCTTCACGTTCTTCTGTGCAACCGCGAACTGCCCCTCCTGCCACAAGGGTATTATCGGTGCATCTTCAGCGGCTATGTCCTGTATCTGGGCTAGCGTCTTAATCCTCTGCTCCGTGGGCTGGAGCACCTGCTCGTCGATCAGCTTGTCAATCGTGGGGTTCTTGTAGTTCACGTGTAGCCAACCGTTAGCCCCTGAGTGGTAGAAGGGCCTGACATAGTTGTCGGAGTCGAGGAAGTCTGGGAACCAGCCGAGAAGCCAGACCGCTATCTTCTCCTGCTTGAAGAGCGACCTATAGGTGGCCCAGTCGGCGCTCTTAAGGTCCACCTTGATCATGCCGCTCACCTCTAGGTTCTGCTTTATGATGGCCGCTATGTCTGGCTCGGCGGGCGTGTACCTGACCGGGGTGTACCAGAGCTCCATCTTTAATGGGTTGGACTCGCTGAAGCCGGCCTGCACTAGGAGTTGTCTCGCCGCCTGGACGTTAGGCTTGTCACCGTACCTTTCCTTGAAGCTATCCTTGTGGCCCAAGAAGCCTATCGGGACCATACTGTAAAGGGGCTGCGCGAAGGTCCCCATATAGACGGTGTTCACGATCTGGTTCCTGTCTATCAGGTAGGCTATAGCCTGCCGAACCCTCTTATCGTTGAACGGCTCCTTGTTGACGTTTATCACCATGTAGCGGATCGGGGCTATTCCAGGCCCGCTAACCACCTGTAGCGCACCCTTAGCCATTATGTCCTTGACGTCCGCTGGGGAGAGCGTCCTGAAGGCCACGTCCACCTCCCCGTTCTCGACAGCCAGCCTGAGAGACTGGGCATCCTTGTAGAACCTTATAATCACGCGCTCGGTCTTAGGCTTCTCACCGTAGTAGTTGGGGTTGGCGACGAGCTCGATATACTCCCCCGGCTTCCAGCTGGCGAGCTTGTAGGGGCCTATCATGTCTACGGTATTTGGCGGCTTCACGACATCCATCGGGGTAGTCTTCGGGTTCACGGGGAAAGCAACCCACGTTGCGAGGAGCGACTTAACGTATGTTTCCTCGAAGGGCTGCTTAAGGTATACGCGCACAGTGTCGCTGGAGATAGCCTCCGCCTTCTCGATCAAGTCGCCGATTAGAAAGGCGGGGTCCTGGTTGAGCTTTATCGTCCTCTCCCAGGACCACACGACAGCCTGGGCCGTTAAGGGTGTCCCGTCCTGGAACTTGGCATCGGTGCGTATCTTTATGTCCCATACCTTCCTGTCAGGGCTAACTGTGTAGCTGACGGCGAGCTTGTTTACCAGCTTTGCAGTTCCAGGCTCATATGCGAAGAGCCCCTCGCCCATGTTCTGTATTATGTTAACCCCGAGGTAGTCGTATGCCTCGCAAGGGTCGAGAGTCGTTTGAACATTGTCGGTGGTGCCAATAACTATGACGTTCTTAACTCTCGGAGCTTTCGGGGCAAGGAGGAAGTAGGCCGCTATAACAGCTACCACAGCTATAAGCGCTACAGCCACTGCTAGTGTTGTCTTTTTAGAGCCGGGTTTAGCCATAGCACTCGACAGCCTTAATTTACACATTTAAAGTTACTTAGCAATTTTATGAAAGAAATTCTTTATAATATAACAAACAAGGCTAATACATTCAAGTAACTCTGTCCTAACTCGGTTGAAAACAAAAATTTTTCACGTGTAAAGAGCTCCTGACAAGGCTTTCCGTCCAAGATACAGGTTTCAAAACTAGCCAGCGCAAGAATCACCCCTCCCTGATAAGAGAATCACTAAGAGTTACCTTTATGTCTAGACCCCCTATAGAAGCCCTTGTGAAAATAATAGTTTCAGGCTTCGAGCCCTTCGGCGGGGACAAAACAAACTCTTCATGGGAAGCCGTGAAGCTCTTACCCGACTCTCTAGAAGGAGCCGAGGTTGTTAAAGTACAGCTACCCGTTAGCTTCAGAAAGGTAAAGGATTTGATACCACTCATCCTCGAGGAACACAAGCCCACACTTCTCCTTCTAACTGGTCAGGCCAGTGGAATCAGCTCTCTACACGTCGAGCGCGTGGCTATAAACGTGATGGACGCCAGGATAGCGGACAACGATAACTACAAGCCAGAGGACGAGCCCATCTACCCGGGGGCGCCTGCAGCCTACTTCGCCACGATACCAGTCAAAAGGGCTGTTGAGAGCATTAGGGCCGCCGGCGTCCCTGCAGCTGTCTCAAACAGCGCTGGAACCTTTGTATGCAACGCCGCGATGTACACGGCTCTACACTACGTTGAATCAGTCAAGATGGGTACACTAGTAGGCTTCGTGCATGTCCCTGCTAGTCCTCTGCAAGCCCTACAGGGTAATATCCCCTCAATGGCTCCGGGTCTCGCAGCTAGAGGCATAGAAGCCTGTATAAAAGCCTGTATTCAATACCAGCGAACCATTACCGGGGACCTGTAACCCTCAGCCATGGCTTGGAGCCGGCTCAACGTGAATGGTTAGGTCGACTCTTCCTTCAAAACGCCTCTCTATACTCTTCTCAAGCTCGTCGCACAAGCGGTGGGCCTCCTCGACGCTGAGGTGTGGATCCACCTCCAGGTGAAGGTCAGCGTAGATCCTTTCCCCTACGACCCTAGCTCTCAGAGCGTGCACCCCCTTTACTCCATGAATCCTCATTGCTTCCTCTCTGATCGCGTCGAGCACCTCTGAAGGTGGACTAGTGTCTATAATCTGGGATCTGAGATCCTGGAGCGTCTCATAGATGAAGTATGAGACCATTCCGAGAATTATTATCGTTGCAGCGAGGTCATAGTATGCTGAAAAGAGCGAGCCAAGTGTAACTCCGGCGAGGGTTGTAACACCCTCTGCGACGTCTAGGCTCACGTGCCTGGATTCAGCCAGGGCAATCTGGCTTCCCCTGCCGTGGACGCGAAGCAGGGACGAGACCAAGGCGTTTAGCAGGATAGATACCACTGCGAAAGCTATCCCTATCTTATCAACGAGCTCCGGCTCACCATGCGCAAGCCTGTCAACAGCCATAAAGCCGACGAAGCTGAAGGTTGCGGCCATGAGTAGAAGGATTAGAATCGAGCCATAGACCTCGAACCTCACATGACCATAAGGGTGTTTCTCGTCAGGCGGCTTCCGGCTCCGCTTGTAATAATGGTAAGCAATACCAGAGCTGGCAACGTTAAGGATAGAGTCACTGCCATCCGCTAGCAGCGCCGTGCTGCCCGAAAGGAGACCACCCAGTATCTTGACCAGGCTTACCGCTGCGTTCCCGAGCATGGCGGCGAGAAAAATCCGTCCTAGTTTGCCTTCATTTTCCAACGTGTACACCTCAGTCTAGCTTAAACCCGCTTAGAGAGAATTTAGAAATAAGGCTTTTATTTTTTATTTATTATGGAGGCTAAACGATCTCCTCTATCCTGGTAGTACTCTCATCCTCGCCGAAGAAGTAAAGCCTCCTGGGAAGTATCCTTATAGTTGTGTCGGCCTGAATCCTGGACTGTGAGAATATCTTTGCAGGCCTATCTAATCCTAGATCCACGACATAGACCCATTTCTCCCCCCTGAACTCTCCGCCCAACACCCTGACGGGGATCCCCCTTGTGTCAGAGATGGCAGTGTGTTCGGGCCGGAACCCGAAAAGCTTTTCTCCCGTGGAAACCTTAACCCCTAGCTGTTCCTGAATGATGCCGGCCAGCCTGTCGTTTAGCGGTAGGACGTTCATGCCGCCTATGAATTCCGCCACATAGGCGTTTACAGGGTGCTCGTATATCTTCTCAGGAGCATCGTACTGGATGAACCTACCCTTTCTTAGGAGTGCTACGCGATCCGCTAGGGACATTGCCTCCTCCTGGTCGTGTGTAGCCATTATAGTCGTAATCCCTACCTTCTTGACGAGAACCTTTAGCTCCCACCTCACGCTGGCTCTCAGAGCAGGATCGATGTTGCTGAAAGGCTCGTCCATGAGTAGGAGCTTCGGCTCCTTTACAATAGCCCTCGCAACAGCTACACGTTGTTGCTGTCCACCAGAAAGCTGTGAAGGCTTGTGGTCGAGCACGTGACTTATCCTGAGCATTTCTGCAACCTCCAATACCCTCTTCTTGACCTCATTCTCCGGAAGCTTCCGCATGCGAAGCGGGAATGCTATATTGTCGAAAGCCGTCATGTGTGGGTAAAGCGCGTAGTTTTGGAAGACGTATCCAATATCCCTCTTCTCGGGAGGGATGTACGTTTTACCTGAGTCGTCTACAACCTCTCCGTCTATGATGACTCTGCCCTTGTCTGGCCTAACGACGCCAGATATTATGTTCAGGATTGTGCTTTTTCCCTCTCCGCTTGCCCCAAGAACTACAAGGAACTCGTTTTTCTCAGCGCTCAGGCTTATCTCTTCTAAGACCCTGTTTTTACCATAGCTTTTTGTTACTCCTTCAAGTTCAACCATTCCCATGCTCTACCACCTCCCATTACCCCTTAATACCACCCGTTATAGCCTTTGAAATGTTCTTTTGAACAAAGGTTACAAACAGCAAGGCTGGTATGATGCTGAGTATGTTTGCGGCCGCCATGATACCCCACTCGACAACATACTCGCTGGTCACCATCTGTCCGAGCACCACGGCCGCGGTTTGAAGCCTGCTGCTTGAGACCATGACGCTCGAATACATGTATTCATTCCACAAGTTCAGGTAATTCATAATCACCACCGATATGATCCCCGGGATGGAGACCGGGAGAATAATATGCCTCAGACGGTCGAAACTGCCGGCCCCGTCGAGGCGCGCGGCAACCTCTATTTCCCGAGGCAAATCCAGGAAAAACGATGTTAAAAGCCAAATAGTGTAGGGGAGCGTGTAGACCTGGTAGCTGAGGGCTACGCCTAGGGGCGTGTTGGTGAGCTTGAGCCTCCAGAGCCAGTCGTATATTGGGACGAGGAGGCTACCCGGGGGCACGGATTTTGCAAGGATCACTAGCGCGACTGTTGCAGCCCAGACCTCATACCTTATGGGTAGCCTCGCTATCGCATAAGATGTCGGGATAGCCAGGACAAGGGAGATTATAACAGCTAGAGTGATGAACACAAACGTGTTAAACATGTTTTGCTGAAATCCCAGCTTCTCTATAACGTAGGCGTAATTCGATAGCGTTGGGTGCTGGGGCGGTATCGTGTATTCACCTGGTGGAAGGAAGCTTATGAGGACGAGAGCGCCTAAAGGCACTATGACGGATAACAGGAGTACTACCAAGATGAGGTCGTTCACCGACGCCATCCTTTTATCACCATAATCATGTACGGGACAATAACAGTCATGGCTAGCAAGATGAATATAACAGACATGGAGGAGCCCAAGCCTATCTCTAGGCCTCTCACACCACGGTTATAGATTTGAAGCTCCAAGGTTTCCGTGGCTATCCCTGGCCCACCCCGCGTTAAGAGCTGTACCTTAGCGAATATCCTGAAGGCGTCTATGAGGCGAAGGAGTACGACAGCCATTATAATGTTCTTTGTAAGTGGAAGAAGTATCTTTAGAGTCATGCTCAGCTTGCTCGCCCCGTCTATACGTGCAGCTGTAATGATCTCGTTCGGGACAGTTGACAAACCGGCCAGTATTATTATCATAACGAAGGGAGTCATCTGCCACATATCCATCAGTATTATTGTTGGCATGGCCCACGTGGGATCGTTGAGCGGGTCTATAGGCGCGAAACCAAAGGTTTTCAAGAACATGTTGACGAGCCCATACTCCGGGTGAAACATGAATCTCCATAGGACTACAACGTTCACCGCGGGAAGCAGCATGGGGACTAAGAGGAACGGTAGGAAGAGATACCGGTACTTGCTCCAGTAGAGAAGGACGGCTAGAAGAATGCCGTAGAGTATCTCTAGGGTCGTCGCCACTACTACGAAGTACAACGTGTTTACGATGGCGGTCCTAAAGATCACGTCATTGGTGAGAAGGTCGACAAAATTTTTCAGACCGACATAGGTGGGCTCAGTGAATCCCAGCTTGTACCTGTAGAACGACATGTAGACAGAGTAGCTTATCGCGAAGATGAAGACCATTAAGCCGAGAAGTCCAGGAAGCAAAAAAATCTCGTTTCGTATGCCAGTCTTCTTACTCATACCTATTTCACATGCTTCTAAGCAATGCCTTAAGACTTAACAGCCGAGGTTACCTTAACCATTTCCTCATAAGCCTTAGTAATCGCCTCCTCTGCGCTTATCTGGCCCAAGAGTCCCATGTAGAGATACGTTCCAACGTTTTCAGCCATGTCTCCCCATAGCGGGTTTGTTCTGACTGGTTTGACGACTCTAATGATGTCCAGGAATTTGTCTGCCAGCCTTACCTTAGCCTTGTAGTCGGGATCCGTAAATACGTTCAGCCTGGTTGGCGGTAGTCCTGCCTCTATCGCAGCCCTCTTCTGGGCCTCGAAGCTCGTGGTGACCTTCACGTATTCGATAGCGGCGTCAGGGTTCGTTGTATATGAAGAAGCAGCCATATACCAGACTCCAGACTGTGCACCGAAGGACACCTTCTGGCGCGGGTATGGCATTATGTCGATCTTCCCGACAACCTGTGACTTCTGCGGGTTGTCAATGTCTGAGATCCAGCCGTTCCAGACTACTCCTATGGCCACCTCTCCCCTTAGAATAGCCTCGCTGTACTCTGCAAGGCTGCCAAACTCGGTCATCCTCGGGTGAGAGTACTTCTTTAACTCCTTGAAGAACTCTAGCGCGTCGATGGCCTCCTGGCTCTTGAGCGCAGGGGTGATACCGTCGTCTGCGAAGTATCTCCCACCGAACGGGTAAAGTATCGCTGGGAAGGTGTCCTGTGCGATAGAGGTTCCTTTAACAGAGTATGCGCCGAACCCGTAGAGCTTGACACCGGTATCCGTGTACTTGCTTTTGACCTTCTTGGCTATCCGGAGCACGTCGTCCCAGGTTTCGGGTGGAGACTCTCCCAGGTCCTTTAGGATGTCCGTGCGGTAGAAGAGGAAGTTCGCGTTCCCAGTGATGGCCTGCGCATATGTCTTGCCCCCCACGGTGGGCCAGCTCTTGAGGAAGTCTGGATAGTTTGAAAGGTCTGGGTTATCGATGGGCATCAGCCAGCCGTTCTGTATGAACATGTGGATCCAGGGCTCGTCAATGTAGAGCACGTCGTAGTCGCTCGACTTGTTCCTCATGGATAGTATGATAGTCTGATACTCGTCGGTATAGCCCTTGGGGACATAGTCTAAAGTCACATCGGGATACTTCTTGCTGAAGGTGTCCATTAGGTTCCTGTTGATGGTCTCGTGGTAACCACTCCTACCCAGGATCGTTAGCTTTCCAGAAATCTTCTTGGGTTTTGACGGCTGTGTTGAGGGTGTCTGAGAAAGCCAGTAATAGATCCCGCCCGCCGCTGCTGCTAGAGCTACTCCTCCTACGAGGTAGATGAACTGACGCCTGGTGACCATTTTTCCACCGGCATAGAGTTTTACTTGAATCAAACTTATAAACTTTACTTAAATGATTAATAAATGCATAACATATGTCACTTACTTACTCTATTTGGTTATATATTAAAAATAAAAAGATGAAAACTAAAGAGAAATTATGAGTTCCAGGTGAAGCTACCTAATACTTGACTTAACCCTGCTGAACGAGAATATCGCCGCTGAGAGGTTGACTATCCCGAGGATGCGGAACGTCTCTCCTATGGCTAAGGCCAACGACCTACGTCCACTGTCCAGGGTTGCCTGGTCTAGCTCGGCTGATATCAGGAGTTTCGTTATAAGGCTATATGATAGCCTGCTAGACAGGAGCAGGACCGAGATGTTTAGGCTCAGCGTGAGGCCCAGGTTGAATAAGACATTCCTGAGTGCTGAGGCTATCCCCCTCCTGTGCTCGGGGACGGAGGACATTATCGCGCTGTTGTTGGGCGAGATGAAGAGGCCGTTCCCAGCTCCTAGGAGTGCAGATCCAAGCGCGAAGACATGGTAAGGCGTAGACAGGGTGAGGCCGGAGAGTATGAACAGCGCGGCACTTCCTATGAGTAGGCCTGCAATGGAGAAGTACACGTATCCGTACTTGTCCGAGAGCTTCCCGCTCAACAGGCTGAAGACGAGGAAGGAAAGCTCGTAGGGAAGAATGAGTAGACCGGTGCCAGCCGCGGAGACGCCCTTCCCGACCTCAAAGTACAGCGTGAATAAGAGCATCACGGAGCCGAAGGCTATAGCGTTGAGGAACTGTGCTATGACCCCGCCCGTAAAGCCCCATACCCGGAAGAGCCTAAGGTCTAGCAGGGGGTGCCTTGATCTTAGCTCCCACAACCCGAAGACTACTAGTGAGACTAGAGACGAGGACAACAAGATGTTCACTATCCTCCTATACGACAAGCCGTATGCCTCGAAGGTTAGCGCCAACAGGATAGACACCATGAAGGCCGTGAAAGCTAGGAAGCCTGGCCAGTCCATCTTCTTGGCCTCGACAGGCCTGTACGTCTCCCTTAGAGCCTTTAACCCCCACCAGGATGCTAGAAGGCCCACGGGGACGTTTATCCAAAAGATATACCTCCAGTCCAAGAGTCCTATGATGAGTCCTCCAAGCGTCAAGCCAAGGAGCGAGCCCATCCTGAAGGCCAGAGCGTTTATGCTCAATGCAAAGGCGAGAGGGCCCCCCGCAGCGGCATCCGTAACAATTGCCGCGCTAACAGTCCCCAGTATACCTCCCCCAAGCCCTTGAAGGAAACGTGTAGAGATAAGCATCTCCGGGGAGGTCGATGTCCCGGCTAGAAGGGACCCGATCGTGAAGACCAGGAATCCCGCGACGTAGAGCTTTACCCGGCCGTAGAGGTCTGCTAGACGACCCACGAGCAGCAGCATCAACGTGCTCCCTAGCATGTATGCCTGGGTGAACCATAGTGCCTGCTCTATGTCAGCGTGGAGCGCCTTAGCCACAGCGTCTAAGCCCACCACTACTATGCGTGTGTCTAGCCCGGCCATGAATGCGCCTATAGTAGTTACGGAGAGCACTGTCCAAAGGTACTTCCTATCAACAGCTCCGGGCTTGCGTGTCTGTACTGCCTCCATTAAGGTCGTTTTCCCGCTATGCCGGCAGACTGTATAAAGTTTATTATATATAGTTAAAATAAAAATTGTTGTGTCTTAAAGAAACTATGGAGGAGCCTCAGACCCCTCCGGCTACCAACATATATGCTATACTCCTCTGTTCCCAGACCCGTAGCCGTTACGAGTTAAACTAGGGTACAACGCTTTTCTGTAAAGAAGAGATTATAATTTTGAAAAGGAAGACTGAAAGATAGATTGTAAAAGTAATTTTCTATCAACTATTTCATCGCTTTTTCTACCAAGAATTGCCAAATATCCTTCTTTCTGGGCTAAGGCATCTAGTAAATCACAAGATAATATTCCGATTACATCTTTAACATAAACCAATTTTCCCTCATACAATCCATATCCTAAATATCTTGAAGGTATTGCCTCTAATTTTTTTTCAAAATCCTCTAAAAACATTCCTTCTTTTTGAGCAAGCTTTCTAACATAATCTTTATCGATTATTTTTAATTTTCTCCCTTCGGGAATAGCAACAACCCTTCTTCTCCAGTAAGAAATTGTATAAGGAGTAAGTAAAGTCTCTTCAGGATTTTCAATTTCTATTGTTTTATTCTCCACATTTTCTTTATATTTTTCTATAACATATTCAGGAATATTTTCTGAATCAATCTTTATGTTATATAAAATTTCTCTAATTTCTTTTTCGTCGAATTTTCTCTTTTCTATTCCTGAAAGATAAATTTGAGCTTCATAAAGAAATTTTCTTAAAAATCTTGGTAAGTATGGCCAAGATTTTTCCAAGTATTTTGAAAGTAAGGGGGCTGCTAAACCAAATTCTAATGTACTAATTGCGGCTGAAGTTGGAGACCTTAAAAAATAGTACAAAGAAATAGCGTTATTCAAATACTTTCTAGTTCTCTCGCTCGAAATTTTAGAAGAAATGTATCTTAAAGATTGATAAGGAATGGGAAAGGAAAGCAAGTAAAGTAAAGGAGCTAATGGATTTTGAGTAGCAAGATAAAGTTCTAATGAAGTTAAAGCATAAAAAAGATAAATTAATTTTCTGCTTTCTTTCCAAATTTTTTCTTGATATGCTTTTTCAATTTTTTTCCATTCTTCTGGGATTAATCCATATTTCTCGTAAATTTCATTCTTTTCTTTAATTAGCTTTCTCCTTTCAAATGGGTTTTTAGGCAATGGTTCATTTAAAATTTCAATTTCTTTTTCGGAAATTCCCCTCCTTTTAAAAACTTCTTGAATTAGTATGGGGAATGGAGGAAGATTTCTTTCCACCAAATCTTCCTCTTCTTTATTTAAAGAAAGAAAAATTGGATTTAAGTTGGAAGAAATCAATCCATATTTCAATTTTTCTTCTTCTGAAGGAAGGGAATTATATGCCTTTAGTGCGCTTAAACCTTCAATCGTTTGTTTGAATAATGGATGATTAGAATATAGTATTGCAAAAGAAAACCTATCTTCTTCTGAAAATTTTTGCCAAGAGTTTAATAAAGCTTCAGTGTCACTCATTTTATCACTAATAGATAGTAAAAAAATTTTAAATCCTTTTTTCTTTTAATTAAAGATATGAAAGTGAAAAGTTATTTTAAAGAGCTTTTTAAAGAACATTTACCTAGAAAAGAATTGAGGGAAGAATTAGGGTTAACAACAAATTTTATACAAGAAGAAAATAAAATTGGGAAAAATTTAGCTGGAGATTTATTGGTAACTTTGCCTTGGATTGTTGGGGGAGCTTTAACAGTAATAGGAGCTGCTTTTGCTTATGATTATTTTATTAGAGATAAAGAAGCACCAGAAATTGAAAGTTTAAAATATAAAGATAGGGTTTTTAAAAGAGAAAATCAAGAATTTTTTGCTTGTGTAAAAGAGAAAAATCCTGAAAAATATGCTATTTTAAATTTAAACAATACAAAAATTGAAATTCCTTTTGATGAAAAAGATTCTTGTTATAAAATTTCTTTTGATCCTAGTAAATATTGGTCTAAAGAGGGAATTGTTAAAGGAGAATTGATTGTTCCTGATAAATATAACAATATAAGTAAGGAAAATGTTAGCTTTTTTGTTAATTTGGAAAGTCCAAAAATTGAAGGTTTAGACATTAATAGAAAAGATGTTGGAATTTATGAAATTTCTGGTTTGATAAAAGATGATAATTTAGAAAATGCTTTTCTTTTGATTGATAATAATAGAATTGATTTGAATAAGAATGGGAATAATTTTTATTCTGAAATTAAAACTCTGAAAGATCTTGAATTTAAGCTTTGTGCTTTTGATAAATTTAATTTAAGCTCTTGTGTTAATGGGAAAATTGAATTTAGTCAAGATAATCCAAATGTTTATTATGCTTTGAATAAGGGGTTAAATCAAAGTTATATTGATTTAATTAAACCTTTGGATAATGATGGAAAACAAGATTTGAATGAAAGGGAATTTGTTGATTTATTGTCAGAATACCAGAAGTTTTTAGTAATTCCAACTTATTTGAATTATTTAAGAAATCAAACCTCTGATGGAATTATAAGCAATGAAGAATTGAATTATTCAAAGAATTTTTCTTCTCTTGTTGAGAGGTTGTATGAAAATGTATTAAAAGGGAAAATTGATGAGTTGAAAGTTAAAGCAAATAATGCTCCAGATAAATGGGAAGCTGAAGAGATATTAAAAAAAGCTAGAATTTTGGAAGAAATTTTAAATAAAAGAATTGTTGATAATTCAACAATTAATGTTCTTGATTATTCTTCTTCTCTTGGATTAAAATTAAATTTTGATAGAGAATTAGCTAGTAATGCTACTGCTAAAGTTTTAGGTTATTATGGGATTGCTGTTGTTGAGAGAAAATTGCCTGAAGAATTTGATGCAATAAGTTTATTGACAAAAGCAACTCAAGATAAAATTTATGGGGAAAATATTGTTGATTTTGAGCCAATTGTTATAAATGATGCTGCCAATAGAACAATTTTAATTGGGAGTTTAGATATAGGAAGAGATACATGGATGCTTGCTCATTTGCTTAAAGAAAGACCTTATTTAGTTGAGCAGCCAAAAAAATATGAATGGATTAATAGAATGATCCAAGAAGTTGCTTATGATATTTTTGATGATGAATATTCCCTTAATTCAAGATGGATTGAACCACACAGCGGAAAAGAACATTTACCAGAGAATGTTACTCCAACTAATAAGGAAGTTTGGGAAGTAATTTTAGGATTTCATGATTATATGGATAAATTGCCTGAAAAACTTAAGAAAGATAATTTGCCAATAGTTTTTCCTTATTATGATTCTGATTTATTGAAAAGTCAAATTAATGATAAAGTTGGTAGAACTATTGCTTTGTTTTTATTAGCTAAATTGCCAAATGCAACTTATGATTGGAGTAGAGAAGAGATTGTTCCTGGAATGGAAGGAATAAGAGTTTTTCTTAAACAATTGCCATGGATATATGAAGAAATGAAAAATGCGTGGAAAGATCCAAACTCTGAAGGATATAAGAATGCTATGGTTGCATATAAAATGTGGCTTAATGATAGATTTGTGCATGGAATGAAAAATACGGTTAAACAATTTTCTGGTACTTGGCCTTTTGAGCAACCAGGAACTATAGATGATTTCTTGAATAAAAATTGGGAGAATTGGAAATTTGCTAAATTCCCATATGCTTATATGAGAGGCCGTGGATCTTATGGACCAGATTTTAATATAAAAAATTATGGAGAGTGGGAAATGTATGATGATGGCTTGCCTTTAGCTTACAAAGCTTTTGGAATACCATTAGGAGAAATGTATGGTGATGGAACTAGTGGTAATTTGGGTGGTCCTGGAAATTATTTTTTCAGGGAGTTTGCAATTTATGGAATACCAGATTCAATAATAAATTCTTTACTTAATGAAAGAAGTCTTGGAAGAATAGCTGTTGGATATGGAAATGGGATTTCTTTAACGTCTTGTATAGACGGATTTGAAAAAGATAGTGGTTATCAAATATATGAATGGTTTAGACACACTCCTATTTATCTTTGGAAAAAAGGAAAAAGCTAAATTAAAATTTTTAGCTAATGCATAAGTAGCTAGCAGTTTGATTGTTGTATATAGTTCCAAGAGATACACATTGGCCTATATCAGTACCACCGTATTCTCTATTACAACAACCAGAAGAACAACCAGCTGAAGTATAAGTGCTACTGCAATAACCACAATAGCAATATGTTCCAGAGACACAATCATCATCCCTTTTACAAGGTTTCCAATAGCAGATATGTTCTTTTGTATTACATTTTCCTTTTACATTATCCTTAGCTGGACAATCTGAATCTTTTAAATATTCTGGAACTAGTATTACAATTTTCCAATCGTATGGAGGACAGCCAGCATGGTATATATTGCAGCCAGTAGTATCGTTTGTGTATATTAATTCTTGTGCACAAGTTGAGTTTGTAGCTTCGCAAAAACCTAGCTTCCAATCACCATATGAGCAATAGTCTTTTGGCCCAGCATTATCTCCATTTGCCCATTAGCTCTCTCGAACAGGTCCTCAACGAGAGACTTGAATGGGGAATTCCTAATTATGCGCTCAATCAAAACACTAGTGTCAACCACCTACCTCCCTGAGGATACCATTCATCTTCCGCCTCTCCAGCTCTCCCTCCTCCCGGAGAAGCTCATCGACTATCCTCCGGTCTACCTCAACCTCCTTCAGCTTAAACGGTCTCAGAACAATGAAGCCGTCCCGAGCTTCAGCCAAAACTTCCCCCTCCTCAATTCCCGCCGCCTCACGCAGCGATTTAGGGAGTATCAAAACCCCTTTCTTCCTTATCCTGAGCAAAACCTCCATGATTTGTTCTACTAAAAGGAATAGTTTAACTTATATTAAAGGTTAACCTTGAACGAAGCTGGACCTCCCACACAATCCCATATGAGACTTGATTAAGCTCCAGGTGGGTTCTCGATACCGCTAATCCGAGCTCCAGAGGATCCTAGAGGATAAAGCCGGATAAAAAGAGCCCTCGAAAATCCATGCTAAAACACCGAGTAGACTACCGGCCATGTAAAGCCGTCAACACCCACTCGCGTCACCTTCACAATCACCTAAACGTCGCGTTGATAGAACCCCTCATCCGGTTAAGCTAACCACCCATTATCCACTCTTCAACGCCGACGGGCGAAGAACACTAGAGGCACAGCTAGGAGCGCCACACGCCCGGCAATATGTTCCTCTGAAACGTGACAAGTAAGACCTTACTTTTTGGCCCCGGCGAGTCTACCTGGCTTTCCGCTCAGCATACCATTAGTCTTCGCAGGTTAAACCGGCAGCTCTTCCACCCGACGTCCCTTTGGCTCAACGAGAGTAAAAACAGCTACCATATATCATAAATATCAATAATATTAAGTATAGTGACGGGAGCAGTGACAGATAAGGGGATGGGGGCGGCCTTGCCCAAGCCACACAGCGTGTGGGCATTTGTTATCCTAGCTTTATACCTGGCATTCCTTGCATTCCTCCTCTTATACCCCATACTAGTACCCTGGTCACCTCCCAAGGAAAGCCCTCCAATAATCGAGAAGGCCCAGTGGCGCATAGCTATCGTGACAGAGGACCCGGTCTTCGCCGAGCTCATAAACTCGACAATCAAAGCCAAGGAGCTCGCGGTAATCCCCCCCTGCAAGAGCCGAGGAGTCGGCCAGCTTCGACCTCGCCATCATAGGCTGGGACGTTTTGCCCGTGATCTCCGCGAACCCTGAACTCGTCAAAAGGCTGCTAAACTCCACCCGGCTCATAGCGGTTGCAGAGCCTGGACAAGACGCCCTAACACTCCTATTCACAGGCCTTGTCGAGCCCGTTAAGATCGGCGAGAAGAAGCCGACCAAGGACCCGATGGCCTTCCTGCCATTGGTAGAGAAAGACGGCTATCTCGTTCCAGGCTGTGAGTGCAGCGTCATCCTATTAGAGGCGAGACAGGCACCTGGTGGAAAGCTAATCCTAGGATACCGGGAAGCCACATTGACCCGGAAGAGCAGGCTTCCCTGGGCCATTGCCGCAGTACTAGGGACGCCCTAGCACGCGAACTCTCAGTGAGAGCGTCACTAGATGGTGTGTTCGTTTGTGGCCGGGTGAGAGTGCTTCCCCTAAATTCCCAACCACGGGTTCGAGTATGACGCCTTAACGAGGAGCGTGCACCCCTCCCTAGCCCCGATGAGTACCCTAGCTGCCTTGAAAATCAAAAACGTGGCCTTGGCTCCTTCAAGCGTACTTCCACACGCCCTTCCCCCTGAAGTTGAACACTATCGTCTTGTAGGCGCTCACCTGCTCTACGGAGTAAGCTATCCCCTCTCTCCCGATGCCCGACTCCTTGCGGCCGCCGTACGGGTAGTAGCCCACGCCGTGCCGAGGCATGTCGTTCACGTACACGGCGCCGAACTCCAGGAAGCGCACAAGCTTCCTGATCCTGTCTATGTCCTGGCCGAAGATCGCCGCGTCCAGCCCGTACCTGCGCCCGTTGGCCAGCCTAAGCGCCTCCTCGTCGCCGGCGAAGTCCGTGATCAGGGCTGCCGGCGCGAAGACCTCCTCCCTGTACATCACGGACTCCGTCAAGGCCTTCTTGTCAATAATCTCGACGAGCGTCGGCTCCACGTACGTTGGCCCTAGCCTCCTGCCGCCGTACAGCACCCTCCCGCCCCTCTCCACGGCGTCCTCGACGGCCCTCAGCATCTCGTCGACCGCGGAGGGGCTTATCAGGGGACCCATGGTGGTGCCCGGGCTCCTGGGGTCGCCCACGACGACCCTGGACAACCTCTCCACGAGCCTGGCCTTGAACTCCTCGTATATAGGCCTCTCGACGAGGACTAGCCTTACCGCGTCGCACCTCTGCCCCGCGTACGAGTATATGCCCCTCGCCACAGCCTCGATGGCCGCCCCTACGTCGGCGTCGGACAGCACGAGGGCGGGGTCCCCGCCTCCCAGCTCCATTATATACTGCTTGATGCCCCCGACGGAGAGGACCCTCTTGCCCGTCGAGCTACTGCCCGTGAAGCTCACCACGCTGATCCTCTCGTCCGCGACCATCCTGTCGCTCTCGGAGCCCGGGATCGTGAGGATAGCGAAGGACTCCCTGGGGAAGCCCGCCTCCTCCAGGAGCTTCGCAAGGAGTATGATCGGCACGGGGTCGGCGGAGGGGGGCTTCATGACCACCGCGTTCCCCGCCACGAAGCTGTACGTGAACTTCGCCACGGTGTCGAAGAGAGGGTAGTTGAACGGCGCGATCGCTAGGACGACACCGTAGGGCTCCCTGCGCACCAGCGCCTCGGTCTCCTGCGTCGTGGGGTCCCAGTCACCCGGGACGTACTCGCCGAATATTCTCCTGGCGTCGAGGTCGGCCCTCCGGAGCCTGTCGATGCTGGCGTCCACCTCTCCCCTCGCCTCGGCCCGGGTCTTCCCGGCGTTGACGACGAGGCTTAGCTCCAAATCCTCCCTGTGCCTCTCCATGAGGTCGGCCAGCCTCTCGAGTAGCTCGAGCCTCCTCCACCCAGGGGTGTCCCGCACCTGCCAACGACCCTTCTCGTAGACGAGGCCCAGCGCCCTGTCGGCCTGCTCCCAGGAGAGCTTAGGGACCTCTGCTATGACGCTGTCGTCGATAGGGGATCTAACCCTGATGTACTCCCTCCCGCCCTCCCACTGGCCTGCGACATACGTCTTGAAGCGGTAGAAGCCCTCGACCTCCTCGTAAACACCCTGAAAGATCTTCGAAGACAACCTAAGCATGACTGCAATACCATCTCGCCTTATAAAACTTTAACGTGAGTATCGCTCGCCCCGACCCTGTCGCTCGTCCTGTTAACCAGCAGCCCCCTCAGGGCGAGGGCGGGCGCGGAGCAAGCGTACCAAAGGATTACCCTCCCACCACCCATCGGAGGAGTTAAGGAACTTCAGTGTAGATGACGAGGGCAGAGGGGGCAGCGTTTCACCATGCTCCCGCTAGACGGGTGCCTCGCGTAAGCGTTTTATAACACTCTACCAGCATCAAGGATATGAGCCCCGTTTATGCCACCGTGAAACCGGGCCAGGAGCCCAACGAGCCCCGCCAGCTCCACGCCCCAGTGGACAGCCGGCTCTGGGTGGAGCGCCCCGACCCCGGCGTGCTCCTGGGGGAGGTAGCGCGCCCCCTCCACGTGTTGGGCTCCGAGTCCAGGTTGAGCGAGCCCGGAGACCCCGTCATCGAGGCCCGGTGCGAGGCCCCCTAGGATTGGGTCGAGGGAGCCCGACGGGTGGCTGAGCGGTGGGTAGGACGCTGCTGATCGCTACATGGGGGCAGCCAGCCCTCTGGGGGCCGGCCGTCTACGTTCTGGAGGAGAGGGAGAGGCGCACGCTGGAGCACTGCACCTCGCTCCCCCTGCTCCTCGAGAAGTACGGGGACGCTGACGTGGCGCTACTCGTCCTGGACAGCCTGGTCGACGAGTACGCGGACGGTAGGAGGGAGGGGGCCTGCTACGAGTGCTACGACAAGCTGCGGGGACTGTTGCAGGGGGCGGCGCGCGCGGCAAGCTACTCGGAGCTCCGGAAAGGGGTTAAGAAGTTCGTCGAGGAACTGCTAGAGTGCATGGGGATCGATGGGAGGGCCCGCGTCGTCGTCTGCCCGGCCGTGGGGAGTCCTGGGGGCAGGTGGAGCTTCGAGAGCAAGCCCGGGGACTTCGAGGCGGTCGCCCTCGCCGGGCTGGGCCCCAGGTGCCTCGAGGAGGGGTATGAGAGGGTTGTCCTCGACCTCACCCACGGGGTCAACTTCATGCCGGCTGTCGCGCTCAGGGTAGCGGAGAGGCTGGCGAATATCCTGTTGCTGGCCCACGGCGCCAAGTCGGTGAAGCTGGAGGTCTACAACAGCGACCCGTACCCGCCCCGCTCCCAACGCCCGGAGCTCCGGCTGAACCTGGTGGCCAGGGAGGAGGTGAGGGCGGTGAGGGTGCCCGCCCCGCTCCCGGAGAGGCTCCTGAGGCCCACCAGGCAGCTGGACAGCCAGACTAGCGAGGGGGTGAGGCGCGTTAACGAGGAGTACAAGAGGACGGTCGAGGTGTCCCTGTCGGCCCTGTACTACCCGCTGCCCCTCGCCCTCCACTACTCTCTCTCCCAGGCCGGCGAGGCCCCTCTGCGGGTGATGGAGGACGCGCTCGGGCTGTGGGAGCACACTGTGAGCGTATGTGGCCAAAGAGTCAAGGGGGCACTGCGCCTCGAGCCCGACGCGGTCTACGCGCTCCTGCTGGTGGAGGCCGTCCTCAGGGGGCTGGGGAGGCCTGAGTACCCGGCTCGTCTGGAAAGGCTGAGGGAGACAGTGAAGCTCTACGAGTCGATCAGCGAGCCCCACTACTACCTCATCGTGGACGAGTTGTCGAGGGTGGAGGGGGCCCTGGCGAAGCGCAAGCCCCTGTTAATTCGGCTGCGACTGCTGCTACGGAGCTTAGTGGAGAGAAGGCCCCAGCGGGGCGTCAGGCTCTGCGAGCTATACGGGGAGGAGTGCAGGGACGGGACCCCCGACAAGCGCGTGATGATCGCTCACGCCGGCCTCCAGAAGGAGCTCGTCCTCGTCGACCCCCAGGGCACCATCTCCTACAAGGGCGACGTCAGGCAGATGCTCAAGGAAGGGGGCCTCCTCATCCCCTTCGCTGAGTAGCCCCCTGTAATAGGCGCGCCTGGTGGCGGGTCGGGGCAGCCTTGAGACGGGCGGGTCGCACCCCTCGATGCTCTTCTGGCCCCCTCGGCTCAAGGGGTTTTTCACTTTCGGGAAACAACTAGTAACTATTATAACATCGTGCGGGGGTTCTGAGCATGGGAGGATGAGGGCTGTGGGGGACGTGGAGCTAGCGGGGAAGATTGCGGAGTGGGCCCGAGGGCTGGAGGAGCTCTCCAACAGCCTCCTAACCAAGGTCAACGAGCTGCTGAGGAGCCTGGGCGCCCCCGAGCTTGGGAGCCTGGTTCTCTCTATAGAATGCCGCTACGAGGACGGCGAGCAGGGCGCTGAGAGGGTTCCGGGCCTGTACGACCCCTCCTCGAGGAAGATCCGGCTATACCTCTGCGGGGACAGCTACGATCTGAAGACCCTGATCCACGAGCTCGTACACCACCTCCAGTTCAGCGACCACGCAGGGGTCGCCTACAGGCGCGAAAGCGTTGAGAGCTTCACCGAGATGCTGCCTTATAGTCACAGGCCCCACGAGCTCGAGGCAAGGTGGAGGGCGGAGGCAGCGGTTGAACTACTGGAACAGGTGCCGCAGCGCGTCACCGAGGCGGCCCCCTTCAATGGGCAGGTGGAGCGCCTGCGGGAGTTGAAGGATCTCCTTGTGAAGGCCAGCGCCTATGCCGGTCTCCTTTGGGAGTTAGTCGAGAAGCACACAGAGGCTTCCGTCGAGCTCAACAAGGCGGTAGAAGCTCTATTTGATAATGGCAGCGAGACTATGGAGGTTTGGACGCGTCTTAGTGGGGATGGCATTGAGGTATTTACTGAGTACGCCCATCTTTACTTAAAAAGCTCCGGCGGGCTTCCGCTCGATATTCAGAGGGCTTTAAGGCTCGTTGGGGTAGTAAGGGCTCGCCTTAAAGGAAGTGCCAATAGTAGATCACCCCTCCTGATCTTCAACAGAGAGGATCTGCTGAGAGCTCTGCGAAGTGAAGGTTTGAAGCAAGAAGGAGTCACGGATACCAGGGAGGAGCTACCGTTCGAGGAGGCTGTTAAGAGGCTGTTACGTATAGTGGAAGACCCATGCTCGCTCTTCGAGTACATTAAGAGCGCAGAAGAGCAAAATAGAGTGTGGCTACAGTTGAGGCTCGAGGTGAACACTCTCGAATACTATGGGTATGATTTCGCGCTCAGGATTTGCACGAGGGGCAGCGCAGAACAGTTGCTGAAACTACTTGAGGAACGTTGTAAAATGCAGAGATTAAGGGAGCAATTGATACGGGAGTTAGAGCTTAAGGAGAGAAAAGAGCTAGAGTTGGAGTTTGAACCGATGGGAAAGTGAGGGTTACCTTTGATTCCGAACAACCCCAGCCCAGCATGTAACGCTCGATATGACGCTCGAAGAGGGCATGTGCAGGGCCTTAGGGCGCTTGTGAGCTCCACAGCTGTGATTACGATTAAGGATTCAAGCTCTTATCCTTAATACTGTCTCCCATACGACTAGGCGCATCAGTATGACCACAAAAGGGGCTGGGATGAGCCGCTTCAACTCCACGGGTAGACCGCGGGTAAAAGTAAATGTGTTGGTTCTGGAGCCGGCAAACCTTTAAATACCCGCCACGCCTAGCTGGCTCAGGCGTAGTTGAGTGGAGTCTACGCGTCTAGGCGAGAACCTCCGCAGGGTGCTCGAGGCACTCTCTCGTGAAGGCGTCGCCGACCCGGCACTCCTAAGCAGGGCCACAGGCATACCCAGGGAGCGAGTAGAGCTGATACTCTTGATGCTCAGGGACATGCGTGTTCTAGAAGTAAGGGAGGGCAAGCCGGCCTGCAGCCAGGCCTGCGAGAAATGCCCGCTGGCGAGGCTCTGCCAGGGCAAGAACCTGAGGCTCTACACCCTCAAGCCGTGAGCCCTACCCCTTAGCAGCCTGTAGCCGTAGAACCACGCCAGGGCGAGCGCTACGTTGACCCCACCTGCTACGAGCGTCCTAGTCCCCAGGCTCAGGCTGAGGACAAGGCTCAGGGCCAGGCCGATGAAAGCGTGAACCGGCACGCCCCTCAACGAGTAGTCGACCGATACTTCCCTCCTGTCGAGCCTGAGGGCCGCGAGGTTTGTGAAGACATGGGTTAGGAGGACGCTGAAGCTGGTGAACGACGCGAGCCCTGAAAGGTCGACCGTCAGCACTAGGACGAGCATGATCACGCCCGACAAAAGTATAGAGTTCACGGGGGTCCCGAAGCGCTCCGACACCCTCGCGAGCCTCTCCGGTATCTCCCCGTTCCTAGCCATAGCGTAGAAAACCCTGGACTGCCCCATAGCCGACGTCAACACGACGCTACCCGTGGCCAGCAGGGCCCCAGCCTCCACCAAGCCCTTTATCCCAAGCCTCTCGGCTGCGACGGCTATTGGAGCAGTGCTGCTGGCAAGGGCGTCGCTCCCTACAAGCCCCACCGCCGCCACGACTACGCCGACGTAGAGGCCCATGGAGAGGACCAGGGTGACAAGTATAGCCCTCGGTATATTCCTCTCGGGATCCACGACCTCCTCGGCCATCGTGCTTATGCGTGGAAACCCTATATACGCGAAGTAGAAGAGGCCCGCGGCAGCAGCCAAGCTGCTGAGGCTCGCGGACGTCATACCTGAGAAGTGGCCGGGGTCCATGCTCAGCACTCCCAGGGCGGCGAAGACCAAGAGCACCAGGACCTTCCCCGCGACGAGAACGTTGTTCACGGAAGCCGAGACCCTAACCCCGACAACGTTCACCAGCGTGACCAGGGCTATAAGCAGGACGGCGCCGGCAACGTGGCTAAACCATGGAAAAGCGCTCTCAAGGTAATACCCGAAGCTGAGGCTGGCGGTAGCCCCGAGCACGATGTTACCGCTAACCCAGCTCCAGCCCATCAGAAACCCCAACGCAGGGTGTAGAAGGCTACGACCATACTCGTAGACACCACCAGACCTCGGCAGCGCGGCGCCAAGCTCGGCAAAGCTCAGGCCCGTGAAGACCGCGCTGAAACCCGCGAGCACTACGGCGAGCACAACCCCAGCCCCGGCCACGCCAGCCGCGAGCCCCACGACCACGAAGATACCAGCGCCTATCACAGCCCCCAAGCCCACCGACACAGCGTCCCAGAACCCGAGCTCCCTCCTAAGCGACCCGCACACGACCCCAACAAACGTCAAAAAATATTTAAAAATATCCCAGTATACACACCTTACCCGTAAGCTCCACCACCCACTCGTCTCTTTTAATACGAGTCAAAAGATAGAGGTTCAAAAATATAGGAAACAGATCATGGCTACAGCTCTTAACCAACCCCTATATAGCCAATGAGTCTTACCATCATACAGATTTCCACTTTACCTCCACATTGGATAACTGCCAAGCGAGATGATAAGAAGGAAGCTCAAGGAGAAATCGGGAAGCGAGCTGCCGGAGAGGGTAGAGCAAGGCCCAGACGTTGCTAGGAGAGTGAATGAGAGGTGGAGAGAGCCTGGGACATAGGGCTTACATCAGAGTGCCCATATCCTGTACTTTGCAGAAGAAGCTAATAAACTCTTAGCGACAGACAGGGCATTTCCCAATGAAAAAGTGTCCTGCGATAAATGAATTAAATTAACCTCTAGAAGAGCTCGACAGGGGGATAAGAAAATCATTGGTACTTTCATCGAAGATGAGCACATGTCTGAGGAAAGAGGATAAATTTAAGCTTTTTAAGAAGCTCAACAGAAGGTTATCGCTATTACTATCCCTGAATCCTGCAGAGGAAGTTCCTCTCCAGCTGTATTTATTTTTAACCCTTCACAGCTACATTAGTAAACTTTTTTAGTAAATAAGGCGCAGTTATTAGCGATGCCGAGAAGCAACTTCTATCCGCTGCCCCTCAGGAACCTCTACAAGCTAATGACATCCCTGAGGGATCCCAATCCTGATGAGATAATGTCCATCCTAAAGGTGAGGAGCAGGAGGACAGCTGAACAGTATGCCAAAACCATGAGCTGGATTTTGAGGAAAGTTGAAGATGCCAAGTCCATGGATGAGTTCTTCGAGAAAGTTGCTGAGGTCCTCCT
Source organism: Thermofilum uzonense (assembly GCF_000993805.1). Classification (NCBI taxonomy): domain Archaea; kingdom Thermoproteati; phylum Thermoproteota; class Thermoprotei; order Thermofilales; family Thermofilaceae; genus Infirmifilum; species Infirmifilum uzonense. The sequence goes on from NZ_CP009961.1 coordinate 532,239, forward strand.
TAAGGAGTACATGCTTGAGAAGGCCTTCGCCTTCCTAATGGAGAGAGGGATCCCGCTCACCCCCTCAAGCCTTTCCCTTGCAGTTAAGAAGAACGGCCTCAAGATCTGCGATACTGAGGCCAAAGCAATAATATCATGGCTGAAAGAAGGTGGATTCCTGAAGGAGAGGAAGGTGCCTATCCTGGCCCTTTCCCTGGAGGAGAGAATCCTCGAGGACATAAGGGAGAGGGGCTCCCTCACATACTCCAGCCTGAGGAAAGTGTATGGTGATGCCGCAAGAGAAGCCTTATTCTCCCTGTGGAGAAAGGGGTTGATAGAGATCCCTTCCTTCGAGAAGTACAGGCAGGTGCTTGAGAATGTAAACGACATCGATAGGATACCAGGGGGCATTTCGGGGAGGATATTCTCCACATGGCAGGACAGGATAAGCGGAGATGTATACAGCGAGCTAGTAATACCCCTCAGGGAGAGAATATCAGCAAGGTGGAATGAATGAGCCAGCCCGACTATTTTGAGGAGATAAGGGCGCTTTATGAAAAATTCAGGAAGCTCGAGAGCTCCACAATAAGGTTGATACTGGACAGGTGGTCAGATAGAAGGCCGCTGGAGCTCACAATTGACCTGATGCAGGATGTTTTGACGAACTTTTCACGCTTGAAGGAGACCTCTGATGCTGTGATAAGGTATCTGAAGGATAGGGATTGGAGGGGAGCTATAATCAGTATTGTCGGGGAGTATGGGTCAGGAAAGACTCAATTGGGTCAAATTCTCCTGAGGAGGATTGAGGAAGAGGGGATATTCTCCAGGATCATCACAATAAGCCCCTTAAGGGACATGAAGGGGGTTATGCTTGAAGCTCTTGAAGCTTCTCCCGCTGAAGGGCCCGCTGTTCTCATAATAGATGAGGTGGATCAGCTTCTAGGAGAGCTAAACAAGGGAAGCAGGAGGATGATTGAGGATCTAGCTGATACAATCAGGGGGATAACTGAGGGAGGCCATGGATATCCTCCAATGGGATCCGTAGTCATGCTGCTGTCCAAGAGAGCCAGAGAAGCCCTTAGGAGCGATAAAGCCCTTGGAAGCAGGCTAATGGACAGGTCTAAGGAGTTAAGCCTATCTATGAGCGAGGATGAGAGGGAGAAAGCAAGTAAGGAGGCATTAAATAAGATAATTGCCCTCTGGATGGCATATTATGAGCACGACGATGAGATGAGGTATGCAATAAGGAGCTCCCTGGACAGAGTATATCCTTTCATGGAGAGAGTTGCCTCAGAGCTCTCGAGGACGAGAGAGATAGGGGGGATAGTGAAGGGTCTAACCGAGCTATCATCAAGGATAATTGAAAACTTAGGAAGATCTGAACAGATGGGAAGAATAGAAGAGGGGAACTTTGCAGAGAGCCTGCTGAGGAGGTTCCTGTCGAGCGAGATGAGGAGCATACAGCTCAACGTGAGGATTGGGGATATAACAAGGGATTACATAGCGATATTCTCTGATGAGCCCTTAAGCGCTCCAGGGGCCAGAACTGATGCTCATTTCGATGTGTGGACCTACGATGCCAGCAAAGGGGTGAAGGGTGGCGTCCTAACAACAAAAGTTGGGGTTGAGATAAAGTACGGGAAGTACTGGATAGAGAGAAAAGATCAGCTTTCAAAGATAATGAATGCCTATCCACTGCTTCTGATATCAATAGCTGAGATGGACCCAGACGAGATAACTGACGTAAAGGTGGAGATGGGGAGAAGGTTCGACATTGTGGATATAAACCCGGACATGTTCAGGATGATCCAGGTTCTGAGGGATGATGCTGTAATGAGGTTCCTAAGGGATTGGACAACGCTTGAGAGGGATTTGAAGGAGGCCCTGGAGGAGTTGATGAGAGGATCTGTTAAGGTGAAGGAGGAGGCTAGCGAGCAAGATATCCTAATGGAGGCTTCTGCCAGCCTGTTAAGCTCAGTTTTTAGGGAGTTGAAGAAAGCGAAGACTTCCAAGAGGTATGATACGCTCTCAAAGCTCATAGCTAGGAGCATAGAGGGCGTGTTCAGCAAGTACGGAGAGAGGCCTCCCTCTATTCAGGATACTGTTATCTATAGAATAGTGAGAATTCTTGAGAGGGAGGGGATTGGGAGGATGAGCCAGAGCGGAAAGAGCTTTAGCTTAGACAAGGACTGCAGGCTCAAGATCGAAGAGATAGAATCCGATTTGGAGAGGAGAAGGAGGATAGAGAGGATTATATTTGATGTCCTATCTAGACCGGCTGGAGTTCAGGCACTGGAGCTTTAAGGGGCTTTGCTTTAGCTCGCTGTAGATGTCCTTCGCTTTGCTACTTTCAATCCTCTTTAAATTGAGGCAAAAATTCAATAATCTCACAAAGGGAATTGATACAGGGCCCGAGCCGAGGAAGCCTCAATGTAAAGAGGATTGAAAGTAATAGCTCTGATGGCAAAGTACGGCGGAGACAAGGTCGGCCTCAATGTAAAGAGGATTGAAGGCAAAGTTAAGCTTTCTTCCAGAGTATCCAGATCAAAGCTCCAGTTATCATAAGTTTGAGTGAGATCTCAGCCACATTGAGGCTGAAGGGAATATTTAGCAGAACAGCCAATACACTGGCTACCTTCTCCCACTTGGTCATTCTCACCTTCAGCTCAAAGACCTTTGGCAGCATCACCACCATTTTAGAGCTCTCGTGTATGTAGTACTGATCTAGGTCGCTCTCGCTTGCCAGCACAGCCATAGCTGCAATCTCAGCTTTGAAGCCAGCAGTTAAGTTGAGGACCACGTTCTTGTTCCTCCTGACCACATCCCTAGCGCTCCTCACGAGGTTTTCACTGCGCTGCTGAAGTCCCCTGTTCCGAATCCAGCCAGAGTGTGGATGCTCACATTAGCTCCGAGGGAGTGTAGGTAATCTTGAAGGACATCTGCCATGATCTTTCCAGCTTCTGTGTCGGATCTGAAGATGTGGGCCTCACTTACGACCTCTTCCAGCTTAGAAGTCCCCTTGACCTGCTCAACATAGCTGAGGAGGCTGTTCAGCTCAGCGCTAGCAGCCTTGGGATTCCTCTCAAGGTATTTCAACATCTCACCCTTAAGGGCGATCTTCTCATCACCACTCAAGCTCTTCAAGAATCCCTCACTTACATTGGGATCCTCGAGTTTCCTCTTAAGATCCGGATACTTACACAACAAAGAGCTCTGGGTTAGGTTTCTGGCGAGGTTCCTCAGGAGAGATGCCCCACATGTGATGACATGAACCTCTTTTTGCATGCTGAGATTAGCTCTTGGTTCTATAAAAAACTCATTAATCTTCGTATAGATTTATAAAACAGTTGGTACAATGTTAAGAAAACCCAGCCGAGATGTGCCTTCACGTCTGTTGTTAGATGCTTTTGACCTTCGATGAGGTTGGGCGGTGGCAGGTTATTTCCATCGAAGATGGAGTTATCGTCGCAATATCCACCTTTTCTTCGGAAAACCTTCTCTTGATTATTCCATATGGTCTCTATTTTATTGATGAAGCTCTTAATATAAACTTTTTATTTTTCTCCTTTCAGCTACAAAGGGGTGCGATGATGAGCCAGACCTCATTTGAGACAAGAGATCTCTTGGTCTGAAGAAGCTTATTGCTTTTTATAAAACTTGAGGGCAGAAGGATCATCATGCTGAAGACATTCCTCCAGAAATAGAAGCCGAGTACAAGCTTTGAGAGGGCTTTAACAGAGGCAAAGAGATCATCTGACAAGGCAGCACAGCTGCTGAGGGACCTTGGTGTTGAATAAGATTGCCTTGGACAAGCGTGATAGTGAAGCATGCGAACAGAGCTGGAAAGCGGAATTTATCCTCAAGGAGAGAGAACTTAAATAATTGTAAGGTGGTGTTTGAGGATGGAGGTAAAAGTAAGGAGGTTCAATCCGATATACGAGGCTTTTCTGAATCTCAAGAGGGTTAATGTGATGAGAGGTCCTCCTGAGACCGGCAAGTCCAACCTTCTTGAGGCTCTATCAATCTTCTCCTTCCTGGGTCAGATCAAAAACTACATGAATTCAGGCCTTGTGTCCCCTGTGAGCATAGGAGGTAGACTCTGGTCCCTTCAAGGTCTATCTGAGATCCTGAGGATGATGACAAGAGCTAGAAAACTGGATGATATCTTCTTTGCTTTCTCAAGGGAGGAGCCCATTGAGGTGGAGCTGGATGGAAAAAGGATGAAATGCTCCTATGACAGCAAGAAGAGGGCTCTCAGCGTATGCCTTCAGGAAGAGGAGATCCTGGAAATAGATGAGTATATGAACATCAGGGCAAGGCGTGAGGGTCTTGAGGGGCTTCCAGAAAACGTGAAGTTCTACAGGTACTCCGAGGGAAAGGAGGTTCAAAAGGAGGTTTAGTTTGGGGACTTCCTTCTCCCACCCCATGGTCCAAATTTAATGTATCTCTTAAGGACAAGGGATGACCTGAGGAGGATTGCAACCAGAATTCTTGATGATTTTAACATAAAATTTATCATTTCTGAGGGGAAAATCAAGTTCTTAAAGCCGAGAAATAGAGAGCACCTCAGAATAGAGCACCATATGCTTTCAGATACTGTTAAGAGAACTCTTTTTTTTTGCCTGGGGGCTGTGGAGTCAAACAGGGATTCGCTGGTGTTAATGGAGGAACCCGAGGCCCACTCTTTCCCCTTTTTACACAAAGTTCCTCGCTGAGAGAATTACATTAAGCGATAACTCCTACATTGTCACCACTCACAATCCCTACCTCCTTGAGACCCTCATGGAGAAAATTCCGGAAGGAGATATCTCTGTTTATCTCTCCAGGGCTTCAGGATGGGAGACAAAATACGAAAGAGTGGATGTAAGGAGGATCAGGGAGATAGTGGCTGAAGGAGTGGATGTCTTTTTCGAGCTTGGAGGTAGTTGAGCATGTTGAGTGTTATCTGAGATATCTGGTCGAAGCTATGGGCTTCACCCCTCGCATGCTATAGGAAAGGGAAGAGCCATAAATGCGGGCAAGAAAGGATCAATGTGCATCGTGGACTTCGATTCTGAGGACTCTATGAGGGACTACATAGGGGAATGCGCAGAGGACAAAGAGCCGAGCGATTAAAACTGGGAATCAGGGTTTACAGATCTTGAGGAATTATAATAGCTCTTGTGGAGAATCTGGAGGATTTTATTCAGCACTATATTGACTTGATGGGGTTGGATAACTATTCCTCTTCGCTCACTTCCTGCGGTTTCCTAGGCACAGAACAAAGGAAGAGGCTAAGGAAAGTCCCTACCTTATTAGCATTAGTCCTACGTAGAAATCATCTGATTTTCAAGCATAAAAAACTCGGGTATATATATGTATATCCTTTTCATGATTTTATTTATTTCACTTGCAAACGGCATTGGCTCTCCAGCAATTTCATGCATAGCAGATCGTACTTTCCCGATTTTCTCAATAAGGGAGTTCATATGTGCCTGAATGTCTTCTGCATCTTGTAATAGCTTTTTAAGTTTTTCAAGAACACCTCCTTCCTCATATTCAGCTAGAGATTCAATTAATTTACCAAGATATGATATATGAGGCTGAGAAATCTCTGTCAAGACAGGAATTTCTCTTTCTATCACATTATTTAGGTTATTGAATAGAATATAACAGCGTTCTAAGAAGTATTTAAATTTTTCATCTAGTAATCTGTCGTCAACTCTAGTAGGAGGTGTCAGCAGGACTCCATGAGTTGCGAAGGAACTATTTCTAAGATAATTTATATTTATTTCAATTTTCCTCCCTTTAATGTATTCAAGCTCGGTTATATTATAAAATTTACCTCTCTCTTCAGGTTTAATTTCCTCCTCCTTTACTTTTAATTTTTTATTACAAAAATTCTTTAGCTCATTAAGCTTTTTTAGATCATAAATTTTGAATAAAAGCTCATGGTAGTCCACTTTTTCACTTGGAGGAAGGATTGATAGGCCTAGGATCGAACAGTTTATAATGTCATTTACTTGAGTTATCATATTAACAAAATTATAAAAGAACGAGAAAATGTCCAAGATATTTACTCTTATTAAATAGCAAAGCAGACCTACTGCAAAGTAGAGATATGATATTGCAATAATATTTGCATACATTATATTTGTTATATTATAATTTCTAGTAAAATGAATTGTCAGTTTCCCCTCAGGAGGGAGCATGCCAGTTTCTCCACTGAGTTTGTCATACCCCTTCAAAAGATCTTCTAACTTCTCAAACGAGACCTCTATCCCAGTTATCATACCGGCGTAGTGCTCATAAATATCACAAATTAGGTCAAGCATCTTCTTTAATTTGAAGATTTTCTCATTAGGATCTATGTAATAAGCGAAATTCAACCGTGGGATCAAGAACTTCCTTATTAAGCTGTTTACTGTGTCCAATTGCCCATTTCTATATCCACAATAGGCATAAACTATTAATTGATTCATAACTAATGAGTTTATTATTCTATAAAAATGATCAATGAATTTTCCTGTATCTGCATCAGCATTAAAGAAACGCAGTGCAATCTCCTGCGCAAGATTAACCAGCGATCTCACAACAGCGCCGTTGTCCGGAGGTCTCGGCACTAAATGCCTTATTTGATGTTCCGTATCTATACAGAAATATGAAATATTTGATAATAAGTGTTCCTTTGAAAGGTTTTCCTCCAGAATCCTCAGCTCATCCTCATTTTCTACTGTAATGGAAAGCTTATCGAGCAGGAATATACGGAAAGCAGATTCTAAGAGGAGGTTCTTCTTTGGAGATCTCTCTAGGAAGGATTTAAACTCATAATCTACTAGGCCCAGGAAACTGGCAACATCCTCACTTGAGGGAGAAAGAAGTAGAACTCCTAGGGATCCTACCTCTCTTAAATTCTCCGTTGACATCTTCTCATTTTTTAGCTCCCCCTTCCCTTTATTGTTAAAGCTTAGTCTATACAATCCCCCCCGATCCATTAGAAAGAGCTTTCCATCTAGTCCCAGATCATTAAACTCATATTCACGCAGGCTTTTTCCTCTTGAAAAAAGGGGTGAGACCAGAAATAAGTCCGGGATCAACTCTATCCCCTTATGAGATCAATCAAGTGATGCATCTCTTCCTTTTTCCTCAGCTGGAAGTAAAGACCGCATATCGATCTTAGATCCCTCATTTCTGTCAATATGTCAAGAATTCTAGATGAGATCCTTCTTGCATCCCTCTCTGATAATGAGAATGGAAGTCTCTTACTGGAGAACTTCAGCGCAATTTCACTTATTATTCCTTCGATGAACACATCCCTGCTCTCGGCCGGATTGTACCCTCTCCTCAGGATGTATTCGTACCTTCTGACAAGCCTGAATCCCAGATCATACAAATCCCGCCAGCTTTTTATCTGCTCAAAAGCTCTCTCCATTTTTATAAAATTGATGAGATCCTCGCACCTAACCACCGCCGAACACCTCCTCAAATCTTCCTTTTAGCTCCTGTAGGACATTACTAGCTTGCCTCATGATCTCATTCGTGATGTCCCTCTCATTTCCGAGGGCATCCACAGATAACACTCCTATACTGAGGATTCTTACCTTTCCTAACCCTCTTGGTTTTCCGAATCCAAGAAGAAATACTTTAGAGCCATTAGGATTATACCCCATCGCTAGGATTAGTTTTGCTGTTTCTATTTCTAGCGGGTTCAGAACAATGATATCCGCCTTCAAAGATGTCCCCTGAGGAATACATTCAAGGTAATACTGCTCTTTCTCTTCTCGAAACTCAATGTCATTTCTGTAAAGCTTTATTTTTCCTGATTCCCGTGCCTTAGGCTGCCAGCTTGGACCAATCCCTACTATTTGCGGTTCAACAGAGCCTTCTGGGAATGAGTCCGAGAATAGAGCTTTGGACATATAACCAGGGAAGCCAAAGAGGTTTGAAGTAGAGGATATATCTCCAGTAAGCGCCAGATAATAGTGAGAAATCGCTCCTTTCAGAGTGGATCCAGGAATAATAAGTTTTCCTTCTGATCTAGCATTTAGCAACAGAGGAAGATCCTTGTGAAGCTGGATCTCCCCACTTCCAACATGAACTGGGGATTCTGTCTTCAGAGATACGTGTATTTTGTGAGCTCTACTAAGAGATGAGTGAGGAATGTAGTTTCTCGTCGATCTCCTCCTTAAACCATCCACCTTAATGAACTTGTAAGTTTTGGAGCTCATTTGCCCAGCCCCCTTATCAAGGGCTCCAAGCATTTCTCAACATCCGACCACTTCAGCTTAGCCCTTAAAATAGGAGGCTTTGTTTCCATATCTCCGGTCAGTTCGCACTCGGAAATGGAATCTGAGATTGAGATCTTGTTCTCTGATTTCCTCAGGGAGATCCTTACTTTTTTCCCATAATTCGGGAGGGAGAACGAAAGGGAAAGACTGTCCATCTCGGACGGCCACACTATGTCAGCTGAGATATCTAACAGATTTATGGATACATGTCCATATCCCCTGCTCTTTGATCTCCCCAATCTGGCCACTCCGATATCCGCCTGCTTGATCACAGGGGAGAGAAGGGAGAGGAACGACAGGGGGATATTCCTAAACGAAATATTAGATGAAAAGCTAACTCCGGGTTTCACGTATTCCTGAGTGAAGGGTCCGTGCTCAACCGCCATCGTTGTTGAATTTATCTTTATATGATCCCTCATCCCCACTGCATCGTCCCTGTCGGTATAAGCATCACTGAAGATAAGCCTGGAGCCATAGGCTTCGACTCTAGTCGTCCCGAAGAGATCCTCTACCAGTTTAATGTAATCTTTTATATTAAGCGCTGATAGAGTTCTCTCAATGCCGGATCTGAAGAAGCCCTTCAAGGTCGATCCTGGTATAACCGGCCTTCCAATGGAATCTCTGAGGAGTGGTATATCCGGAGCAAGTGGATCCACTGGGCTCTTGCCAGCTCCTATTGTGAGAGGAGTTTTCGTTTTTATCTCACATTTTACACTTCCTGAGATAACAATAGCCTCAAATCCGTGAACTTCCTGCATTCATATCACCTCCTGGGAACTATATCCCCAAGATTTACCTCTCTAATGTTTCCATTAAGCAGATCGCTCACATCTGCTACTCTGATTTTCATCAGCTTTATCCTAGCTCTTCCATATCCCCTGCTTTTCCATCCTCCAATGAACTCCTCCAGACCTTTATTCAGCATTGTAAGCAGCAACATGAATGCATTATTGGCATCCGAGAATAGGGGATCGCCAAGCTCATCGTATATTATGGTAAATCTGTATTTTGTTGGATCTCCCGCACGCTCCTTTATTGCCTCCACTTTTGTAAGCATCTTTTTCTCAGCTGCATCTCTTTTCCTGTCCAGCGAAACATGAGTCCTCTTTAGAGTACCAACTAAGCTAACTGGCTCAGCATCAGTGAATTTTATCAGCGATGAAAATGAGATGTTCCTTCCAGAATACCCGAACACCTTGTCTAGTACGCATAAATCCTCTAGCTTACTTGCATCCATCCTTTTCTCGGAGATGCTATCGATGCATGGTTTTAACTCCACCTTAATCCCATCGACCTCCACAGAAGAGCCTCCAGCTATCCTGTAAGCAAGGAGAAGACGGGAAAGATAGGACCTGAAGAAGCCCTTCAAGGTCGATCCTGGTATAACCGGCCTTCCAATGGAGTCCCTCAGAACTGGAAGGTCTATTGGAGACTCTGGATCTCTACCAGCACCCACTCTCAGCGGTTCAAGAAGCTCGATCTCACAATCTGCCCATATCCTTCTTTTTATTGTCAACAGACCTCTAGCTCCGCTCATTTTATCACCCCAATAGGTCACTGAGACCCTTTCTGTAGGCATTAAATAGGTATATGCAGGATTTCAGAATGTACTGTGCCAATTTCAGTCTCTCTTTGCTGCTTTCGGCGCTATTCTTTATTTCCGTCAGGAGATTTTTAACGAAAATATACAGATCATCCCCTTGAGAGGCATTTCTGGCCAAATAAACTATTCTCAGCCCAAACAGATCCCAGTTATCCTTCTCTGCGCAGTCTATTGCCACCTCAAGCATATTTCTGAGATTTGTCATAGTGATCTCCGACTCCTCTTCCTCCTCTTCTGAGGGTATATGCACCCTCCTGAAGAGACTCTTGGCTATTTCAACTGCCCTCTTTTGAAGGGCAGCATCATCCTCGGAGGAACTAATTCCGCCTGACATCACATCTCACCTCCCAAACTCAAAAGGGAATCAAAATGGAAGGGATTATCAAAAAAGACCATATCAAGACCATGAAATCTCCTCAAAGCACTTTGAGGGGGAGTTAGCTCTATCTGGATTATCCTCTCTGGATCCAGATTCCCCCTTGGATATACCAGAACGCTTCCTGGTCCCATCATTTTCTTATAAATGTAGAACTTACCGTTGAACCATGTTTTAAAATCAGATATTCTTATTTTTTCATATATTGGATTTCCTAGTTCGAGGAGCTTTTCACGAGAGGTGAAGGTCATTATATCGACCGTGAGAAACTCATGCTCCGACTTCAATCCCTTCAACCTTCCTTTCCTGTACTCATCAAAGCTCATAGACTCATCCACTTTAACTCTTGTAAGTCCGAATCCCTTTTTTGTAAAAGCACCTATTCTAACCTCGATTTCCTTTTTCAACTCTTCATGAAGGGAGCTATCGAGAAAAGCCAGTGCATGGAACTTGGATCCCGGTCTTATGACCTCCTGTGTGAACAGAAGACCGTATTTCTCACCCCTATCTTCTATAGAAGCGTGCGTCCTTCTTTCATAGCTTAGTGCAACTTGAGTGATGATCTCCTTGCTTGGAGGCTCGAATCTTCCCTCTTGATTTATGAAAATTGTCCCGACTTTCTTGTTTAAACCCTTCATCTTATCCAGTAAGCTTGGCCCCTCCTTCATTGCCTTAGCGAAAAGAAGGGCCAAGGAAAGGTAAGTATCATCCTCTTTTCTTGACAATGTTGTGAGCGGAAGAGGAGGAGATCCACATAGCTTAAATGGCCTATCGCTGGGGAATGCATGACTAATCCACATGTTAAGATCCTCTATTCTACCATTCACACCCCTCCTTCTGAAGAAATCAGATGCTATTGCGCCGGAAAGAGTTGATGACGGGACATACGGAGGACTGGAATAATGAGCTCCCTTACTGTACTTATCTCTTATGATGAGAGGTTCTATCGCCTCAAGGCACAGCACATCCACCCAATCAAAACTCACTTATGCTCACCTCCTCAACACTTCCATAACCTAAACAAGTCCATCCACCAATCCCCCACCCCTTAAGAGCATTTAGAGCTTTTGTCAGAAGATCCACTTCTCTCTCATTGAGTTCTTCGTTAGATTTTATCAGAAAGGTAACCTTGAACCCAGATGATATCACCTGAGAGAAAAGAAGAGATCCTCTCTCGACAGTTCCTAGCTCTCTATCCAGCTTTGTTCTGGGCCTCAGCTCGATCAGCTTCTCAAGCTTGTCGCTGATATCACAATTTATAATTTCAAAACTTAGCTTTCCCTCCTTAGAGACAGGCGAGGCCACCTCTCTACTTTCACCAAAGCACCTGTCAGCAACGTCAGTGCCGAAGAGATCCTCATAAGCTTGCCTGAGCTCAGGTTTGTTCTGCACTACTATGCACGCTATCTGCCTGAGGGCTCCTTTAAATTGGGCCGGGGATATCGGATAGGCAACTATTCTGTCTCCTACCTTCTTCTCATAGACCATTACCCTGTAATCCTCCTTTCTAATCTCACCGGATGGTTGAACTGTTCTTATTCCCCTTAATTTGACCTCAACTCTCAGATTTCTCATCTACTCACCCTCACAAAATGATCTTCCTATTTCACTGAGCTTTTTTCTCAAGTCAATGCTTCCGAGCTCATTCTCCACTCTATCCTCCACTATATTCAGTATTGAGCAGAGAGTGTACAGGGATCTCCAGACCTCGGCTGATCCCTTCTTGGTTAGTTCGCTGAATATCCTTCTAAGACGGCCGTATAATTCCCTGTCCTCTTCCCACCTCGAATCCATACCTCTTGCTATATCACTTAGCCATCTCAGAAGCGCCATCTCATGATATAGCCTTGATCTTCCTCCTGAAGGAAGGAGATCCTCAAGGACCTCCTTAAAATCAGAGGATCTAATGGCATTATCTCCAGAGACAGCAATTCTGAGCGATTTAAGAACAGGGGATTCATCCTCCGTTCCTATCCATAGAAGAGATCTCCACAGGCCATCATAGTCAACACTCTCTATTTTGAATTTATTTATGGATTCCCATGATGCACCTGATTTCGCATATAGAATTGAGGCTTGCACTGTGAATTCATCTCTCGGGGCCTTTTTCGCTATCTCTTTTGTATATCTCAGCATTGCGCGAGAGGCATCATATAAATACACACCTGGTACCTTGGTTCTTCCTGCAGTTATGCCCATGCTAATACCCATTTTCTCCTCTTCGGGGATTATTTTGAGCTCCTTTGCGGTAAAGAAGACCCTTTTAGCTCTCTCAGCTAGACCCCTGATGAATCCAACAACGTGTTCTGCCCTTAAAATGAGCACCATGTCATCGCCAGCCACATAAAAGGGTGTTATGGGGAGGAAGAAGTTGTACTGCCTTGGCCCAGCGGACTCTCTCATTCTTAAGTTTAGGAATTTTTCCTCAACTTCTAGGGAGTTCCTTGCTCCGCTCACTAATCCCTCCTCCATGAGAGTACTGAAGAGAATGGATAAGGAGAGAAAGTCCTCAATGGACTTGGAATTGCCCTTTAAGGCGCCAAAGCCATCCCCATCTGCAGTTATCATAGCAATAAGTGCATTAGAGGACTCGGAGTAATCATAATTCTCCAGTCCCGTCACAAATCTGGCTTCAAAGCCGGCAGAAACGGCATTTCGCACTTTTTCAAATATCTCATAGGATGATGCCATCTTAACCGCATTCAGGACATCTTTGTTCCATCCTTTTTCTTCTCCATTTAGAATATCTGTAAAAATAAGCCCATATGAGGCTAAAATTAGGCAGCTCTGGCATATTTTGCCACCATACCTCTCCACGATGTTTTCTTTTAGCCTCCTCACTTTCGTCTCATCAACAGCAAAAGAACGCAACAGTTTGTCCACAGAGGATTCATTCAGGCTTGAATCGGCTCTGCAACCCCTACATATATCCTTAGGATCGAGCTCAATCGGATCACCAGATCCAAGATTGATCGCTCTAGTTGAGGCCAAGGCTAGTCGATACGATGATCCAGCACGGTTCATTATATCTTTGACTTTCAGCATTGGAGCGCTTGAGCCGTTTCCCTTTAAGACTATAGCATTAGCAATAGGTATTCTCTTGAGGTGTTCAATGATCTCTCCTTCCATTTTCCCTGATAAAGATGGATGTGAGATAAACACAAGCTCTCCAGCCTCTTTTGTCAGTATGAACTCCTCTCCTAGTTTGTCAGCTACATAAATCGAAGCATATCTGGGCAATACATCGACAAGAAGGCTTGCACCTCTCATTTCCCTGAAGGCACCATTTCTCTTCACTATTTCCTGTATAGAGCCAACTTCAAGGACCTGTATTGTCACCTTCCAGTCTCCTCTCTGCATCAAGCCAAGGATCTCCTTAGCTCTCTCATAGTAAGATGAGACATCCACTTTTATTTGTTCAGCAAGTTTGCTGAATCCCTCTCTTTCAGCAACAGCTTTTAAAGAGGAGAGCCTTACCTTGATCCAATCGCTACTTTCCGGATCGCTGGAGAGAGCCAGTGCCAGCAACGGAGGATGAACCCTCAATCTCACTAGATTCCCAAATATCTCCTTCCCCTTTAATTTTCCCCTAAGAATCTCTTTAAGAATTTCATTTATCTTTTCATAAAGGGGATTCAGCCCCCAAACGCTATAAACAGATAGAAGATCCTCTTCAATTTCGTGCCTGGCCGGGCCTTCGGACATCCTTCATTAAAACTTTGTTTTTTATTATAAACATTTCGGTATTTAATTTTTTAACTCTACAAGAGACAAGATAACATTGCAGATATAAAAATTATTTTTGTCTCTAATAAATAGAATTCATTATTTTCACATAAACCTTTTTATTAAAGTTTGCTTCCATCTCTTGGTATCATGGGGGAATCCAAGAGCGAGAGATGTTTAGCTGTAACAACATGGGGAAATCCTCGTGGCTGGTGGTACTCAAGATACGTTTATGAGGAATTAGGCCAGAAATTCGACAAATACGGCTTTTCCACGCTGAACTTGTTGATGGAGGTTGAAAGACCTGATATTGTTCTTCTGCTGGCATTGGACACGCTTTCCAGCCTAAAGGAAAGGGTTTACAACAGCATTAAAAAGGAGGTGGAGGATTACATCAGGTCTCATTTATGCGTTGAGAATGAGATTGCGATAGAGATCCTGCCGGGCATTCTTTCCTCTAAAAAAAAGGCTTTCAAAGCCGACTTGGGGGATTATGAGTTGCTTGCACTAAATAAGATCTTTCATGAGGGTCTTAAGCTTGGAGGCAATAAGTTACGGATAGCACTGGACATAACACATGGAGTCAACTATATGCCTGTGTTGACTTATTCTGCTGCCCTGGAGGCAGCTTCCATGCTTGCAGTGACAATATCTAGAGAGGTAGACCTTCGCATTTACCAAGCAGATCCAGTATACCTTGAAGAAGAACTAAGAAGAGAGCTTTCTAGGCAGAAGGATGATCCTTGTAAGCCCAATGGCAGAGCTGAACCACCTGAGCTACGGTACAACCTCTTGCGCAGGAGGAAAGTTTCGCCTTGGGAGTTGACAAGATATCTAAGCTACAGCGAAAATAATGCCAGCAAGCTTTTGACAGATCCTCGAGATTGTTCTATAGAGGATTCAGAGATCCTCTACAAAAAAGTCCTACCGTTGCTGGGGGCATTCAGGATTGGGGCCTTGCCCGAGCTCTGCATTCTGGCTAAGAGCTTAGATCCCAGCTTCCTGAGGAACATCATCAATGAAGCATTGCAGTGCTGGAATTCAAAGAGAGTCGTCACAGAGGGGAATGTTCTAGAACTAGTGAGCAATACCAGACTTTCTGAGGGATTTAGAGCGTTGTTGCATGCCTTAGCACTAGTTACTGGCGTCATGCGTAACCTGGAAAGTGAGTCAGCATGCAGTGAAGCAAGAGAATGCACAACCACGCTTGAGGAGATTAAGAAGCTGAGGCGCCTCTTAAATGGCTCAAAAGTGATTGAAACCCTTGTTAACAGAGAAATATCTAAGTTAGAACATATAAAACAAAAGATATGCCCTGATGACTGGACACTCTACTCAGAGTATAAATCAAATGGAGGAGATATCTCACGCTCGGGAAATGGGAAATTTACCAGAGATTTCATAGCTCATGCAGGCTTTCATAACGAAGTTCTTCTGCTGAGGAAATCCTCCTCAGAAAAAGATCTTGAGATAAAGATAGATGAGGGACAATTGGACAAAGTCCTAAAAATCCTGAGAAAACAAGTCCTCATATAGCTTCTGCCGGAGAGAATCCTTTACTCTTGCAGTGTTCCCAATGACAGCTGCTGTAGTCTCCTCTGGATCTCTCCTCTCCTGTTGTGACTGAGTTCATGCAGTGGCTTGTCTTAAGAGGCATTAATGTCAGAAGAGTTTACCTCCTAGCTACAGACGAGGATATCCTCCAAGAGCAAGGCTTATAGAAATAGTGGTCTCAGAGGATACCCATTTTCGTTTATACTTTTTATTATCTCATCTCCTGTTATATGACCCGAACGAAGTGAGGGCGAGAAGCGAAGCGACAAAGCGTTCCGCCCAAAAAGCCGCTGTTAAACAATACTGTTTTTAATCCCATATTTCTCACACAACCTTTTTGTTCTTTCTTCAAGTTCCTTTTGATATTCTTTCGTAGGTTGAAAGAATACTCTGAATGAGCTTTTATATTTTGGAATAAGTGTAGGATAGTGTTCTTCCAAAAATTTGTAATAAAGGGTCTTGCAATCTGCTGGACCCTTTCCGAATAAAGTTAATGCACCAGCAAAAACAAAATTCGCTCCTTAATCCTTTGCTATTTTTATCATTAGATTTAAAAAAGAAGTTTGAAGGTAAGACAACATGCGCTAAGAGTGTGAGAAAGTTGAGGTTTCAATACCTGATATTAATACTCCTCATTTTAGCATCCTTCGCTACCTCACCTGCTCAGGCCTGCCAGGACGTCCATGTGCTCCGAGTGCTCTTCCTCTTCTACAATACCACCCTGCAGTCGGTCTCACCAGGATCGACGAACAAGGTCATCGAGAGGTTAAATTATTTTAAAACATTTTTTAAAGAAAATACACATAATGCTCTAACCTTAACCTACCAATATATTATAGTTAACAGGACTATTTTGAGGGAGGAGATGGCCAGCGCTGTGATTGAGGGACAGGTGAGGTACTGGGTGGAACCACGCACCGTTGCGAGGGATCTAGCCTTTAAGCAATCTTCCTATGATGTTATAATTGTATATTATGGAATAAGGTGGCCTTTCGTTGCTCACGGTGGCGTTTCATATGGTGCTAAAGGCTTTTTTGGGGAATCTGGTTTTATTTCCATACCCATAGCCCCAGATGAAGAGCCTATCTCCGATAGATATGCTGACTTCCTGATAGAAGTAGCAGTTCACGAGTTCTTACATATCTTGGATGATATGTACGAAATTACAGGGGATTCATCCTTTTATAATCCGGATGAGATGACCAAGTGGACCAGTTACACGAAGCCCTACGACTACTACAGATGGATTCTCCAGACATGGCCTGTCGAAAAATGGTTCATCCTCCAGTTTGGGTATAACGCCAAGGAATGCGATGGGAAAATTTATGTAGATGTCACTCTCAAAAGTAATAATCCTTTAGCAAAAATTAACATAGATGGCTTCCTGTTTTCAACTCCCAACTCAACTTGGCTGAGCTTAGGACCTCACAGTCTATTTGTTGAGCCTACTTCAGTTCATGTTCAAAATCTCACGCGCACTGAGTACTTCTTCTCAAACTGGGTTTTGAACTCTCAAAGTATAGCCCAGAATTCTATCACAATAATTGTAGATAAACCTCTGGCCATTGTTGCTAACTTTGAGCTCAGAAGGGAGCATCGTGTAGTCGTTATGACTAGATATTCACGGCCTATTGATGCCTGGATTCAGGAGAACTCAACAATAACTTTAAGTGAGCCTTCAGAGAGAGTTGAAAATGACACTAAGTATGTGTTCGCTGGATGGTTTTCCGACGGGAAAATATATTCAGATGAGCAAACTATTCTATTAAAAGTCAGGGAGCCTATTCGATTGGAATCCCGTTGGAAGAAGTTCTTTCACGTGAAAATAAAGTCTGATAGTGTTCCATTAAAAATTAACGATGAATGGACCTCAATATTTGATGAATGGCTGCCTTCTATGACCTCCATTAAGTTTTATGCTCCTGAGCTCTGGGATGCTGGAAATGGCACTCGACTGGTATTCAAGGGCTGGAGCGATCATGTGCTAACGCCCACCAGGCAGGTCAATTTGTCGGGGCCCATAGAGATAACCGCGCTCTATGAGACAGAATACGAGGTTTCTGCCTCCTCTCCTTATGGAGAAACCTCAGGTAGCGGATGGTACAAGAAAAATGAAACAGTGTTGATCTCAGTAAAACCAACTGAGGTGAACCTTGGAGCAAAGCATGTCTTCGATCACTGGGAGGATGAGAAAGGAGAGATTGTCTCCAGGGAACCAGAAGTTAGGATCAAGGTAGATAGGCCGGTGAAGCTGACAGCCGTCTGGAGGACAGAGGTAGATTATACATTGCCTCTACTCGTAGCTGGATTGATATTCATTTTTCTAATTTATGTAATATTAAAGAAAATGACCTTGAAGAGAAAAACCGAAGGAGAAGGAATTCCACTATTGCTGATCTGATATTGCATCAGGAAAGCCTAAGAAAGCTTTCAATGACCTTTATGCCATGAAGATGAGTTCTGAGATCCTCTGCTGATGCTTAAAGGCTGCATGCCTCATAAAAGCAATGAAAGAGGAATTAAAATCTGATCTCAGGATCTACGCCATTGGAATTCATCTTGGTAAACTTTTTAAGTATATCAGGGTGAAGCAGAATGTCTGAGGTTGTGAGCTTCAAGATCCCCAGGCACATAAAGGAGAAGATGAGGAGGTATGCAGATCGCGTGAACTGGACTGAGGAGCTCGGAAGATTTGTTAAAAGCAGAGTTGAGGAGCTGGAGAGGGAGGAAAATATCAAGGAGGTTGTCAAAATCCTTATGAATACAAAGGAGGTTCCAAGCGGCTTTTCTGAGGCATCAGTGGTGGAGGATCGTGATAGTAGTTGATGCCACTGTTATAACTGCTTTCATCCTGAGGGAGCCTGAGTGGGAAAAGTATGCAGACATCATAAAGAACTGCTGCACTGTTGATCATGTCGCTAAGGAGGTCTCAAATGCCATCTGGAAATCCTTTAGGAGAGATTTTATTTCGGAGGAGGATGCAAAAGCGAAGTTTCAAGCCATGAGAAAGCTCATTGATGTGAACGTAATCCTCTACAATGAGCTGGAGGTGCTCGATAAAGCATTTGAGGTATCGATAAAGGAAGGGATCACCGTGTACGACGCGCTCTACATAGCCCTCTCAATGAAATTAGGTGGAAAACTGGCAACTCTGGACAAAAGGCAGAAAAGCGTTGCTGAGAATCTGGGGATAGAGACATTAGTAGGCTAAGGAACAGCATTTTTTTCCTGAAGGATCTAAATCCACTTTACCTCATGAAAGATTTTAATAGCTGCTAGCTTCATTTCATTAAATATTTTAAAAAGACTACTTCTTTCCTATCTCGCATGATAGTTATTCCTGCCTTTCTGATACCAACCATACACGGTGACACAAAGCTTTACAGATTCAAGCACCTTTCAATTCATTCCTTTCTGATACATAAGGGATATAGACTAGGAAACCATATTTTCTTTGTGAACTTTCAATTCATTCCTTTCTGATACCCGTGTAGTCGCGATTGTTGAACTCGCTCTTATCCTCCTCTTTCAATTCATTCCTTTCTGATACGTTCAGTCTGGCAAAATTTTCTGTTTTCACGACCTCGGCTTTCAATTCATTCCTTTCTGATACACAACTGTCGAACTATATAGACGCCCCGGAAAACTATATCTTTCAATTCATTCCTTTCTGATACGTGCTACATCAGGTGCTTCAATCCGCTACTACGTGGAAACCTTTCAATTCATTCCTTTCTGATACACGCTACCATTATTATGACGGCTACGCTTATAATGACTTTCAATTCATTCCTTTCTGATACCTCCGACAACGTGTTGTCGGGAACAGTGCCGGGCGGACCTTTCAATTCATTCCTTTCTGATACTATACAAACGGCTCGACGCTGCAATCTATTTGTTTGATACCTTTCAATTCATTCCTTTCTGATACGGGGGCCTTCGTGTTGTTGTTGATGCGTATCGGTTGAACTTTCAATTCATTCCTTTCTGATACGGTTCTATGCTCCATTCGCTACTCCGATCCCGAGCTTTCAATTCATTCCTTTCTGATACTACTTCTCCCTCCACTCGATGTCAAGCCCCTTATTCTTCCTCTTTCAATTCATTCCTTTCTGATACAAGAGCAACCGAAAAGAGTACGAATTTTGGACAAAGGACTTTCAATTCATTCCTTTCTGATACAAGCTCCTTACCGGATCCTCCCTAGGATACGAGAAAACGCTTTCAATTCATTCCTTTCTGATACCTAAAGCCTCAAGCCCGTTGACGACCTCTTCACCGCCGACTTTCAATTCATTCCTTTCTGATACTAGACTTTTCATACAATTCTAACATGCACATGTCACCGCCTTTCAATTCATTCCTTTCTGATACACTAAGAAACCCATCCGGGTCTTTAATGCCATGAACTCTCTTTCAATTCATTCCTTTCTGATACACGCCACCTGTGGGGAGCTGTGGCTGCCGCGACCGTGGGCTTTCAATTCATTCCTTTCTGATACACTTAACGCTTAAACTGTTGTTGAAAACTCGATAGAATAACTTTCAATTCATTCCTTTCTGATACCTTACCCTTAATCGTAGGTAAGTTTGGAAAACCCATATCCTTTCAATTCATTCCTTTCTGATACTTTAACGCTATATAGTCTTCTAGAGAACATACATAGCTCATGCTTTCAATTCATTCCTTTCTGATACGAGGTCGTAGCTCCACTGAATGTTCCCCAATGTATCTTTTCTTTCAATTCATTCCTTTCTGATACATGACAGATCTGTAGCCTCCACCCCCCCACGTCTCACTTTCAATTCATTCCTTTCTGATACGATATATGCAAAAATGTATATAGTATACAAAAAACTTTCAATTCATTCTTTTCTGATACTTTAACAGGGGCAAAGCCACTGCCCCGCGAACAAATAGACTTTCAATTCATTCCTTTCTGATACAACGGCTATGAAATTGCAATAACGGTAAACCCAAATCTTTCAATTCATTCCTTTCTGATACACGCATCATCAGTGCAATACGAAAATACGTGAATGCTTTCAATTCATTCCTTTCTGATACAAACCCCCACTGTCTCTCTCCTGTTGAGCTACAACTATCTTTCAATTCATTCCTTTCTGATACAGCTACGGGTAGGGCTCGCGTGGGCTATTGCTATGCACCTTTCAATTCATTCCTTTCTGATACAACGCTAACGCCTTCAACGTAAACTGTTTGCCTGACCTTTCAATTCATTCCTTTCTGATACCAATCAGGGTATATCAATGTATACTGGTTGGGGTGAAGACTTTCAATTCATTCCTTTCTGATACGGTTCACCTACAAATATATCAGTTAACGTTAACTTTCAATTCATTCCTTTCTGATACATACCCAAACCGCACTGTATATGTAGCTATAGTTGACCCCTTTCAATTCATTCCTTTCTGATACCTGCGACGTCCCAAAGTGGACTGGAGAAGCGTTATCCGCTTTCAATTCATTCCTTTCTGATACGCATACAATAACCTGATAAAAATGCAAGCGATAGCTTTCAATTCATTCCTTTCTGATACCCAGTTACCCCGGCACTCCTACTCTTCCTCCCCTTCAGCTCTTTCAATTCATTCCTTTCTGATACCTGAGCGGCGAGGCTTCGCTTCAGCCACAGCCGTTCTATGCTTTCAATTCATTCCTTTCTGATACCTCCGACAACGTGTTGTCGGGAACAGTGCCGGGCGGACCTTTCAATTCATTCCTTTCTGATACTATACAAACGGCTCGACGCTGCAATCTATTTGTTTGATACCTTTCAATTCATTCCTTTCTGATACGAGGTGACGTGGATGACCGAGCCGGGACGGGTTGTCACTTTCAATTCATTCCTTTCTGATACAACCCCCACGCTAACAAAATTGCCAGACCGGAATCCCCCTTTCAATTCATTCCTTTCTGATACGAGCAAGAACGTGCACGTGCTACTCTGCGTAGGCTAGCTCTTTCAATTCATTCCTTTCTGATACTGGACGGTCTAGGACGCGTGTGGGGATTCAATAGACGTCTTTCAATTCATTCCTTTCTGATACATAAGTGTCCGATTTGCGGAAAGGAATACAAAGAGTACAAGATTCTAGCTTTCAATTCATTCCTTTCTGATACTGGTAGCTTTAGCATTAAGAAACAAGAACCAATTACAAGAATTAACTTTCAATTCATTCCTTTCTGATACTAATCGATTTGACAGGATGCAAGCCGTTATCGCGTGCTTTCAATTCATTCCTTTCTGATACAAGGACAAGATTCCATTGGTGAAATGGGAGGAATAACAGCTTTCAATTCATTCCTTTCTGATACCAAGTACGTATCGCAGCACAAGAAGAAGCGAGACGTCTACTTTCAATTCATTCCTTTCTGATACTCGTAAATACTGCAAGTCAGCTTGCTGGGAAGCTCAGCTTTCAATTCATTCCTTTCTGATACATCCAGGCAAGCCTTGAGTTTGCGACAGAGCGAGATTTCTTTCAATTCATTCCTTTCTGATACTGGAAGCTCGTGGATTTCGTAAGCCTAGACCACGGACTCTTTCAATTCATTCCTTTCTGATACACTTCTAGGGGCTTGACTGTCTCGTGTTCCACAGCTGCTTTCAATTCATTCCTTTCTGATACGCAAACGTGGCGGCAGATTGTGCCGCCAACACTCTCCTGTTCTTTCAATTCATTCCTTTCTGATACCTTTATTTGTAGCTCTGTTTCTGTCATGTTTGTTCACTTTCAATTCATTCCTTTCTGATACATTTTCCAAGCTATTTTCTGTATGTTTTTTTGGTTCATCTCTTTCAATTCATTCCTTTCTGATACGAATAGATGTGGCGATGAAGTATTCAGGAAAACGAGCTTTCAATTCATTCCTTTCTGATACTTAGTAATCATGCCCTGTCCTTCATATTTGATTTTTTTACTTTCAATTCATTCCTTTCTGATACTGCGACGTTGCCATACGTGCTTATGTCCAGGTTTTCCGCTTTCAATTCATTCCTTTCTGATACGCGTCGTGATGTCCTTGATTCAAAAGTTCTTCTCTAATGCTTTCAATTCATTCCTTTCTGATACTTATTAGTGTACGTATAGCTATGAATGTGCCTCCGTATGACTTTCAATTCATTCCTTTCTGATACAAGGGGTTTTTCTCTAGCCCGGGTTTTTCCTCTATCTCTTTCAATTCATTCCTTTCTGATACTGAGAGTCGGGCAAGCGGGAAAAACCCTGCAGGTGGATTCTTTCAATTCATTCCTTTCTGATACCAGCCGTCGACGCCCAGGCTTCCGTTGCCGGCCGAGCCTACTTTCAATTCATTCCTTTCTGATACCTGTTGCGGGGCTTCAAGCACCCTGTTGCCTACAACCCTTTCAATTCATTCCTTTCTGATACTTCTTGAAAATGGCGTATCCTCACCGCTTAAATTCCACTTTCAATTCATTCCTTTCTGATACACAACCGGCACCTGTGAAGGGGTGATACTAGTCATCTTTCAATTCATTCCTTTCTGATACATGTAGATGATGTAGAGTATTAGGCTTAGCGTGACGGCTTTCAATTCATTCCTTTCTGATACAGCGTAAGCATTTCGTTTGAAAACACCATTGTCATAGACCTTTCAATTCATTCCTTTCTGATACAGGAGGGAGGGCGACTTCGCGTTTTACAAGTATAACTTTCAATTCATTCCTTTCTGATACTACGTTTGAAGAAACGTCTCGAAAGGCCCGAAGACATCACTTTCAATTCATTCCTTTCTGATACAAAAAGGTCCCGCGGGACCTAGCGGGACCTAAAGCCAAGCTTTCAATTCATTCCTTTCTGATACGTACTTACAATGGCTTAGGAAATTAAAGTATCTCTTTCAATTCATTCCTTTCTGATACCAACGCCTCCTGCTTGCTCTCTGCTGTGAGGGCCGATGCTTTCAATTCATTCCTTTCTGATACCCCACGACCACACTGTTCAACACCTTCTCAACCGCTTTCAATTCATTCCTTTCTGATACTTATTCGGTTTTTTCTCCGGGCTTGACGTCCTGGTGTGACCTTTCAATTCATTCCTTTCTGATACTCGGGACTTCAACGAACTCAAAGCACTCCTCTCTCCTCTCTTTCAATTCATTCCTTTCTGATACAGACGTTCTCCGCATTCCTGGAAAGGCTAAGTGTAATTACTTTCAATTCATTCCTTTCTGATACATGTCAAGTGGTTCAACGAGCCACGAGTCCCCAGCATGCCCTTTCAATTCATTCCTTTCTGATACCCCACTGGCTAGCTGTGGTGAGGGGTTGCTCGAGTTGCTCTTTCAATTCATTCCTTTCTGATACCCTGGGTAGGGGGTTTTTATGGCGCGTGTCATAGTTGTACTTTCAATTCATTCCTTTCTGATACACTATAGGCTGTACGTGCACCAGATTACCTGAGCTGTCTTTCAATTCATTCCTTTCTGATACAGGAGGGTGGGGAGGAGGGGGAGGAATCAAGTGATGAGCGCTTTCAATTCATTCCTTTCTGATACAAGCTTCTTAGTTCTCACATCCACAACTTGGCTAGCCACTTTCAATTCATTCCTTTCTGATACCGGAGCTATGGGTGAAGATGGCTAGCAGGGATGACGCCCCCTTTCAATTCATTCCTTTCTGATACAGCATTTTTATTGCATTTTTTATTTCTTTTTTCATCTCTTTCAATTCATTCCTTTCTGATACAATAAAAAACGCGGGCTGGCCTTTGGGCATGTACTTTCAATTCATTCCTTTCTGATACATATATACCAGGTGGCTACGAGTGGGGTGAACGCTTTCAATTCATTCCTTTCTGATACAGAATCTGTTCAAGTTCCTGTCGTGATTTCACAAATCTCAACTTTCAATTCATTCCTTTCTGATACTGAAGACCGAGAGGTGACCAGGAGTGGACTTCAGCTTTCAATTCATTCCTTTCTGATACGCATAGAGCGTGTTGCCCGCAGAGTCCAGGAACGTGGCCTTTCAATTCATTCCTTTCTGATACGTACACCACAGCTGTGATTACAACCTCTCTTTCAACTCGTCTTTCAATTCATTCCTTTCTGATACCTTTTTCAGTCACATACACCATTACAGTAATATTGCAGGCTTTCAATTCATTCCTTTCTGATACCCCGCGTCATACCCGAGAAGACGGTTATGTTTGCGGATCTTTCAATTCATTCCTTTCTGATACCCATACTCGGCCGGCGGCATCCGTTACCTCGCGCTCCTTTCAATTCATTCCTTTCTGATACGTCCGTGACCAGGCTCCCAGGAAGCCACTCGTCCCCTTTCAATTCATTCCTTTCTGATACGTAAGAATGGTATGAACATTACTATTTCGGCCCAGACATCTTTCAATTCATTCCTTTCTGATACATATAGCTAAGGGAAAAAACTATATAGCTAGCAAAATCTCTTTCAATTCATTCCTTTCTGATACATAATCGAGGCTTTCGCAAACCAGGGTCTTGACAGACTTTCAATTCATTCCTTTCTGATACACCTACTATACCCTCGTATGACAGTTCTGTCACACCAGTACTTTCAATTCATTCCTTTCTGATACTAGTATGCTACCTTCTTTTGCGACATCAGTAGGACTTTCAATTCATTCCTTTCTGATACCGGAGTTTTTCCCGCTTGCCAGACTCCCACTCCCTCATCTTTCAATTCATTCCTTTCTGATACACGGGCATTTAAAATCAGGAGTCGGGGGGTCATCCATCCCTTTCAATTCATTCCTTTCTGATACAAGCCCTAACCGCCGTAATAGCTTTATAATTGCTAACACCTTTCAATTCATTCCTTTCTGATACGTGGTGGTTGTGGTTGTGTGGTTGATACTTGTATATCATACTTTCAATTCATTCCTTTCTGATACTATAATCAGATGCTTTACGTATTATTACAACTCTTTCACTTTCAATTCATTCCTTTCTGATACCTCTCAATTCATCTGTGCTCTTGAATTCAATACCGCAAAATCTTTCAATTCATTCCTTTCTGATACGCCTTTTGTAGGAGCTTGGAAAAAAGCAGTGTAATGATCTTTCAATTCATTCCTTTCTGATACTCTCGTGTTTTCGACGCGTGCCGGTGTCGGGTTCGGCTTTCAATTCATTCCTTTCTGATACATGTAAACAGGGACATTGATGCGACATGCTCAGAGCTCTTTCAATTCATTCCTTTCTGATACCGCCGAAGAGCCTGACTGGGAGGATGTATTTAACCACACGCTTTCAATTCATTCCTTTCTGATACCTGTGTTGTGAAACTCGTAAGGAAACCCGTGTCAGTATTCTTTCAATTCATTCCTTTCTGATACACAGGTGTGCCCAAGGGGATTAGTACCTGTCTAGGGTGTCACCTTTCAATTCATTCCTTTCTGATACTAGGGCTCCACGGGGCTACGTGTTCAAGAGCGCGACAGGCTTTCAATTCATTCCTTTCTGATACCGCATACTACTCGCTAGCTTCAACGCCTTCTCGGTTACCTTTCAATTCATTCCTTTCTGATACCCGAGGAAGTTGTCTTCAAAGTCGTCTTCAAGGTAGACTTCTTTCAATTCATTCCTTTCTGATACGGTCGAGTCGGGCCTGGCAGACCGGACACGGCTGATAATAATCTTTCAATTCATTCCTTTCTGATACTAATTTTATTTTTTGTTCTTGTAGCGTTTCTCTCCTTTACTTTCAATTCATTCCTTTCTGATACAGGCAATACAGGTCGCGTCGCAAGTGCTGGGACTTGACCTTTCAATTCATTCCTTTCTGATACAAGGACGCCGTGAACGTCCTCCAGAGCCTTCTATCAGGCTTTCAATTCATTCCTTTCTGATACAGTGTTGAGCCGGGGGGTGACAGAACTGTCACACTTGACTTTCAATTCATTCCTTTCTGATACAGGGAAGCATTTTCACGGTCATCCCCTCCGGGCTCGGTGCTTTCAATTCATTCCTTTCTGATACTTATATTGTTGTTAGGGTCATATATATCAAGGTTATATGCATACTTTCAATTCATTCCTTTCTGATACACCTTAACCTTGTTACTTGACAACTCAAATCACCTTTTCTTTCAATTCATTCCTTTCTGATACGGAGGGAAGGGCTGTCGAGACAATCTACACTTATGCTACTAGCTTTCAATTCATTCCTTTCTGATACATACGTATTTCCGCCTCGGCTTGGCGAAGTCTGCTTTCCGCAACTTTCAATTCATTCCTTTCTGATACCCTTGTAAAAATTATGATCACAGCTGTGGAACACGCTTTCAATTCATTCCTTTCTGATACGTAATACCTCATAATGAGTTTATAATGAAACTTCATTATCTTTCAATTCATTCCTTTCTGATACGTGATGTTTGCAGGAGTCCCTGCACTCGTGGTGGCGGCTTTCAATTCATTCCTTTCTGATACAATAAGAACGTGCACTTCATAGTGCCGTTCCGACGCGAGGGCTTTCAATTCATTCCTTTCTGATACTAGCTAGATGTCAACATTTGAGTGGGATGCTGTCACATCCTTTCAATTCATTCCTTTCTGATACCCAAATCGGCTTTCCGAGACCTTTGCCAGTCAGAATAGTCTTTCAATTCATTCCTTTCTGATACAGAGACTAAGTGAAGCTGTAGGCAAAACATTCCAGTGGACTTTCAATTCATTCCTTTCTGATACCCACACAGTGCTGTGTTTAAGATTCCTAGCGTTACTGTACCTTTCAATTCATTCCTTTCTGATACCCAATCCAAAAGCCAATATGTTGAACCCCTAATCTCCTGTCTTTCAATTCATTCCTTTCTGATACCTGGAGGGTGAAACACCGGGAATCACGACAGACCCGTCTTTCAATTCATTCCTTTCTGATACACACGTGGTGGAGCACGTGGGGTATCATCCAGTTGATGCCCTTTCAATTCATTCCTTTCTGATACGTAACCCTCCGTCGTACTCCTGAACATAGTCACGAACTCTTTCAATTCATTCCTTTCTGATACCCGACGTCGACAGGATTTTCGTGATGAACGATGCTGAATGCTTTCAATTCATTCCTTTCTGATACCGCTTCTTGTTTTTTGTATTGTGGGGGTTGTATTTATTATTTGTTTAAATGTATGTGGTATTTTTTCCAGGTTTTTTCTATGTTTTTTGATAATGATTCTGTTTTATTTGATATAGACTTGTGATTATGTATGGGTAGAAAAGCCCAGGTGGAAAGCCGGGTTTGTGTTTTTTCCTCCCGGGTTTTGCGATCTATAGGAGAGGAAGTGTCTACGGGCTTGCTTTTTTAGGGATTATTTTCCTCTCACACAGTATCTCAGTGTTACCATTTAGCCTTGAAGGGCATGTAGGGGGCGTTGTCGCGGAGTGCTCGGGCTAGCTTCCTAGCCTGTATGAGGATGAGGTTTGGAATGGGTGGCTTGGTGGTTCGCGCGTACTCGGCTATGTGTCTCCAAACTTCGCGGGCTGCCTTGTCCTTGGCCTCGCCAGCCTCGTGAGTTAAAGGCTCAAGCCTGGAGGGGTCTGAGCGGGCGAGCCTGATTAGGGGCCTGTCGACGGCTATTGGCCTGAATTCTTCCATGAGGTCGAGTACTAGGCTCATTCTACCTGGTCTCCGGGCGTGCAGGAAGCCGAAGTAGGGGTTGAGGCCTACAGCGAAGACTGCTTTCCAGGTCTCGCGTAGTAGGTAGGTGTAGCCGATGTTTAGAGCTATGTTGAAGGGGTCTAGCTTTACGCCGGGCTTGATGTCCCAACGTTTGAGTCTTTTCTTAAAGCCGACCTGTTTAGGTAGCAGGTTGGCTATGGCCTCCCAGTAGGCTTGTGCAGCGACTGCCTCGACTACGCGTGCTTTTTTCCAGGAGTCGGTTCCGGGTAGTTGGGACTCGGCTTTCTCGATAGTCTTTAGCTTGCGCTGTAGCTCTGTTGTGTCTCTGCCTGATATTGCCTCGCTTTTCAGGTAGCTCTTTATAACTGTCTTCTGGTTGTGTATTTTAGCACCGACGAAGCTTTTTGCGAGCTCTGTCCTCCTCTTCTCGCTTCGGGCTTGTTTGACCTGCTTGAGCCAGAGCTCTAATGATCCTCCATAAGTGGCGGGTACTAGGCGTGCCGTGGGCTCCCAGCCTGGCATAAAGTTTATGTCTATGCCGTGCTCGGCCGCCAGCCTTATGGCTCCCCCGGTTATCGTGACGCCCTCAACGGCAAGGACGATTGCCGTGATGTTTGCTACGGGGTACCTTGCCATGACTTTCCACTGGTTTTCCTCTCTCACACGGATCTCGAACTCTCCCCCTCTGGCGGCAAGCATGGCGCCGTGCTTGTCCAGTAGTATCATCCGCCCAAGGCTCATTCGCCTCCCCTGCAATAATGAATGTAGGGGCACTCTGAGGGACAGTTGGAGGATACGCCGGGGTCTTCATCGTAGAGTATGAGTTCTAGGAGCTTGTCGCGTCTTTCAACGAACTCAGACCTCAGCGCGTCTCCTAGGGCTATAATCCTGGGTCTCACGTAGAGCCTGCGTTTCGGGGGGTCCACCTCGACATACATGAGTAATCCACGGTCGATCGGGATCTCGTACTCGCTTTCAAAAGCTAGGGCGTATCCAACCAGGGCGAGCTCGAATTCCCTCCTCGGGTGCCTGGTTTTTAACTCTAGGATGAGTCCAGGCGGGATGAGTGCGTCTATGCGGAGTGCCCTGCTAAGACCTATCTTCTCGCCGTTTAAAGGGTATTCCGTCAGGAGGGGGACCGTGGCTGCGACGAGACCGTCTATCTCGAGGAATCTCGACCTGCTTAGTTGCCTCTCGAGCGAGGAGGCGTACGTGGAGAAGCCCTCGTTTATTATCCTGTCGACGAGCCATGTCCTCTCTTCTTCGGGGACGAGGCTGTGCTTCGCATTGAACTCTGCCTTTAATTTCTCTTTTAAGGTTGAAGCGGTATTGGCTAGTTCCTGGATTGAGGCGTCCAGCCCGTGGTTGTAAATGCTTCTCTTCACCTCTACGATCGTCCTGGTCCAGGTTTCATGTATTAGCCTTCCTCGCTGGAGCAGATAGTTATCTCTCGGCTGAACCCTTTTTACGTAGCGGAGGTAGACGTCTCGGCCACGGTCACAGAATCCACCTGTTATGTCTGATACGCCGAGGAGTGGGCCTCCAGGCGGGGCTACAACTCCTTGACCATAAGACCAGCCTCTCAGTTCCTCGCTTACTTCCACAGGGGGCATTCGCCTGAAATCCCTGTATAGTGAGTTGATATCCTCTATGATGGGGAATAGCCCCGGCACACTATGAAAAGCGATGATTTAATAATTAACTTTTGTCTTATTTTTTTAAATACGTTTATGGAGGAGTGGACTTTAACCGTCAACGATCTGAAACACTTCGCATACTGCGAGGCCATAGTATACATAACCCATGGGATAGGGGTCAGGGAGCGGGAGACCGAGTATATGGCTTACGGCGGAGAGGTTGAAAAGGAGGAGTTCCTCCAACAATTATTAAAAAAATACAGTGTAGCTAGAATACATAGGGGTGTCACGCTCTCCTCACGTGAACTGCAGCTAACAGGCACTCCTGACGCAGTCCTAGAGACGAGAATGGGCGAGCTCATACCGGTCGAAGTCAAATGGGCTGAGCCCCCAAGGGCGTCTCGGGTAAAGAAGGATCACCTTGTCCAGCTTATAGCCTACGCCATTCTTATCGAGAAGTCTTGGCCCTCAAGGAAGAGCTCGGTCAAAAGGGGTTTGGTGTACTACCTTAGGCCTAAGCCCAGGTTCATTGAGGTCTATATCTCTAGCGAGGACAAGAAAAGCGTAATACAGATGGTTAAACGTGCAGTGAAGGTGGCTCTCGGCGAGGTGGAACCCCTCACCAGGAGAGACTGTTCAAGCTGTAATTACAGGGCCTACTGTCCCTTCGCTTACACGAGGAACTCTTCCTCCTCCTCGATATAGTATCCCTTTGAGAGGACAATCCTGTTCTCGTACGATGCTTGAGAAAACACGTAGATCTGGATGTCATAGCCTTCATTCTCACGTGTTATCCTCCTGAGCCCGGCCTCTGTATCTGAGAGGACGGCCGGGTTGTAAGGCGAGACGAAGACACTCTTCTGTACCCGCACATAGCCAGTCTTCTTGAGGAAGTTTGAGACCTTGAACCTGAGGCGATTGTCCTTTATGTCGTACACGACAAGTATGACTTGATCCGTCAAAACAACTCACGTTGAGGGGGCCTGGCACTTTCCACCGTATAGCTCGACAAACACTTTCATAGACTCGGAGAAAACAGACAGGGAACCTCCACCCCTTGCCCTGGCGGAGCAATAGTCAGCTGCGACAAGTCCCTGAAGTAGCAGGAGGAAGATCTTCCTGTGTATGGGCTTACCCGTTTCCCAGACTGCAACCGTTAGCTGGTCAAAAATCTGGCCTGCCATCTGGGCTATCTGACCCGCGCTGACCTCGGTGCCGGGCAACACACTGACTAGATGGTTTTGGAATAATTCCTCGTCTATTCCAAGGCGCGTGGACAGGAGCCCCTTTAACGAGTATGTAAAGGCTTCCACGTCGAGCTTTGAGACGTGGAGTGATGCAAGGTTCCTCTTAAACACCTCTAGCCTTCTCTTGAGATCCATTGGATGATGGTGTAGTAGAACAGACAGGGAAATTAGTTCTCCCAACTTGTTCTCGATGAGCTCCTCTCTCGGAATGCCAAAAACGTCAGGGACACGTGGGTTGTAGAGGAGGGATTTATACGCTATCCATCCTGAGATAAGCTCGTGTCCCGGGAATGATAGCTCTCTTCCAGAATGTAGATCCCCGGCTCTGGCTATGTTAAAAGGTGTTTTCCCGAAATCATGTAAGACAATTGCTATTTTAAGGGCGTTATGAAAGCTAGGCGTCAGGGAAGACCCGAACACGGCAAGTTTAGATCCTTCGGGAAAGGTTTCAAGTGCGAGTTCCACGTGTTCACGCATTGTCTGATAATAGGGCGGCTTATAATAGGCGTATATTTCGATAGGTATCACCCGGGACAAACGAGTCCAATTTCTGGGTCATAGTCACACGAAACCTTGAATACAGCCCCTTCGCCCTCTACACCTCCACTCAGAACCATATCTAATGCGGCTTTGAGACTCTGAGGGCATTTCTCGCCGACACAGTGTTTTCTTATAATGTTAAAATCTACGGGGACCTTGAAGCCGTTACGAGACTCGGCCATGAAAAGCGAGCCGTCACGGACAAGACTACCCTCCTTCTTCAAGAGGAGGTCGAGCGCCGTCTTAGAGGCGGTTAACAGGTGTCCGAAAACGTACACAATGTGGTCTATATAGTCTTGGTCGACCCGTGCATCGCCCCCCCGGTAAACACTTGAGAGCAACCCCCCATAATCGATGTGAAGGTTGATATCCGGATTGTGTTCAAGATAGTCCCTTGTCCTCCTGACAAGGTCGGCGTCGTAAACCTTGTAATTTCCCCGTTTGTTACCCTCGATTTCCTCCTCCTCATACCAGACATAAGCGCATGTATTGGGATCCATGCAAGCCTCATTCTCTCTCCTGAGAAACCTGCCGAACCTCTGTATAAGCGAGCTCGCGGGGGCAAGCTCTGTTATTATAAGGTCACTCGATATATCCACCCCGGCCTCGATCGCCTGTGTAGCTACAATGATAAATTTACCGTTTGAGACCTGAGCGGCTTTTTTGATCATCTCGAGCTTCTTATTCTTGTCATCATTCGTAAACCTTGAATGCAGCAATACTTTGTTCGGAGAAGTTAGACTGCTATAAAATGCCACGGCGTCTTCCACCGTGTTAAATACGACAAGCGCCCTAGTAAAGGGAGCACTTTGAAGAATCCCCTTTATCTCCTCGTTTTTTCTCTGACTAGACAAGGACAATAGATTTATCTTGTATTTTTTGCCTCTTCTCTCCTTGATGAACCCGGGGTCCAGGTCCCCTCTAAAATCAATAACCTTTACGTTACCGGCGGCTTTGCCTAAATGACTTTTAATCTTACTCAAGTAAACATTGGGAAGGGTCGCAGACAAGAAGAACATGTTCGACGAGAAAACATTTAGACCTAGCTTTAGCAACGCAATCAACACGCTCAGAGACTTCGTCGTGTCGAATAGGAGGTGGACTTCGTCGAAGATCTGTGTAGATAGCCATGAGGAGCCCCAGCTGAACAGGAAATGGCCCATGCTAGTCTCACTATAGACTTTCGAAATGTCCTCAGGGGCCAACCCGAGGCTTACAAGAGTAAAAGTGTCGATTGTCGTCAAAACGACTGGGTGAACCAGGTAGGGTGACTCTCGCAGACCCATCATCCTTGCACCTACAATCCCTTCCTTGCCCAGCCATCTATAATAGGCAGCAAACTTAGACCTCTGATCCTCGATCAAACTCCGTAAAGGATAGCTAATAATAGTCTTGTAACCGCTCGAGAGATACGCATGGGACAACGCCAGTGAGAGAGAGGTTTTGCCGTATCCTGTGGGCGCGGAGACAAAGAAAGCATGGCCTCTGCCCTCTCCTGAGACTGGAGTCGTCTCGATTTCCTTAACAACGTATTCGAGGTAAGGCCTGGATGCAACAGCATGTGGAGTTGTCTCGCGTATAAATTGATTAACAATTCCTAAAGAATTAACAATTGACATGCTCGTTCACTTTTTTTCTTTTACGACGCGAATCAGCCGTGGAAACTCGTATTTACATGCCCTGAGTATCTTTTCATCCCTTGAAACAATGTCACGAATCGCTGAAATCTCACGGTTGTACTCCGACCAGAAAACAGGGTTTTGGGTTTCAGCATACATGTAGAGCTTTTTTACAGCATTATAGGCATGGTAGCCTTCACCCTTACTATCATTTCGCCTCATAAATCTTGAGAGATAGCAAGACAGTGATCGAAGAGACTCACGAACTTCCTCTACTAATGTATCGTTCTCGTATAACTTGCTTTGCAGGTTTATCTCGAGGGGGAAATCCATGTAAACTTTGTGAGTCTGCCCCTCTTTTGTAATTCTTAAAATCCTGAACCTAACAGAACCTACTTTTAACGACCCACGGCGTTCCTTAGCCAATCTTACAAGCTCACTGTTAAATATGATTCTAAGGTACACATACTCATCCATCCATCCTCCAATCTCATCCATAGCTTCTTTCAGCTCCCTTATAACAACGTTCTTAAATCCCATATATTCAGTGGGATTCTGTTCAGCATGACCATATGCGCTGGGAGTAGATAAGACAAAGTAGTGATCCATGCCCACGCGTGTCGAGAATGAGGAAAGGATTCCTAGGAGGAACAACAGGGCTGCCCTAGTATCCGCATAAGGCGTGATCTGATCTCCCAGGGTTCCCAGCTCTAATGAGGAGATGTTCTGGTATCTGTCCACCTTCATTATTTGCAAGCTGAGACCCTTCTTCTTGACTTCGCCAATTGGGGACTCGACAAACCCCTTTTCACCGTAGAGTTGAACGCGCCTTTCTAAGTCGAGCCTAGTATAGATGTCTGCGTCTTGATCCTCTGATGCGTCTAATAGACACTTGAGAAAACCAGTAAAGCCCTTTTCACTACAAAAGCTCTTAATGCTCTTGAAGTCGTTTCCGGAAAATATAGTGTTCAACAAGCCGGCCTTTTCCTCCTCCAACATTGCGTCTGGGGATTTCTCGAACAGGGCCAGATATCCCTCCCAAAACCATGAGACAACGATTGAGGGCGTCGGTGGAAAAACAGGCCTAAGTAGCAAGACCCACCACCTTCTCCTCCTGGCCTTCATAAATCACTGTATATATTACATACCTCCCCCCTTCCACGGAAACATAGAGAGGACTCTGTACACCACTAATCTCCGGAACGGGGACAAGGAAAGGCTTAACCTGGGAGGGGTTCATCAATAGCGTCTTGGCAGGTGAATCGGTTAAGACATACGGGTCGACATAGTACTCCCTGAAAGAGCCCGACGAACCAGAAAGTATGGTAACTCCTCTATCCTCTGGTACGGCTGTATAGACGAAACCCTCCTTATCAGTCCCGGCGATTTTCGCCTCCCAAACGTTGACTACAGCTACGGGGCTTTCTCGGCTACCAATCCTCCTTATCGCCCATATGTCGTCCGGGCTAAGCCTTTCACCCCCTCTAAAGACTATGTAATAACGTATCCTTGGAGGCTGCCCATCTATAGATCCAAGCAATGTGCTACCCTTAGCTGGCGCGTCGAAGCTCTTGTAGACATGCACGTCTTGCGAAGTCGGGTAGCTCACGCCTCCTCTCTGCCCGATGGCAATAACCCTTGACAGCGTCATGTACGAGATGGGAAAAGCGTTAATGGGTCTAAAAGATATAGCTACAAGGTCTCTTGAAAGCTCTATGATAAGCCTTACGCCATCCATCTCGCCGTATCTAAGTTTCCTGGCCAGTCTCTCAGCCAAGGCTCCTAAGACGCTTGTGGGTGGGGGGAACAGATATGAGGGTGGGGATTTACTCAGACCTGCAACCCTGCTCTGAAAACCCCAGAGGAATTCCACGTCAAAGACGTAGGCCTTCATCCTGGTCTCCGCTTCTACTTTACTCGGGAGATAGCCTCGTTTATCGCCTTTAGAACAGCCTCCTCCGGGCTGGAGTAGCAGTGGAGGTCCTTGATGTTGCATCCTCCCTCCACGTAGGCGTGGATTCTCGTCCCCCTGTTCGCCAGTTGGGCCTTAGCGGCAGCCCTAGCCAGGTAGTCCCCCGTGAAGCTGCTAGGCATGGTGAAAACATCGTCCGAGACGGCGATCCCGATCGACTCCCAGCGTATCTCCGCCGGGTTAAACCTCGTCCTCTTAGCTCCCACGGGGAAATCGAGCAGGAACCTTGCCAAGGCGCTCAGGGCGGTTTTAGACCTCTTTACTGGATCAACACCATTTACGGGCACTCCATACTTAGAAGTTATAAACGTGTGCTTGCCGATGTAAGTCGTATCAATATCGAAGGAGAAAGTGAAGAGCGCTGAAGCGACCTCGACATAGTAGATCATCTGGCCCGCAGCCTTACCTGCACCCTCTTGGGCAACGGAGACGAACTGAGTCCCTAGAGCGTACCTTGAGTGGAGTTGAGGATCGATTGACGAGAGCTCTAATACCTCGTAGACGGGCACCATGTAACCCGTGTAGAAGCTAGACGTCCTCTTTACATTGGGCTCCTCCGCGTAAAGGAAACCCCCGATGTCCTCAACCGCACAGCTCTGAATTATAGTACTCTCTATCTCCTCAGCGGCTTTAACCAAATCCTCTCCCGACGCTTTCTGAGACTTACCCCTCCTCCCCTTTGTTTCTTGGCCTTCCTCCTGCTCACCCTGCTGACTATTAGTCTTCGGGGGCTCCTTATTGGTTGAATACTTGTAGACTTCTTTATTCGTGCTTTTCAGGAAGATCCCCTTGCTGCAGAGAGGACAAACCTTTTCTCCAGCTTTAATCAACTCCTGAGCTAAAACCTGCTGGTAACTGTGAGCTATGCTCTCCCCAGATATTGCTGGTACGAAGAACGTGACATAGCGGTCCTGCTTCTTCACGAGGATCGGAACCTTCCTGTGCTTAACATAGTTCCCGACACTCTCAACCATGTTCATTGCTTCAGCCTGCAGCCACACCCTACCCCTAACAGACACGTAAACCATTCAAACCACCCCAGGTTTAACTTGAGGCCCCAGCACCAGAGCTTTCACCTTGCCTTGCCTCCTCACGGGACTCGAAGTAAGATATTAATCCCGCCTCTGCCAGTGCCTGAGCAGTTATAGCTGATAGCTCCTCCCTCAGCTTGGTCACGTCGTCCAGCCTCCTGATTTCCTCTATCTCGGCCTCTAGCTCAGCGTAATTTACGTACTGAGACGCCTCTTTCGCTTTTTTAGATTCAAAGCCTCTGTTAACAAGGGACTGATAGTCCCGGAGGGCTTCCCTTATGTAGTAGAGGGCGAGGTCACGTGAAACGGTCTGAGAGAGCTTATCAATATATGTGAAACTCCCCTGCTCGACGTGCAAGATGGCAAGAACGCGTGAGAGATTTTTAATTGGGGGCCGTTTGCTCATACGTATTCCATTCCATTATCCAATATAAATGGTTTACCCGTTAACAAAGATATATAGCATGTAAACGCATCCTTGACGCTCAACATAAGCAAAGAAAGAATTTTAGCTATGTAAGATCAACTAAACGTGGAAGATGGAAATGAGGAAAACATACATATGCTCACTAGGCTTCGACGCCACAAGCATCGTCAGGCTAATAGGCGAGAAAGGCCTAACAGCCAACGACACCATAATCCTCGTCACGACCACCCACACGCATCCGAGAGCGGAGACAGCCATAAAGAGCCTGAAAGACTTCGCTGAAAAGCTAAACCCGAAGTCCACCATAGACGTAATACGGATACCGGAAACAAGCCTAGAAGAAAGCCTCCCAGTACTTGTCCAGAGAATAAGACAGGAAAAGTCGAGAGGCTCCAATATAATCGTAGACATATCTGGAGGACCGAAAAACATAGCCGTAGCCCTCTACCTTGCAGCCGCGCTAGCCCCAGCCGACGAGGTACACCTGACATCGGAGGTCACAGGCGAACGAGTACACCTACCATTAATACCAATACACCTCCTCCTAACACCCAGACAGCTGAAAGTCCTAAGCATGCTCCCCGCAACTCTCACAGAGCTCTCCCAGAAACTCCAGGTTTCAAAGCCCGCCGTATCCCGCCTAATGGCAAGGATGAAGGAGAAAGGACTCGTCACCATGAACAAAAACAGGTACGAGCCCACCCCCTGGGGCAGAATACTCCTATATACACAACACCACCCGGAAGCAGCAAAGGAGGATAGACCACCTATAAACTGAAATCCCCGGGCCACATTCCTCCTCACAAAACAGACATCCTCGAGAGGAAAAAGGCCAAAAACCATCATTTTCCCGGGGTTTTCTTCCTATGTAATATCACGATTATTTCATAATTAAAACAGTGTTATTTCCTGTAAATTCCCACCAAAACCGGATAAAATACAACCATTAAATAGGAAAAAATTAATATTTATCCCCAACCACAAATAGAACTGGAAGCGGTATCAGAAAAGAATGAATTGAAAGGAGGAATAACTCATGCAGTGCAACCTGCACCGGTGAGTATCAGAAAAGAATGAATTGAAAGTCCGCGAGCGTTCCCGTTGAGTCGGGGGGTGACAGAGTATCAGAAAAGAATGAATTGAAAGTTACACCGCGATAAGTAAGACAACAGACTTTAGCACGTGTATCAGAAAAGAATGAATTGAAAGTTGACTACGCTCGCTTTATCGTATTCAGTCCACATGGTATCAGAAAAGAATGAATTGAAAGCATTACCCGCTCTATACGCCTTTGGTGCTAGGTATATGGCTTGTATCAGAAAAGAATGAATTGAAAGAAGCGATGAGAGGTTGCCCGCGCTACGGTAGCCCGCCTGTATCAGAAAAGAATGAATTGAAAGTCACTCTCGATGAGTTTGCAGAGACGGCAAAGTACCACGTATCAGAAAAGAATGAATTGAAAGTTCCGGTCTCCAATGTACTCGGGCCGTATGGTTCTTCACGTATCAGAAAAGAATGAATTGAAAGTCCTATACATCATCTACATGGTATCGGGAAGACTAATCAGTATCAGAAAAGAATGAATTGAAAGTCAATGGGAATAGTCTGAGGCTGTGAAGCGGGCTCCTCGGTATCAGAAAAGAATGAATTGAAAGTCAATTTCGCCTCAACCACCATAAACATGTCGTGTATCAGAAAAGAATGAATTGAAAGACGAGTAACAGTCTTGTACGACAGGACGCCCGGGAGCCCGGTATCAGAAAAGAATGAATTGAAAGCTTCTTTTCGCCACGGGTACTCCCCCCTTTTAATACGTGTATCAGAAAAGAATGAATTGAAAGCTCCCTGCTTGAGCCGGAACTGCTCGGGCAAGCCCTCGGGTATCAGAAAAGAATGAATTGAAAGTACTCTCCAAGGAGATACCTGAGGCATTAGAGCTGATACGTATCAGAAAAGAATGAATTGAAAGCATATCAATTCAAATATCAATGACTGTAGGTCAAGTCTGTATCAGAAAAGAATGAATTGAAAGTCGAGCCTGATTGGTTGTTTTGGGTGTATATCACAGCTGGTATCAGAAAAGAATGAATTGAAAGTAATCCTCTTTTCTAATTCTCAATCCTTTATACTCGGGTGTATCAGAAAAGAATGAATTGAAAGTTATTTTTTCCTATTGGAGAACACATATAGCTATAGCATATGTATCAGAAAAGAATGAATTGAAAGTGTATAAGTTGTTCTTGCGTCTCATCTGTGGTTCTCAATGTATCAGAAAAGAATGAATTGAAAGCTTTCCTTGAAAAACCTGACGAGTTCAGGAAGCGGGTGTATCAGAAAAGAATGAATTGAAAGTATCGTGTTGCAAGATGAGTAATATTCCGCTACTCGTGTATCAGAAAAGAATGAATTGAAAGTGGCGAAAAAGCCATGGCAAGAAAAAAGCAAAAGGAAAAGTATCAGAAAAGAATGAATTGAAAGTTTTCACCAAACCTAAAACCGTCAAAGGGGCTTATAAGTATCAGAAAAGAATGAATTGAAAGAACGATGGTACGAACTGGGATTACACTGGTGCTAGTGCTAGTATCAGAAAAGAATGAATTGAAAGCTGCTATTTTCTCATGTTGTTCTTTTTCTAACATCTCTTGTATCAGAAAAGAATGAATTGAAAGAGAAAGATCACGGGGCGCACCGTTGCGCTCCGCTGCCACGTATCAGAAAAGAATGAATTGAAAGAAAATTTTCCATCCATAGTATGTTGCGTCCTCGCTTTTTGTATCAGAAAAGAATGAATTGAAAGGGTATTGTAGCTTCGCTGCTATGGATTCAATCGCGACGCGTATCAGAAAAGAATGAATTGAAAGTTATTTTATCTAGAGCGGAAAACTATACCTCTATACCCCGTATCAGAAAAGAATGAATTGAAAGACACTGGGAGAACTACCTTGAGCGTGCCCTGAGTGTATCAGAAAAGAATGAATTGAAAGTAAAGATAATTATGTAATTTTCACCGTCATAATCAAAACTGTATCAGAAAAGAATGAATTGAAAGAGAGCAATGTGCGCCGCCTCATGAGCGAGAACTCCGAGTATCAGAAAAGAATGAATTGAAAGCGGAATTATAGACTTCAATTGCTACTATTGCAAATTGTATCAGAAAAGAATGAATTGAAAGCACTTTGTGACAGTCCTGTAGTCTTTTCACCCGTTATTAAGTATCAGAAA
Source organism: Thermofilum uzonense (assembly GCF_000993805.1). Taxonomy (NCBI): domain Archaea; kingdom Thermoproteati; phylum Thermoproteota; class Thermoprotei; order Thermofilales; family Thermofilaceae; genus Infirmifilum; species Infirmifilum uzonense. The sequence continues at coordinate 572,085 of NZ_CP009961.1, forward strand.
AGAATGAATTGAAAGCGGATATAGCATGGAGCCCCTACATGACCCGCAGGCCCCTGTATCAGAAAAGAATGAATTGAAAGATAATTTGCCCTTTTTACTAGTTTTATTTCCGTCATGGGTATCAGAAAAGAATGAATTGAAAGACGGGAACGCTTGACAGGTCCTCCTCCCTGGTCCTCCAGTATCAGAAAAGAATGAATTGAAAGTTTGTTGTCATGCTTGTTCATGATATTGTATGCAAAATGGGTATCAGAAAAGAATGAATTGAAAGAGGTCTCCGGCAAGTGCGACTGGGAGGAAGGCCTTCACGGTATCAGAAAAGAATGAATTGAAAGTGATCCACGTGAGAGTATCGCACCCGACGCCGTAGTTGTATCAGAAAAGAATGAATTGAAAGCAGCGTGAGAGGTAAACGTCATTGTACTCGTCGAGTATCAGAAAAGAATGAATTGAAAGTTAATGCCATGCACTTTAGCCAAATGCCTTGTTAGGACTGTATCAGAAAAGAATGAATTGAAAGAGGGGTCGCAGATACATTTTAAGTTACGGAGTTTTTTACGTATCAGAAAAGAATGAATTGAAAGTCGTACTTCGGCGTATACATGGCCCTGTTCGCGGGTATGTATCAGAAAAGAATGAATTGAAAGACGCCCTTAAAAACCCGTTAAAAAATCTTCAACCCCCTATGTATCAGAAAAGAATGAATTGAAAGAGAGCGACGGCACGGTACAACCCCTGGAGTCAATACGTATCAGAAAAGAATGAATTGAAAGAGATTTTGCTAGCTATATAGTTTTTTCCCTTAGCTATATGTATCAGAAAAGAATGAATTGAAAGCGAACAAGCCGGCCACGAGCAGGAAGACGTCTATGGGTATCAGAAAAGAATGAATTGAAAGCGTTGACGTGGATATTGACGCTGACTTGATTAAGTCACGTATCAGAAAAGAATGAATTGAAAGTTCATCCGTTGTGTACGCTGTATATCTCCAGTATCCAAGTATCAGAAAAGAATGAATTGAAAGAGAAATCCCTTGGAGAGGCCTACCCGCACGTCAAAATCGTATCAGAAAAGAATGAATTGAAAGACATTCGCAATAACGTATTCATAGTCGAGGCTGGGACGGGTATCAGAAAAGAATGAATTGAAAGAATAGCCACCGAGTGCTGGGCTAGGCGTGGCAGGTTCAAGTATCAGAAAAGAATGAATTGAAAGCACAGAGGAGGCTTTGATAATACAAAACCGTAATACTTTGTATCAGAAAAGAATGAATTGAAAGCTAATGAGAAACATATGTTATTAGCTATAGCATATTAGGTATCAGAAAAGAATGAATTGAAAGATAGTAATCTCTCATTCACTTCATGACAAACACGTTTTTGGTATCAGAAAAGAATGAATTGAAAGGCACCTTCTCGTTTAACAGTTCGACGATTGTCTTACGCGCGTATCAGAAAAGAATGAATTGAAAGTTCCTCCCAGTGGTGATGCCCACTGGCTAGCCGTCGTGAAGTATCAGAAAAGAATGAATTGAAAGTCCGGCTCCGGTTCCGCCTCCGGAGCCAGGGAAAGGAGCTGTATCAGAAAAGAATGAATTGAAAGCGATAACGTATTCATATACTGCTTCTTCTACACTATCAGGTATCAGAAAAGAATGAATTGAAAGCGTTCTTCCCAGCTGTAGGGTGGTTCCGGCTCCCATAATTGTATCAGAAAAGAATGAATTGAAAGCGAATAACTCGAAGGCATCCTTGTACTCGTACTTCTTGTGTATCAGAAAAGAATGAATTGAAAGATGGTCCGAATTCTAGCTGTGGTATTCCATTTTCGTTTTGTATCAGAAAAGAATGAATTGAAAGACGTGCGAGCACGCGTGCCACGTAGTCGGTTGACGGCGGTATCAGAAAAGAATGAATTGAAAGCAGTTCCTCCTCTTCTTCTCCCTCAATTTTGTTACGAATGTATCAGAAAAGAATGAATTGAAAGAGGTAAAAATCGAGAAGAGGGAGGTGAAGAAGTGTATCAGAAAAGAATGAATTGAAAGTTCACTATGAACTGGTGGGGCGGCCTCGGACGTTGTAGGGTATCAGAAAAGAATGAATTGAAAGGTAGCTCTCAGAAATTAAAACAAAGATATCGCGTGGCAGGAATGTATCAGAAAAGAATGAATTGAAAGAGGACTATGTGTTCTTGTTCAGACGTTTTTGCTTGCATGTATCAGAAAAGAATGAATTGAAAGGCTCGAGCTGTCTTCTAGCCCATAGGAGGAAGTAGGTATCAGAGAAGAATGAATTGAAAGTTAGCTAGATCAGCTTTGATGTATACTCCTTTATGCTTTGTATTAGAAAAAATGGCTTGAAAGCGATGTCTACGTGGTGAAGGGGCGGGGGGTACGTCTTTCTGTATTGGAAGTGTATGTGTTGAAAGGAGTTTTTGCTGTTTCTCTGCTAGGTCGGGTTTAGGGTTATTTTTAGTATTGAGGCGTATCCTGCCCTTAGTAGGGTGAGGTAGGGGTGTGGGAGGTTTTTTGCATCCTTGGTTGTCTTCTTTAAGTGTATTATTGTTCCTGGTGGTAGTGCGGGTATTATGGGTCTTCTGGTTTTTAGTACTTCGCTGTAGCCTAGGCCTAGCCTGACTACTCGTAGCTTTGCTGGCTGGCTGGGGTTGAAGCTGGGTAGGCCGGCTATGTCTTTGGATGGATTGTCGAAGTATTCGAGGCCTACCAGGTCTTTGCTGGGGAGGTAGACTGGTGTGTTTTTCGTGGGTATTAGGGGCCAGAAGCTGGTGATTATGTAGGGGCCTGGTTCGGCTGTTAAGGGGCTTTCCAGGTGGACTTGCTGGTGGTCGCCGGTGACGCGGATTGTGGCTAGTCTTCCCTCTCCCCCGAGCCTCACGGCTGTTTCGAGTGGTGGTATGTCTGGGGTGAGCTTGAAGATGAAGTCGACGCTCAGTGTCTCGCCCTTTTCGTCCGTGTAGTAGACGAGTCCCCGGCGGAAGGTGTAGCCGGGCTCCACGACCCTGTTTGGGGTGTTTGAGACGGTGTCCTTGAGGGCTATGCCGGGCTGGATGATGGTCTTGGAGTAGCCGACTATGTATTTTGGGCCGATATAAAGTGTACGTCCATCGAAGGTGGCTTTCTGCAGGGCTTCCAGGGCTACGAGTATTGTCTGCTCCCCGGCGTGGACTGGGAGGGCGAGGACTTGTTTTTGCCCCTTCCTTATCCTTATTACGGGGCCTAGGAGTACGGGCTGGTTGTGGTTTGTGGACAGCGCGTCTACGAGGGGGGTGATTCCCATTAGGGGGTCTCTTGTCGCCGCCTCCTTGTCTATGTGGATGGAGAGAGCTGCTCCAAGCATGCCCAGCACTGTGGAGGGCTGGGGTATTCCTATGACGGTCTGCCTGCCCATGTAGAGTGCTCCATGGTAGATCGGGGTTGAGGCGGTCCTAAATGGGCCTAAGGGTGTTATTATGAGGGTCTTCATGGTATCACCCTTAACAGCTTGACGAGTTTCAAGTATTCTAGTAGGAGGGGTTGTAAACTGTCATGGGTTTGACTGAATATAGAGTATAATTGCGTGTACCAGCGCCCCCCTCCGTACAACTCTTGGATTAAATCGGCGACTTTAAGAGCGGTTTTCTCCTCGTCTTGCTTGATTTGAATGTTCCTGGCGGCGATGTACGAGGCTAAGCGTCTCATGCTTGTCCCATTTAACGGTAAGAGGGCGAGGACTTCACCATAGGATCGCGCGAAGTCGTCTGGCAGGCTACTCGATACGACGTGGAGCGTGAGGGCGGCGTAAAGGCGTGCAAGGCTTTCCATGACTTCCACATCCACAGGTATTCTTCTACCGTCATCCAGTACGCTCATAGGGAAGACTGCTCTAACAGCTGACCTTGAGGACGTGAAGACGACTGTGTCCTTGTACCACTCACTGCCGTCTTTTTTCCAGTGCGCCTTCTTCGCGTCCTCCTCCAAAGCTAGCTGTGTCTGAGAGATCTCATCGCTCATGAGGTCGAAGAGGCTTGCTACCCGGACGGAAAGGCTCCTGCCTGTAGGGATCGCAGATACTAGGGGTAGCCCGTTTACACGGTGGAAGAAGTTCTCGCCACGGTAGTTCCGCCTCAGGATCAGGGTGGCGGGTAGTACGTCTACGGGTGCTAGAGCTACTACGTCGTCGCCTCCGGCGAATATCAGTGCTCCGTGCAGGTCTTTCTTGACCGTGACCACGTCCTTTAGAGAGGTTATGACTAGGGCTAGGGTTATGGCCGCCTTCAATGTTGGGGAGTTAACAATCGCGTTCGCGTCAGCCAGGATCTTGTCGAGTAGCATGTACATCTTTCGATAGCTCTCCTTCACGTCTGCAAGTGCCTTGGACGTTAAGGGTTGTCCCTTCTTCTCGATGAGGTCTACGATGCCGGTGTAGTACTCGGTGCGTTTTAGTGGTAGGCGTCCGCTGTGAAGCATGCCTATGCCGTCTGCGTCCCCGTAAATTATGAGGTACCTCGTCCTGACCTCGAGTATTTTGCGTACTACGTCTTCTCTCGCCTCGGAGACCCCCATCAAGTTAGACAGGAAGGACATGTATGCTTTTGAACGCCCTAAATCCTTGAGGAAAACTCTCGCAACGTGATCGTACCGGTTTTGATGCTGGTCCCGGACGGCGAGCCAGACGCTCTCTGAGAGCCTGGCGAGGAATTCCTCGAAGCTTAATTGAAGCTTTGTCCGTTGTACAAGGATGGAGTGGGCCATGTCGAGGTTTCGGGTCATTCCGCCGTTGGGGCCAAAGGCCAACAGCACTGCGAGTTCAGAGGAATCGTTCACCCGGGGGGCCTCGATCCTTAGAAGCCCAGCAAGTTTCATAGCTACCTTGTCGAAATCGACAAGACTCTTAAGCCTCGAGACGTAGAATTCCAGGGCTACGTCGTCGGTAGACTGGAAGCTTTTCTCTCGTTTAGCGATGTAGACGGCTCGCTTGAGAATACAGTATGGGCCGAGTGCCTCGCCTGGCTTAAAGTAATAGTACAGCTTTTCGGCGAGTGTTTGCAATAATTGATTGGGTTCTCCCTTGAGGGTCTTGCAGAAATCCTCTAGGATTTGGCTTAGATCTTCGGGGTGGAAAGTTAACTCGAAGCCTTTGAAACTCTTCCTGAGCCTTAGAACAGCGGGTTCAACGCCACATTGAGTGCAGGGAATCCAGTCCTCATAGCTCTGAGAGTAGATGGGCCTAAACGCGGCGTCCTCGAGGATCCAGAAAGTCCTAGGGACAGGGGTTGACGTGAGGGTCGGCCTGCGGGAAAGCCCTTCAAGCGAGGCGTGGAATACAAGAGTCCTTGCAAGTTCTTCTACTCCATCCAGGCCGAGTTTTGAGGCCTGGGGGTTTAGCCCTAGATTGGTGCAGGCTTCGGCACTGCCCTTTAGGCAGTCGATTATCTCGCCATATATTTCCTCGACGTCAACTATGGAAACGCGTACACCTGTCGGAGGCTGTGATATTATGTCATAGTAACGCTTTAGAAGTCTGAGTGGTAATAGCTTGGCGCAGCCTTCGACGCTCGTATCAGCTGCTTGGGTTTGGGCGTCAGCCTGGGCTACACGTTTCGAAGGCTCCGTCGTTATCTCAGCTAATATCTCGTCTACTATCTCCTTCCAGGACTCCTGGAAGAGTTCTGTGATCCTGCTAGCAACGCTTTCAGGCGTGTCTGTCCAGTGAATGCCCTTGGGAAGAACCAGGAGGAGTGTTGCCGGGATGATGGGTTGTTGAATCCATTCCTCTAACTCTAGGCTAGCGCCTGTAAGCCTCTCGATTAGCTGACCCGTAATCCGTTCAACCTGCTTTATCACGTCATCGGCTTTCTCACCGAGGTTTTCTCTTAAGATTCTCGGCAGGTACTTTAAGAGGAAGTATGGATTCATCCTTGGGGTGGGACTTATGAGCACGTCGGGGCCGAACTCGCTGATGAGTTTTTCAGCGAGCCTCCACATGACGTTTGACAAGAGCCAGCTACCAGCCCAGTAATCACCTGTCTTCCTCGCTGGGTCTATGAAGGAGTGGACTCCGGGGAAGTCCACTAGAACAAGAAAGCCCCTTATGGGCTTGTCTGGTGTTGGGTTGGCTACGAGGTTGACCATGGAGGCTGTAGCGTACAGGTGGTCGAATATTGTGTGGGTGGGGACCCTTGTATCGGCTAGGGTGGGCGGGAGCTCCTTAAGATAGTATAAGGGCTCGTAGAGGGCGTAGAGGAGCGTATAGGCCAGCCTAAGCCTGATATCGTCTTTGTCTTGGTTCACGGAGTCTAACGTCTGCTTTATGATTTTCTTTAGTTCTTCTATTACCTCTAGGGTTTTCTTCTTTGCATCTTGAAGAGGGATTGAAGGTATGTCCTCGCTGATCCTGGTGTCAAAAATGTTGGCGATTGAGTCCAGAGCAATGGCTCCTGTCTCGTAGTAGGGGCCTAGTACCCAACGATCGAAGCCCGCAGCTATAACGTCGGCGTTGTTGGCTATATTCTCGAACTTGTCCAGGTCGCTCCCCTCTAGCGGAATCTGCGCGAGCAGAGCTTGCCTGAGCAGCCTAGCTTCCTCCTTGTGGTTGACGCGTTCTCGAATGCAGAGGGACTTGTACGGTGGGTCGTGGAGTAATGCTTTGAGCTTTATAATGAAGAGCTGGCTAGGAGACGTGCTCATGCTTTCGTCACCTTTTTCTCAATCAGGCTGACCTTTACGTAACCATAGCCTAGGCTCGTCTTCGCTCCCAGTCCTTGGCTGAGAGCCATGCTAATCGTGTTTGGTAAATCCGTGAGTATACACTCCGGGTTTTTGCTGGGTTTGGAATCCATGGCCATGACCATTGCGAAAGTCACGCCTTTAGCAACCGTGGGGTATACTATGGGTCTGGGCTTCACGCTGGTTTCGTCGATCCTCCCTTCTAGCTCTACATAATGTGGGGTTATAACGTCTGGCTCCAGCAGTGCTTTATCAACCTTCACTGGCACCGCGTCGAAGAAGATAAGCAAGCCCTTGTAGTCCTGGTTCCCGAGAAGTTGCTCAGTGTCGATCCCGCAGAGCTCCTTCCTGTCATGGGATCTAATGAATGCTCTAACGACGCCCTTTAAAGTAGAAGAGGGTATGTAGGGGAGGTTCAGCAAGGGATGCCATGCAAGCCCAATCTCCAACGGCATATAGGGGTTCTTCGTGTGGACGATGAGCCTGGAGTCCGTTTTCACGTCGAAACGGAAAACAAAGTCGAAGAGCTCGCTCGCGAGCTTGTAGACCTCCTGAACCCATTGGGAAGCCTCACCGAGTAACGGCGCGATTTTATCTGGGCTGAACTCCTGGTAGAGGCTCTTGGAAAGGCTCTTCGAGAAGCTCGTAGTCAGCATTTCCAGCGGTTGTCGTTTAGACGCTTCGTCCCTTCCCGGAGTAAGGGAAATCTTTCCTTCGAGGTCAAGTATTGCGGTCTCGGTTAACTTTCTTGTTATGAAGGAGTAGATGTTCGAGTTGACCCCGTACTTCTTTAACTCCTGTTTGATGAACTCTTCCAGAGGAATATGCTTCTGATGCCTACTACTCATTAAGGCCACACCCCGCTGGGGCTCGCACCTAGGTACTTCCACAGCTCGCCGAGCGCGTCCCCTAGGGCCTTTGCGATGAGTTTCTCGTCCACCGTCAGCTGCTGACTCCCGGCCCCGACCCACTTGAGCTTCGCCGGCCAGTCCGCCGAGGCGAACACTGAGATGTAGGCTCCCCCGCCGAAGATGTGTCGAGCTCCATGGTAAGCCACGAAGATGGGGGAGGCCCTCCGCTCCGCACGCCCCCCTATGAAGTACCCGGTTCCCTTCTGGCTCCTCGGGAGGCCCAGGATCCAGGCCTCTAGGGCGGCCCTCAGCGGGTCCTGGGACCTGGAGCTGCCGGTCAGTTTTCTGCTTCTCTCGCTCCTCACGAAAAAGTTGTGGAGGTCGACCCAGTTGACCCCCTCGACTCTGTACAGCGAGAAGGGCTGCACGCCTGCGACTTGGTTTTTGGCTACGGAGGGCACCGGCGGCAGGCCTCGCCCCTCGCGGGGCTTGAGTTCCGCGTGCCGCCCAACGACCTCCTGGGCGAGCTCGTAAGCCTCGTCCAAGAGGGATCTTAGGTTCTTCCCGACGGTGAGGCCCTCGACCCTGACTACGTCCAGCGAGCCCAGTCCCTTCCTCGACGCCTTGCCGACCCCTGAGATGCTGAGCGCCAGGAGAAGCGCCCTGAGTGCCAGCTCCTCACCCTTCCTGTCCTCTTTCGACGCGCCTGGGACTCGCTCAACCACGAGCCTAAAGGTTCCTCCCTCGAAGTACCGGACGGACTTCCTGCCGAGGGTCAGCAAGGCCAGCCTCTGCAGCCTAACCTGCCTCCCTCTCACGGTGATGGAAGGGCCATCCGTGCTCTCCACGCGGGGCCTGCGCACGACCTCCACCCTTAACCTGAACCTTGAGACCGCACCCTCGCCGCTCCCCCCGGCGTAGCCCAGGCCCATATCCCTGCCGACTATCTGCGAGACGACGCCTACCTCCTGCTTGGTGGGCCTCCTCACGACGTCGCCGCCCGGCTCGCCGCAGAGGAGGCCGAGGTCGTACAGCGCGCCCGCCACGAGCGCCCTCGCGAACCATCTCCACACGCCCTTGATGCTCGTGGGCCTGAGGAAGTTCAGCTCGTCGACAAGCCCCGGCTCGTAGTGCCCCACGAGGGCGGGCGTGCTCTGCTCGAGCTCTATTACGAGGCTACTCATGGATGTACGCCTCTGCGAATCTTTTCAGCCATATTGCCATTCTAGCAAGGATTTTCTCGGCGTATGTGTTCCCTTGTAGTTCCCTGATGGCTTCACTCAACTTGTTTGAACTGAGGATCCCTGTCTTCTTTAAAACGTATAGGAGGAGTGAGCCGTAAATTGCGTATCCCTTATCATCACTCTTTTCAACGCCGAGCTTTTTAGAATAGTCATGGTCCTCGCATATTCTCGTTATTTCCCCGACGTCCTTCACGGACAACGCTGTCTCTAAAGCGTAGGCGCTGCTACGGGCGGCTGCCACGCTGATAACATAGCTCGCCCCGCTCGTAAACAGGTCAGATATCATGTTCCTTGCTCTCGCCCTGAAGCTGCTTTTCACATCTTCACTGCATTTGGTGGTGACTGCCTCGACAGCGTTAAGGGCGAGCTCCATAATATCCTTCTCGCTTATGCTCAAGGCGACTCACCTAGGCGTCTACGAGGTAAAGCTTTAAGAGACCCTTGCCTAGCGTTTCGTTGCCTCCAAGCCACAGAACTTTATTTTTCAAGTTGTTGTAGAGCCAGTCGCAGGGTTCGCTGCATGCTTCGTTTTTAAGGAGTGGTCGACAGATCAAAGCTGTGAAAAGTATGGTCTCCTGGGGGATGTATTCCTCTAGCCATGGTCCTTGATCAACGGTTTTATCGTTTTCGTTTAGCCTTACCCTATACTGTATGAACATTCCTCTTCGCACGAGGTCAACTATTAAATCATCCTCAACTAAAACTACACCTCTACTCTTCACGTGAGCTAGTAGCTCCTCTGGCAGGATTTTCTCGAACAAAGATTTAGGGAGGTTTTCGTCGATTTTTATATCTTTTACGTCTAGTTCGTTTAATATGGCTAGCTGACCGTCAAGAAGTATATCCTTCCGAGAAGTAGCCGGGGTGCTTATATTCCTCAAATTTTGAAGTAGTTGGGTAGCTTTATCATTTTTCCCCAAGGCTTCAAGGTAAGTTGCCAGGTAGCCGATGAGGTGGGAGCTCGTCGCATATGTCCAGATACCCTTGAGACTTCTTGTTGGAAACAGGAGTAGCCTCACATCTAGGAAACTGGTTAGAGAGGAGTGCTCGTGTGCCTCTGTGGGGGGTGGTCCCAGCGCGAGCTTGAGGCATGCATTTGATTCTTGAGTCCTCGAAAGCATTGAGCGGACCGCCCCTTTTAAGCTACTGGCCCATATGCAGGGAAAACCAAACTCGTCTCGTTGTACGGGTTGATCGACGAAGTCTAGGGCTCCTTTTGCATAGCCTGGGTGGGTGGGTGTTACGGCTTTAAAAAAGATGAGGCTCTGTTTAAAAGTGGCCGCCATACAATTTATTTTTGAGAGCCTGATTTATTTAAAAATTTCTACCAAAAAAGTTTATAGTGTACATTTTCTATTTAATTTGTAATAATTCTAGAGCTAGATTCATGAGATCTGCTCAACATCATGGTCTTCTCGTATGTCGCGGCTTCGAATCAAGGGTTTCGCCCTACATGGCATTGTCCTGTCCTTGTCGACGGGCATCAAGCGTTCAACTTTCCTAAGGCTTCCCGTGAATGGTTTCCTGGGTTTTCCCGGTTCGGTCACTTGGAGCTAAGGGTAAAACTTACACCGTTATATATCTGTGTTAAGTTGTGGTAAGCGCGATGACTATCAACGATTGACGAACGTGTGTTTCTGGAGTGGGTTGGGCTCGTTGGGGGATTATCGGGGGATTATCGAGTGTACACGGCTCAAAAACCAATCAAGACAAGGATACTGTTCTTAGAATATATGCCACCAAGTAATTACATTATTAATGTAGTTATATCAGGTAATTATTGCATTAGTGGGGAGAGAGCTCTCAAAGGATGCTTATTGTAAAGAACTTGTTTTTAATCCTCTTACAGTCTGGAGGTAGGAGCAAAGACGAGTGAGTTGCCTCAAATGGATCCTCTCTTCTATGCAATGCAACCTTTGTGAACATTAGGCTGGCGTGGGGACATTTATGTCGTAAATCTTGTCGTTAATTACTCTACCGATCGAGGCCTTTACTACTAGTCTTCCTGTGCGGTCTGGCAGGCTCAAGGCTTACGTGGCCGAAGCCTATGCTCCTGGACTTTCCTATCCCGAAGCGTAGCGCGAACGCGAGCAGCTTCTTGAACTCCTGTGCGAGCGGGGAATCAGTGTCAAGAAGCTCGTACATCACGTAGCCCGTGAAGCCCCGCTCCGTCACGCTCCTCCCCTCGTTGACCGTGTACAGAATGGTCTCAGGCCTTACCCTGTAGTCGAGCTCCGCCAGAGCCCTGTACGCCCACTTGAAACCTGAGGTGGAATATTATTCACGCGATAATAGAGTCCAAGATCCGCAACCAGGCCGGGCTGCTGAGATACTATTCTAAGTCCCTCGAGCGCATCGATTTAAAGAACCTGGCAAACGAGATACTCTCGACGCTAGAGGAGCTCCCGGAGGTCCTGGGAAACCCGCAAGCTGTGCTGAATCTCGAGGCAAGGGTGGCACAGATCTACTGGGGCGGTGTTGCAGAGCTCCTGCCACGGGAAATCGTTTTCGACGGGCGTGACCATGAGTCATTGGATCCCTTTAACATCTCCTTGAACTATAGCTACGCGCTTCTATATTCGAGGTGTTGGCGTGTCCTCGTGTTGGCAGGCCTGGATCCCTACGCCGGCTTTCTTCACACCGACAGGAGTGGTAAGGAGAGCCTTGTATATGACTTTAGCGAGATGTTCAAGCCACTTGCTGTCGACAAGCTGCTTATCTCGATGTTCAGGGAGGGTTGGAGGCCTAGAATCGAAAACGGGCTGATCTCTCGGGACTCGAGAGCCGACCTTATAGCACGCTTTTCTGAGTGGATGGGGAAGAACGCGAGGCCGACAACGGGCGAGGCTTGCACTCTTGAACAGGCAATGAAGAGGTGGGCTTTCAGGCTTGCAGGCTATCTCAGAGGGGAGTCCAAATCCTTCACGGGGTTCGTAGAGACATGGTGAGAGTAGTAGTGGTCTATGATATAAGCGAGGACGCGAAGCGCCTCAGGCTGGCAGACAAGCTGAAGGGCCTGGGGCTCTCCTCACTCCCGCGCGCAGCGCCACGGCCTGGCCGAGCGCCGGCAAGCCGCTTTAGCTGCGCACCAAGTACTACGTAAGTGGCCTCAGCTCCGGCCGGGAGCCCCAGCTAGCGTGGGTGGCGCTAGCTGACGGGGTTCTCGAGGGGGCTTGGTGGAGCCCGCGGAGTCGCACGCTCGCCAGAAGGGCCCCCTTCATCCGACAAACTTAAATATTCTGATAGAAATGCTTGTCTGAGAGTATGGGCGAGGCGGAGGTTGTCAGGGTGGGGAGGAGGTACACGGTGGTGGTGCCGAAGCGGTTGAGGGAGAAGCTGGGGCTGAGGGAGGGGGACCTGCTCAGAATCCGTATAGAGAATGGAAAGCTTATACTCGAGCGCGTCGCCGACCCCTTCAGGGTTCTGGAGGGAGTCATCGGCGAGCCGTACAGCGAGGAGAGGGAGGAGGGGGAGGCTGAGAGGTGGCTGCTCAGTGCCCATCGCCGACACTGAGGTCCTCTTCGCGATGAACCCGAGGGACGACAGGCACGCTAAGGCGCTGAGAGCCCTCAGGGTCAAGGGGCTCAGGGTGCCTGACACCGCCCTCCTGGAGTTCCAGGTGGTGCTGAGGGCCCGCGGCAGGAGGCCGGAGGAGGTCGCCGCTGCGCTTGAAGCGCTCGGGAGCATCCTGGCGGCGCACCGCGTCCCGGAGCTGCGCACCCTCGGCCTAGGGTTGCTCGTGAGGCAGGCAGAGATCGAGAGGTCGTACGGCCTGAGCTACTTCGACAGCCTAATAGCGGCGTCGGCTCTAGCTTACGACGGGGTCGTGATCTCCGACGACGCAGCGTTCGACAAAGTGCCAGGCTTGAGGAGGATCCCGCTTCGCGACCTGTAGCGGGCCAGGGGCACTCCGCAAGAGCCTCCTGCCTCGGCTAGTCGAGGAAGCTGCCTCCGGCCAGGCGCCGGTGTTTAAGGTACTTATTTTTATGATGGAAACGGTCTCAGTCCTGTTGGGGCCCGGTGCTGTCTGCAAGACGACTGTCGCGACCCTGCTCGCGTACTCGCTGACTTGAATAATACTCTTCTTAGAGTCAGGCTGAGGATTAGACTAAGTCATTTTCAGCCCCCATCACATGGAGACTTAGTCTTGAGAAATATTTATTAATATTGTAAGTGAGGCGATGAAATTTTCAAAAAAATTTTAAGGAATCTTATTGATTTTGCATGGGGGTTTGCCTTCGTCATTGTTTCGAAAAATTGAAATTTATTCCGTGTTGGTATAATTAATTTAGTAGGGTGAGCTGGCTGGCGATGGGCCAGACCAGTTCGCGGTGGAGGAACTGGCTTCCTAGTTCTATGGCCGCGAAGGAGTATGGGTTGACTTTTGACCAGATCGAGTACGGCATTTTTCTGGGGCTTATTGAATTTAGAAATATGGGTAATATGGGGAAGCTTTTGAACAGGGAGGATGTTGAGAAGAATCTGGGTTTCCTCAAGAGTTTACCGGGGAGGATATGGTTTTACAAGACGGAGGTTATGAGGAAGTACCGGTTAACCAGGAATCAAATCGATATGGCTTTAGAGGCTGGTTTGGTGAGGTACAAAGTCGTTAAGAATCCCCATTATAAGAGGCTGCCTGCGGTGAGGCTCGTTATTATGGATGTAGAGGAGAACCTGGAGAGGATAAGGGCTTTTCCTAAGTATACTGAGAGAGAGGTTGAGAGGAGGAAGGTTTATGCTGAGCGTTCTAGGCTGAGGGATGAGTTGGAGTTTTACTGTCCTAGGTGTAAGAGGTCGATAAGGCCTCCAAGGGGCTCGAGGAGCTTCGAGGATGCATGGAGTGGTTCATTGACGCGTGAGGAAGCTCTTGAAAAACTCATCATAGCACACTATAGGCATTTGCATACGGATTATGACTCTGCCAGGAACGACGTGGATCGGTGGGTTAAGCCTGAGGAGGTTAAGAGGCTTACAGGTGTTTACAAGAGTTTTAAGGAGTTCCTGGCCTTTTATATCGGTTGGAAGGAGGAGATGGATCGGGAAGAGAGGGAGTATTATATCGCGATTATAAGACAATTGAGGGGAATCGCTACGGAGCGTGCTAAAAGGCATTTTAGCTATGTTGCTAGAAAACTGGCAGAGGAGGATGGGCTCCTAAAGCCGAGAGAAGAGAATAAATCTGCCTAGGTGGCTTGTCTTCCCGAATCTCTCAGATATACTCGAGGTTCGATATAATGTCTACGAATCATAAATGTTACCAGCCTGATTCACTGCGAGGAATAGTCTTTGCATAGAGACATCAGGATATTGGTAATGTTGCTGGCTAGAGGAGGCTCAGGCAGTCATCGAGTTAGGGGGCTTGGAGATGAGTCGCTGGGGAAATGAAATGGAATATAATGTATATTTTATGTTAAAATTTTTCTTTAAAACGCCGAGAACGGGAAAAGAGGTCCATGTTATAACGTGTGGAATCTCTTTGCCCTGTAATTTTTTCGATGCTGCAGCTACTCTGCAAATTATAGAGTAAGACTTGCATGTTCCGTGCTTTTACGGGCGCGGATTTGGGGCTTAATAGTTTTTCCTGTTTCGAGCATTCTGGCTAGAAGGTCTAGAGTGATGAGTAGTTTTTGGGTTTAAGATTAATTTGATAGATGTGGGGGAAGGCTTGGAAGGATCAAAGGGTTGGAGTTAATTTTTTCTTGAGGAATAGCGGAAGGCTATGATAGTAGCAATCGTAATTAAGATCGTAATTAAAGTGATTAAGGATATAAGTGAAAATAATCCTGTATAGTCGATTTTCCAGAATACTCTCAGGTTCCTAGGTCTATCTACTTTGAGTAGGATTAGACTCATATTGAGAAATTCATCTTCTTTGGTAATTCCCTCTACTCTATCAATTACATATCGTACGAGGGGATCTCCCTGTATTTTTGGTGCAATTAATCTAATGGCAGCTACGCTTCCATAGTCATACCAACCTGCTCCCGATATTTGTCCAATATTGGTTTCCACGCTAATGTAGTATTGTTTTTTCCAACGGGCTTCCACGTTCTTTGGACTATCGACCTTTAATTCGAGGCGTGTCTCATTCGAGAGTAAATTACCGTCCTCGTACCATCCTTCGAAAACAACGCGTGTTCCATTCCCTACAAGGAATTCAGGAACGGGGATAGTTAGGGAGGCAAGACTACCGGCTTTATACCATCCTGTTCCGTTTATTGATCCATATGGCGTCGATACGTTGACGTGGAATTCTTTTGAGTAGAGCGCTGTCAAATTTATGGGTGAATCTAGTTTTAAGCTTAGATTCGCCGCGATATGCTCCCAGCCGTGCCTTTCACCCTCTATTATCCATCTCTCAAACTTATACCGTGTGCTCTCATCAACGTTATGAATCATTTGGGCTTGGAATTCATAAAATTTATTCCTTTCTAGAATTAATAAGGTTGGGTTTAGAGGACTTATAGAAGATTTATTTACAACTAAAACCATCCCGCCGGGCTGGGTTGATAAATACACGGGCACTCTCTTCTCTGTGAGACGCAGCAATATGATATCGTTAGGATTTAGAGTAATATTTGTCATAAAATCGTTTGACGCTTTTCCAACGAATCTGGCACCTCCTAGCCGTTCTTCTATTACAAATGCTTGTGTTAGATTGTATTTGGATAGATCTATTCGTAACTTTATTTCCACGCTTTCATCTCCGATGTTCACAAAGACGAAGCCTATTTCACCCATAGAATTCTTCCACGCTGAATGTAGTATGGCTGGTGTTACGGTTTCCTTTAGCTCAGTGGGGGAGAGATGCCATGAAGGGTTCTTGATTCTGATAACGGGTGTTGTAAAATTAAGAGGGGTTATCATCTCGCCATAAACCAAGAAGTCTTTTGCTATCTTATATCTAAAAGTAGTTGCCCTTTTAAAGAAAAGGACGATCGGATTTATTTTTATTAACTTTGACATTCGCTCATTAAGTGACGGTAGCCTTATTTCTAATGGTTCTCCCCACACGAGGGAAGTCGCGAGTGCCTTGATAGAATATGATATCTCGCTTGAGCTCATGCTCCATCCGTGGACATAATGTCCCCATGAAGAGATGTACTTATGATAGACGTATTGGAAAAGTGGGATTGCTTCACTACCAGTAATTTGCCAGAACCAGTGTGTTGCGTAAAGTTCAGCAACGTTGCCTCGGGAGTAAAACCTATCAAGGAATGGTATGTATAATTCACAGATCTCCTCCGATGAGAAGACAACTTCAGGGTTTATCTTTTTGGCTTCCTCTCGAATCTCTTTAAAGAGTTCTTTAAAAGCTTCGAACCACCACTTACCGTAGCCTTTAGGGTGGTCATGATTTTCGTGGACGCAAGGATAGGGTGGGTCTATAAGACTTCCATCAAGATGCACGTGATCGACTCCATGCCTGACTAGTGTGAGAGCGATTTCCTTAACGTAGCTCCGCCATTCCGTAGAAGCTGGACACATTAATCCCTCCAGTGTTCTATCCTTTAGCTTTATCGCGTACTTTCTCATTTCCTTATAGGCTTCCAGCTCGGGTGAAAAGTAGTTTGTAGAGATGAACACTGATACTTTACCTCCGGCTCTGTGAACACCATAAATCATACTATCGAATGCATCCCAGCCCTCAATTGGTGGGAAGTAGTCGGGTATTAGGGTAAATGTCCCATGTTTTTCCCAACCCCACACTTGCATTATTACTGGCATTCCAAGAGTTTTGATTGAGTCTTCAGCTAACAAAGGAACTGTATAGAAAGGAATTTGACTAGCCCATCCTTCAGAACCAGGTGTATATAAGGATGTTGAATGTATCGCCGATGTCTCAAGGAACCATGAAGGAGTCGAGCGTTTTAAGGCCTCGACACACCACCATTGATTCTCGGCCCAGCTCTTGTAGATTTCGGCAGCGACATGCCAGTCCCCGAGAAATACGCCGACGATAACGCTGTAAGTCAGGTTAAGCGATTTTTCGCCGTAAGGCTGGTAGTGTGTCACAGCCATATTCCAGTCATTCATGCTGAATCTATACACCGAGAAACCCTTGACATTGCCCTCTGTGTCATTTGTAGCCAGGTACAGGCCTCCGAGGTGTATGTTGTAAAATGCCATGAATTGCATTGAGACCCAACCGCTAGGATATAATTGCCAGGGTATCCCAGGTTGAACTGGCAAATTCTTCCATGGATTACGCATGAGAAGTCCGGTTAGTGAAGGATATACCAGGAAATCATCTTCTCCGTTATCTCCTATATATGTTAGTCCAGAAATTATAGGAAAGGTGATGGAGTTTATGTCGATATCGTACTCACTGCTTGTGGCCTCGATTCTCCAGTAAGTCAATGGCGAATTATCTAGGATCGTTATGGAGGCCTTCACGTGTATATCGAGAAGTCTCTCTTTTGGAACATTGTCGCCACCTCGAAATCCATTCCATGTCATTATTAGGATTTTACCCCCCGGAGTAGACATGATTTTATAGGAGAAATCTATCGCCATGAATGTGTGTGTTCCGCTGGGACTTATATAGAAAAGAACATGAGGACCTTTTTTAAATTCAGGAAGAAACGACACGTCACTCAATTTATTTTTAATTTGAGCTATTCCTCCTTTATCTTTCTTATCAAATTTTATCTCGATAAAATTGTTTCCTATTAAGATCCAATCCCCATAGTCATATGCGTAAGAACCACCTTGACTCTTTTCAAACTGTGCAGAGGTAAGTGTGACATTAATTAGAAGAACAAGGATCAGATACCATATACAAATTTTTTTTATAAGAAATTCTAATTCTTTTACTAGGATGCGGTCTTTTCACTCTAGGAGCCCCGACTATCCTACTTTCGTCATTCATCTTGGCGCCCCCGCCCAAATGATCATTACTTAACTTATCGAAAACACACCTATGACCTACAATATCTAAATGAACTTTATCAGTGGAAGAAACTTTTGCCATACATTTTTTTATTTTTCAAAATCAGTTTATTTAATATTTTTCTAAAATATCTAGAGAGTTAATCTTCCTATAATTCGCAGTCATTTCAGAGTAGCATTAGTCACAAATCTCTCAACATGCATGTTTTCAGCATGTTTGAGCCTGGGTCAGAATACGTCGAGTGGGTGAGACGGGATGGATCATTACGGTTTAGTGTGTGAGGCATAGCTTACAGGTGCTTTTTCTCATGCTTAAATGAACCTAACCGGGTCGAGTTGTAGCCCCGGGCTTAGTAGGGGGCTATGATGGGGAAGATGAATATGCATGCTATGGCTAGGTATGTTACGAAGGGGTACGGGTATGAGGTGAGAATTCCTTTGCCGATGCGGTATGCTGGGTCTCCGAGGTTGTAGAATTTGCGGAACTCTTCTTCGGTGACATAGACGGCGAATATGGCTAGGTTTGCCTTGGAGAGTGGTGTCCTGTATGGGAATAGCTTTGACATTATGGGATAGTTTCCTATTAGTCTGGCCAGGATGTGAAATGTGAGAATTGTAAGGGCTGCTAATATCTCCATGTATAGCCAGGGTGTGGTGGAGATGGGGAAATAGCCAGTGAAGAGTAGGAGGAGAATTAGGACGTCGCCGGGCCCCATGGTAATACGGGCTACGAGTATCACTGGAACCGCGACGGCTAGCTGGAGCGCGTATAGTGGTATGAGTGGTGTGTAGCGGGGGTCTGTGAGGGTGAGGATTGCGAATAGTATGTTGAGAAGGAGGCCTGTTATTACGGGTAGCCCATTTATCTTCCTAGCCTTGTAGTCCTGTATCCCCGCGATCAACAGGATGAACATTAAGACGAGCCTGGCTAGGGCTATGCTGGGTATTTGGAGGGCTGGTGGGTACGCGTCCCACACGTGTACCGCCCTAGCCTTACGGTTTTACTGCTGCATGGCTTGAATATGAATTATTCGTTGTTGGAGAGGGTCTCGGATTTATAACGGGTGGGAGCGGAGAGCCTTCCTGGGATTAATAGTCAGGGCGTGGGGAGTTTGGGAATTGCTGTGCTTTAAAGCGTTTCCTAGTGCTTTGCCCCTCTAGTCGTGCCTGGGGGGCGTGGTGTGTGGAGGTGCTCCCTAATCCTCGTCGAGGGCTTTCAAATGTATTTTTGTTTGATTGGGAAAGGAGGGCTAGTCTGAGACAGATAGGCTTATGCTTTCACGGGTCTACTTTTTTGAGGGGGTTAGGCTTCGCTTCTACCCGGATGGTGGGCTCGCTGCGGCCCATCATTACCATGTAGCCGAGTGGTGTGAGTCTGACTAGGCGTGCGGCTGTCTCGGCTACTCTCTCGGCGTCCCGGATGGAGGAGTCGAAGACGTGGAGCAGGTAGGCTTTGTCGAGGGATTGGAGGAGCAGCGCTAGTGCCTCGCCTATGCCTTCATAGGGGCGGAGGGGCTTGCTGGAGAGGTACTTGACCTCGATGCCTACTTTCTCATCGCCTGTCTCGAGTAGTAGGTCGATGTCCGGTGAGAGCCTCCCGAGCCCGACTTTCACCCCTGCGACTCGGATGCCCTTCTCGGCCAGCTTGAACTTTAGGTAGGTGTAGACCTCCTCCTCGCTGCTGAAGTCAGGCACTCTCGCGTCCCGCTCTGCCCTTTATCACGTAGTCGTAGAACTCGTTGAAGAACTGCTCAAACTGCTCTCTGGCTTTCTTGTCGGGCATGGCTATGATGGGCTTATGCTCGTCTACGGCCTTCGCGTATGCTATGTACTCGTTCAGCCTTGTCTTGTAGACGGGGATGGGATACTTCCCGTAGAGCTTCACGGACAAGACCTCTTTCTCTATCTCGTCGGCGATCCGCCTGTGCACGGCTGAAGACTGGGATACAAGCTTGTTAAAGACGACTCCGCCGCAAAGGGGGCGCTCCGGCCGCAGGTCCTGGCTTACAATGTCATAGGATGCTTTACTGAAGTAGTCTGTCATGAAGAACTTGAAGGATGCGCGGCCGAAGTCGTCTGGGACGATGGGTATAATGAAGTAGTCGCAGGCTGCCAGGGCCATCGTGGACAGCACGCCCAGGGTTGCGGGAGGGTCTATGAAAACGTACTCGAACCCTTTTTCCCTGAACTTCTCAACGGCTTTCATCAGCAACTTGAGCCAAGCTACACCCTTTGCTCCTCCTTCAGCCACGAACCTTCTCTCGAGCTCCATTATCCTCGAATCGCCCGGCACTATGAACAGTCTATCGCTCCACGCACTGCTCGTAGAGGAGGCTTTAACGATATACCGTTCGGGCTCCAAGCTCTCAGCTGATTCCCAGAGCTTCAACAGGAAGCTGTGGACTGTGCGTCCCTCGCTCTCGTACCTTCGCTGAGAGTCGTAGCCGAGCACGTATATGGTGGCGCTTGCCTGGGCGTCGAGGTCGATCAGCAGGACCTTGTCGGAGCCGCTGACCCTCCTCGCAAGCATGTCGGCGGTGTTTACGCCGAGAGTGGTCTTCCCTACTCCGCCCTTGACGCTTAGGAAGATTACTACCCTGCCCATTTACCTAGACCTCTCTCGTTGAAAACTTCGTTGTTCAAAGTTATAAACATTTTAACGGTAGGCTAGGGAGGCTGGGCGTGATCGTTAATGGCTATGCACAGCTGTGGGTAGGCGCTAGTGGAGAGATGATTGATATGGATCCCTCGACTAACCCCCCGGGGGACACTCGGGCTCCCTGGTGACGTGTAGGAGCCTGGCTCTTACATGGCGTGGCTAAAAATTCTCTCGTGTCTGGACTGCGGGTAGAGTTCAAGGTGGCTGGTGTTTTGTTATCCGTGTCGCTTGGCTGATGGTTTCGCGTGCGTTCTCGGGGGAATGGATAAATCCCGGGTTGTGGTTGTTTTGATGTGTATGACCGGGCTTTGATTGTACTGGGTTCTGCCGCGTACGTGTTCGAGGCTGGGGTTTCGTCTGTCTTGAGGGTTTTGGAGAGTTTTAGTGTTGAGGGTGTCGACCTGTATGCGAGTGGCTTCGCGGTGAAGGAGGCTGAGAGGGTTCGAGATGTTGTTGCTAGGTTGACGGGCGTGGAGGTGAGGGTTTCTGAGGCGCCTCAGGACTACCGTAAGGCTTACCAGCTTTTCAGGGATGGGCTGAGTGGCTCATCGATCGCTGTTCCTACTGCTGGCTCTGCGGCGAGTATTATCGGGTTGACTATGGCTGCGGCTGAGAAGGGCGCGCTTGTGGCTCACGTGTATTTTCCGTTTGGGCCGTGGACTGGGATGTTCTACCCGTTTGTCCCGAGGTATATTCAGCCGGTGCAGGTGTCTAAGCCTCCTGGGAGTCTGGGAGGAGTTAAGGTTGACTGGGAGAAGGCTAGGGCCTTGATGGGGGAGCTGGGGTGGCCTAGGCTATGGGAGATTCTCGGTGGCTTGGCGCTGGGGCTTAACGAGCTGGATGCCGAGCTCTACGTGTCCTCGGACCTCCCGGATTACCCCATGCTTACACTGAGGGTTAGGAGCGGGGTCTTCGGGGGTAGGGCTTCGACTCAGCTTTCCCTTATTCTCGGCGTAAAGGAGTTGATGAAGACGGAGCTTTGGGGGAAGGATGCAGATCAACATTCTCCAAAGCCTGATGAGGAGAAAAGCAGCTCGATAGCTACCCCCCAAGTGACTCACGAGTCGCTGGAAAAGTTTCTTGAGATAGCATTGTCTCATCTTGCAAGGGCCCAGAAATTTAAGAAGGACATATCTCGCGTAGAGGACTGTTTCTGGAGGCTGCTAGGGTTTAGGGTTTTGAAGCTCGAGGGGATGGAGGACGTCATAATAGACACGAACCTCGTGTATAACGGTATACATCTCACGGCTCAGGGGTATAAGGGGAGAATAATGATCCCGTACTGTGTTATGGTGGAGCTCCTCAATAAGAGGTCTCAGGCTAAGACGCCCCTGTCGAAGCTATGCGAGCACACGGTCTTCCTCGCGTTCGAGGCGCTGTTGAGGAGTGCATACCTTATACCCTCGGACACCTGGTTTTGCGACGCCGTGCTGCCCAGGCTTGACCCGTTGACGCTCGAGAAGGCCACCCTTGTGACCGCTGATAAGGCATCCTACGAGCTCTGGAACAACATGTACAGGAACCTCAAGGTGAAGGCGATGCTCATCGATGAGAACAGTTACTCTAGGCCTGACACGGCTACGCTGCACCACGCCATGCTCACGCTGTACGCGGTTTTAACGGGTTATACAGGGGACCTGTCTAAGCAGGTTTAAAAGGGCTTTGCGATAGAACCCCGTGTAGGGTTTTCGCTGGGCTTTAGACGTCAAGCTCTTAGAATCCTCGGTCTCTATGGCTCCAACCGGTCTGAGGATGGGTATTACTTTGATCCACTTGAAGTTGCTGTTTATCTCTGCCCTCAAGCCGCTGAATGGTTAACTGTTTGACAGCTCTTCAAGGTCTCTTTTTTCCCCGGGTGGCAAGCAAGAGTGCTTCTCTACTGAAGCCTGGGAAAGCCTGGGGAAGCGGTCTTTGTCTTCGGGATGATCCGGTCAGCTATTCCATAAAGGCTATAAACTGGAATCCCCGTGGTATGGTATCACTCTTAATCCGCGTATCTTGCTTAGATGTCTTGTATTGCCTGTGAGGATCGAGTATCCGTTCTCGCGTGCTATGATGCCGATCAATAAATCTCTAATATCTAGGGGCTGACCTATTGAATATAGGTACGCGGCCTCCTCACCGGCTTTTAAGGCTTCTTTTGACGTGAGGTTAAGTGTCTCCAGGATCTCGGATAGCTCCTCAACGTCTCTCAGTCTACCAACTCTATAGGCCCCCCAAGCCAGCTCGAAAACGTTTATAACCGTAGTCGCCAAGCGGGCTTTAGACTCTATTAAATCTCTTATTGTATTCACTGCTACCCTTCTACCTTTTAGGAAGTCGATGAGAAGGTCGGTATCTAAAACAATCATTCTGTCTTGATGCTCCATTCTGACCAGGCTTCTCTTATCTCCATCACTACCTTACCCAACTCTTCATCATCGACATCTCTCCACGCACCAGCAAGTTCCAGCAGACTCCTCTTCTTCGCAAGCCTCAAAATCACGTCTGAGAAACTCTCGCCAGGCCTCTTAAGCTTCAACAGGGCTTCATAGGCATCAATCGATATAGTGATTGTTTTCACGCCCATCCCAAATGCCACCAACTCTTATGTTTATAAATACACATACACACTTATAAGTTTAGTCATGGCCCCTACAGAAAACAACAGGTAATTAAAGTGTTTTAGGGCTTTGCAAGGGAAAGCCTCTCTGCGCGATTTCCTATTAAATTTTTAGGATATAATTTCGTGTACCCCGAGAGGATAATTGACTCTGTCGTATTAGCGAGGGTACGCATTAATGTTTTCCTTAACGATTCGCTCGGTTTTCAGACGTATTTTAAATATCTGAGTGGAAATATTTGTCTGATGGTATGAGAGGGGCAGAGGTTGTACGGGTAGGGAGAAGATACACGGTGGTGGTGCCGAAGAGGTTGAGGGAGAAGTTGGGGTTGAAGGAGGGGGACCTGCTCAGAATCCGTATAGAGAATGGAAAGCTTATACTCGAGCGCGTAGCTGATCCCTTCAGAGTTCTAGAGGCTGTGATAGGCGAGCCCTACAGCGAGGAAAAGGAGGAAAAGAAGGCTGAGAGGTGGCTGCTGGATGCCACTTCTGGACACTGAGGTCCCATTTGCGATGAACCCGAGGGACGGCAGACAAGCTAAGGCGTTAAAAGTTGAATATAGTTATAAACTTATTATGCCATGAAGATTAATGAATTATGATCCCCGGTAAAGAATACCTTCCTTATTACAATCTTAGACCTTTTCCAGTGCCTTGTCTATCCTTATAACTCCCCAGCCGTAGAGACTGTCATAGCCGGCTTCTCCTAAATCCTCGGCCGTTACGTGGAGGAGTCCCCTTACCGTGTTGGTCGAGGTATCGGTTGCTGTCCCTGGGGGTAGTGGTGGGAGTCCCTTGGCGAGCCTGGCGGCCTGGATAAGGGCTACAGCTGCACTAACGTGAGGAGTGGCCATCGAGGTTCCGCTCAGAGTAGCGTAGGTGTTGTCGGGATAGGTGCTGAGGATGTCTACGCCTGGAGCGGCTACCTCTGGGTTCCTGTTGCTCCAGCTGGGCACGGCGTTGGTAGAGTCTACTGCTCCCACGGCTATGACCTCCGGGTAGGCTGCAGGGTAGGAGGGGCTTGAAGCACCTTCGTTTCCAGCGGCTGCCACGATGACTATTCCCCAGTTGTACGCGGCCTGTATGGCTGTGTGGAGCTCGGCGGGAGCGCTTGATCCTCCAAGGCTCATCGAGAAGACTTCAGGCGCATCGTCGTCGGGGTCTCCGACTATTACTCCGTCCCCGTCCTTGTCTATAATACCGTCTGGGCCCTTGATGGCTAAGTCTATTGCGATGATCAGGTCGCTCCAGCTGCCTGAGCCTGAGGCGCCGAGGACTCGCAGCATGTATATCTCGACCTTGGGTGCTACGCCGACGACGCCGATGTTGTTGTTGAGGGCTGCTATTGTGCCGGCTACGTGGGTTCCGTGGCCGTTCAGGTCGTTGTATTTAGAGGATATCCTGCCGTTTAACACGGAGACACCCCACTTAATGTTCGCGGCGAGATCGGGGTGGTCAACATCTATTCCTGTGTCGAAGATCGCGACCTCTATCTCGGAATTGCCGTCACCGTTGAGGTCGACCCAGCCCATGGTTGTAGACCAGGCTGTAGGCGCGCCTATACGCTGCACGCCCCATGGGATCGTCTGTGGGGGCTGTGATACGGGCTTGCCCGCTGAATGGAATACTCCGTCGGCGCTTACGTGCTGTACGCCTTTAAGGCCATGTACATGCATTGCCGCGCCGTGAGGCACCCTTATCACGGCTACGGGGAAAGCGTCGGCGACGTAGACAACTTGTCCCCACAGCTTTCCTAGCTCTGATGCGTCGAATGAAGACTTGTCGATGGTTATTATGAGTGTCTCGAACTGTGCTGCTGCGTTGGCCTCTATGAGAAGGGGTAACTGTAGGGCTAGTAGAGCCAGGATTACTAGTCCTAGTTTCTTCATAGCGGGGTCGCGACGTCAGAGGGGTTAATATTTCTTATGCTTTTCCTTGTGTAAATTATCTAAAACTTTAGCCTGCCTCCGAAACTAGCTAGCTAACTTATCGATCTGCTCGCGGAAAATAAAAGGTAAATTATACGGGTCAACGTAGGCATCTTCTCCGCAAGGCTCTCCGCTTTCAAAGACCGCTGTATGATGATTGCACGAGGTCTATCTCCTCATCCGCCCCCTTCTCTAGGATATCGTATCTAAATTTACGGGTTACCACTTTTCCAGGATAGTGGAAGTTATATTCGAGGTTTCTCGTGGGGCTCTGACCTCTTCCCGCGTCCTGATGAGGCGTGGCCTGTGGTTGTTTTGATCAGAGCATTTTTAATATAATAATAGGATATATTGTGGTGCTTCGAGTGAAGCCCTTTCTAGGGGAGATAGAGGCGTTTTGTTTTAGAGCCGGGGTTCTAGAGAAGTGTAAGGAGAGGGTGGCGACTGAGTACGAGTTCGAGCTGATAGTAAACGGCATACGTATAGGCTTTTTCTCATGCTCTCCTACTCTTCTAGAAGAGTTCGCTGTCGGCCACCTCCTCTCCACTGGTCACCGTGTCAGGGATGGATACGAATTCAGGGCTTCGGATGGGAGAGTGGAGATACATGGAGAATTAGTGAAGCTTGATTACGCTGGTAGAAACGGTAGCCAAGCTTTCAGAGCAAAGGACATTCTACGGGCCGTACAGGCGCTAGGCGACCTAGGTCTGGGTTTTAGGGAGACTGGGGCTCTTCACGGGGCCTTGTGTTTTGACCCTGAGGGGAGGATCCTTGGACATGTGGAGGACGTTAGCAGGCATTGTGCTGTTGACAAGTGTCTCGGTTTGCTCGCCAGGAATGGAGTGGATCTACGCCGTGTAGGGCTCGCGGTGACGTGTAGGCTGACGAAGAGCATTGTCGAAAAGGCCGTACGCGTGGGTGTGCCTTTATTGGCTTCAAGGGCTGCCCCTACTCTTGAAGGTATTAAAGCTGCTGTGGACGCGGGATTGACGGTAGTGGGTTTCGTGAGAAAGGATAGGTTTAACGTTTATGCGCATCCAGAGAGACTCGTATGGTAAAGTGTTGACGCCGGATATTTGAGTGTAAGTTTAAATAAAGAAAAAATTATATATAAGAATAAGATTACATATTGGATGGCTAGTAACGTTGTTTTAGTGGAGGGGCTAGTGAAGAAGTATGGAACATATGAGGCGCTGAAGGGCTTAAGCTTCACAAGTAACACTGAACTTGTGATTCTCGCTGGGCCGAACGGGGCCGGGAAGACCACGACCGTCGAGATACTCACAACTAACCTCAGGCCAGATTCGGGGAGAGCAGAGGTTATGGGCTATGACGTCGTCAACGAGTATAAAGCCGTGAGAAGGGTTATTGCATATCTGCCCCAAGACTATTTCGTCTTTGGCGACCTTACGCCTAAGGAGTATGTTGCCTCATACCTTATGGCCCGAGGCTCCTCGTTCTGGGAGGCTTGGAGGCTTGCTGGGGAGTGGCTAGAAGCCGTGGGCCTTTCAGGGGTTAATAGGCCTATGCGACAGCTTAGCGGTGGCCAGATGCGCAGGACATACCTTGCCGCGATGCTTGCAACCGACGCCGAGGTGCTTTTCCTAGATGAGCCGACAGCAGGGATTGACGTCGAGGCCAGACGAGACATTTGGAGGCTTCTCAGGGAGAAGGTGAGGAGCGGTACTTGCATCCTCATGACCACACACGACATGTCTGAAGCTGAGACTATTGCCGATAAGGTTGTAATCCTAAATGAAGGACGCATGCTATACGAGGGCCCTCCTAAGGCCCTTGTCGAGAAGGTTGGCTTCTCACATAAGGCTGTGCTGAGCAAGGAGGCCAGGGTCGAATTGAAAAGGTATGTTGATCTGGGCGACAGGGTTCTTGCATATTTCAGCGGGAAGGGAGAATTTGAAGGGCTAGTCTCCTTGCTTGACGATCCTAGGCATCTCATCTCAGTGGGAACCGTCGATCTAGAAGACGCCTACCTGCTACTCGTGAGAGGTGAGCTTAGGTGAGGAGTGTCTGGAGGATACTAGGCGTTAGCTATAGTGAGGCACTTTTCTGGATAAGAGAGTGGACATGGATTGCACAATCCATATCCTATATTGCAGGTTTCTTCCTGCTCTTCTACATCTGGGGTGGCCTGGAAGCATTAAAGGGTGTCATGGTGGCGTCCATAATAGTTGGAGGCTGGAGTATAGGCGCCAATGCGGTTGCACAGGTTGTCGGCTGGCATAAGATGTCGAAGAGGATTAACGTATACGTTGCCTCACCACTCACCCTTGCAGAGTACTACGCAGGGATGGTGCTCGCACAGCTGCCTATTCTCGTTATAGAACTCTCGATGCCCCTTATCGTGGCTAGCCTTATGAGGCTCGACCCTGTATCCCTACTACTCCTGTTTGTGCTTTCTATAATTGCCCTCCTTCTAGGGAGCTTCCTCGTACTATCAGTAGTGCTCAGAATTAAGAACCCTGCCAACATCTCAGCTATCACGAACCCAATAGTTACCCTGACTGTTATGCTTCCACCCGTTTACTACCCGGCTAAAGCTCTACCTGAGCCTTACAGGTATTTCATGCTTATAGTTCCAACTACGCCCTTGGCGGAGGCTGCGAGGCTTATTGCAGGAATGGGTACACCAGTGGTTGATGCTTGGGTGTTGATTCTCATGATCGCCGCCTGGCTGACTGCATCTATCGTGCTCCTGCTTAGGACTTTCAGGTGGGGGCTAGGCTAGACAGAACGGCATAGACTTATATCTCTGCGGGTACTCGGATAGCTGATGACTAAGCAGAAGATACTAGTTGTGGGCTTGGGCGAGGTGGGGGGAGCCGTGTATAGCGTAGCGCGCGACTCGGGTGCTTTCGAGGTTTACGGGTACGACATAAACCCCTCTCTGACCGTGAATAAGCTCGAGGAGGTCCCCGAGAATCTTGACTACCTGCACGTCGCCATACCCTTCAACGAGAAATTCCTCCAAAATGTGAAGAGTTACGTTGAAGCCCTT